>JAQGMR010000006.1 GCA_028292265.1 Herminiimonas sp.
GGTTCTTCGCTGTCGGCGCCGCTTTGGACGTAGTAGATTTCTTTGTTGGTTTCATCGGTTTCATCGGTTCCTCGGGCATCATTAGTGTCCATCATTTCGGATGTCCAATAAAGCCGGGTTACCTCAGTCTGGCCCCGATTTTTTGCCGGGCCTCGCAAGAACCGCTAAGCGACCGGGCTATTCCGAACGGCGGCCGGCAATGGATAGGAGCGCCAGCCAGACTACCGCGGCTGTGTGATTTTCCCGCATGAAAACCGTGGTCTAGCCCCGATTTTCTGGCCCCGATTCCCGCTCTGGCCCGATTCCGGGTGGACCCGGTTCCTGAACCGAAAACCCTTGGTCTGCCCCGGATTCCCGGTTCTCACGGCCGGCCGAGTCTTGACCAGCCCGTCTGCGAGAACCGGGTTATCTCAGTTTGAGGCCGCGATCCTTCCGATACTCTGGCTCAGGTACATGCCTTATTGTGGTCTGCCCGATTTCCCTTGGACTTTGCTTCGGACTCCGCCATGTACTCACCCGTTTTGGTTTTGCCGTAGTACCGGGTGCCGGGGCAGTGGTACACCTTCGAATCCGTATTCACCCAAACCTTGCCAGCGCCGCCGCCAGTTGCTGCGGTTTTGTCCTTCGCCTTCGAGGTTTTCTTATCCTTCGATTCAGAGGTGGATTCTGAAGCCGCGGGCGTTGCCTTGGACTTCGCCTTGCTGGAGCTGGTGGCCGGCGGTGTGCCCGATGATTTATCAGGTGTCGCGGCACCTGGGCTTTGTGCATACCCGGTTCCACACATAAGAAGCAGGCTCAAGGCCAAGGATTGGAGAAAGGTTTTCATGGAGATCCCTTTTATTTAGGTGCGGCGCGTTAACGGGACAACAGGACGGGACAACAGGACGGCACAACAGGACAACAAACCTGGACGCGGCTATGGCACGCAACTACAAGCACGACTACTTCGAACGACTATTTCGAATGGCAACTTCCGTGGACTGCAGCAGGCGACTACAGCAGGCCGCTGCGGCCGGCGACTACAGGACCAGGACCGACTACAGCACCCGACTACAGCACCCGACTACAGCCACGCCACTAAAGGCAAGCGACTACGGGCGCCACTACAGCACACAACTGCAGCCGCGCGACCCGCACACACGACTACCTCACGACTACAGAATACGGCTAGTGAAACAGCCTGCCTTTCAACATACTTAATCCTTGCTGTACCAAATCGTTGTTCTCCGGTACCTGACCGTTCGGTGTGAGCTTGTCGACAATCTGCGGAAGGTAACGGGCCAATCCCGTTGAAGCCTCTTCCGGAGTCGTCCCTCCCTCTTGCGCAACCTGGTCAATTCCGTCCTGACCGATGGCATCTCTCACCTCGTTCGGAGATACCGGCTGATTTTCGCCATGACCGACCCACGAGGCCACCTTGTCACCAAGACCGCTCGCCTGGAATTTCTGCAGGAGTGCAGGAAGCCCGCCCGCGCTGTTGATGAGCGCCATTACGCCACCCACGAGATTGCCCTGAGAACCGGACTCCTCGTTCTGGCCGCCGGTATTGCCGGGGAGTTGCCCCGTGATCTGATCAAGAAGTCCCATTACGTTCTCCTAAGGGTTAGTCGACCACGCAAGGTTTCTATGGGGGATTTGGGGTCGATGGTGTGAATCTCTGCGAGCCTAAGCAGTTCTACCGAACGACATATGATTTTCAACAATGTTTGGAACGCAAAGTCTCCTGGTGACTTCCAAACGGGAGGGGAAGGCTTCCCAGCGCCGATGGTTTCGGGATTCCCCGCGCCTTACGACTCAACTGCGTCGAAAGAGACATTTAACTTCCTCTGTCGCAGTCATCTGATTTCCATTGTGCCGAGCGTCTGATCAGGATGATCCGGAGATCCATTAATGCGCATCGCCTCGCTTCGCCGTAGCGGCCGTAAAGCCACGGGACAACCAAATGCCCCGATACCGATAGCCCCGCTTTCCCCCGCTCGTCCATGCCATCAAGCTTTGAAAGCCCGTCTTTGGGGCAGGGAATGGTACGGCCGATCCTTTTTCACTGGGCTGTCAACGAACTAATATACGTTAGCGTTGCAATTAGTGCATCCATCTCAACCCCGTGAGGAGAATCAAATGAAAAAAATCGTTTTGGCTTTGGCCAGTATGGTGTTCATGGCAGGCGTTGCCTCAGCGCAAAGCCCTTCGTCGTCGGCTACCGGCAAGGCTTCAGCAGCTGCCCCAGCCGCCGCCAGTTGCGAGGCAAAGGCCGTAGGCAAGAACGGCAAGCCGCTGGCCGGTGCCGCAAAGGCGTCGTTCATCAAGAAATGTGAAGGCGACGGCAAGGACGCCAAAGCCGCTTGTGCGGACAAGGCAATCGACAAGAACGGCAAGCCTCTGGCTGGCGCCGCCAAGACTTCCTTCCTGAAGAAATGCGAGAGTGGCGGAGCGAAGTAATCCGCCATCCGTAAGGTCATCAGGAAGCCGGCGCTGCGAACTGAACCCCAAAAGTTGGATATCAACTTTTGGGGTTTTTTCATGTCGGTACATGCAGAGGGATTCGAGCTCGCGGTTGTCCAGCAGTATTTGACTGGCGCATGCGGCGGGCCGCTTTAGCAGTTGCCGACATTCATAGTGCGGTAAATGACGGTGCTTGCCGGAAGCGCGCTTCGCCTTCCTGGACGGCGTGAAACCCGGGAGAGGGCGGCAGCCGACTGCAAGCCTACTTCCCGAAGAGCCCCTTCAGCTTGTCCTTGAGTTGATCCTGTAGCTGCCTCGTCAATTCCTGCTTCTTCTCCTGGACCCGTGCCTTCAACGCATCGCTCGCCATGTCGGCGAACTGGACTTGATAAGTCAGATGTTCGAAAGGCCCGCTTGCGCGCACTGGCACGGTAACTCCCTGGAGGAATTCGAGATCCTTCGCGCCCTGTCCGCCTGAGGTGTTCACAACACTCGCCTTCAGCAGGTAGTTCAAGTTGTTACTGCCGATGTCGATATCGCCAGCGCCGCCAAGACGCAGAAAGGGGGACTTCACCGCCAGGTCATCATTGTGGGCGACGCCTTTTGCGATCCGGAAGCTCGCAGACAGGTCCGAAAAATCCGTCTTGTCGACGGCAGATGCCTGCTGAACCGCGTCCTGGTGGCCAGAAAAGCTTGCCTTCAATTCCCGAAATGTCTTTGCCAGATTAATGCCCTTGAGCGCGCCGTCCTTGAGCACCAGGGAAGCAGTCCCCGCTATCGATTTCTTCATCGCGGGAACGGTATCGCCGCGCGTCGTGACATCGAAAATCAGGCTACCCCGGCCTTCTAGCAAGTCCTTGTCGACCGCGTCTTTCAGCAGTCCATTTATGTTGACGCCCGACAGATTTTCTCGCGCCGTCACGACATTACCGTTGCTGTTGAGGGATAGAGCACCGGTGATTGTGCCGCCATAGAGGGTGGCCGAATGTGGCGCTACGTCCAGCCGGCCGTTCTCGGTCTTGAGTTTCAGGCTGACGTTGCTCGCCTTGACGTTGGAAGCCTGGAGGCTGCCGACTTTTATTGAACCAGTGAGAGTCAGGTTGTTCAACCGGGAAAAGTCGACTTCCCCCGGGGCTCCGCCGGCTGCCCCCTTGCGGGCGTTTGCAGCGGGGACGGAAGACGGCGCAGGCGAGCCAGCCGAACTCGTGGGAGCAGCCGAACTTGGAGAAGCAGTTGGTGCAGCCGGTGGGGTTGGAGCCGGCGGGGCAGGGCGTGCCGTTGCAGGGCTGGTAACCGGTACGGCCGCGGCTTTCGTCTTGGGAAAATAGCGGTCGATGTTGATCTGGTCGCAGTCGAGATCGAAGCTTGCGATGAGTGGCGATATTTTCGGTACGTTGAACTTGAGCGCAAGCCGAGAATCGTCGAACTTTGTCGTGGCATTGCCGTCAATGGCCAGCTTGTCGAGATCCGCATGCAATGCGCCGTTGATGGGTAGTTTTATCGACTTCATCGGCATGCGCGGATGTGCAATGTCGACACTGCCGGTCAATTGTTCCGACACCAGGATGTGGCTATCTAGGTTGGCTTTCAACGGTGATGTGAATGCTGCCTTGATCGTAGAGGTACCGGAGGTGGCGTCGACATCCAACGTCATTTTACCGACTGTGATGTCCCTCGCCGCGCGTTCGATTCCCGCGAGCGCCAGCCTCAGGTCCATCTTGTGGTCCGGGCCAGAAACGATCGCGGAGAGTATCGCCGACTGGCCGCCCGGCTTGTCCGGGGCGGATGCCAGTCGCGGGGACTCGAGCTTGACCGAAACGTCGTTGGCGCCGGTCTTTGTTTTCGCAGTAAGCACCAGGGCTTCGACCTGATACTGGTTACGGCCAGTGTCAGCCTTTATTCGCCCGGTCGAGAGGTTCAGGTCGGTGACGCTTGTGCTGCTGCCGCTTTTCTCGTCACGCCAGTCGAGTCGCGAATTGGTGACCTTGAGCGAGGAGATGTCGATTTGCAGTGGCTCAGTTTTAGCTGGCGCGCCACTCGGGCTCGCCGCGTCCGGCTTGGCGCTGCCCGGTGCTGCGCTACCCGCTGTCGGTGCGCCGGATGTGCCGCTGCCTGAAACGCCTTCACTCACATTCAGCGTGCCATCCTTGCGCTTGACCAGAGCCAGATTGAGTCCGTTGACGTCAATGGCGTCTATTACGATCTGTCGTGAGAGCAGCGGAATCAGGGCGACAGAAAGGCGGGCCGAATCCACCGTTGCAAATGTTTTCTGGCTATTGTGCTCGGACAGGGACGCCTTGCCGACTTTCACGCCAGCGGCAGGCCAGAGGGAAAGCCGGAGATCGCCATCAATCTTGAGCGTGCGACCGGACTTGTCCAGAACCATGGTGGCAAGCTCGGTCTTGACCCGATCGGCGTCGAACCGGCTGGCGACCACGGCGACGCCAACGGCAATAATCAGAACGACGCCACCGATGACGATGCCCGCAAGCTTTAGCGGTTTCATTGTGGGCTTTGGTTATGAGGTTGATTCAGTCTGAACGGGGTGAATCCCCTTCGAACTTCAGCCAGGTCATAAGGGGTCGTGGAGATATTAGCATTCCAAAGGGGACCGCCACGGGGCCGTGAATGCCTGGTTGCTGTGGGCAATAGACGCGTGAGCGCGCGCAGGCGCCGCATGGCTCGACCCACGGCCGAAGAAACCTATTGCGCGGGGCTGGTGAATTCGGCGTGGATAGCGTTCACACCTTTAATCACCTCGGGGTCCAGAGTGACAGTCTGTGCGTCAATGTTCTCCTTGAGCTGCGCGAGACTCGTGGCGCCTATGATCGTGGATGCCACGAACCAGCGCGAATAGCACCATGCCAGCGCAAGCTGCGTGGGTGTCAAGCCGTGGGTTCTGGCCAGCGCCACATAGCGGCGGGTCGCTTCCAGCAAAGCGGGACGAAGGTAGCGCGGGCTCCAGGTCGGCGGGAATATGGTCAGACGACCACGTGCCGCGGAACCGTCCAGATACTTCCCCGTGAGCTGCCCGAACGCGAGGGGACTGTAGGCGAGCAGGGAAACGTTTTCACGGAAGCAGACTTCGTCTAGCCCGGTTTCGAAACTCCGGTTGGCGAGGTGGTAGCCGTTCTGAATCGTCGCTATGCGCGGCGCACCGTTTCTCTCAGCCTGCCGGACGAATTCGCAAACGCCCCATGCGCTTTCATTCGATACACCGACGTGGCGGATTTTGCCCGCCTTGACCATCTCCGCCAAGGCGGCGAGCGTCTCCTCAACCGGTACGTGCGGCCGCTCATTCTCGGGCTTGAATTCCGTCTGGCCGAATACAGGAAGGTTGCGGCTCGGCCAGTGCAACTGGTACAGGTCGATGTAATCCGTTTGCAGTCGGGCCAGGCTGCCGTCGACTGCGGCGCGAATGTTGTCGGCGTTCAGATTGTTTTGGCCATTACGTATCCATTTCATGTGCGGGGCTGGACCGGCAATCTTCGTCGCGAGGACGACGTCACGGCGGCGGCCCGATTTCTTGAGCCAGGTTCCAATGGCTTGCTCGGTGCGTCCCTGCGTTTGCGGACGTGGCATGACGGGATACATTTCAGCCGCGTCGATGAAGTTGATGCCGCGCTCGAGAGCGTAGTCGAGTTGGGCGTGCGCTTCCTGCTCGGAATTCTGCTCGCCAAATGTCATCGTGCCGAGGCAGATTTTCGACACCTGCAAGTCGCTGCATCCTAAGGTGATTTTGTCCATTGATCGGTTCGAGGCAAAGAGTGGAAAAGGACTACCCGGCGCGCCGCAACGCTTCAATACATTCCCGCACCAGCGCCGGGCCGCGATAAATCAATCCAGTGTAAAGCTGGACGAGCGAGGCCCCGGCTGCAATCTTTTCTTTCGCGTCCGCGCCGCTGGCAATGCCGCCGACGCCAATGATTGGAACAGTGTCGCCGAGCGCGGCCTTGAGTGCGCGGATTACTCGGTTGGAGGCCTCGAACACGGGCTTGCCGGAGAGGCCACCGGCTTCTTCTGCATGCGGCAGGCCTTTCACCTTTTCCCGATCGATGGTGGTGTTGGTTGCTATGACGCCATCAATGCCATGTCGCAACAGCGCTTGCGCTACCGCCTCTATCTGGTCCTGCTGCATGTCGGGCGCAATCTTCAGCGCCAGCGGAACCTGGCGCTTGTGCCG
Source organism: Herminiimonas sp. (assembly GCA_028292265.1). Lineage (GTDB taxonomy): Bacteria > Pseudomonadota > Gammaproteobacteria > Burkholderiales > Burkholderiaceae_D > JAQGMR01. Next base: position 6,626 of record JAQGMR010000006.1, read on the forward strand.
GTCCGCAAGGCGGTGTCGCGCATCGTTCAATTTCGCGAGCAGACTGTCCAGCTCGGAGCCGCCCTGCAACTGCCGCAAATTCTTGGTGTTCGGGGACGATATGTTGACCGTCACATAGCTGGCGTAGGGGTAGACTTTTTCAAGGCAGAGCAGATAGTCTTCGGCTGCACGCTCCATCGGGGTGTCCGCGTTCTTTCCGATGTTCAGCCCCAGTACGCCTTGCCGATCCTGAAAGAAGCGCGAGCGCTGAACGTTTCTTACGAACGCGTCAACGCCGCCATTATTGAAACCCATGCGATTGATGATGGCGTGTGCTTCCGGCAACCGGAACATGCGCGGCAGTGGATTTCCCGCTTGCGGGCGTGGTGTGACCGTGCCGACTTCAATGGAGCCAAATCCAAGTGCGGCCAAGCCGTCAATGCAGGTGCCGTCCTTGTCGAGTCCGGCCGCAAGACCAACAGCATTGCGAAAGGGGAGCCCCATTACGGTACGTGGATCGGGCAGCGGTGCGGCTAGCAGGCTTGTCAGTCCAAGGCCCGACGCGCGCTTGAGGAGCGAAAGAGTGAGATGGTGCGCGCGCTCCGCGTCCATGGAAAACAGGACCGGGCGGGCGAGCGCATAGAGCAATTTGTTGGACACGTCAGCGGTTGGCGAGATGGCAATGGAACGGGGCGCTATTGTAGCGCGAGCCATTGCAACGCCGCCCGCCGTTCAGGCAGGGCACGGGCTCAGAATTCCATTTCAGTCCACTTGCCGCGTTGAAGCGCTTCAATCGGCCGGAAATTCACTTTGTAGGCCATCTTTTCACTTGCGCCGATCCAATAGCCTAGATACACGTAAGGCATACCAAGCTCCTTGGCCTGCTCGATCTGCCACAAGATGTTGTAGGTGCCGAACGAGGTGCCTGGCATGGACGGATCGTAGAAGGTGTATACCGAGGACAATCCGTCGTCCAGTACATCAATGATGCTGACCATGCAAAGATGACCGCTCGGATCGCGGAATTCAACCAGACGGGTGTTCACCTTGCTTTGCAGTAGGAACTGCGCGTACTGATCGCGGCTGTCCTGGTCCATCCCTCCGCCAGCGTGGCGCGCGGATTGATAGCGAAGGTACAGATTGTAGTGTTCCGGTATGTACGCCAGGTTGGTTACCCAGGCGCTAAGGTCGCTGTGGCGCGCTAGCGCCCGCCGCTGGCTGCGTGTTGGCCGGAAGTTTTTCGTTTGCACGCGTACCGGCGTACATGCCTGGCAGCCGTCGCAGTAGGGTCTGTAGGTAAAGATGCCGCTGCGCCGAAATCCGCTCTTCACCAACTCGGAATAGACATCTGCATTAATCAAATGCGACGGCGTGGCGACCTGCGAACGCGCCTGGCGGTCGTCGAGATAGCTGCAAGGGTAGGGTGCCGTTGCATAGAACTGAAGGGTGGAGAAGGGTAGCTCTTTGGGATGCGTCATTTCTGGAGCGGGCAGCCGGATCGAAGGTTCGAATTTACACCGCTGGCGCGGCGTCGTGCAAAGCCTATTTACTCGCTATTTGAACGAGGTCGACGGGCCGCCAAATTTTTATGGGGGGCAGCGCTATCGCGGTTCGTAGATGTGCGATGAACTCGCTGCGTGAAATGGCGCTCGCCCCCAGAGACGCCAAATGGTCGGTCTCCTGCTGACAGTCAATCATGGCTACCTCATTATGCCGCAGGAACGCAACCAGGTAGGCAAGCGCTATTTTTGATGCATCGCTAACCTTGGCGAACATCGACTCTCCATAAAACATGCGTCCGATGCAAATGCCGTAGGCGCCGCCTGCCAGCTCGCCGTCGAACCAGCACTCCACGGAGTGGGCATAGCCCATCCGATGCAGGGCGGAATAGCCGGCGATGATGTCGTCCGATATCCAGGTGCCGGCGCTGTGACGCCGCAGGTTCGCACAGGCGGCGATAACGTCGTCAAAGGAATGATCGAATGTAATCTGCCACGGGCCGCCGGCATGGCGGCTCTTTTCTACCTGCTTCAGTTTTTTGGCCAGGCTCGCCGATATACGAAGTTGGTCGGTCATCAGCACCATGCGAGGATCGGTGCTCCACCAGAGTATCGGCTGTCCTTCTGAAAACCAGGGAAAGACGCCATGGCGATAAGCCTGCAGTAACCGCGGCGGCGAAAGATCCGCACCTGCAGCCAGCAGACCCGCGGCCCCGTCTTCGGCAGTCAGGGCAAGCGAGACGTCTGGAAATGAAGACTTGGCGTCGAGCCACGGAATCTTCACGATTCACCACCCCGGGGCACCGGAAAGCACGCTTTCGGTGCGATGGAATTAGCGGGCCGGGAGAGGTAAAAAATATTCATTGAGAAAACAAGCGCTTAGAGGAAACTTTGCCCTACGCACCAGATTGGAACGGAAATTGCTTTTCCAGCGCGCAACATTGATTATGCACTTCTATGGGGAGATAGCACATGTACGGGTCTAAAAATGGCGCAGACACACTGTTCCTTTTGCTGGGCGCCATAATGATTCTGGCCATGCACGCCGGTTTCGCTTTTCTGGAACTGGGAACCGTAAGGAAGAAGAATCAGGTTAATGCGCTCGTAAAAATTCTAGTCGATTTCGCTGTATCGACCATTGCGTATTTCTTCGTCGGATACAGCGTCGCCTACGGTACCCAGTTCTTTGCAAGCGCCGACGTCCTTTCGGAAAAAAATGGATTCGAGCTGGTCAAGTTCTTCTTCCTGTTGACCTTTGCCGCTGCCATTCCGGCAATCGTTTCGGGCGGCATTGCCGAGCGGGCCCGGTTCTATCCTCAGCTTGCTGCCACAGCTTTGCTGGTCGGTCTGGTCTACCCCTTCTTCGAAGGCATCGCCTGGAACCATCGTTTCGGAATGCAGGACTGGCTGGCCCATGCCTTCGGCGCAGAGTTTCACGATTTCGCTGGCTCGGTCGTCGTCCACGCGGTCGGGGGGTGGATTGCCCTGCCCGCCGTATTGCTGCTCGGCGCGCGCCGTGGTCGATATTCGCGAGACGGCGCGGTTTCGGCGCATCCCCCTTCAAGCATTCCGTTTCTTGCACTGGGCGCATGGATTTTGACGATCGGATGGTTCGGCTTCAACGTAATGAGTGCGCAAACGCTGGACAAGATGAACGGCCTCGTTGCAATCAATTCTCTAATGGCCATGGTCGGCGGCACCCTGGTTGCCGTGGTGGTGGGGAAGAACGACCCCGGCTTCATTTATAACGGTCCGCTCGCCGGACTCGTCGCAGTGTGTGCCGGATCAGACCTCATGCATCCGCTCGGCGCACTCGTAACCGGCGGGATTGCAGGCGGGCTATTTGTATCAATGTTCACGCTCACGCAGAACCGATGGAAAATTGACGACGTGCTGGGCGTATGGCCGCTACACGGGCTGTGCGGTACGTGGGGCGGCATCGCCGCAGGCATCTTCGGGCTGAAGTCCCTGGGTGGTATTGGCGGCGTTTCCCTTGCCTCGCAATTCGTCGGAACACTGACCGGTATTGCAATCGCAGGCATCGGTGGGTTTGTGGTTTATGGACTGCTCAAGAAAATTGTCGGCTTGCGACTGGACCCCGAGCAGGAATATGACGGTGCCGATCTGTCAATTCACAACATTACGGCAACGCCCGAGCGCGAATCGAACTGGTAAGCCGGCGCTGCGCGCTGCCGGCTCATTCCGGGTTTGTCACGCGCATTGACTTGCGAATGTCCTGGACATGGAATCCGAAGTCCCCTCCGCTGCGGCGGATGCGGTCCAGGTCGGCGAAAAGAAAGCGCAGCGTGTGGGCAACCGTTGGGAAAGCGATTTCTGCCCACGGAATTTCGGCTTCGGAAAACATTTTCACTTCCAGGCTTTCGATTCCCGCCTTGTAGTCAAGGTTGAGCAATGTGGCGCGGTAGAACAAATGCACCTGGTGCACGTGTGGCACATTGAGCAGGCTGAAGAGAGGGTGCAGTTCGATGCTGGCGCCAGCTTCTTCTTCCGTTTCGCGAACGGCTGCTTCGGCAGTCGTCTCGTCATTCTCCATAAACCCGGCGGGCAGGGTCCAAAATCCGTGACGCGGTTCAATCGCCCGCCGGCACAGCAACACCTTCGTTTGTTCACCCTCGTTCCAGAGCGGGATTGATCCGATTACCATCTTCGGATTCTGATAGTGGATTGTTCCGCATTCGTCGCATACGTAACGATGCCTATTGTCATCAGGCGGAATTCGCAATGAGACAGGAGCGGCGCAGGCTGGACAATATTTCATAAGGCAGTACAAGGATGAAGGGTGAGTTGAATGCCCATGTATATACCCATCTATCAGGCAAAGTCAGGGGCTTGCAAGTGTAGCATTCACGGAAATTTGAGCGACGCAGTTTGCAATGCCGATTGATACCATGTATAGTTCATTTCTTCAGACGCGGGGTGGAGCAGTCTGGCAGCTCGTCGGGCTCATAACCCGAAGGTCGTAGGTTCAAATCCTGCCCCCGCAACCAAGTCACATATTTCCCGCCCGTATAAAAAATCCCTCCAAACAGGGCGCGGAACGCAGCATCAACGCAGCACCAATAGTTTAATTAGTTCTCTGGGCAGGCACATACAGTTGCGCCTCGCCCAAAAATCATCAATAGATCTTTGCGGTACAACCCGACACGTCGCATTAAAAGACAGCCATACCCGCAACTAAACGGTCGCACACGAATCGGATATGAATACAACTGAGGCGAAAAAGGTCCTCGAAACAGCATTGCTATGTGCGCATGAGCCGCTGTCCATCCACGAACTTAAAAAACTTTTCGCCGGTCACGGCGACGATGCAGGCGAAGTAGGCGCGGACACCATTCGCGGCATGCTCGAAGAGTTGCGGAACGACTGGGCCGAAAAGGGGATCGAGGTCGTAAGTCTCTCGACCGGATGGCGATTCCAAAGCCGTATTGAAATGAAGCAGTACCTGGATCGTCTGAATCCGGAGAAGCCCCCTAAATATTCCAGAGCAACGCTGGAAACGCTTGCCATTATCGCGTACCGGCAGCCCGTCACTCGTGGCGACATTGAGGAAATTCGAGGTGTAACGGTAAATTCGCAGACGATCAAGACGCTTGAAGATCGCGGTTGGATAGAGACGGTAGGGCACCGGGACGTTCCGGGGCGTCCGTCCTTGTTTGCAACCACGAGACAATTCCTTGACGACCTTGGCCTGACCTCTCTCCAGCAGTTGCCGCCTTTGCAAAAAGTGGCCGGCAGCGATACTGAAACAGGTGGGCTATCGGATATGTCCGAAATTAGATCTGCACTGAGCGCCGACGGCGACCAGTCAACAATCGAGTTCCTCGCTAATGCGCCGGCTGCAAAAGCCCTGGAGCCGGCACTATCGAATTCTGAAGTACCGGCGAGCGAGTCGACATTGCCGGATCTTGAAATACAAGATGCGCCGTCCGCCATAGCGCAGGACGACCAGACTGCAGCAGCGGTGATTGAAGACGACGCCGATGCACAACCCGAGCCCCAACCCTTAGCAAACGATGACCATGCCTGATTCCAATGATGATTTGCTGCCGCCGGCTCCAAAGCCTGCTGCCTCCAACGACGGCAATAACGGGAAAGGTGACGCCGGTATGAGCGCGCCGAATGCGGACGTGTCTTCGCCGTCCACAACCGAGGCGGGCGAAGGTCGCCCTCCAAAGCGCGGCGTCCGTGGTCCGCGCAGCCTGCGCCGTTCACGAAGCAACGCGCCACGGCAGGAGGTCGCTGCTGGGACTGAAAGCGCGGAGCCTGGAAACGAAGCAGCGGGCGAATCGCCTCCTGGCGGCGAGCCTGGTAACAGCGTCAGGCGTCCAGAACAACGGGCACCTAAAAACGGGAAGAATCGAGAAGGCAATCGCCGGCCGCCACAAAAGGCCGGGCAGCCTTCACGCGGACCTGCCCCAGCAAGAGGGAAGCAACCGGGCCGATCGCCTGAGGCCGAAGACGTGTTTTCGTTCGTTACGTCTGAAGACTTCGACCGACTCGCTGGTGAAGACGACGCCTCGCGTGGCAAGCAGGGTCCTGCGAAGCCAGTTCGTCGGGATCTTACCGCCGAGGACGATGCACCCAAACTGCACAAGGTATTGGCGGATGCCGGCCTTGGCTCCCGACGTGACATGGAAGAGTTGATCGTCGCTGGACGGGTTTCCGTCAACGGCGAGCCAGCGCATATCGGGCAGCGCATCCTTGCCGCCGATCAGGTTCGCATCAACGGCAAAGTGCTTACACGAAAAATTAGCAAGAAGCCACCACGCGTGCTCGTGTATCACAAGCCGGCCGGAGAAATCGTAAGTTCGAGCGATCCGGAAGGACGTCCGTCGGTTTTCGACCGGCTGCCGAACATGAAAGCAGCGAAATGGCTGGCGGTCGGACGGCTGGATTTCAACACAGAGGGTCTCCTGCTTTTTACGACTTCAGGAGATCTGGCCAATCGGCTCATGCACCCGCGATATGGCATTGACCGTGAATATGCGGTGCGTACCCTGGGTGAACTTGAAGAAGGAATGCGCCAGAAGTTGCTTGCCGGCGTCGAACTGGATGACGGTCTTGCCCAATTTTCCAAGATCGCCGACGGCGGCGGAGAAGGCGTCAATCGCTGGTACCGCATTACGATTGGCGAAGGTCGCAATCGCGAAGTCCGGCGCATGTTCGAGGCGGTGGGTCTAACCGTTTCCCGTTTGATACGTACCCGCTATGGAAGCTTCATGCTCCCGCGTGGTCTCAAGCGTGGACGCTGGGAAGAGCTGGATGAAAATTCAGTACGCGACTTGTTGAATCAGAGCGGCCTTGAAAAATTGGTCGGCCAGAAAGACGCTGGAAAGTCGCGCAAGGATTCAAACCGTCGTCCTGAAGTCAACGGTAATGTGGCGAGCTATGTGGACTCCAGTCAACGCACACCGGGCCCTCGGGGCATTGGTCCGGGGGCTGGCGGAGGTCGCGGTCCAGGGGCTGGACAAGGTCAAGGCTATGGTCAGGGTCAAGGCGGACAGAGCCGGCCGGGACGCGGGCCGGGTGCGGGTCAGGGCTACAGTCAGGGACGTGGGCCGGGCGCTGGCCAAGGCTACGGCCAGGGACAAGGGGGCCAAGGGCAAGGCGGCCAGGGACAAGGCGGACAAGGCCGCGGTGGCCAAGGGTCGGGACAGGGTCGTCCAAGACAACCCGATCCATTGCAGACTGCGCTTGGATTCCCCGGCATGGGGCAACCTCGACGCGGTCCTGCGCAGAATCGTAATACCGGGCCGGCGCGGTTTGGCGGAACACCGGGCAACACGGCCGGCATGCCACGGCGCAGGGCGCGCGGATAAGGTTTTGGAACTGGCGGGACGCGAGGACTGATATGAATGAACCGTCCGCCGTCCCGGCGCGTGCATGCACTCCGGCGCAGCAGGAGTTTTCATTGCGATGCAGTCTGCGATCGCATATAATTACGCAGTTAACAAAAAAGCTGCTCCGCAAGATCGTCGCTGGAAGTAGCAGGCAGGTCCGCCGTAGGCGACCTGGGCAATAAAAATAGAAGATGGGCACTTGCCCATTTTTTTTTTTGTTAAGCCGTTTTGAGATGGTGCAGGCCGGACAAATGTTGTGGCCTGGAACAGGAAAGGTCGGGAAGCGCTTTGCGTCTGCAGGAATTAATAGCGAAAACGGTTACGGGCATGGGCTACGACCTGGTCGATCTCGAACAGGCGGGGCGCGGCCTTGTGCGCGTATACATCGATTTCCCGTATGACGAAGCATCGCCGCCAGAAGAAGGCGGCGACAAGGCGATAACGGTTGAAGATTGCGAGAAGGTCACGCACCAACTGCTGCACGTCCTGACGGTTGAGAACGCGGTTTATGAGCGGCTCGAAGTTTCCTCTCCTGGCCTTGATCGTCCGCTGAAGACGCTTACCGATTACCAGCGTTTTGCGGGTCATGAAGCAACCGTCAAGTTGCGCATGCCGATGGCGAATGCGGCAAATCGAAAATCTTTCGAGGGGATATTGCATGCCCCTGATGGCGATAATCTGAAATTGGAATTTGAAGGCAAGGAAGGGCCGGCGATGCTGGAATTTACGCTCGCCGATGTGGATAAGGCACGTCTAGTGCCAAAAGTGGATTTTAGGAGCCGCAAAGCATGAGTCGCGAAGTTTTGTTGTTGGTCGATGCGCTGGCGCGCGAAAAAAATGTGGACAAGGACGTCGTGTTCGGCGCGCTCGAGCACGCACTTGCCCAGGCGACCAAAAAGCGCTACGACGGCGAGGTTGACATTCGCGTTGCGATTGATCGTGAGACGGGCGAATTCGAATCCTTCCGCCGCTGGCATGTCGTGCCAGACGAAGCGGGTCTGCAACTGCCTGACCAGGAAATCCTCCACTTCGAAGCGAAAGAGCAAATCGACGACATCGATGTGGACGATCACATCGAGGAACCGATCGAGTCCGTTGACTTTGGTCGCCGCTTCGCTCAAGACACCAAACAAGTAGTTTTGCAAAGAATTCGCGATGCCGAGCGCGAACAGATCCTGTCCGATTTTCTGGAACGGGGCGACGCACTGGTAACCGGCACCATCAAGCGCATGGAACGTGGCGACGCGATTGTCGAGTCCGGAAAGATCGAGGCCCGACTGCCGCGCGACCAGATGATCCCGAAAGAAAATCTCCGGATCGGCGATCGTGTCCGTGCCTATATACAGCGAATCGAGCGCAATGCCCGTGGGCCGCAGGTGATCCTGTCGCGCACCGCGCCAGAATTCATCATGAAGCTGTTTGAACTCGAAGTGCCTGAGATCGAGCAAGGCCTGCTTCAAATCAAATCCGCGGCACGTGATCCTGGCGTTCGCGCCAAGATCGCCGTCTTCACAACGGACAAGCGGATCGACCCGATCGGCACCTGCGTCGGCATGCGCGGTTCGCGAGTGCAAGCCGTTACTGGCGAACTCGGCGGTGAGCGCGTTGACATCGTTCTGTGGTCCGAAGATCCGGCTCAGTTTGTGATCGGCGCGCTGGCACCGGCGAACGTCTCTTCCATCATGGTTGACGAAGAAAAGCATGCGATGGACGTCGTCGTCGACGAAGAAAATCTCGCAATCGCTATCGGTCGTGGCGGCCAGAACGTTCGACTTGCCGCTGATCTCACGAAGTGGCAAATTAATATCATGACGGCGGAGGAGTCGGCCGACAAGAGCGCCAGTGAAACCGCGCTGGTACGCTCGCTGTTCATGGAGAAGCTGGACGTGGACCAGGAGGTTGCCGATATTCTTGCCGCCGAAGGATTCTCAAGTCTCGAAGAGATCGCTTATGTGCCGATCAACGAGATGCTTGAAATCGAATCCTTCGACGAAGACACGGTCAGTGAACTTCGAAACCGCGCTCGCGATGCACTGGTGACAGAAGCGATTGCCTCCGAGGAAGGTCTCGAAGGCATGGACGATGCACTGGCTAACATGGAAGGCATTGACCGCCTCACTGCCGGCAAGCTTGGCATGGCCGGAATCAAGACGCTGGAAGCCTTCGCGGGTCTGGCATACGACGAGTTCAGCGCAATACTGGCCTTGCCGCCCGAACGCGCACGGCAACTGATTGAAAATGAATTTGAAGATGTGAGCGACGAGGAAATGAAATTGATCGACGCCAGATACGACGATCGTGCCAAGGCCCTGCAGGCGAAAGTCTGGGAACTGACGGCGGCGAAGCAGTAAGACCCGACCGGAATGTTCATCGCGTCACATAGAAAAGAGGATTGAATGGCGAGTACCAACGTAGCCCAGTTTGCCACCGAACTCAAGATGCCGGCTGACCTGCTGCTCACGCAGTTGCGTGCTGCTGGCGTCGAGAAGAGCTCGGAGTCCGATCAGCTGTCCAAGGAAGATAAAGACAAGCTCCTCGGGCATCTGCGTCGTGCGCATGGCGCCGCGCCGGATGGCGAAAAGAAAAAAATCACCCTGACACGCAGGGAAACGACAGAGATCAAGCAGGCAGACGCCACTGGCAAGTCGCGCACGATCCAGGTGGAGGTTCGCAAGAAGCGCACTTTCGTCAAGCGCGACGAACCCGCGGTTGAAAGCGCTCCGGTTGCGCCGCCCGTTCCCGTTGTCGATGAAGCCGAAGTGGCCCGTCGCGCCGAAGAATCGCGTCGCCATGTGGAATTGATGGCGCGCCAGGAAGCCGACCTGCGCGAGAAGCAGGAACGCCTGGCCAAGCTGGAAGCCGAAGAGAAAGAAGCGGACGCCCAGGAGGCACGCGACCGGCAGGCCGAAGCGGCAAAAGCTTCCGCCGAACGCGCGGCCAAGGGCAAGGAATTACAGAACGAGGCCGTTAGCGATGAGGCTCGCCGAACCGCGGACGAAGAACGCAAGCGCCATGCCGAGCAAAGCGCCCGTGACGCCACGGAACGCGCCGCCGTAACGGACCGCGCCCGCAAGGCCGTGGCCGATGAAGTGGCCCAGATCAAGGCCATGATGAGCGCCCCGCGTAAAGTGGTGAAGGCGCCAGAGCCAGCACCCGCCCCAGTGGCCGCCAAGGCACCGGAAGGCACACTGCATCGCCCGGCCGACAAGAAGCCCGGCGAGAAGAAAGACGAGAAGAAGCCGGCTGTTGCTGTCGACAAGAAGTCGATCAAGTCGGCCAATGTTTCGTCGACCTGGCAAGACGATGCCAAGAAGCGTGGCGTGGGTATCAAGACGCGCGGTAATACGGGCGGTGGACGCGATGGATGGCGTGCCGGTCCGAAGGGCCGACGTCCGTCCCATTCAGAAGATCGCGAGACCAATTTCCAGGCACCGACCGAAGCCATCGTGAAGGACGTGCACATACCCGAGACCATTACGGTTGCGGAAGTGGCGCACAAGATGTCCGTCAAGGCGTCCGAGGTCATCAAGCATTTGATGAAGCTTGGCCAGATGGTCACGATCAACCAGGTGCTGGACCAGGAAACCGCCATGATCGTGGTGGAGGAAATGGGCCACACCGCGCATGCGGCAAAGCTGGACGATCCAGAAGCCATGCTTGAGACCGGCGAAGAACATGCCGACGTAGAATCGCTGCCACGTGCACCGGTTGTAACGGTCATGGGTCACGTCGATCACGGCAAGACCTCGCTGCTTGACTACATCCGGCGCGCGAAAGTGGCGGCGGGCGAAGCCGGCGGCATTACGCAGCATATCGGCGCCTATCACGTCGAAACGCCGCGCGGCATGATCACTTTCCTCGACACCCCGGGTCACGAAGCGTTTACGGCGATGCGTGCCCGTGGCGCCAAGGCGACCGACATTGTCGTGCTGGTGGTCGCAGCCGATGACGGCGTCATGCCGCAAACGCGCGAAGCAATTGCGCATGCCAAGGCGGCCGGCGTGCCGCTGGTCGTTGCTATCAACAAGATCGACAAGCCGGGCGCCAATCAGGATCGCGTGCGCCAGGAATTGATCGCCGAGCAGGTCGTGCCGGAAGAATACGGCGGCGAGTCGCCCTTCATTGCGGTCTCGGCCAAGACCGGCGAGGGCATTGACGCCCTGCTGGAAAACGTACTGCTGCAGGCCGAAGTGCTGGAGTTGAAGGCGCCGGTCAATTCGCCAGCGCGTGGTCTTGTCATTGAAGCGAAACTCGATAAGGGTCGCGGCCCGGTCGCGACCATTCTGGTCCAGGCCGGTACGCTCAAGCGTGGCGACGTGGTGCTGGCCGGCTCCGCCTATGGGCGAGTTCGGGCCATGCTCGACGAAAACGGCAAGGCAATCAATGAAGCGGGTCCTTCCATTCCGGTCGAAATTCAGGGTCTGACCGAGGTGCCGGCTGCAGGTGAAGAAGTGACGGTCATGACGGATGAACGCAAGGCCCGAGAAATCGGCCTGTTCCGCCAGGGTAAATTCCGTGATGTGAAGCTGGCAAGGCAGCAGGCGGCGAAGCTTGAGAATATGTTCGATCAGATGGCGGATGGCGAAGTCAAGAATCTGCCGATGATCATCAAGACCGACGTGCAAGGCTCGCAAGAAGCGCTGGTGCATTCGATGCAGCGGCTTTCTACCAGCGAAGTCCGGGTGCAGGTGGTGCATGCCGCAGTTGGCGGCATTACCGAATCGGACGTCAACCTTGCTGTCGCGTCGAAGGCGGTCATTATTGGGTTCAACACGCGGGCGGACGCTTCAGCACGCAAGCTCGCGGAATCGAGCGGCATCGACATTCGCTACTACAACATCATTTACGATGCGGTAGACGATATCAAGGCTGCCTTGTCGGGCATGCTGTCACCGGAAAAGCGCGAGCAGTCTTTGGGGCTCGTCGAAATCCGTCAGGTCATCATGGTCAGCAAGGTCGGTGCAATCGCGGGTTGCTATGTGCTCGAAGGACTGGTCCGCCGTGGCGCTTCAGTTCGGTTGCTGCGCGAGAACGTCGTCACCTGGACTGGCGAACTTGATTCGCTCAAGCGCTTCAAGGACGATGTCCGGGAAGTCAAGTCAGGCTTCGAATGCGGTCTCACGCTGAAGAACTTCAACGACATCAAGGAAGGCGACCAACTGGAAGTCTTCGAAGTGCAGGAAGTCGCGCGGACACTGTAAGTCCAGACCGGCGTACGGGTATTCCGTATGCCGGTTCGGCTCACTGCAAGGGCGGTGCATGCAAGATTCCCAGGCCGCCGGCGCGATGCTGTCGGCCTTTTTTTTTGAGTATCCGTGTGTCGGAGAGCTTTGTTTTTTGCAGTGATTTGAAAATCGCAAGTGACCGCAAAGGCTTCAACGTGGTCGCTACTATGGTCACTGCCAAGGGCACAGTCAGGGCAGGACCAAACTCACGACCAGGCTTGGGTAATCAAGATCACAACCGGGCTGTGGTGGGGCTACCACCTGACCGCAGCTGCGCCACCAATCGACTCCGACGTAATTTCCCTTTTTTATTGCACGCGCCTCTGCGCGATAACTCCCAAAACATCATGGCAAAGCACAGCAAATCCATACCGGGACGCGGTTTGCGCGTCGCCGACCAGATCCAGCGCGACCTGGCCGAATTGATCTCTATGGAACTGAAGGACCCGCGCGTCGGCATGGTTACCCTCACTGAAGTGCAGGTGACCCCCGATTACGCTCACGCCAAAATCTACTTTACGACGCTGGCCGAAGATGCTGAATCGATCAAGAAAACGGTCGAAGGCCTCTCCAAGGCGTCGGGATTTTTGCGACAGCAATTGGGCCGTCGGCTGAGTATCCATACTCTGCCGGAATTGCACTTCATTCACGATACCTCAACCATTCGCGGCATTGCACTGTCGCGCCTGATCGACGAAGCGAACGCGACGCGCGCCCTGGACGATGACACTGATGCCGCGCATGCGCCTGACGATGGCGGCAAAAGCCCCGCCCGTGCAGTGGACGACGACGCCGCGGAGAAATGAAGAAGGCGCGCCTGGCGCTCGACGGCGTTCTGCTGCTCGACAAGTCACCAGGGCACTCCAGCAACGACGCGCTGATTAGCGCAAAGCGCCTGCTCAATGCGAGCAAGGCGGGGCACACTGGCACGCTCGATCCGTTCGCCACCGGACTGCTTCCACTGTGTTTCGGCGAGGCCACCAAGTTTGCGCAAGACCTGCTCGATGCCGACAAGGCCTACGACACCGTCGTGCACCTCGGTGTGCGAACCGAGACGGGCGACACCGAAGGCGCAGTTGTCACAGAAACGATGGCTGAGCTGAGCAGGGAAGACATTCTTCGGGTCTTGCCACGGTTCCGCGGCGACATCGAGCAAATTCCTCCCATGTATTCCGCATTGAAGCGCGACGGCAAGCCTCTGTACGAATACGCACGGGCCGGCATAACGCTGGAGCGCGAACCGAGACCCGTGACGATTCACACTTTATTGCTAACGGATTTCCGCCCGCCTTTCCTGCATTTGTCGGTTCGATGCAGCAAGGGAACCTATATCCGGGTGCTCGGCCAGGACATCGGTGAGGCGCTCGGATGCGGCGCGCACCTCAATGCGTTGCGGCGAACCGGTGTGGGTTCATTGCAACTGGCGGACGCCCACACTCTGGAAAGTTTTGGCGCACTGTCGGAGCCTGAGCGAATCGCAGCCCTGGCGCCAGTCGATGCGCTGCTGCAATCGTTCCCGACGGTTCACTTACCCCTGCTACTGGCGCGCCGCTTCCTGCAAGGGCAAAAGCTGTCGCTCGGCAAGGAGCAAATAGCGTGTCCCGGGCAAGAGGGCAGGGTCCGTGTCTATGGCGAAGAGGAGACCGACGCGCGTGCCGGCGTACGGCTTCTAGGTACCGGCCGTATCCTCCCGTTCGGGGTGTTGGCGCCGGAGCGTTTGATTGCTGCTCCGCGGAGCACTTGATCTCCAGTGGCGTAAGAGCGGCCGACGAAAGGTGCCACGGTAGCCTCTACGGCAACTCGTTGAATAAAAGGGATTTTCTTCCCGAGTTCGCCGACCCGCCATGCTATAATCGTCGGTTTTCCGCTTGGCGCTAGCCTCATGTTCGGCAGCTCCCAGCCCCGCCGCCACGCGGCGCTCACTCGGGTCGTAATCATCATGTCGAATATCAAACGCGCCATTCGTAATATCGCAATCATTGCCCACGTCGATCACGGCAAAACCACGCTGGTTGACCAACTACTCCGTCAGTCCGGCACCTTCCGCGACAATCAGCAGGTCGACGCCCGCGTCATGGACTCCAATGATTTGGAGAAAGAACGCGGCATCACCATTCTTGCCAAGAACTGCGCCGTCGAATACGAAGGCACCCACATCAACATCGTCGACACTCCGGGTCATGCCGACTTCGGTGGTGAAGTGGAACGGGTCCTGTCGATGGTTGACAGCGTACTACTGCTGATTGATGCCGTCGAAGGCCCAATGCCGCAGACGCGTTTCGTGACGCGCAAGGCACTCGCTCTCGGCCTCAAGCCTATCGTGGTCGTCAATAAGATTGATCGTCCAGGCGCCCGTGCCGAATGGGCAATCAATGCTACATTCGAACTGTTCGACAAGCTCGGCGCGACCGAAGAGCAACTGGATTTTCCGGTAGTTTACGCCTCCGCGCTGAACGGCTACGCCAATCTTGATGCCGAGTCCCGCAGCGGCACCATGAAGCCCTTGTTCGATGCGATCCTTGAGCACGTTCCGGTCCGTGATGACAATCCGGACGGCCCACTGCAACTTCAGATTTCCTCCCTCGATTACTCGTCCTACGTCGGCAAGATCGGCATTGGTCGCGTCAGCCGCGGCCGCGTTCGCGCCCTGCAGGATGTCATCATTATGAACGGTCCGGACAGCACGCCCGTCAAGGCCCGCATCAATCAGGTGCTCAACTTCAAGGGACTTGACCGAGTGTTGGTCGATGAAGCCGTCGCCGGCGATATCGTGCTGATCAACGGCATCGACGAACTTGGTATCGGCACCACCGTTTGCGCGCCTGATGTGCCGGATGCGCTGCCAATGCTGACGGTCGATGAGCCCACGCTCACCATGAACTTCATGGTCAACAGCTCGCCGCTTGCAGGCCGCGAGGGCAAGTTCGTGACCAGCCGCCAGTTGCGCGACCGTCTCGATCGCGAATTGAAGGCCAACGTTGCGCTGCGTGTCGCGCCGACCGACGACGACACGATCTTCGAGGTTTCCGGTCGCGGCGAATTGCACCTCACGATCCTGATCGAAAACATGCGTCGTGAAGGTTTTGAGCTCGCTGTCTCGCGTCCCCGCGTCGTCTACAAGATGGTCGATGGCGTACGCCACGAGCCCTATGAAATGCTTTCGATCGACGTTGAAGAAGCGAACCAGGGCGGCGTCATGGAAGAGCTCGGTCGCCGTCGCGGCGACCTGCAGGACATGCAGCCGGATGGCAGGGGGCGTGTGCGCCTTGAGTACCGCATTCCGGCGCGCGGCCTGATCGGCTTCCAGGGAGAATTCATGACCCTGACCCGCGGCACCGGCCTCATGAGCCACGTGTTTGACGAGTACGCGCCGGTTGACACCACACGCGGTGAACTCGCAGGGCGTCGCAACGGCGTATTGATCTCGCAGGATGACGGCCAGGCAGTTGCCTATGCATTATGGAAGCTGCAGGACCGCGGCCGCATGTTCGTGGTCCACAATGATCCGGTGTACGAAGGCATGATCATCGGCATCCATTCCCGCGACAATGACCTCGTCGTCAACCCGATCAAGGGCAAGCAACTCACCAACGTGCGGTCGTCCGGCACCGACGAAGCTGTGCGCCTGGTTCCGCCGATCCAGATGTCACTTGAGTATGCGGTTGAATTCATCGACGACGACGAACTCGTTGAGGTGACGCCGAAGAGCATTCGCCTGCGCAAACGCTACCTCAAGGAACATGAGCGCAAGAAGGCTTCGCGCGAAGCGGCATAAGCTGGTCTTCCGCTGCATAAAAAACCCGCCGGTGCGAAAGCATCGGCGGGTTTTTTTGTTTCGAAACTACCGGGGCCCGTCTACACGGCGGCCTCGGCGGTCGTCGGCACCGACTTCAATTCCTTCAACGATTCCGCTATCGCGCCAACAATCCGGTCAATCTCACCCTTTTCAATAATCAATGGCGGCGACAACGCGATAATGTCGCCCGTAGTCCGGATCATCACACCCTTCTCCCAGAAGCATTTCTGGAATATGTCGAAAGCACGTGCAGACGGTTTGCCCGGAATGCCTTCGAGTTCAATGCCGGCAACCAGCCCAAGGTTGCGCACGTCCTTCACCCACGGCGACCCGCGCAGTGAGTGCACGGCATCTTCGAAGTAGGGCGCCAACGCAGCAGCCCGCTCGAACAATTGCTCGTCACGATAAACCTCCAATGTTGCAAGCATGGCAGCCGCAGCAAGTGGATGCCCGCTGTAGGTATATCCATGGAAAAACTCGATGGTATCGGCAGGGGCCGCCTGCATGAACGCATCATGGATATCCTGGCGGACGATCACTGCGCCCATCGGGACGGAAGCGTTGGTCAGACCCTTGGCACACACGATCATGTCGGGCACCACGCCAAAGTAGTCAGCGGCGAAGGCGGTACCCAGGCGACCGAAGCCGGTGATGACCTCGTCGAAAATCAACAGGATGCCGTATCGGTCGCAAATGCTGCGCAGTTTCTGTAGATAGCCTTTCGGTGGAAGTATCACGCCGGTCGAACCTTGCAGCGGCTCCACAATCAGCGCCGCCACGGTTGCGGGATCGTGCAATGCGAGCAGTCGCTGCTCAAACTCGTCGGCTATCTCCGCTCCGTTCTCCGGCAGTCCCCGAGAAAACGCGTTGCGCTTGATGTCGAGGGGATGCCGCAAGTGATCGACGCCGGCCAGGGTCGGCCCCAAGTGCTTGCGGTTGCCCGCAATACCGCCGACCGCCACGCCGCCGAAACCGACACCGTGATACGCACGTTCGCGGCCGATCAGTCGGGTTCGCAGCGAGTCGCCCTTCATACGGTGGTAGGCCAGCGCGATCTTCAACGCGGTATCAACGGCCTCTGAACCGTCGTTGCAATAGAACACGCGGTTCAAGCCTTCCGGTGCAATTTTCACTAATGCGGAAGCCGACTCGAATACTTTCGGATGCCCCATCTGGAAGGTCGGCGCGAAGTCCATGGTCGCCGCCTGTTGTGCGATGGCTTCCACAATTTTTGGATGGCAGTGCCCGGCATTCACACACCATAGGCCCGCCGTGCCGTCGAGTATCTGGCGACCGTCATCAGTCGTGTAATACATCCCCTTGGCCGATGTCAGAAGGCGCGGTCGAGCCTTGAATTGCCGATTTGCAGTAAATGGCATCCAGAAGTGCGTCGTGTCGATGGAATGGGCCATGCCTGGTTATTCTCCGTAAATGGGATGCGGTTTTGAACAGTGATCCTGGTCGATTATGTTATTACGTTTTCGAAAATGCGTTTAACGGCGTGAGTAGCGAAGTCGTGTTTGCGTGGCGATCTTTGATTGAAGCGGACGGGCACGATCGTTGCTGTTAGGTAACAATTTACCACCATAAATAGGGGATGTTACTTAGCGCCACGAAACTGTACATTGTGGCAAAAAAGAGCACTCCAACGGTCCGAAAATCCATTCTCGCCTCGTTGCCACGTGGCATTGTCGCGACGCGCAGATGTTGTCATATAGGCATCAACGGGAATCATTGTTCTTTTTCTGCGAATAAAAAAGCCGGTGTTTTGTGTAATTCGAACTAAGTAGAAAGAGTTATGGAACTACAGCTGCAACGGTGCGCGCTCGCCGCCTTACTCGCCTTCTCGTCCCCAGCAGCTTTCTCTGAAGAGCATTTCTCTATTTCCCGTTTCGAAATCGTCGGGAACAGCCTGTTATCCCAGCAAGATATTGATGCTGCGGTAATGCCTCTTACCGGTTCAAACCGGGTTTTTGGCGATATTCAAAAAGCGCTCGAGGCGCTGGAAGTCGCTTACCGCAGGAAAGGCTTTTCCGCCGTTCGAGTTCATGTTCCAGAGCAGGAACTTTCGCAAGGATCGGTGCGTATCGAAGTCATGGAAAGCAGGCTGGCCAATATTGTTGTCAGCGGCAATCAGCACTTCGATGAAGCCAATATTCGCGCAAGTCTGTTGCCATTGGAAACCGGGAAATCACCCGCGCTAGGACGCCTCTCTGAAGCAATTCAGCTCGCCAACGATAATCCTGCCAAACAGGTTGAAGTCACGCTTGTTAATAGCAGTGAAGAAGGCAAACTCGACGCCAAGGTCCAGGTTACGGACAGCGCGCCTTTCCACGCTAGTGCAACGCTTGATAACTCCGGCACACGTGCCAGCGGGCGCTTCCGCACCGGCATAGCGTTGCAGCACGCTAATCTGTTCGGCCGGGATCAGGTCGGCACTATCGCGTACACCACCTCGCCTGACAGCCCAGCCGATGTGCATGTCGACCTCTGGTCGATTGGATACCGCATTCCCCTGTATTCGTTCGGCGACAGCATTGACTTTGTCTATGGAACGTCGAGCGTTAACACGCCGGGGTCTTCGCCTACCTTGGGCGGTTCGCTCGGCATCATTGGCAAGGGCAGCGTTGCGGGCTTACGCTGGAATCACTTCCTGCCGCGCGATGGGAACTATGCAAGCAAGCTGATCTACAGCCTCGACCGCAAATACATAAATTCGCGCTGCTCCTTCAACGGTGTGGAGGTCAGGGTCGATGTACCGACTCCAGACATCAGTGCATGCGTGCCCTATACCGTGATGCCGATCGGCCTTTCGTATTTCGGCCGTCGCGACAGTCCCGGGCAAGTCCTCGATTTCAACATTGGCGTGCAGCGCAATCTTGCGACCGGGTCGGAATACACCAATGTGACAGGGCGTGCCGATCGCTACTCGTATCTGACGCCTGGCAACCGCGATACCAGCGACGGGTTCATGACCTTGCGTGGCGGTGCTTCGCTCTTCAAGGCAACTGCGAACGACTGGCAGTTGCACTTCGCAGGCAGCTTTCAGGTGGCAAGCGACCCGCTCGTGTCCAGTGAACAGTTTGGGCTGGTCGGCGCCAATGCGGTGCGCGGATTTAGTGAGCGTGCTGTCGCTGCCGACGGCGGCGCAATCCTGAGCGGCGAACTCTACACGCCGGATCTCGTGAAGAAAATGCCTGGGCGAGGAAATCTGCGACTGCTCGCGTTCTACGATGTGGGCCGCGGTTATAACCGCGGCATTGGCAACGGCGCAATCCCTTCTCATGTGAGCGTTGCTAGCGCCGGGGTTGGCGCGCGTTACAGCCTTGGAAAGAACATGGATATCCGGGCGGACGTCGCACGGGTAAACGACCCCGGCACGTCAGTGACCGAGACAAACGGTGTCTGGAAAGCGCACCTCACAATCGTCGTTGGTCTTTGAAAGGACCTGGAATGAACGCCAATGCCATGGATGCTGCAGCGGGACAGACGAAAAAATCGTCGCGTCAGGCCCGCCGCGCAACTCAACTCGTCCCGGGCCGATCCATCAAGATTCGCCTCGGCGGTCGTATGATGTTGCTGGTCTGGCGCACTCGAGCCCGCGTCGCAAAACTGCTGCAGGGGATGTTAGCCAGGTCAATGCGTCATCTGGCAATTGGCGTTGCGACCGGCGCCGCGGTACTCGGCGGACCGATCGCGACGGCGGCTCCCCTCGCAGTCAACGCGCTGCCGACTGGCGGCGCGGTCGTCGCCGGTCAGGCCGCGCTAAGCCAGACGGCGAACAGCCTGAATGTCGTTCAGACCACCAAGAACGCCATATTGAACTGGAACACCTTCAATATCGGCAGCGGCGCCACAGTGAATTTCCAGCAGCCGAACGCGAGCTCGGCCACGCTCAATCGGGTGATATCCAACGATCCCTCTTCCTTGATGGGCCGCCTTAGCGCGAACGGCAAGGTGTGGCTGATTAACCCGGCCGGCATCATGGTCGGAAAGGACGCACGAATCGATGTGGCTGGTTTTGTGGCCAGCACACTTAACGTGCGCGATGAAGACTTCCTCGCCAATCGTCTGAATTTCAGCGGCGGCGCAGGCGCGGGCAAAGTACAGAATTTCGGCACCATCACGACGCCCTCCGGCGGCAGCGTCTATCTGGTCGGTGCCGGTGTAGAAAATCAGGGCGTGATTACCGCGCCTGGCGGCGAGGTACTTCTGGCTGCCGGCCATACCGTGCAGTTGATCGACACCGGCACGCCCGGCGTCAAAGTGGAAATCACGGGCAGCGAGGGCACCACCACCAACCTTGGACAACTACTTGGCGATGCCGGACGTATCGGCATGGCCGGCGTACTGGTAAAGAATGCGGGCGTCATTGATGCCAGCAGCGTAAGCAAAGAGGGAGGCCGAATTTTTCTGCAAGCGACCGGCTCCCTGGTGACAGAGGTCTCATCGCGGCTGTCCGCTGACGGCACGAGCGGCGGAAAAATCACACTGAATGCCGAGAATAGCGCCGCAATCGACGGGTCAATTTCTGCGGTGGGACTGTCCAACCACGGTGGATTCGTCGAAACCTCCGGCAAAACGCAGCTCTCGGTGACCAACGCGCCCTCGATCGGGCTCGGCGGCGAATGGCTGATCGACCCGAACAACATAACGATACAGGCAACTGGGTCCCCCACAAACACAACGTCGGGGCCAGCGTTCTCCAGCACCAACGACAACTCCATCGTCACCACCGGCCTGATCGAAACCGCCCTGAATGGCGGAACCAACGTAACTATTACCACCAGCGCGCTTGGCGCCAACAGGGAAGCCGGCAATATCACCATTGCGAGTCCGATTACCAAATCGGATGGGCTGGATGCCGCACTGACGCTGAGCGCAAACAACAGCATTTTTGTCAGTCAGCCGATAACGTCCGCGGCCGGCAAACTCAATCTTTCATTGAATGCCAATGCCGCAGGAGGACAGAACGGATTGGTAAGTATTGCATCGGCGCTTGATCTGAATGGCGGCGCCATGAACATAGCTGGTCCGCTCGTGCTCAATCGCGCTTCGTTGTCGGGCTTGCAGCTGAATGCCGAGGGACTGGTCACCTTTGCAGGAGATACGTCGCTCAACACCAACGTGTCGCTGGCAAATGCAGCGCTGTCCAGAGGCACGCTGCAAGGAACAGGCAAGCTTACCGTAACGAATCTGAACTGGTCGGGCGGGACGATTACGGGTGGGGCGACCAGTCCGGCCTACGACGTCACCAACCTGACGTTGAGCGGGTCCGAGTCGCTCAATGGCCGTACCCTCAACCTGCTACCGGGCGGCATCTCCAGAGCAACGAACGCGGCCCTTGGTTTTAGCAATGGTGCGGTGCTGAACAACGCCGGCACCCTGACGGTCGCTGATGGCACGCAGTTAGGCTCCTATAGCGGCGGTGGCAATAGCGCAATCAACAACATTGGTACCGTCACCAGCACAAACTCATCAACTTCGACCACGCCAACCTATTTCACCACCAATTCGCTGGGTGGTACGTTCAGCGGACTTACGACCTCGTTCAACAACAGCGGAACGGTTAACGTCGCCGACGGGACGTTGACCCTGGGGGGTAATGGCACGGATACCGGAGCATTCATTGTCTCCAGTAACGTCCGTGGTACCACTTCGAATCTTGTTTTCGGAAATAGCTACGGCGATATTGGAGGGCGAAATATCAATGCCGGTAGCACGATCACTGGAACGAGCAGCAATGGCGGTACTGCGATCGTTACCTTCGGAAGCGCTTACGGCGATACGACCAACCTCAATACGAATGTGTCGCTAACCAATGTAGCAATATCCGGCGGCACGTTGCAAGGAACCGGCAAGCTCACCGCGACCAATTTGAACTGGTCGGGTGGCGCGATCGCGGGCACGGCGACGGATCCCGCATACGACATCACGAACCTGACATTGACCGGATCGACGTCGCTCGACGGTCGCACCCTTAACCTGCTGGCAGGTGGCAACTCCAGGGCAAGCAGTGCTTACCTCACGTTCAAGAACAGTGCCGTGCTGAACAACGCCGGTGCCTTGACTGTCGTCGACGGCACGCAGCTAGGCAACTACTACAGCCCGGGCGCCGGCAGCAGCGCCATTAACAACAGCGGTACTGTCAACAGCACCGGAACTTATCCGACAACCAATATCGTAGGCGCCGTCTATGACGCGCTAAATTTCACCGCCTTCAACAATACCGGAACAGTCAATGTCACGGACGGCACTCTGCAACTCGGCGGCGGCGGCACGCATACCGGTGCCTTCAATGTAAGCGCCAGCGGTTCCGGAAAGACGTCGACGCTCGGTTTTGGTGGCAACACGTATTACTACAATGGCTCCGCCGCCCGGACGCAGAATATCAACGCCGGCGCCACGTTCACTGAAACCGCCACTGGCGGCGGCCGCGCGACCGTCGATCTGGCCGACGGAAATGGTACGACAACCAACCTCAACACCAATGTGTCGCTGGCCAATGTGGCGCTGTCCGGTGGCACATTGCAAGGCACTGGCAAGCTAACCGCGACGAACCTGGACTGGTCGGGCGGGGCGATCGCAGGCGGGGCGGACCGGCCTGCGTTCGACGTCACCAATCTGACCCTGAGCGGGGTTGAGTCGCTTGATGGGCGCACCCTTAATTTGGTGGCAGGCGGCGCATCCACGGCCACCAGCGCCTACCTCACATTCAAGAATAGCGCCGTGCTCAATAACGCTGGCACGCTGACTGTCGCCGACAACTCGCAACTGGGCTATTACTACAGTCCCATCGCCGGCAGCAGTGCCTTCAACAACAGCGGTACAGTCAACGCCACCAATAAGTCCACTTACTGGACAACCAATAGCCTTGGCGCAAGCTACGACGCACTGAATTTCACCGCCTTCAACAACACCGGTGCAGTCAATGTCGTGGACGGTACTCTGCAACTCGGCGGCGGCGGCACGCATACGGGCGCCTTCAATGTCAGCGCAAGCGGGGCAGGGAAAACCTCGACGCTTGTCTTCGGTGGCGACACCTATAACTACAGCGATTCCACGATCAGGACGCAAAACATCAACGCGGGCGCGACGGTTACTGAGACCGCCAATAACGGCGGTGTTGCAACTGTGGAGTTGAACAACCGAAGTGGTACGACGACCAATCTCAACACTGACGTGTCACTGGCTAATGCAGCGCTGTCCAACGGCACGTTGCGGGGTACCGGCAAACTCACGGCTTCCAACCTGAAGTGGTCAGGCGGAACGATTGCAGGTGGAGCGGGCAGCCCCGCGTACGACGTTACCAATCTCACCTTGACCGGCTCGGAGTCGCTCGACGGTCGCACGCTAAACCTGCTCGCAGGCGGCGCATCGAAGGCAAATGGTGCTTACCTGTCGTTCAAGAACGGTGCCGTGCTCAATAATGCCGGCGCCCTGACCGTCTCTGACGGCACCCAGCTGGGCTATTACTACAGCCCCGGCGCCGGCAGCAGCGCCATCAACAACAGCGGTACCGTCAACAGCACTAATACTCTCGCCTATGCGACCATCAATACGATTGGCGGCAACTACGACACGACCAATTTCACTGCGTTTAACAACACCGGTACAGTCAACGTCGCCGACGGCACGCTGCAGCTCAGTGGCGGCGGCACGCACACCGGGGCCTTCAACGTTATCGCCAGCACTGCGGGAAAGACATCGACGCTAAGTTTCGGAGGCAATACCTACTACTACGATTCTGCCACCAGGGCGCAGAACATCAACTCTGGTGCCACGATCACTGAGACCGGCACCAATGGCGGTGTTGCGACCGTAGCTTTCAGTGACTATTACTACAACAACAGTCCGGTTAACCTCAACACCGACGTGTCGCTGGCGAATGTAGCGCTGTCCGGCGGCATCCTGCAGGGCACCGGTAAACTGACCGCGACGAATTTGAACTGGTCAGGCGGGACGATTGCAGGCGGCGCAGGCGGTGCCGCATACGACGTTACCAACCTGACGCTTAGCGGGTCCAGTTCGCTCGACGGTCGCACTCTCAATTTGCTGGCAAGCGGCGCGTCGAGAGCAAGCAATGCTTACCTGACGTTCAAGAACAGTGCCGTACTGAACAACGCCGGAACCCTGGCTGTCGCCGACGGTGCGCAACTGGGCAGTTCCTACAGCCCGGGCGCGGGCAGCAGCGCCATCAACAATAGCGGCACGGTCAACAACATCAATACATCGATCTATTCGACGACCAATGGCCTTGGCGGGAACTACAACGCATCGAACTTCACTGCATTCAACAACACCGGTACAGTCAACGTCACTGGCGGCGTCCTGCAAGTCGGTAGCGGCAGCCAGATTGTCAACAACGGCCAGATTCGAATCGACACAGGGGCAACGCTTTCAACCGCTTATCGGGATCTGACCAACTCGGCGAGCGGCGTCCTTTCTGGAAATGGCACGGTCAATCTCGGCACAACTTATACGTTGATCAACAATGGCACCGTTGCACCGGGCACGTCCGCGGCAACCGGCACACTTACCGTTACGGGCAACTACACACAGGGCAGCACCGGCAATCTTGTGGCAAGGATCGGGGGCGGCGGGCCGACTCAGCATGATCTGTTGCAGGTCAGTGGGAACACCATACTCGACGGCACCTTGACTGCCTCCGCCCTGAACAACTATGTCGCTGTGTCCGGCGACGCCGTCACGCTGATTGGCGGCACGCCACTCACCAGCACGGTCAGCGGCACGTTTGCGCACGTCGTGGCTCCAGCAAATCTCAATGCGGGGTATGGCCTCTACAGCGGGGCGCCGTTCCGCCTCACTTATGCGCCTGGCGGCTCGGTTTTCTTTAACAACGCGGATGGTGACTTCAGCTGGAGCAATCCGTTGAACTGGTCCAGCCGGGCAACCCCGGTGTCCGGAAACGACGTCCTCATCAATGCTGGTTACACCGTGCAGCATGCTTCCGGCAACGACGCGATTTCCTCGCTTATGGTCGATCAGAACAATGGCCTCGCGGTCTCTGGAGGCGCGATTTCGGTTTCGAATCTCGCTTTGGTCAACGGCAAGCTTGCGATCAACGCCAGCGGATCTGTGATCTTGAATGGCGGCCTCTCGGGAAGCGGGTTGCTTGCTGTGGACGGGGGCAATATCACCCTCAAGGGAAATTCTGGCATCGCGAATCTCGCCATGACTTCTGGCGCGGTCTCTGGTGACAGCGGCTTCACCGTCTCCAACAGTTTTGCGCAGACTGGCGGCAGCCTGGCGTTCCGCACCGGAGCTGTCGATCTGCGGCAGAACACGGGCGATCTCGTGCTCAGCAATTTGAGCGCAGCAACTGCAAGTTTGCAGTCGCTTACCGGTGCAATTCTGGAGGGGCCTGGATCCGCCAACGCAAACGCGCTCACGACACAGTCCTTCCGCAGTGTCATCGTGCGGGAGACGCCGACAGCGATCACCGCGAACTCGCTCACCACACGGTCGGTCACAGGTACGCGTCTTGACAGTGACGCCAACGCTATCGGTGCGTTTGCCGCGACGAACTCAGGCTCTGGGAATATTTCGGTATCGACGAGCGGGTCCGTGTCGCTTGGCCAAATCAGCGACCTCGCTGGCACCGTGACCGTCAACGCCGGTGACGCGATTTCGCAAACGGGTGGCATTGCCGCCGCGGCCTTGCGGACCAGCAGCGCCAACGGAACGCGCCTCGATTCAACCAATGCCGTCGCAAGTTTTTCGGCCACGAATACAGTCAGCGGCGACGTTGTCCTGACCAACGCCACGAGGCCGAACACACTGAGCCTTGCAGAGGTGACCAACAGCGGCGGCGGCATCGTGGTCGATAACACCGGCGCAATCCTGACCAGCGGCGACCTCACGGCGGCAAAGGGAGCGTTGTCGCTCACGGCGCACAGCCCCATTACCGTTAGCTCCGCTCTTGTCGCGCGGGACGGAATTACCTTGAATGCCCTGCCGTCCTCGCTCGCCACAGATACCATCGCGATCAACGGTACGATGACCTCCCAGACCGGCAGCATCGCCCTGGTCGCCGGAACGACCGCCATGGTCGGCGGATTGGCCACCCTCAGTGTTCCAACAGGGGAGGGGATCAGCCTGTCAGCGCTGGGCGGCGCCGTATCCATTCTTGCAGGTGCAACCTTTGTTGGCGCAACGCCGACGATTACCCAGAGCTTGCCAACGCCCGTTCCACCGCTGGTCAGTGCGCCACCACCCGTGGTAACCCCGGCTCCAACGCTGACGACGCTGGCCCCGACACCAGAAACCACGCTGTTGTCCACTGCTCCAGGCACCATTCCCACGACGATCGACAGCATGCAAAAGACGTTGACGCCATTTGGCGTTACCGCTCGGGATCCGGCGCTGCTGTCAGTCATCGTTGCCGGAGGCGGCAACGGTTCGTCCGGCGGCTATTCGCTCGAGCGCCAGACTATCGGTGGCGGCGTCGACAGCTTCGGCGGCGTGGCCTCTACGGACAAGAGTCCGGGCGAGTTGGATAGCGCAGGTGGGGCAACCGGCAAGGCACCAGGCACGGACACAAACCGACCAGCCAAGTCATTGCCGGTCTGCAGTTAAGGCACCACCTAAAATGAAGAACCTGATTTTTTCTTTCCTGCTCCTGACTGGTTTTGTCGGTCAAGCTGCGGCACAGGTGGTGGCAACGGTTACCCACTTGTCAGGCATTTTGACTGCACGTTACCCGGATGGCAGCTCCAAACTGCTATCGGTAAAGTCTGACATCGACCGTGGAGCCTTGCTGGTAACCGAAAAAAATGCCTTTGCGCGCCTGAAATTCAATGATGCATCTGAAATCGTGCTGCGGCCGGGTTCAGAACTGCGTGTCGATGAATTCCACTATGAAGAGAACGCCCCCGCCGCCGACAGTCTGGCCGTCAGCATGCTCAAGGGTGGCATGCGAGCCGTCTCGGGTTTGATCGGCAAGCGAAACAAGGACGCGGTCAAATACACGACGCCGACCGCAACGATCGGTATTCGGGGCACGCATTTCGGCGCGCTCTTCTGTAACGGCGACTGCAGCGACATCCCCACTGTCGAGGGAACAGTTCCGCCTGATGGCCTGCACGTCGATGTTGCACAGGGGGCCATTCAACTGACTAACGGTGCAGCTTCCATACCGGTAAACACCGGGCAGTTCGGGTTTGTCGCGGGCAGCATGAGCTTGCCTGTTCTGGTTTCACCCGAGCGCGGCGTACAAGTCACCATGCCGGCCAGCATCAGCCAGAACAAGGAGGGGGGCGTGGGAGGCATGGCGCAAAAGGCCAATGAAACCCAGTGCGTCGCGAGGTAGAGCGGGTGGAAGGATTCAGCGGCCGATGAAAGCTTCGAACAAAAAAACATGCCGCCGATTTTGACCATGGCGGCGCGTACTTCCCAGACTGGATGGTGGACAACACGATGAAATTACACGTCGCCCGAACGGATATTGAGGGCGGAATCATAGCGACCTTGTTCGCCTTGCCAATCGAACTCATCTATGGTCGACTGGCCGTCGCCCCACTTGGACCACAGCACTTCGCCGATGGTATCCAGGCCGCGTTGTGGACCTGCGTATTGACCGGATTTCTGGCGACTATTTTTCGCGGTACGCCCGGCATTATTAACGGATCCGGGGCCAAGATTGCGTTGGTTCTAGCGGGGCTGACGGCGACGCTCATGAAAACTCCTGAGATTGCCAGCGCGCCCAATCCCACCGCCCTTATTTTTGCATTGATTTTCATGTGCACCATCATGGCGGGTGCCGCGCAATGCCTGTTTGCGATCGGCCGCCTGGGTCGCAGTCTTAAATTCATTCCCTATCCGGTCATTGCAGGCACTATGGTTGGGAGCGCGATCGCGTTGACGAAAACGGCGCTGACGCCAACGCTCGGTATTGAGGATCCGGACCACTATGGCAGCCTTTTTGGAGCGTGGCATCCGCTAAGCACTGTAGTGACGATAGTCACACTGCTGCTGTGCCTGTACCCACCAAAAATATTGGGCAGGATGCCGTTCATGCTGACGGCGCTAATCGGCGGCTCCCTTGTGCATTACAGCCTGTCGCTAATTTTTGGCAGTGGACATCTCGGGACGACGTGGTCGACGATTCACGGATTGATGCCGTCGTTTTCCTTCTACCATTTCGCGCTTGACGGCGGACTGCCGTCCCTGCTGGCTTGGGCGCCGATTGTTTTCCCCTATTCGCTCGCCATTGCGGCAATCGCCTCAATGGAGTCGCTGCTTTGTCTTCCGACAGTGGAGGCTCTGTCATCCCGAAAGCGCAACGGGGAACGCGAGCTGTGGTCACAAGGGCTGAGCAATATTGCAGCCGGTTTCATGGGCGGGTTTCCGAGTGAAGGCGTCGGTGCGCGCAGCAGGGCTAATGTGGCGGCCGGCGGAAAGACCCGCCTGAGCGCGGTTGCGTATTCGGTCGCGTTGGCACTGCTTATCGTTTTCGGCAGCCAGCTGCTTGGAAAAATACCCGAAGCGGTCACTGCGGGTCTCATCCTTTATCTCGCTTATACGCTGATCGACGACGGCACTCGCAGGCTGGTTATACAGATATTCTCAATGCGCACGAAAGTGCCGGCGTCTCAATACAGGCTATTGTGGGCAAACGCCGTGGTGCTGGTGATTGTGGCGCTGGTTGCGGTCTTTCGCGGCATGCTGCAAGCGACAGCGGTGGGGGTTGTAGCCGCAATGCTGCTGTTTATTCTGACCAGCATGAAGCCAGTAATTCGCAAGATCATGAGTGCCGAATCGCGCCGTTCACTGAAGGTTCGCGACGCGGAAGCAACTGCCTTGCTGGAAAAGGAAGGTGCACGAATACGCATCATCGAACTGGATGGTGTTCTCTTTTTTGGTACTGCTGAAACGCTCTCAATGGAGATCATAAAACTGCCGCCCGAAGTGACCATCCTGATTCTGGACTTCACACGGGTCAAGGAGATTGATGCGACCGCCGGGCGGACCTTGTTCCAGCTTGCCCGTCGTTTCCAGGCGGCGGATAGAACGTTGATGATTTGCGGCGCCAGCAAGAGTCTGGATGCGGACTTTGAGACGTCCGGATTGCGGGACTTAATCAAGCCGAATCACTGGCATCACGATTGTGATCACGCTCTGGAACGGGCCGAAGAGGGTCTGCTGTCACAGCTCGGGTTTGCCCACTCAAACGTCACCTTGCTACTCGGCGAGACGATGCTTGCAGCGGGGCTCGATTCTGACGAAGTGACGCTGCTTGAGACGTTTCTGGAGCGGCGGGAATTGCCAGGTCATGTCGTGGTTTTTTCGCAGGGTGATTTGGGAAACAGCCTGTACGTCTCCGCCAGCGGTGTCATCGATATTCGCCTTCCACTGCGTCACGGGAAGCACAAACGGGTCGCCAGTTTTGCGCCGGGTGTGATCGTAGGCGAAATGGCGTTTCTCGAGGACATGCCCCGCTCCGCAGAGGGCTACGTCTATGCACCCACATTGTTGTGGGAATTGACGCGTCAGCGCTTTGACGACTTGACGGCGGCGTACCCAACGATAGGCCACAAGATCATGCTTAATCTCAGTCGCGGACTTTCGGAACGGCTGCGCCGCACCACCCAGAACTTGCGTGCAGCGAGCGCCAACAGCGACTTCAATGCGCAGTCAGGACGATTGCTGCCGGGCCAGGTAGAGCGGCGTCGCCATCCACGATGACGATGCCTCGTACCATCACCACAAGGTACTGGCTGTGAAGAAGCCCGGGCTTCTTCACCTGATCAGTTTACTGATTGTGGCCGTTCTCATCGGGCACGTAGTGGGCTTGATACCGATCGCTTTTATCGACACGGTAGATCGCTCTATCTACGACGGTCGGCTGCGCCTGACCATGCCGGGAACCGTCGACCAGCGGCTGGCAATCGTGGACATAGACGAAAAGAGTCTTGCCGAAGTCGGTCGCTGGCCATGGCCACGCGACCGTATGGCATCGCTGGTTGACAAGCTGTTCGACCACTATCACGTGCGCTTGCTTGGCCTGGATATCGTCATGGCGGAAAGGGACGATAGCTCCGGGTTGCGCTCACTCGAGGCGCTCGGCAAGCGTCAACTGCAGAATGATCCGGCCTTTCAACGCGTGCTCACGCAACTGCGGCCCGAACTGGATTTCGACAATCTGTTTGCCGAATCCTTGCACAACCGATCGGTCATCCTTGGCTACTATCTTTCAAACGGCGCAACGACGGCGGGCGCCTTGCCACCGCCCGCCATGGACGCGCGTCTAATGGAGGGGAAAGAGGTCGCCGCCACGCACTGGCGCAGTTACGGCGGCAACCTGGCGGCGTTCCAGAAGGCGGCAGCCGGCGCCGGCCACTTCAATCCAATCATCGATCCTGATGGAAGCGTTCGCCGCGTACCCTTACTGGCGCTCCATGAAGGCAATTACTACGATTCCTTTTCGCTCGCGTTGGCGCGGGCGTATTTGAATGGCGCCACCGTCACGCCGCATTTTGGCGGCGCGCTGCTGGAATCGCTGCATCTCGTCAATGGCCGCCGCTTCCTGCGCGACATTCCGGTCGACGAGAATGTCGCTGCCTGGGTGCCCTACCGCGGCCCCGAAAGAAGTTTCAGGTATTTTTCCGCAGCCGACATTCTGGCTGGCCGTATTCCACAACAGGAGCTTGCCGGGAAAATTATTATTCTCGGCACCAGCGCGCCCGGGTTGCGCGACCTGCGCAATACGCCGGTCGGCGAGGTTTTGCCCGGAATGGAAGTGCATGCGAACCTTGTAACCGGCATCCTCGATAACACGATCAAGCAGCGACCCGCGTACATGAACGCTGCGGAAGTAATACTGATGGCGATCCTTGGGTGTGGGATGATCTTCTTTTTTCCGTGGCGCTCACCGCTGCGCAGCAGCGCAGCCGTCGTTATTACCGCCAGCGTGCTGGTCGGATTCAATTTGGCGCTTTGGCAGCTTGGAAATCTGATCATGCCGCTTGCAGCATCACTCGTGATGGTGTTGGCTCTCTATGGCTGGCATACCGGCTACGGCTATTTCAATGAATCGCGTGCCAAGCTTCTGATCACCCAACGGTTCGGACAGTACGTACCGCCGGAACTGGTGGCGCGCATGCTGCTGGACCCAAGTCGCTATAGCATGGATAGTCGCCGCGCAGATCTCACCGTGCTGTTCTCAGATGTGCGCGGCTTCACCAGTATTGCAGAGGGCCTGTCGCCGGAGGATCTCGCCGATTTAATGAATGCGTACCTGACTGCCATGACAGAAATAATTCGGCGGCATGGGGGAACGCTGGACAAATATATCGGTGATGCGATCGTGGCATTCTGGGGAGCGCCGATCGATGACCCCGAACATGCGCGCCACGCTGTCATGGCGGCGCTGGAGATGCAGGCCGAATTGCGGACGCTGAACAAGAAATTCCGGGACAAGAACTGGCCGGCCTTGCAAGTCGGTATCGGGATTAATACCGGCCCGATGACGGTCGGCGATATGGGCTCGCGCATCCGGCTGGCCTACACCGTAATAGGCGATGCAGTGAATCTCGGCGCGCGACTGGAGGGCCTTACCAAGGACTACGGTGTCGACATCCTGGTCGGCGAAACGACAAGAGAACGAACGCAGGACATGGTTTATCGCGAACTCGATCGGGTACAGGTCAAGGGCAAGGAGCAGGTGGTAACAATCTTCCAGCCGCTGGGCTCCCAAAGCGACGCCGCGGTGTTGGCGTTGGCGCAGCTGTCGGACTGGAATGCGATGTTGCAACATTACCGGGCGGCGCGGTGGGACATAGCCGAATCCTTGCTGCGCAAGTTGCTGCTGATTGACCCGCAATGTCTGCTTTACCAGACGACCATGCGGCGCATCGAGACCTTCCGCTTGTCCGAGCCACACGCAGGCTGGAACGGCGTTACCCGCTTCCATACCAAATAGACCAGAAGAGGTCGTTGCATGAAACTGAAAGTGCTTGGCTGTAGCGGCGGCATCGGCGGCGAAAATCTTCATACCACGTCACTGTTGCTGGATGACGATATCCTGATCGATGCTGGCACTGGCGTCACTCGCCTTGATCTCAGCCAGCTTGCCCGGATCGATCATGTCTTCCTGACGCATTCTCATCTCGACCACATCGCGTGCCTTCCCTTTATTTCTGATAGTGCGGGCGAACTTCGCGACAAGCCCTTGATCGTGTATGCAACCGCGGAAACACGGTCGATACTGGAAGCGCATATTTTCAACTGGCTGATCTGGCCGGACTTCACCGTCATCCCGACACCGGAGCAGCCCTTTATTCGGTTCCAGACGGTTCAACTTGGGGAAACGGTCCGCCTTGGCGATCGCAAGATCACGGTCCTGCC
Organism: Herminiimonas sp.; assembly: GCA_028292265.1. Taxonomy (GTDB): domain Bacteria; phylum Pseudomonadota; class Gammaproteobacteria; order Burkholderiales; family Burkholderiaceae_D; genus JAQGMR01. The sequence goes on from JAQGMR010000006.1 coordinate 39,354, forward strand.
AGCGGTTCATACCGTGCCGGCCGTCGGCTATCAAATCGACAGCGGAGCAGCCAGCCTGGTGTTCACCGGAGACACCACGACCAACGATGCGCTGTGGGGGGAGCTAAACCAGATCATCAACCTGCGGTACCTGATAATCGAAACTGCATTTTCGAACCGGGATATCGATTTGGCGAAACTCTCCATGCATTTGTGCCCTCTCATACTTGCGCAAGAGTTGGGCAAGCTGAATGGCAATGCCGAAATCTTCGTCACGCATTTCAAGCCTGCACAGATTGACGTTACCGCCCGAGAACTCGAGCAATGTGGATCCCGTTTTGCGATCCAGGCGCTCCACCCGGAGCAGGTCTTCGATTTCTGATATCTTCCGGTCCGAGACGGATGCTGTTACGGTGGCGGTCTCGGCGAGGCCCCGGAAGTTTTTCGGACGCCTTCAGGCGGATGCTCCGTGTTACAGCCCCGCTCGGACGCGCCAATGGAATCCTTGATTTTCGAGGGCTCCGGCAGTCGTCGCCACCCTTTATATGTCGCCTTCTGTCACCCGCTGCAATCGGTTTTCCGGGTTTGCGGTTTTGTGGCGGAGATGGTGCAATCTGAAGTGACTCGCATGAACAGTCGTGAAACGAACGTTGAACCGCGGGGAAAGCCGCATCCTCATGGGAAAGCCCACGAAGGTGCGGCAGTGCATGGCGGCCGTCGAATCTCCGTCGCCCCGATGATGGACTGGACTGATCGGCATTGCCGCATGTTCCATCGCCAGATCACGCGGCACACCTGGCTCTACACTGAAATGGTCACCACAGGTGCGCTTCTGCACGGCAGCGTCGGTCGCCATCTTGACTTCAGCGATGAGGAGCATCCCCTCGCGCTCCAACTCGGCGGCAGCGAGCCGGATGCGCTTGCCGATTGTGCACGGCTTGGGGCGCAGTGGGGCTACGATGAAATTAACCTGAACTGCGGATGCCCCTCGGAGCGGGTGCAAAAAGGCGCCTTCGGCGCATGCCTGATGTCCGAGCCCCAACTCGTCGCGGATTGCGTCGCCGCGATGCGGGATGCGGTCGACATCGATATTACAGTCAAGCATCGCATCGGCATCGACCACGGCGAGTCCTATGATTTCGTTCGTGATTTCGTCGGCACGGTTGCCGCCGCTGGATGCAGCACGTTCATCGTGCATGCCCGCAATGCTGTGCTCAAGGGCCTGAGTCCAAAACAGAATCGGGAGATTCCGCCGCTGCGGCGCGAGGTCGCCTGGCAACTCAAGCGCGATTTCCCTGCGCTGGAGATCGTTGTCAACGGCGGGTATCAAACCGTTACCGAAATCGACGAGGCATTGCTGCACGTCGATGGCGTCATGCTGGGCCGCGAGGCCTATCACAACCCGTATATGATGGCTGCCTTTGATGCGCGTTACTACGGCGACGGCCATGCAGTGCCAAGCCGTATCGACGTGCTGCAAGCGATGCAATCCTATATTGCGCGGCAGCTCGCTGACAGCGCCGGCAAGGGCTTGAAACTCAACAGCATTACGCGCCATATACTGGGCTTGATGGCTGGGCTTCCGGGCGCGCGCGCCTTCCGCCAGACGCTGTCCGACTCACGGCTTCTGTCGAACGGCGATCCAGCATTGTTGCTTGAAGCATTCGAACGTATGCCCAAGGCGGCATAGGTACCAGTTCGCTTCGCGGTCATCCAGGTCTGGGGCACAGTGGCGCCAGCCGATACGCCAACATTGCACTCAAGATAAATCGTCTCCAGGCATCCGGCACGACAACCGTGTAACGGTTACGCAATCATGCATTTTTTCTAATAAATTGCGCGTCTTGAAGGCATGCATGCGCCTTCGTTGCCCACAACCGTTGCCGAGGGGATTGGCACAACTCCTGCGTTTTCCTTCCGGGGTAAAGCGACTCCGAACTTCGTGAAACTTATCGAATCGCTTGGAGTCAAGGGTATCTGTATGGACGGATAAACAATTCTTCTGAAAGGAACTGCAATGAATTCGATACTCAAAACTAGCATTGTCCTCGCCGCCAGCGTCATGACAATGGCGATCGCAGGATGCAACAAGTCAGGATCAGATTCACCAGCAGGCGCGAGCGGCAGCAGCGGCGCTTCCGGTTCCTCAATGGGCGGCGGCAGTGCCGGGTCCTCGGGCTCCGCAGGTTCGTCGGGTGCGGCCGGCGGCTCCAGCGCTAGCCCCTCCGCTTCGCCATCATCGCCTTCGTCGTCCTCTTCTCCCTCGTCGCCCTCATCGTCCTCGTCCGCTTCACCTTCGTCGTCCTCGACATCCCCAAGTTCGTCTGGATCGTCGGACGCTGGCGCGAGCGGCTCAAGCTCCGGTGCCGGGTCTGCTGCTGGCGGCACGCCAGGCAGCACCAGCACCTCGCCATCCGGCGCATCGGGCGCATCGGGTGCCGCAGGGGGCGCCAGCAAGTAAGCTTGAGCGAGCCACCGTCCGGTGGCTCGGTACCACGCGTCGGGGACCGCGGGCCTGCGGGCCGGCCGTCGAGCCACCACCGCTTGCCAGGACGGCCCGGGGCTTTCCTGGACTGGGCGATCAGCACTGCGGCCCGAAAGCCTGCGGCGCTGATGTGCCGCTAGCGTACCGACGCGCCTGACTTTTTCAAACGACGCGCTCGGTCTACTCCGTCGTGTCACTCTCTAAAACTTTCCCACTGCCATCCCGAGTAATCCGGCTTTCAGTCACGCGTGACTTGAGCCTTCTCAAGCGACGCCTCTCTCGATTCGCGACACTGATCCATTACACTGGAAAAATAGGCTGCAACCGACTCCATGCCCCATGCACTAATCGTCGACGACGACACCAACACCCGTGAAGCGTTGGCCGAAATCATCCGCGCGGAGGGCTTTTCCCTTGCCATTGCAGGCAACATTCAGGAAGCCCAGCGCCAGATTGCCATCCGCAGCCCTGACATAGTCCTGATAGATCTCCGCCTTCCAGACGGCAACGGAATGGATCTTTTCAAGGAATATGAGTCACGGCCAAGTATGGAGGTGGTGTTGATTACGGGCCACGCCAGCGTTGAAACCGCAGTGGAGGCGCTACGTCTCGGCGCCGCTGATTACCTTACCAAGCCTATCAATATTCGCCGCCTGCGGGGCCTGCTGTCCCGGGTGCCGCGCGCGGTTGACCTGAAAAGCGAGATTGGCGTACTGCGCAGCGAACTGCAGCGGCTTGGGCATTTCGGCTCAATGCTGGGCGCATCGCCTGCCATGCAGAAGCTTTACAACCATATCGGGCGCGTCGCGCCAACTGAAGCCACAGTGCTGTTGATAGGGGAAAGCGGCACCGGCAAGGAGTTGGCGGCACAGACAATTCATGCGCTCAGCCTGCGTTCGAAGCATCCATTCCTGCCAGTAAATTGCGGGGCCATCTCGCCCCACCTTATAGAAAGCGAAATTTTCGGACATGAAAAAGGCAGCTTTACGGGCGCGGACCGCCAGCACAAGGGTTACTTCGAGCGCGCCAATGGCGGCACGCTTTTTCTCGATGAGATCACCGAGATGCCGCCCGAACTGCAGGTCAAGCTTCTGCGCGTACTTGAAACGTCCGCCTTGATGCGGATCGGCAGCAATCAGGAAATCGAAACCGACGTTCGGGTCATCGCAGCCACTAACCGCGATCCTGAAGAAGCGATCCGTGAAGGCAAGCTGCGGCTTGACCTGTACCACCGGCTCAATGTTTTCCCGCTTAAAATTCCGCCATTACGGGAACGCGGTGCAGACGTCGAATTGCTGGCACAGCATTTGCTCAGTCAGTTCAACGCCGAGCATGGCACCGCAAAACACTTAACCCCTGATGCCTGTGAGGCGCTCGCCACTTATGCCTGGCCAGGTAACGTACGCGAATTGCGCAATCGAATGCAGCGCGCCTACATACTCTCCGACGGTGTCATCGACGCCGCGGCCCTCACTCCAGCGGTTACAGCGGCGCCGGCGAGCACCGGCCGGACATTGGCCATCTCCGTTGGCAGTTCGCTGGCCGACGCCGATCGCAAGCTGATCTTCGCCACGCTGGACCTGTGTGGGGGCGTCAAGAAGCGCGCCGCCGACCTGCTGGGAATCAGCCTCAAGACCTTGTATAACCGGCTCGAAGAGTATGGGGCTGGCGATTCGGAAAAGAGCAAGCCAATGCCCGATCCGCCGCCGCGCGGCATGCCGCCGGCGCAAAACGGCGGGCACGCCGCCTAGTAACCTGCAGCGGCCCGGGTCGCTTGTTACATCGAATCGCCGCGATCTGACATCATCGCAATCACCACAATCAGTTCGTCAGGGGCGATCGGTTTTGCCATATGCATCTGGAAGCCGGCGGTGAGGGCGCGCATCCTGTCTTCGCGCTGCGAAAAGGCGGTCACGGCCAGGGCCGGCATGTGCTTCAAGGGTTGCTTTCCTTCCGGTGTTTTCCAGGCGCGCAGCTTGCGCAATACCGTGTAGCCGTCTTCACCCGGCATCGCGATGTCGCAAACCAGTACGTCTGGCATCTCGGTTATTTCGGCAGCCGCCAGCCAGTCGAACGCAGCGCGCGCGGATGATGGCGCGACCACATTGGCACCGGCGGAGCCCAGCAACGTGCCCAGCGATTCACGCGCTTCAAGCTGGTCGTCAATCACCATGACCTTCAAGCCCTCCAGCGACGGCAGACTGGCATCCCGATCCCTTTGAAGCAGGGTCGGCGCCGAATCCTTGCGCAGAGGCAGTATGACGCTGAATTCGCTGCCTCGACCCAGGCCATCACTTCGGGCCGAGGCTCGACCGCCATGCAGCTCAGTCAGGTGCCGTACCAGGAACAGGCCAAGGCCGAGGCCGGACTGGCGCCGCGTACTCGACGTGTCCTCCTGGCTGAAGCGGTCGAACAGGTGGGGCAGGAACTCCGGCGCGATGCCGGCACCATCATCGACAACACGAATAGTCACCTCGCCGTCGCCGACCGCCGTGTGCACAGCGACATTGCCGCCTTCCGCCGAAAACTTGATTCCGTTGGAGAGAAGATTCCAGAAAATTTGCTGCAGGCGATCTGCATCGCCTTCTATCTGTTCGTTTGAAACTTCGTGGTGCGTCACAACGGAGATGTGCTTTTCTGCCGCCGCGCTGCGCAGGCTTTCCACTGCAGCATGCAGCACCGGCAGCAGCGCGACAGGCTGAATCACCAGGCGCAACTTGCCGCTCATCATGCGTGTCACATCGAGCAAATCTTCAATCAGGCGCACCTGCTGGCCTATACCGGTACGAATTCCTTTCAGGGCGCGCTGCACCAGCGCGTTGCCCGCGGAACCGTCGACTTGGCTTTCCAGGACGTGCGCCCAGCTTTGAATGCCGTTTAGCGGCGCGCGGAGCTCATGCGACACGATTGCCAGGAATTCATCCCTGGCGCGGGCCGCGGTTTCTGCTTGCCTTCGCGCGGCCCGCTCGCCGGCAAGCAGTTCTTCGTAGCTCTGAATATCTTCGGGCACGCTGGCGGCGGCAGGCTTTGTGCCGGGCTGTTGTGCGATGTCGGGATTGCTCGCGACAGAAGGGCGCGGCAGAGGGCCTGGCGAGATATCGGCGGCTGTCGACGACATGTCTTGCCGCATCGGTTCCTTTGGCAGCGGAGACGGTTTTGGTTCCTGCATGTTGGAGGCGTGAGAAGCAGCATGCCGCACGATTGAATGCCCAATGCATGTTCCGCGGCACAAGGTGGCGAAGCAGAAAACGTACCGGGCGGAACAGCAACGCCAAGCGCCGCATTGCCGTTGTGCAGAGTGGCTCTAACCCAGGCTGCGTTTGATATCAGCATAGGGAAATCGCGCGACGCATGCCGGACCGGCTCTGGCTTGCAATCGTTTCCGCCTGCCGCCGCAATGCAGGTTCTGGATGTCTATGTCTGTATGTCCATTTCTTGCGGCCCTTCAAGGCATTCCGACGCCAAGTGAACAAAATGATCGACACCTGCGATTTTTCGCTAGCGGCTCTGCGGTCTGAGCGTCGACGTAAAGGGCGCAAGTCCGCCAGCGTGGTGTCGCAGGCGCCTCGCGTTGTATCAATTACCGCAGTCGGTAAAAGTTGCGCGCGTTGAGAAACGAAATGGGCTTTGACAATAACCGCGGCGACGGCCGTTTCGACGCTGAACCTGACTCGAAATACCCCAGCGCCGCGTACAGTGCGGCAGAAATCCGGACCGACTTGCACACCAATAAATGGCTCTTCACACAATGTCGCCGCCAGCCAGACCAAGCCCTCAACCAGGCTGCGGTCTGGCGGCTCCAGACGCCGCAGAAGTGCTTCTTGCAGCCTCCAGGACGTCGCCGGTCGCGCCGGCTAATCCGGACCCCCTGGCGAAATTTCGCCGAACCGCTGGCGCCAGCGTTCCGGCCAGGCAGTCGTGCCTGGCCGGTCGAAGCCGCCCCTTCAGATAGCAGTACAAGGAGATCGCATGACCGCAATTATTGTTTTTTCCCATCTGCGTTGGGACTTTGTCCTTCAGCGACCACAGCACCTGCTGTCGAAGCTAGCGCAAGACTACCAGGTCCTGTTTGTCGAAGAGCCGATCCATGATGCGCACGGCACGCATTGGGTCCTGTCCAACCCCGAACCGAACATCACCGTTTGCCAGCCGCATACGACAGTCTCCATGCCGGGATTCCACGACGACCAGCTGCCACAGTTACGCCAGCTCGTCCGCCAACTGGTCTCCGACCACGAGGATCACATGGTGTGGTTCTACACGCCCATGGCGCTACCGCTCTTGCAGGAGCTGCAGCCGCGCGCCGTGATATACGATTGCATGGATGAGCTGTCTGCCTTCCGTAACGCGCCCAAGCAGTTGCTGCAGCGGGAAAGCGGGCTGCTTAAGGTGGCTGACATTGTTTTCACTGGCGGGCCGAGCCTCTACCGCGCCAAGCGCGACCGTCATGCCAACGTGCATTGCTTCCCCAGCAGCGTGGACGTCACCCACTTCAAAACCGCCTTGGACCGTACCAATTCGCACCCGCTGCACAAGGATATCCCGGGCCCGCGGCTGGGCTTCTATGGCGTCATCGACGAGCGCTTCGATGCCGAGCTCATAGCCCGCGTTGCGGACGCCCATCCGCAGTGGCAGATTGTCATGGTGGGGCCTGTCGTCAAGGTCGATCCGGCATCGCTGCCGCAGCGCGACAACGTACATTACATGGGGCAGCAGCCCTATGCCGCCCTGCCCAATTTCCTGGCAGGTTGGGACGTTTGCCTGCTGCCGTTCGCGTTGAACGATTCCACGCGGTTCATCAGCCCGACCAAGACCCTGGAGTACATGGCCGCCGAACTGCCGATCGTCAGTACGCCGGTCGCCGACGTCAAGGACATCTACAGCGACATCGTCTACATCGCTGAAGACAGCGTCGCATTTATCTCGGCCTGCGAGGCGGCGCTGCTGGAGTCACAAGAACAGCGAGCCGAAAAGATCGAGCGCATGCGCAAGACGGTTTCCTCAACGTCATGGGCTGCGACGGCAGGCAAGATGCGCGAGTTGCTTGAAGCGCTGTGCGAGCGCAGCGTGCCGAGCGTTCGGGACATGCCTGGCCAGTCGGGACGCGACGCTTTCCTTGCCAGCAGAAAGGCGGCCGAAGCCGTCACGTGGACTCGGCCGGCCAAGACCGCACTAGGGGAGTAGCAGGACAGCGGGACCGGCAGAACAGCGGACCCGCAGAAGTCAGATTGGGAGCGCCAGCAAAAAGGCCAGATCTCGCCAGCAAAAAGGCCAGATCTCGGGATCTGGCCTTTTTGTCGAGGCGTTGTTGGACGACAGGCACGCGCCGCAAAAAAATGACCTCTCGCCGGCGACGAAGGCTGGGCTAGTGGTGCTGCATACGCGAGTGGCGAATTCCGCTGAATTCGAGCCGGTCTTCCTCGTAACCTTCGTCTGGCATGCCGAACTCACTGCGCAGTTCTGTCCTGCGGTGGCGGATGTCCTGTGCGAGTCCCCTCAGGTCGGCCGTGCAGGCCAGCATCGCGGGAAATACGTGCAGCCGTTCCTTTGCGATATGGTGCACGACGTATTCTCCCAACACGGTGAAGCAGGCATCGTAGCGATCGTCGCCAGCTTGCATGGACTCGATCTCCGCAATCAACTGCCGTACGGCCGTATGTTCTACCTGCGCTTCTTCCACCGGTTCCGATTCGTCCAGAACATTGGCAAGGGCCGGGTACAGGTATTCTTCTTCAACTTGCGCATGAATGACCAGTTCAGTGCATGCCGATTCCACCAGACACTGCTTCGCTTCGTCGTTGTGGTCGCCGCGGATATGGCGAAACTCGGCGAACAATGCCAGGACCTTGTTGTGGTCTTCTTCGAGCAGGTCGATGATTTCGGACGCCGCCGACGGGGCAGTTGCGGTTCGGGGCATGGTTGTCTCCTGCGCTCTCATAGGAATGGCATGAACGGCATGAATGGCATGAATTGCATAAGCGGCGTTGCTGCAGTGAATTTTCAACCTATTGTACTTGCGCCGGGTTCAATGCAAAGCCGCTGGAGAGGTAAATCGCTTCAAGCGTCCACGCCAGCCAACACTGTTGCTGGCAATGGCGCAACGGATGGTGTCAGAAGGTCTACAACCGCTGCCAGCACGCGTTCCGGAGCGACTTTTTCAAGGCAGTCGTGATGCGCTTCAGGGCACACGCTGCGATAGCAATTTCGACAGGGCACGGGGTGAAACAGTACGTGACTTCGTACTTGCCACGGCGTGTGCTGCGGGTTGGTCAGCGCATACAAATCCACGATCGGCGTTCCGACTGCGGCCGCGAGGTGTGCGGGACCGGTATTGTTTGCCACCATGACTGGGGCAGCCTCAATCAGGGCGCCAAGCTGGCCGAGGCTAAGCTTGCCCGCCAGCGAATGCGTGTTTGCAGGAGCCGCCCGGCAAATCGTGTCGATCAGCCCGGCTTCATCCGCCGTGCCGGTAATCACAATTGCGCAGCCAAGCTGCTCAGCCAGCATGGCGGTTAAGCGACCCCAGTGATGGATCGGGTAGCGGCGCGACGACGCGGTTGCGCCCGGGTGCAGAAGAACCCATGCACGGGCCTTGTCGATGCCGGAAAGGTGCAGCCAGGAGGCTGCCCAGTCCGCGTCCTTTGCATCGACGCGAAACGAAAGTCGCTCGTTGTCGCTGCTGCAGCCAATACTTGCCACGAGGTCGAGCTGCCGCCGCACCTCGTGCCGTATAACCTGCCCTGGCTCTGGGTCGGCCACCCAATGCGTCAAGAGCTGGTAGGGATTTTCATGGCAATGGGCTAGCCGCAACGGGATGCCCGCCAGTTGGCACATCAAGGCCGCGGGAAGCGGACTCTGGCTGTAGGTAGTAAAAATGACTGCGGCGTCGAAGCAAGCGCTGCGCAGAAGTTCTGCCATGGCCAGCGTATCTGCCGGGGATTGCTGCACGCTTGCCTTTACCCACGGTGCCGCGTACGGAATGACCTCGTTCACCTCCGGAATGTGGTGGGCCACAGCAACCGACTGCGGCGCCGTCAGCAGCGCGAGATGGCGCGGTGTGTCGCCGCTTTCTCGCAGGGCGCGCAGCGCCGGCGTGCACATCAGGACATCGCCCATATAGTCGAGGCGGACGCACAGGATGCGGTGCGCTTGCGACCATGGCGTGGTTGTCATGCAGTCGGCCTTGGGGAAGGGCGGCCCGGCGGCGCGGAGCAGGCATCGCGCCAGGTGCGGATCGCTTCGGCGGCGTGGTACAGGTCAGTCGCCACAACTTCCGGCATGCGCGTCGGCGTGACCTCCCATCGCGTTTCATTGCCATTGTCGATCAGCACGGAGCGGCAACCTGCCTTGTGGCCTGCTTCGACGTCATCAAGAATGTCGCCAATCATCCAGGATGCATGCAGGTCAATGCCGTGCTCGCGGGCCAGTTCCAGTAACATGCCTGGCGCCGGCTTGCGGCAATGACAGGCGACGGCATAGCGCTTTACCACACCTTCCGGATGATGCGGGCAGCAGGCAATTTCCCGGACGCTCACGCCTTCCTTGCTCAGCAACTCGTTCAACCGCATCCATACCGGTCCGAGCGCTGATTCCTCGAACACGCCGCGCGCCACGCCAGACTGGTTCGAAACAACAAACAGCTCGTAGCCGAGACTGGTCAGAAGCCGCAGCGCCGGCCCGGCACGCACGGCAAGCCGTACACGACCAGGGTCAACGTTAAAGGGCACGTCGTCGACCAACGTGCCGTCCTTGTCCAGAAAAACAGCACGCATGCTGGGCGTCTCCTTGGTTCATCGGGGGGTGGTCAAGGCCAGGAAGTCTCTTTCATGGGAAGGATCATGATCTCCGGTATCACCGTTTCCTCCGGCAACAGCAGAACGGAACGAATGGTGCTTGCGACGCTGGCCGGGTCTTGCAACGTCGAGACGTCAATGTCGGGAAAGCGGTCCAGCAGAAACGGTGTTCGCATGCCGCCAGCAATGATTGCCGTTACCTTGATTTTTTGCGGCCGCAGCTCCGCGTGCAATGCATGCGACAGGCCAAGCAAACCCCACTTGCTGGCGTGATAGGCCGACGCATTCGGCCAAGCCCGCTTGGCGGCGGTCGAGGCGATATTGACGATCTGGCCACGGGTTTTGCGCAGGTGCGGCAGTGCCAGCCTCGACATGATGTAGGGGCCATACAGATTGGTGTGCATGACACGGTCCCATGCTTCGTAATCAAGTTCTTCCAACGGGCAGGTGACATCGGTTCCGGCGTTGTTGATGAGCACGTCGATCTTACCGAACGCCTCAAGAGTCGCCGCGATGGCCCGCTCCGCTGATTCGGGATTGCCCACGTCGCAAGCTGTGGAATGCACCTCAAAGCCATAACCGCGCAAGGATTTGGCCACGCCCTCGGCGCGATCCGGACGCAGGTCGCCAACCATCACCTGAGCGCCGCAGGACGAGAGCTCGCGACAGAGCGCCGCGCCGAGTCCGCTTGCGCCGCCCGTCACAAATATGGACTTGCCCGCCAAAGCGGCGGAGAAAGGGCCGGACGCGGCAATGGCAGATCGGGCTGCCTCGTTTGCATTGCTCAATTTGACCTCCTTCACATATTGCTTGATTTAGCGCCCCGCGCGATACGGTCTACGACGGGTTAAAAACGGGCTAGAGAGCGGCGCGGTTTGCGGCATCCGGGCTCCCGGTTCTAGCGCCGCCAACACGCCTGGCGTACCGCGGCGCCAGACTTCGCCTTAGCAAACGGCATACCTGCTGCGCCGACTCGCCCAAGTCGGTTTTGCCACCGCATCGCCAAACTCGGCGACTCAGGGCCATGTCGAGATTTGTCGAGCGCGATTGCAGTCGAGCAGTGCAGAAACGTGGAAGCGCGCTACAAATGTGACCCCGTTATTTACCGGGGCTGCCCGTATTCTTTACGTAGCGCGCTTGTCGCGGTTTCGCGCTGATCGCGCCCAAATCAAAAAAATCCCCCGTGACGATACGGCCGTGCCGAGCTTCGAACTGCAGGCACGGTAGTTGCCTTCCCGTCAGTGAATTTGACGCGCATTTCAAACGAAATAGTCAAGAAAGGAGCAAGGCGAATGTCATCACGTCCGGACCTCGCGGCCGCTCCAGCTTCTGCCACCGTGGAGGCGGTCTTGCGTCGCCCGCTTCTGTCCGCCATTCGCTGGAGCGCGGTGTTGGCCGGGGTGACGGTCGGTATATCGGTCCAACTGGTGCTCACGCTGCTCGGCATTGCCAGCGGATTGTCGGGGGCCAGCCCGGGGCCGGGGCAGCCGGCAGCGTCTGGCGCGCTACTGTGGGCAGGCATCAGCATGCTGGTCGCGGCTTTCGTCGGAGGCTATGTGGCAGCCCGAATGAGTGGCTTGAAGCGCAAGGCAGACGGCGTTCTGCATGGCGTCGTTTCATGGGCCGTTACGACGCTTCTTTTCGCGACGCTGGCAGGCTCCGCCGCCGGGTCGACGGTGTCGGGGCTGTTTGGCGGGGTCAATCCGGCTTCAATCAGCCCAACGCCGGCCGCATCCCAGCCGGCACGTGGCGACCTAAGCGCCTTGTTGCGTCGCCGGATAGGCGGCACCGTCGCTGAAGACACCATGAAAACACTGGTCAAGGCAATCCGCGAGGGTAGGCGCGAGGACGCGATACAGATCATGGTTGATGTGATCGGCATTGACGAAGCACGCGCGGCCTCGCTCACGGATCAGGCGCTGGTCGCCAGTGGTTTGCCGCAGCGCGCCTCGGCGCAAGGGCGCGCGGTGGCTGATCGCGCCGTCGCTGCGGCTGGCATGACTGCGTGGGCGGTGTTCCTGGCAGTCGCCTTGTCGTTGTTGCTTGGGGTGGTGGGCGGCGCCTTTGGCGCCCTGTCATCGCGCCGTACTACATGGTCGGAACAGGCGGTGGCAGAGGACCCCGATCGTCGGCCCCTTACTCGAACACCGGCTTGAAACATGTCGCAAGCAATATTTCGGTCACCTTCATTTATCCACACCTTTTGAGCAGGGCATTATGTTGAAAACATTCAATGGTGGCTCCCGTTCACGTCCCCCGAAGGCCGGGGAAAAGCGCTTCGCCTGCATTGTGGCGCGCGACTCTACATCAACCGAACTGCTGCACGGCTGCCCGGTGGTAAGCGCTTCCGGCGAGACGCTGGGAAAAGTGAAGGCGATATTGATTGACGCGAGGACCCGCCAACTTCGCTACGTTCTGCTGGCGCACCGCGTCGGTGACGCCTCCGTCGCAATTCCGTGGCATGCGTTGTACTTCGATTCAGCGCTGGCACGGCTTGTGTTTTATACGTTTCACTAGCTGTATGCGGCTTCTGCCGCCAGCGCTGTTCGCCACCGGGACGGCGGGCCAATGTCGCCGGTCGCCACAGTGGCCCGCTGCTCTTCCTGCCGTGGCGAGCCGGTCGTGTCTGGTCTGCCGGTCTCACGCTCCACGGCGCGGCACACCATAGAAAAGGCCGCGCGCGCGTTCGTCCACGACGCGGCCCTTTGCCAGTGCCCGCAGACACATGGCAACCGTGCCGGCAAAGGCTTCGTCGTACCAGGGATTTGCGCCGCTGACGCCAACGACGATACCCTCGACCACAACGCTTCCCCATAGCACCGTATCGCCTTGCTGCATAAGGTAAGGCTGAAGTTCCTGCGCGGCATGACTGTCACGTCCTGTCATCCACGCAACCTTTGCCTTCGCGCGTGCGAACGCGCCATAGTCCGCATCCCACTTTTCGCGGTCTCCCACCGCGTGCTCGTACAGGATGGCTTCTTCAAACGAGACCTGCGCCGGCGCCAACGCCGGGTCCATCACGACGATATATAGAAAGCCGCTCTCGCCGACTTCCTTGCTTTTCATCGCTTCCGTAATGAGCGGCAGGCTCATCGCGACCGCGGCTTGCGCGGCCTGGCGATTGATCAGGTAGCTTCCTTTTCCAGACATGTCGTCTCCAGAGGTGGACTGAGAGCGAGGTCGCCCGGCCGCAGCTCCAGTAATAGCGCCGTAAAAGCGCGTTGTGCGGAACCGGAAGCCCGCCATCGTTACGAATGGTTTGCAAGAGTGGCTTGCAAGTGCGGCTTGCAAGAATGGCTTCCGAGCCTGCCTTACAAAAGCGAATTTCGAGGAATCGCCTCAAAGGAGTGTGCCTCGACGGCACCGCGCACCGGACGAGCCGCATCAAGGGTGGGGCGCGTTGACCGGAACTTCGCACTGATCCCAACGAATCCCGCATGGGTCCAGATCGATCCCACAGGAATCTCAGATGAATCCCACGCGCCTCGCCGCACTGCACGATCCGCAACAGGGCTTCGACGTCGCGGTCGTCATTCCCACGCTTCTACGCCCGCAGTTGCGGCGCGCCGTCGAATCGGTGTTCCGGCAGGATCTGCCAGGCAAGGTCCAGATCCTTGTAGGCATCGACCGCCACGAGGGCGATGCGGCCATGCTGCATGCGCTCAAGTTGGCCACCCCGCCCCACATGCACCTCTCCATTTTCGATCCCGGCTATTCCACCTCGTCGCGGCACGGCGGCCAGCACAGCTGCGCCTATGGCGGGGCTCTGCGCACAGCGCTCAGCTATCTCGCCAACAGTCGCCGTATCGCCTATCTCGACGACGACGACTGGTGGGCGCCGGATCATCTCTCCGCGATGGTGGCAGCGCTTAACGGCCACGCGTGGTGCTGGACGCTGCGGCACTATGCCGCGCCCGGCAGCGACGATGCGCTGTGCATCGACGAGTGGGAAAGCGTGGGCCCGGACGCAGGGATCTATCTGGAATCCTGGGGAGGCCATGTTGCACCAAGCTGCCTCATGCTGGACGCGCAACGCTGCCACCTGGTGATGACGGCATGGTCGACCGGCGTCACTGCAAATGGCGGCGGCGAGGACCGCCTGGTGTTCCGGCTGCTGCGACAGATCGACGATCAGGGCGGCACGACGGGACGTGCCACCAGCTTCGCAACCATGCTTCCGGGCGACAAAGCGCACGCCTTTCGCCTGGCGTGTCTGCGCAAGAACGGCGTCGCGGTGCCAGCGTCGCTGCAACCGTCATTGACGGCCGGCACGGCACAACCCACTACGTAGTTACCCGCTTCAACGCTGCGTTCCAGTCGTCAATAAAACGCTCAATACCGAAACGTTGCAGCGCGCGTCGTCGGGCGCCTTCGCCAAGTTCACGCGCCAGCATGGGCGAATCCAAAAGCTCGCGCATGCGATCAATCAGGTTGGGAATGTGGGTGTCGACATAGCCCGACTTGCCGTTTTCAATCGCCGTCGCCATTTCCGTCGTGGCAAGCCCGATCACAGGCACGCCCGCCATCATTGCCTCGATCACGGCCAGTCCCATGCTGGTGTAGCGAATCGGATTGAACAGGAATCGGTAGCGTGCCACGAAAGCAGGCACCTGGGCATGCAGCACTTCCCCAATGCCGCCCATTTCCTCAGCGCCCATGCCAACCAGGTCTAGCGGCACTTGCTGGCGAACAGTGGTGAAGATGTCGCCGCCAAGTCGGCGCCCGCGACGCCCGATGTGATTGACCACCACGATGCCCCTGGCCAGTTCGCCGCTGTAAGCTACCCCCCGCGCCGGCAAGACGCCGTGGTCGATGATCTGCACTGGGGTGCGTCCGTTGTCCCACATCAGCGCGTTGAAAGGCGTGACATGGACCAACAGCACCGAGGGATCGTCTACGGGATGCCGCATTTCGGTCGGGTTTTCTCTCGGCGTATCGTGTTCGATGTAGATGCGGGGGAGCGCGCGTTGCGCCGCGCTGAGATAGCTATGCTGGTCTTCCAGGTACTGCGGATCGTCCTGAAAGATTACGCAATCAAACTGCGTGTCCTTTGCCTGCTCGACAGGCAAATCGAATACATTGTCGCCCCAGGGAATGTGTCCGCTTTTGCCGCCATATCCGGGCGGACGGCCCGGCTTGGAAAGTACATAAAAATCGTGCGGAATCTGAGTAAGGTAATAGAGGTAGCTTCCGTGAGTGTGCCAGGTAAGAATCTTCAGGCGTCGCATGGGTGGTGTCGCCGGATTATTGAAGTGGGCGCGCCGTCAACTAGAACAGCGGAACGCGAAAGCGCAATGCGCCAACCATGCGCCAGAACACGGACAGTACCGGTATGACTGCGGAGGTCACGATCATCTCCGCCACATGAGCCGGTGTCTTGATGGTGGGCCGCAGTCGCATCGCGCAGAATCGTGCCGTGAGTAACAGCCATACCAGGGCAGCGCCGGCAGCCACGGACGGCGTGCCCGTTGCCAATGCCACCACAAACGTGAGCAGTGCAGCCACGATTGTGTAGTAGTCCCACCGGGCATGAGGGCGGATTTTCTGGCGGTAGAGAGCAGGATGCTTCTTGTACAGAAGCGCGTCGAACAGCACCTTCTTCTGCTGTCGGATACTAACGCCCCAGCCAGCCGGTCGAATCGGATGCACAACCACCGCGGCAGGCGCGTGCACGACGCGGCCGTCCAGCTCCAGCAGCCGGAAGTAAAGATCCGCATCCTCTCGCCATGCGTAAAGGAAGCGCTCGTCAAATCCGCCGATTGTCTCCAATGCCGTGCGAGTGCAAAAGCAGTTTGCCGTTACGAACTCTGCTGTCTCAAGTCCTTTCGCATCTTTTTCATAGTCGGTCGGGAGTCGGTCAAGCGGCATCACGATACGGCCCCACACGGCCTGCACATCTTTGTCAAATGCCTGCAAGCCGTTGGTCAGCCACTCTGGCCTCGACACCGTATCGTCGTCAGTGAAGGCAATGATGGCGCCGCGCGCCGCGCGCCATCCCTTGTTGCGAGCCGCCGCTGGGCCGTGCGGTCCCTCGGAAGCAATGTAGCTCACCACCGGCCCGGTGCTTGCCACCTGCATTGCCCAGTCGTGTACGACTTCGCGCGTGCCGCTGCTCGGATGGTCATCCACCACAATGATTTCATAACGCGAGCGATCGAAATTCTGGCGCAACAGGCTGGCCAGGCAGTGCGAGAGCAGCGCCGGTCGCCCGCAGGTCGGCACCACGATCGAAACCAGGATGCTGCCGCCACGCCGGGCGCTTTGCTCCGGACTGGTCGTCGCCTCGCGGATTTTGTCGAAGTCGCTATTGCGCGCTGGACGTTCCAATGACGTGTCGAGCGGACCGAGTCGCCTGGGTTTGAATGCGATGACCTTTGCCATGTTATGACGCACCCTCCACGATAAGTTGCATGACGCCCGACGTCCTGCATGATGCAAGAGCCGTTCCACTCGAGCAGAATTTGTTTCCCTCGTTAACCAGTCAATTGCTCATGCCGTCGATTCAGCGGCATGGTCCGTAGGTGCGTTGGCATCGTTTCGAACCTCCGCACGCAATTGCATTTGCCAGAGGCTGGCATAGACCCCGCCGTGAGCAAGCAAATGCGCATGACTGCCACGCTCCACAATGCGACCGTGTTCCAGAACAATAATTTCGTCCGCATCCACTACTGTCGAGAGGCGATGCGCAATGACCAGCGAAGTGCGACCGCGCGAGAGGCGGTTCAACTCGTTCTGGATCGCGCGTTCCGATTGCGTGTCGAGGGCCGACGTAGCTTCGTCGAAAATCAGAATCGGCGGATTCTTCAACATGGCGCGAGCAAGCGCCATGCGCTGCCGCTCCCCGCCTGAAAGTTTTACACCCCTTTCTCCAACCGGCGTGTCGTAGCCAAGCGGAAGGGAAGCAATGAAGTCGTGAACGTGAGCGGCCTTGGCGGCAACCACAATGTCTTCTTGCGTCGCGCCGTTGCGGCCATAGCCGATGTTGTATGCGATGGTGTCATTGAACAGGATCGTGTCCTGCGGCACTACGCCGATGGCACGGCGCAAACTTTCCGAACTGACGGTACGAATGTCCTGGCCGTCCACCGTGATCTGGCCGGCCGTCACGTCATAGAAACGCAGCAGCAGGCGGGCCAGTGTCGATTTGCCCGAGCCGCTGCCCCCGACCACGGCGACGGTCTTCCCTGGTGGAATCCGGAAACTGACTTGGTGCAGGATAGGACGCTCAGGGTCGTAGTGAAAGCTGACGTTTTCGAAGTTGACGCCCGCGCTGGTCACACGAAGCGCCGGCAAGCCCGGAGGCTCCACAATTTCCGGCTCTTCACGCAAAAGCTGGAACAGCCGTTCGGCGTTCACCGTCGCATCCTTCATTTCGCGGTACACAAATCCAAGCGCATTCAGTGGCAAACATATCTGCAGCATGTAGGCATTAATCAATACAAGGTCACCCACCGTCATGCCACGCGCCACCACATCTTCCCCTGCAAGAAGCATTACCGCACCAACCCCGAGGGCAATCACGCCACTTTGCCCAACATGCAGAGCGAACAGCGCTTTCTGATTGGCAAGGACTGCGCCGGCCCAGCGCTCCATGATTCCTTCGAAGCGGCGCTCTTCCAGTGACTCGTTGGTGAAATACTTGACTGAATCGTAGTTGATCAGGCTGTCGGCCAAGCGGCCCTTTGCGGTGCTGTCGAGCTTGTTAACCCGGCGCTGATAGATGGTCCGGCGCGAGGTAAAGACCACCGTGAATCCGGTATAGAGGAGGAAGGTAACGCTGATGATGGCGGTGTACCAGCCGCTGTAGCGCGTTCCCATGATGGCCAGCACCATGCCAATCTCAATGACTGTAGGCACCAGCGTAAACAGCCCCACGCCGAGCAGGAACGAGATGCCGTTGGTGCCGCGGTCAATGTCGGGAAGCAGCGTTCCGATCCGTCGCTGCGCATGGAAGCGCGAGCCCAGCTGATGCAAATGGCTGAACACGCTCGACGCAAATGTCGCTACCGTGTGCTGCGTCACTCGTGCAAACAGGAGGTCCCGCAGTTCTGTAAACAGGGTGCTCAGGAAGCGGACCACCGCGTAGCCAACAAGAATATAAATCGGCAGTGCGCTGAGTTGCTCCGGGCGCGACAGCGTATCGACGATCCGCTTCAGTACCAGGGGCACGCTGACGCTGGAAACCTTCGCCGCGATCAGAAACAGCAAGGCACCGCCAATGCGCCAGCGGTAGATCGCCATGACCTGCCACAACGTCCGCGAAATTTTTTGATTGCCGCGCGGTCGGCCGTTGGATTGCACCATGCAGGACACCCCTCGCCATGAATGACCGTCGAAGCAAACTTTGGTTCGCCTGCAAGCTTGAGCCCTCGCAACTCGGTATCCCCCGGCGGACTGGCAAACGGAAGTGGTATGGATATTGCAATTCCGGTTGCTTTTTTGGGAGGCACTATCGACCGCGCAATAATTTGGTACCTGATCGTTGGCGGTCTTCTGATCTCAATGGGCTTGCTGGAGTCGCTGCTGCAGCGGCTGCCGCTCAGCCCGGCGATGTTCTACCTGCCGGTTGGCTACCTGCTGGGACCGGCGGGGGTGGGGTTTGTCGACTTCCATGCCGCCCAGCACGCGCCAGTGCTGATGCACATCGCCGAAGCCGCCTTGCTCATATCCCTTTTTACGGTAGGACTAAAGCTTCGAGTTCCACTTGCCGATCGGCTTTGGTGGTTGCCTTTGCGCCTTGGCGTCGTTGCCATGATTATTACGGTCGCGATGCTCACCTTGCTCGGCGTTTACTGGTTGAGGTTCCCGCTCGGCGTGGCGGTGTTGCTTGCAGCGATTCTTGCGCCCACCGATCCCATCCTGGCGGCCGACGTGCAGGTGCGCGACGTTGGCGACCGTGACCGTATTCGTTTCGCCCTCTCTGGCGAGGGCGGGCTGAATGATGCCACTGCGCTTCCTTTCATGATGGCCGGTCTTGCCATGTTGTCCGTTCCCCAGGCGCAGGCATGGCAGGGTAGCGGTGCGATCTTGCACGCCACGTGGGGATTCGCCGCGGGCGCCGGTTGCGGCTGGATATTGGGAAATTTCGTAGGTCATGTCGTGGTTTATCTCCGCAAGCGGTTCCGATCCGCCCTTGGCATGGAAGAATTCCTGACCCTCGGCTTGATAGCGCTTTCCTTCGGCGTGGCGGATCTGATTCATGGCAACGGATTTATCGCGGTCTTCATTACCGGGGTTGCGGTACGCAATATCGAAGCTCGAAATTCCGGCAACAGGCCCACCAGCGAAATAATGAGTCAGATGGACGGGGCCGGTAACGAACAACTGGCGACGGACCCGCGCACCGCCTCCGCCTACATGACCCAGGAAGTGCTTGGCTTTAACCAGCAACTGGAACATATCGCTGAGTTCACCATGGTGCTGCTGGCCGGCATGCTTCTGTCGTCGACCGGATTTTCCTTCGAAGGCGTCGTGCTCGCTATTTTGCTTTTTCTGGTTGTACGGCCGGTTGCAATCGGGGTGTCCCTGATCGGAGCCTCCCGCACGCCGCTGCAACAGGCCTTATTGACCTGGTTTGGCATACGCGGCATCGGCTCCCTCTATTACCTGCTGTACGCCTTGCAGTTTCCATGGAGTTCCGGGGCCGCTGCCCGGCTGGAACCGATCGTGCTCACCGTGATTGCAAGCTCGGTGCTGGCGCACGGCATTTCCGCCACACCGCTCATGAGCCTTTACCAGAGCAGGAAGCGACGGCGCAGTCCGGATGGGCGCGAGTTCGAAGTGCAGGATCCATGAGGGATAAAGGACGACGGTAGTAAAGCGCTCCGTGCAACAAGGCACGAATGAAAAAGGATCGACACAAAGTCTCAATTTCAATCGGGAGAAATGACGTGAGGCACTGCGGAAAATGATGACCGAATTTGTCGGCTGGATGGCTTCGGTCATCCTTGCCCTGACCATTTCGCGTCAGGTCTACACACAGTGGCGTACCCGCAGCACGGCGGGCGTATCGCATTGGCTTTTTATAGGGCAGTGTGCAGCGTCGGTCGGCTTCGTGATTTATAGTGCGCTGCTGTCAAATTGGGTCTTTGTTTCCACCAACGCATTTCTGCTGGTGATGGCCGTGGTCGGTCAGATTATCTATCGCCGCAACAAGCGCATGGAGGAGCGCCAGGCACATTCTTCTTCGCGCGCGAAAGTCACCTCATAGCGCAGGTTCGCGCGTTGCTTTAGCTGCACTGCCGTTCCTCGAACTTGCGCATACTCATAGCGAAAGGATGAAGTATTTTCTGAGCCGGTTGTAGGGATTACCGGCGCCAGGCATCTGCACGCCTAAACCGGTCGCACTCATGTTGCGGTCCGGATTTTTAGAAGCGCTTCGAGAAGCGCTTCTCCGCTTTTTCCCTCTGTACAGATGCGAGCGGGTACGTCGCTTGCTAAAGCACTCCTATCCATTAGTGATTCGACAATTGAAACGGTGACAAATGTCGCGTTGAGTACGCGCGCGACGACCAACGAAAAATGGCGGACCATCATGCGAAAAATCGCGCTCATCAGTGAACATGCCTCACCACTTGCCACACTGGGTGGCACCGACAGCGGCGGCCAGAATGTCTATGTGGCCCATCTTGCGCGGCAGCTTGCTCGACTTGGCTTTGAAGTCGACGTGTATACCCGCCGTGACAGCCCGGCTCAGCCGCAAGTGATTGACTGGCTTCCGCAAGTGCGGGTTATCAGCGTGCCGGTAGGGCCAGCGCGGTTTATTGCAAAGGAAATGATGCTGCCGTTCATGAACGACTTTGCGCGCTTCATGCTTCGGTTCATGCGCAGGGAGCGCCTGCGCTACGAGGTCGTGCATGCCAATTTTTTCATGTCCGGCATGGTGGCCCAATATATCCAGGAACAGCTTGGAACCCCGTTCGTCATGACCTTTCACGCGTTGGGCCGCGTACGCCGGCAATGCCAGGGCCAGGCCGACGGCTTTCCCGACATACGTTTCAGCATCGAAGAGCGGCTGATGCGGCGTGCCGACCGCGTCATCGCCGAATGCCCGCAGGACAAGGCCGACATGGTGACGATGTACGGGGCCGACCCCGAGCGCATCGATATCGTCCCTTGCGGATTCGATCCCGAAGAATTCTCTCCCGTTACTGCCAATGCGCGCGAAACGCTCGGGCTGGCGGACGATGAGTTCGTGCTGCTTCAGCTTGGGCGCATGGTTCCGCGCAAGGGCGTGGACAACGTTATCACAGCGCTGTCCCGGCTCAAATTCAAGCTGGGCATCCGGGCGCGCCTGCTCGTCGTGGGAGGCAATGCCGGCACGCCTGATCCAGAGACGACACCTGAGCTGGGCAGGCTGCTCCGACTTGCGCGCGAACTCCGGGTAGAGGATGAAGTCACCTTCACCGGGCAGCGCCCGCGTGAGCAGCTGCGCTACTACTACAGCGCTGCTGACGTATTTTGCACGACGCCATGGTATGAGCCGTTTGGCATTACTCCCGTGGAGGCGATGGCGTGCGGCACGCCCGTGGTCGGGTCCAACGTTGGCGGCATCAAGAGCACCGTGGTGGATGGACACACCGGCTTCCTGGTCAAGCCAAATGATCCCGACGCGCTGGCTGAAAAGCTTGCGCTCTTACACCGGTTTCCGCGGATGGCGCAGCAGTTCGGATGGGCCGGGATGCGGCGTGCCTATCAGAGCTATACCTGGTCTACGGTCGCCGAGCAGGTGGCGGCAGTGTACGAGCTTGCCGCAGGCGTGCCCGCAGCGACCGCGGAAGTTTTCACCTTGCCCGCCGCGTCGCAAAGCCCGTCGTTATCAGGCGAGGCGCCGGAACGGAATCAGGCTGCCGGCTGATCAGAAGACAGTGAGGAAGTGAGGCAGTGAGGCAGGCGATCCAGCCTGCGCAGCCGCACAACGACATCGGGGGAAGCCGTGTACACGCTTGGAATTAACGCCGCCTATCACGACTGTTCCGCAACCCTGGTGCGGGACGGCATCGTGCTCGCCGCAGCCGAAGAGGAACGCTTCACGCGGATCAAACACGGCAAGCGGCCCTTGCCGTTCACAACATGGCAATTGCCGTTCCATGCAATTGACTATTGCTTGCGCGAGGTAGGCATCGCGCTGAAAGAAGTGCAGCATATCGCCTATTCGTACGACCCCTTCCTGCTTTTGGGCGAGCGCGGCGCGGCAGAAGAAATTGCGCTGCCGATGCAACCCTCGGCGAAGGCATCAGTGGAATGGAGCGCACCCTGGGATCCGCTATTCCTTTCCTACATCGTCAATGCGCCCCGGCAGCTTGCAAGCGGCGCTCCACACCACATTCGCGAGCGCTTCGGTGGCGTACGGCACGATGGCCCGTTTCAGTGGCACTACGTGGAGCACCACCTTGCGCACGAAGCCAGCGCCTTCCTCGCATCGCCATTCGAAGAGTGTGCCGTGTTGACGATGGATGGGCGCGGTGAACTGGCCACTACCAGCTACGGCGTTTTCGAAGACCGAAAATATCGGCGCCTGAAGCAGGTGAACTTGCCGCACTCCCTCGGCTTGCTGTACGAAGAAGTTACTGACTACCTTGGATTTCTGCGCTCGTCGGATGAATACAAGGTGATGGCACTGGCCTCGTACGGTGAGCCGGCGCATGCGGCCCGGTTCCGCGACATCCTGCGCTATACCGGAGACGGGAACTACGAAACGACCCGCGTTGACTGGGAGTCGCTGTTTGGGCCACGCCGGGCACGCGGCGCGGCGATGGAAAAGCGGCATTTCGATATTGCGCGTTCCTTGCAGCTTGTGCTGGAAGAAACGGTGTTGCGGATGGTGGACTGGCTCAAGCACGAGACCGGCATGAAGAATCTCGCGATGGCCGGTGGCGTCGCTTTGAATTGTGTGCTGAACGCGCGGGTACGGGACGCCGGCGTTTTCGACAAGGTGTGGGTGCAACCCGCTGCGGGGGACGCCGGCACGTCGCTTGGAGCGGCCCTCTGGATCGACGCCATGCATCGCGAGCGGGCGGCTGCGCGCTGGCACATGGAGCACGCCTTCCTCGGCCCGGAATATAGCAACGCCGAAATCGAAAAATTCCTGATGTATTCAAAAATGCCATACCGGCACGTCGATGACGTCTCCACGGCGGCGGCGTACCTCCTTGCAGAGAACAAGGTCATCGGGTGGTTCCAGGGCCGCATGGAATTTGGCCCGCGCGCACTCGGCGGGCGTTCCATCCTTGCATCGCCGATTGATCCCGAAATGCAGGCACATCTAAACAACATCAAGGACCGCGAAGATTTCCGTCCGGTCGCGCCAGTGGTGATGGAAGAGCACGCTGCGGACTGGTTCGTGGATGGGGAAGTGGCGCCTTTCATGCTGTTTGTTTTTGACGTGAGACCGGACAAGGCCGCGCAAATCCCGTCGGTGCGGCATGTAGATGGCACGGCCCGCGTGCAAACGATCAACCGAGCGCAGCATCCCGCCTATTACGATCTGCTCGAGGCATTCAAGAAGAAGACCGGGGTCCCGGTGTTAATCAACACGTCCTTCAACACGCGCGGCGAACCGGTGGTGTGCACACCGCGCGATGCCGTGGAATCGTTTGCCTCGACGCCGATTGATGCGCTCGTCATTGGCTCGTTTATTTTGGAAAAGCAGCGCTAACCATGGCAAATAAAGCGGAGCAGTTTCTTGGCAGTGTTGGCGCCAGTAGCGAAAAGGATCAACGGCTGTTGAGCAGCAGCCGCAGAATTTCGGTATTTCGTGCATTGCAGCTGGGTGACATGCTGTGCGCAGTACCGGCTCTGCGCGCGCTGCGACACGCGGCACCGCAATCAACAATCACCCTGATCGGTCTGCCGTGGGCGCGCGATTTCGCCGTGCGCTACGCACACCTGATCGACGACTTTCTCGCCTTCCCCGGTTTCCCTGGATTTCCGGAGCAGCCGGTGTCTTTGCGTGAGTTGCCAGGCTTCCTGAACGCCGTGCAGCGCCGCAACTTCGACCTCGTCATTCAAATGCATGGCAGCGGCGGGATATCGAAC
Organism: Herminiimonas sp.; assembly: GCA_028292265.1. Classification (GTDB taxonomy): domain Bacteria; phylum Pseudomonadota; class Gammaproteobacteria; order Burkholderiales; family Burkholderiaceae_D; genus JAQGMR01. The sequence continues at coordinate 63,648 of JAQGMR010000006.1, forward strand.
CCGCTTGCCGCCGCTATCGGCGGGCGCCGAAACGCAGGCTATTTTGTTGAAGGCCAGTATTGTCCCGAGCCGCCGAATTTCCTTGCCTGGCGCGACGGCGAGCACGAGGTGCTGCGCACCCTGCGTCTGATGCGCAATCTCGGCGCGACGCCACAGGGCGACCACCTCGAATTTCCGCTCCGGGCAGCCGACTGGCAATCACTGCAGCATACGTCCCGCCACTCGGGGCTGGCATTGCCGTCGCGTGGCAGCTATGTGTGCGTTCACGCCGGCTCGCGTCTGCCTTCCCGGCGGTGGCCCGTCATGCGCTTTGCGGAACTTGCCGACCGGTTCGCCGATCAGGGGATGACGATCGTACTCACCGGCAGTGCAGAGGAAAAAGAGATCGCGCAGCAGGTAACGCGCCACATGTGCGCTCCGGTGCTGGACCTCACCGGTCATACGGACCTCGGTGCACTGGCAGCCCTGGTGTCGGAAGCGGCACTTGTGGTTTGCAACGACACCGGCATGTCGCACATCGCCGCCGCCGTCAACACGCCCAGCGTCGTGATTTCATCTGGTGCCGACCCAGCGCGGTTCGCGCCACTCGACACCCAAAGGCACACCGTCCTGTACGCCGATATGCCCTGCCGTCCTTGCATGCATTTTAGTTGTCCCTTGCCGGATCACCCCTGTGCGCGAGCCGTGTCGGTAGACGACGCCTGGCGCGCCGCCACCGAACTGCTGGGTGCGCGCGATGCGCCTGTACCGCAACAAAGAAGTCCGGCGGCGGTTTGGCGCCTCAGGCAGTCGGCAAGAGGGGTGGGTGGCTAGAAGGACCTGCAGCCAGAAAACTCGGGAGGAATCGTGAAAGAGGCATATTGCAAACGCGTACTCGTCACAGGTGGCGCGGGATTTCTTGGATCGCATCTCTGCGAGCGCTTGCTGGAGCAAGGACACGACGTCCTGTGCGTTGATAACTTTTACACGGGCAGTAAGCGTAATATTGCAGCCCTGCTTGATAACCCCCGCTTCGAACTGCTGCGGCATGACGTGACCTTTCCGCTGTACGTCGAAGTCGACGAGATCTACAACCTCGCTTGCCCCGCCTCGCCAATCCATTACCAGCACGACCCGGTGCAGACCACAAAAACCAGTGTGCATGGCGCGATCAACATGCTCGGGCTCGCGAAGCGGGTCAAGGCAAAGATACTTCAGGCGTCGACCAGCGAGGTGTATGGTGATCCGCTGCAGCATCCGCAGACGGAGGACTATTGGGGTCATGTCAACCCGGTCGGAACGCGCTCTTGCTATGACGAGGGCAAGCGCTGTGCCGAAACGCTGTTTTTCGACTATCGCCGACAGCACAATCTGCGCATCAAGATTGCCCGCATCTTCAATACCTACGGGCCGCGCATGCATCCGGATGACGGCCGTGTCGTGTCCAATTTCATCATGCAGGCGCTGGCTGGCAATCCGATCACGATCTATGGCGATGGCACCCAGACCCGCTCCTTCTGCTATGTAGATGACTTGATCGATGGCCTCGACCGTCTGATGAAAACACCGGACGATGTCACCGGTCCGGTCAATCTCGGCAACCCGGTCGAATGCACCATGCTTGAACTGGCGCAAACCATTGTCGATCTGACCGGCTCACGGTCCACCATCGCCTTTCGCGCCCGTCCGCTCGACGATCCCGAGCGGCGCCGACCGGACATCACGCTTGCATCGAGCCTGCTCGGCTGGCAGCCGACCACCTCCCTGCGCGAAGGACTGACGCGCACCATTGCCTATTTCAGCCAGCCGGAATTTCAGCGGCAACTTGGCGTCTCGCATGATCTGCCCGACGGCATGCTGTACCGTCCCGCGGCGCCAGTGCAGGACAATGCTCGTCGCTCTCACTGAGAAGGCAAGCCTGGCCGGCCGACATGGTTCAAGTGCCGTCGCGTCGCAGGCATGTGTATTGCATCAAGCTCTACATCGCGCAGAAACGAGGTGATGTCTTGAACCCGACCAAATCCATTCCAGTGCCTGCACACCAGAGCATGCAGCGCGTGGCCTTGGCTGTGCTCTTCGCCGGCACGATCGTGGCCTGCGGAAAAACGCCCGGCGGGCCGACACCGCCGCATTCACCGCCCAAACCGCAGATAAGCGCGGGTGTGGCGAGCCACGTGCAAAAAGCTGTTTTCAGCTATACCGGCCAGCGCCGCATCCAGTTCCAGTATCAGGACCCGACCGGCCCGAAGACACCGAAGCTGATTATTCAAACTTGAAGGGCGATTCGGGCCGTGAGTTTTCAATCCGGGCGTGGAACCTGGCCTGGCTGCACGCCGAGACGCGTAGCGGGCGCAACTACAGCAGAAGCGCGGAGCACTCCCGCTTAGGATGCGAGGGCCTCGATCAGCGCATGGCGCAGTCGACGCCAGCCCTTTGGCTTGCCATGCACCAGACGCTGATTGATTTCAATTTCTATCCCTGCATAGTGCTCGGGGCCATGCCGTTGCCGTAACGTAGTGGTAAATCCATCGCTGGCGCCGTTGTAAGGTGCGTTCAACCGGATGCGCAAGCCGTGACAGGTGCGCTGAAGCGCTCTTCGCCATTGCGTGCATATCGCCAACTCCCGTGGTCGCGCGGCGTCGAAAAGGAAGCCGATCTCAACGCACCGCAGACGGCCGTGCATGAATGGGGTAAAGCTATGGCAGGACACGTGCACGACCTGTTCGCCCGCCTTGATCCAGCGATCGATCTTTTCTTCCACTTCCGTGCGATAGGGAATGTAAAAGTGTTCCAGAATGCCGGCACGATGCGCGTCGGTGAGCCCTGCGGTGAACGTTGAGTGCAGTTCGACATGGGATGCAGATCGATTGAGGTCCACTAGCAGTCTGCTGACCGTCGAATAGTGCAGGGGTGCTGCCAGAGCCTGTGAAAGGTCCACGGCCAGCGTTAGCGCCCCGTCGTCATATCCTCGATGGCTGGCAAGGATGCCGGCGCCAGTCTTAAACAGCGGAGCATACTTCGGTGGAATGTGGTTGCCGCCATGCTCGCAGGTGACAAGCAAGCGTGCTTTTCTGCGCGTACGTCGTGTCGAAAGCCGGACGTGGTGAATTGCCTGGCGAACCGCGACGGTCGACGCAGCGGCACCGCGCAGACCAATTCGTCCGCTACGCTGCATCGATTTATTGCGGCGCGCTTGCCGGCCCGATTTCATGGCCGGAAAACTGCACGCCGCGATCCAGGCAGTCACAGAGCGCGCCGTAGACTTCAGCCAGGCGCTCGTGCGAAAAGTCGCCATGCAGCGCGTGGAGGATGCGGCGCGCCAGCGGTCCTTTTTGCAGTATCGTGCCGAGCGGGCCTGTGAGCGCGGGCGGTATGCGGCGCCAAATGCGCTGGGTCAGGTGCTCCCATACTTCCCCGGCGCTGCAGCGTTGAAGTGGAATGCCAAGCAGCCCCAGGTAGTCCGCATTGTCGATTACGGCCAGTTCCGCATCCTTGATGCATCGACCCAATACCTCCGCTAGTTGCGCGGTGGGAATCGCGCGCTGCGACTCGAACAATTTTTGATCGTCCTCGCCAGTCTCAAACAAATTTTTGGCGCATGCTCCCAGTGCGGCAGCGATGGCAAGGTCGGCACGTGGACATTCCTGGACGTCGATTACCCGAACTTCGATGGCGTTGCGGTCGAAGCGCGCAATTGCGCCGCGTGAGTTCAACCATTCGAATTGAAGCAAACCCTGCGGGTCGTGCGGCGCAATCTCACGATACATGGGCTGCAATATGGTCCGCTCATATTCCGCGCGAGTGGCCACGGATTCTGGTATGACGCTGCCTGCGATGGTGTCGAACGAACCGGCATTTGTGCGATAGCTCTCCATGCGAAAGTCCGCAAGCCCGCTATTGCTGCCATCCGCGATCGGCGAACTCGCAGCGAGCGCAGGTAGCACCGGGAGCAAAAGGCGTACGGCAGCATGCAGCCGGGCGAACTGCTCGTCGTCCGCGAACGGAAGGTTGACGTGCATGCTTTGGAGATTCGCCCAGCCGTGTGTGCCGCAATCGAAGATTCTGGCATAAGCCTGGTAAAGCTCGGCATGGTCATGCGGCCACAATCTTGTTTCGCGTTCCGGCCGCATCCACGGATGCATCGCGCCGGGCATGAGTCGCGCGCCATACAGCGCAAGCATGCGGTTGATGTAACGCACCTCGCTCTGGAACGCACACAGCAACGCGTCGAGGTCTGCACTGGGATAGCGGTTCTTCACTTCGATTACGTGCATCACAAGCTCGTTGGACCAGCCCATCGCGCCGCGTTCAACGTCGTTCGAATTGCCTGTTGAGGCAGCGTGCAGCAGACGGTCCGCCATCGGCAAGACGTTGAGCGCGCTGGCATCAACGATCATGTATTCGAGTTCAATCCCAATGCCGGCGAATGCCTCAAGCGGAGCCGGGTGGTGATCTGGCGTGGCCCGATGCGCTGTGCTCATGCGGCGCTCCCCTTTCGCGTCTCAATGCGATGGCGCAGGACCGTCATGACTTCCCGATACAGGGCGTCTTGAATGATGCCATCTTCATTGCCGGCGTCGACATTGGGATTGTCATTGATTTCAATGACGCTGCACTGATGGCCGCGCTGCTTCAGGTCGACGCCGTAAAAGCCATCGCCGATCAGGTTTGCTGCCTTTAACGCCGTATCGATAACCTCCACGGGCGCCCGGTCAAGCGGCACCGCTTCGGCAAGGCCCTCACGCGCGGCCTTGCCCTCCTCATGCTTGATGATTTGCCAGTGGCCTCGAGCCATGTGGTATTTGCAGACAAAAAGCGGTCGGCGGTCGAGGATGCCAATGCGCCAGTCGAACGCCGTGGGCAGATACTCTTGCGCCAGCAGCAGGCCCGAGCTTTCGAACATGCGGTCGGCCACTTCTTCAAGCTCGTGCGCCGACTCGATTTTTTCTACGCCGCGCGAAAATGCGCCGTCCGGCTGCTTCAAGACGCAGGGCAGGCCAAGCTCGGGTATCACGCGATCAAGGTTCCCGCGATGAACCATCATCGTGCGCGGTATCGGTATGCGATGCCGTGACAGCAGCTCGCTCATGAAAAGCTTGTTATTGCATTTCAGGATGGAGTCCGGATCGTCCAGCACGATCATGCCGGCCGAAGCGCATTGGCGTGCCAGCCGATAGGTATAGTCGTTGACATGCGTGGTGTCGCGAATGAACAGGGCGTCATAGGCTGGAGCTCCTTCCAGCTCGACGCAATGCGCGGTGGTCACCACGTCACTGCGCATTCCGAGCGCTTCGGCAGCTTCCTGGAATTTTTGAATTGCGGCGGGATTGGAGGGGAGGGAGGGTGAATCTGGCGTGCGAAGGATGGCAATCCTCGGCTTTCGGGCGGCCGGCTCGCGCGGACGCTGTCGGTGTTCGCCTGCGCAGTCCGCAGCGGCATGGGCGGCGCGCCGCAGCCGGTCTGGCTCGAGCCGGGTAACGGCCAGCGCCTGCACCGAGCGCAAATGCCAGCGGTCACCGCGGCGCTCGAAATTCATTTCCGCTAGCGGCAGACGCAGCAGGTTGAACAGCTGCTCTGCCAGCGGGTCGAGGCAGGGATTTTGCGTCCGGCCAAACAGCATGTCGAAAGAAAAACTGTCCGCGTCGGCTTCCGTCGCGACCAGGTCAAGCGCCTGCTGCAGCACGGGGTCGAGTCGATCGGTCAGGCGTTGCATCAGGCCGTCGGACTGCAGGTCTTCCAATGCGCGCACGTCCGGCAGCGGATGATGGCCGCGCGCTTCGGCCAGCATGGAAACGTAGTAGCCCGGGCTTTGATAACTGCAGTCTGTGCAAAGGTTGAAGACCCTCGTTTCTCCTTTATCGATTTCCTCGGCATTTGCCAGGCCGGTAAGATAGGTCTGGGCGCTAAGGACTGAAACGCCATCAGTGTGAAATGGCCAATCCTTGATGCGACTTACAACAAACATGAGATTCATGGCAATGCCTGACGCGGGCTGTGCCGCGGGTGGATGATAAGCAGGTTGGCGTCGTGGGTCACGATGCCCAGCAAAATGGCGGCAATGACCCGGTCGATGCCGATCCAGTATTGATGCGACTGGCCGTAAGGATTCTGTTCGTACGGGTCCATCACCAGCACCTTGCGGCGGTTGATGTCGTAGCCCGCGATGACGACGAAATGGCCGGCCGGCAAACCGCGCACATCGTCCGGTTCATCGCTCGGGCCAAATTCACGGGGCGTTCGATACAGGTAAGTCGACGAGAGTCCGGTAAGGATCGGGTGTCGCCGCCGCAGCAATCCATGTATCAATCCACGCGAGAGGTCGAGCAGGCGTAGTCTTCCACCCAATTGCAGGAACTCCACGTATCCGGAGGTGACCTGCTGCAGGCGCGCATCGCTTTTTACGTCGCGCTGGCGGATCAGCCGGTCAGTAAGGTCAACGCCCAGGCCGTTAAACCAGCTTGGGTCGAACACATTCAGGTTGTAGGTGTAAATGGTTGCGTTATACCCCTGCTGCAACGCGTCGCAAGCAAGGAAAACCGCAAAGGTGCCGCCAAGTTCAGAGCGTCCCGCGCGCGCGATCACGTCCGCAAGCCCAACGTCTTCGCCCCAGTAGCGGTAGATCGCATGCAGGCAGGTTGGCCCGCAGGTGGTTTCATCGGGCTGTGGCAGCATCGACACAGGCAGGCGCAACGCATCTGGTATCACGGCCAGCGGCGGGTCGACCGGACTGGCTCCGCGATAGTCATTGATAAGGTTTATCGGGGTTGAACTCATTGCACCTGCGTCCTGCGATCCCGACCGCATTCGAGTAAAGCGGCCAGCGGATTAAACCGGCGCGAAAGCGGAAGTGGAAGCGTTGTCAAGGTGAGAAAGTGCATGGGCGTCCAAGGGGAATCGAAGAGAAAGCCGGCTTTGGTGAGTGTCCCTGCCGGAGTAGACCCATGGGAATTCCAATAATTCCGATAAATCAAAAACCTTTCCGCCCGGGCACGGGAAGCGTGCCGTCGGGGCCCTTTGTCGTGCGAAGCCACTTCGGCGTGCGAAGGCACTTCGGCGTGCAAAGGCACAGTGTCAGGAGGAAGACAGAAAGCTTCAGGTACGTTTTATGCGCCGCTAGTCTTTTCCGGTCGTCAAGGAGTTGGACATGCGCATTACATCGATGCAATTTAGCCGCAGCACTTTGATCCTGTTGCTTCTTGCGCCAGTGATAGGCGCCGCGGCGCCGAAGGCAAATCCGGCCGATATGGCGGTGCCCATGCCGACCGCGCCACCAGCGCCGCCGGCCCGTGTTGAGCCAGCGCTTCCAGGAACGGCCACACCAGCGCCGAGTCAGTCGGGCGCGGCTTCCGGCGTTTCGGGGGAATCGGCCGAACCTGAGGGCAATCCGGTGAGGACGCGAAAGCTGCCTGACGATGCAGCAGAGAGAGGCAGTCGACGGGATTCGAGCGAGCAAACGGCGAGTGCGCGGCCTCAGTCGGCAAACGGCGTGCGCTGGGTTTGCGGCGGCATTGGCCTGGACGAATCAGCCCGCATGAAACAGGATGCAAAAAACTATGCACTCATGTTGAGCTTTTCCGCGCGCGACGGCAGCTATCTTGCCGACGTGAAGGTACGCGTCGTTGACGCTCGCGGTCGGCCTGTTCTGGAGACAAGCTGCGATGGCCCGATCCTGTTGCTGGATCCGCCTGGCGCGGGCACCTACCGCATTACGGCTCGCAGCGGCGGCACAACCCTGACGCGTTCCGCGACCATTTCTGCCGGTCAGCACGGCAAAAGCATCGCCATGGTGTGGACTGATCGGCCTTCAAGATCGACCGGAGATGGCGGGGTATCCGCCGACCCGAGCGAGTCTGCGCGGTAGGAAGCCGGCGCTTGCACGTTGCACCCGCGGCTCCTCCGCCACCCAGGTCCAGGCTCCAAGGCCTTCAAAAGCCCCGGCTCCGCGCAAAAAGTTGGTCCACCGCCTGCGTTGCAAGCGGTGGACCGGCTGCGAGCGGGACAATACCCCGCTGGCGTCTTACTTGTTCTGCTGCGTGGTTGCCGCGCCCTGAATCTTTTCGCCGCCTTTTTCGATGTCCTGGCCGGCGCCCCGGAATGTGTTGCAAGCGGAGAGGGCGGAGCCCAACAGAAGTACGGCGACAATGGTGGTAAGTTTTTTCATGACATCCCCTCTGAGAAATTACAGATATGGCGACAGGGCCCTGATGGCCGTGCCGGTAACGGCTCTGCACATACCGCTACATTTCCTGCGAAATCGGAAGCCTTGGATTCCCGTTCCTGCGTAACAGTCGCGATGCACGTCGCTAATAGCTCGACCTGCTGTCCGGCATCGATCCGCGCTGGCGGTTTCGCGCCATTTGCGCGTTGTGCCGCGCTTCCGCCTTGCGTGCCGCGGCGTTGCTGCGCCATCGACGTACATATCCCATGACTACCGGCATGGCTCGCGCTGCAAGTCGCAGGCGCGCCGGGTTGCGCAGCACGCCTTGCGCAAGACCTGCCAGGCTGCTCACCAGGACGCCACGCGCCACGCGCGGCACTGCCGACTGCTGATTCAATAACTGGTTGCCGCGGGTTTGGACCACATCACGAACCTGTGCGCGTGAAGCAGTTCGCCGCGTCGTGCGCCGTCGGGCCAACATCAGCACAGCAACCAGGCCGGCCGCGCCAGCAGCTACCAGTGCGGGATGCGCCTTTGCCCACTGCATTGCGCTTTCGGCCCGGTCCGTTACCGTGGCGGCGATGGCATTCCCCCGACGGGAAGCCGCGCTTGGCCCGGCTGGCTCGGGCGCGTCTGCCTCAGCAAGCATGCGACGATATACCGCGCGGCTGGACTGTATTTGCGCCAACAAGGCCTGACGTTCTTCTTCCAGCGAAGGGCTGTGCTTCATAGGCTTTCCTTGACCAGGTCGGCGTCACGTTTCAATTCGCTGCGCAGAGTGCTAAACGCGGAGGCAGCGGGCTTGTGCTTGCTGGCCAGCCAAACACCGGCGCCGGCCACGCCGAGGTAGAGCGCCACGACGAACCATGCGGCAAGCCCACGATAATCGCTGTCCCAGAAGCTCACGATGATTGCCACGCCCACAAAAAACGCCGCTAGAACGCCGAACAAACCTGCGACTGCGAAGCCCATTAGCTGCATTCCGATCTCGCGGCCTTGCAGCTTCAACTCAATGCGCAGTAATTCAATGTAGTCACCAAGTCGATCAAGGGCGATAACGGAAATCTGCTTGGATTTGTGCAAGGTTTCAAACACTGTGTTGCTCCGATTATGGTTAATGAATTTCAATGTGGCGTTGCGCGGAATCAACCTCCTCAACCTCGTCAATTTCGTCAAGCCCGTCAGTCGCGTCAGTCCCGTCCAAGTAGCATGCTAAGCAGCATGCCCACGCCTGCGGCGATGGCGACGGACTGTATCGGCTTATCCCGGACATAATCGCTGGTGACGTCCACGCCGCGGTCAAGTTGCTGGCGCGCCTGGACCGCCATCCCCTTCGCGGATTGCTGCATCGTGTTGAACTGGGACATCAGCTGATCGCGGGCGCGAGACAACTCCCGGTCGGAGAGTGTCGAGGCCCGGGCCAGCAACGCGTCCAGATCCTTCTTCATGCTGGCCAGTTCCTCTCGCAGGGCCGGACCACTCTCACTCTGCATGCCACCACCAGAGCCGGACGCACCACTCGAACCACCCGAACCACTCAAACCACTCGAACCACTCGAACCACTCGAACCACTCGAACTAGTGCCGCTCATGGCGCTACTTCCCACCCCGCCCAAATCGGCGGAGCGCGTGCTGTTCGAGCCTGCGCCGTCGCCTGGAAGTCCGGTCGCTCCTGACGAATATGTCGTGTCCATCTTCATCCTCCTGGGTAAGCGCGTCCTTGATGCCCGCGCGGTTAATGGGTCCATGAGATCATGGCGATTTACTTTGCGACAACAGGCGCCGAAACGAACGTCCCTCGCCGATTCTGTGTGCAATTGACATGCCAGCTTGTCAAGGCGTCTATTGTGGGCAGTGTCGTCTGGAAGGGATTTGCGATGCGCCAAGCTGCCCGACTCGCGCGGTGAATAGACGGTTGACTTACATCCGTTGCACGTAAAATTTGCAAGCTGTCACCGTCCGGCGACATAACTCATAACCGGCCCAGCCAGAAAGACCCCCTTGTTCAATCCACCTCGCAAAGCGCTCGACGGACCGGGCATGTCCCTCATGCTGGTGCTGTGCATCTGCTGGGGGTTGCAGCAAGTGGCGGTCAAGGTAGCGGCGCCAAGCATCAACCCGGTGGCGCAAATGGCGCTGCGCTCGCTGGTCGCTGCAGGGCTTGTAGCATTGCTGATGGCATGGCAGCGGACGAGCTTTACCATGCGCGACGGCACGCTCTGGCCGGGGATATGGGCGGGCGTCCTGTTCGGCGCGGAATTCTGGTGCATCTCGGTGGGGCTGACGTACACGTCGGCGTCGCATATGGTCGTGTTTCTCTACACTGCGCCGATCTTCACGGTGCTCGGCCTGCAGTGGCGCGTTCGGGGCGAGAGCCTGCAGCCCCAGCAATGGTTGGGTATTATCCTGGCGTTCCTCGGCATCGCGTTTGCGTTTTCCAACGGCCTGGCACAGCAGGGACCGCGTGCCGCCGAGTCACTCATCGGCGATGTTCTGGGCGTGATTGCAGGTGCGCTGTGGGGTGCCACGACGGTCCTGATCCGCGGTAGCGTGCTGTCCGAAACCACGCCGTCCAAGACGCTGCTTTATCAACTCGTTGTTTCTGGCGTCCTTCTGACGCTCGTCGCATTTGGCGCCGGATACTTTCGCCATATCGAGATGACGCACACCGCGTGGGCCAGTCTGGTGTTCCAGTCGGTGGTGGTGAGCTTTGCAAGTTACCTGGCATGGTTCTGGATATTGCGCCGTTACCTTGCCTCACGCGTCTCGGTGTTTGCATTCCTTACGCCCTTGTTCGGCGTACTGTTTGGCGTGCTGCTGCTCGATGAGCCTTTCTCGCCGCGGTTTGCCGTTGGCGCGGCGCTCGTGCTGGTGGGAATTGTGTTGGTCAATCATCGTCGATGAAGGTGTGCGAGATCGGCTTTTCTGGCCGGCGAATCATTGACGCGAACCGCGCGCGGAAGACGAACCAAAACGTTCCTCAGTCCGCACAATATGATTGATTGGATCTGCCGGTTGTTACTAACCAGGATTGCGTTGCCCTCTCCTGCAAACAACAATGGCGGCCTTACCACTACAGAACAGATTCCATCATGCACACCAGCCAAGTTTCGTTTCGTCCCATTTCACCGGCCCAGCGCCATGTCAATATGCTGCAATCGACCATCGCGTACCTCTGGGCTGGCGCACAACCGAATAGTTCACAAGCAAAGGCCGGTCCCCCGTGCCACGCCAAAGTCCCGTGCCTGAAAGCCCGTGCCCAGCGTCGGGCGCAATCAGCGATTGTTCGTCGGAACGCGAAGTTGGGCGTTCCAGGCCACATCGATACGCGCCGCCACACCGCGCGCTACGTGTCCAGCTCCGGCGCGGTGTTTGGCTCCGATTCGCCTTGCATTACAGCCTGGAGCACACCAGCCAGAAACACCGAGACCAAAAGCATCGCAGCCGAAAGCGCCGCAGCTGAAAGCACCACCGAGCCGACCCTGTTCGATGAACTTGTGGACGCGTATAGCTACGAAGCCGTGCTTGTGTCCATCACCCAACCGCTATTGAGGATAAGGGAGATTCTGGTTTCAACCGTCAGGGCGGGATTAACGCTGCCTGATATTCCGCCCTATTTTCCGTTTGCGTCGGGCGCATCTTCCCCGGTGAAAGATCGGGCGGCCGATCGAACGATCGAGACGATGACGGTCGCCTCTTTCGCAAAGATGTATCACGACGATTTTGAGATGCAGGCGAGCCCTTTACTGCAAAACGAAGACCTGATGGAAGGTGTAACCATCGTAATTGGCGAACACCATACCGATCCGCTGTCGAAGAAGGCAGTCGCGCGGGTAATGAGCCGATTTCGACAGGAGCGAGGCGATCGCTTGCTGGCCGAGGGAGAGGTGGGCGCCTTGGACGAGTTCAGCCGGAAATTCTCCGTTCCACTGAACCATATCTTCAGTCTGGAGGAAGATTCGGGACCGCGACGGGAACTCAATCGAAAGTTCGATGAACACTACGCCAGGCAAACAACGAGGTGGCGCGAGGTGATTGGATTTGTGTCGCAGAAGTCGACACTGCGTGACAAAACAGAAATAGCTTTCAGGGCACCGGACTTTAGTGAATTCCGCGAATTGGTATCAAAGCACCGGCCGCATATGAGCAAGGCGGACCAACTCGAGATCGATGCCAAAATACGAAATATCGATCTTATCGAGATGACCGATACAGGGACAATGATTCATGCTGAAAATAGCGCGCGCGAGAGCGTCATGATGAAAGAAATCCGGAAACGCACTCCCACAAATAGAGAAAATAATTACGTGGTCCTTGGCGCGGGACACGTCATAAATATGGCGACCGATATTTACACGATAAAATCGGTCGTCATGTTGTCAAAAATAGCGCGTGCATCGGGGGCACGCAATGAGGGTGGAGAGTGGCATTTGCCCCTGCCTCCTGCAAAGGTGAAGGGCGCACGCAAAGAGCTTTAGGCGATCGCAGCATGGCGCGCGGCGGGCGATACATGGATGTAGCCACGCCGCTAGAATCGAAACACCCATTCCAGCATGCTTGATTTGAACGAAGGATCCGGGCGCATTGCGTCGACCTCTGCCTAATGTTGAAAAGCGACACAAAAAAATACCGGTTAGGGCCGGCTTGCGCCTTGGCGGCGTTCATCCTGTTGTGGTGCGCCGAAACGATCGGCGCGGCTGAAGCGGCCGGCAAGCCGGTCGTGCCCGACACCATCGCCCAACGCGCACTGGCCTGCAGTGCTTGCCACGGCAAGGAAGGGCGCGCAACGCAAGACGGCTTCTTCCCTCGCATTGCAGGCAAGCCGGCGGGCTATCTTTACAATCAGCTGCGCAATTTCCGCGATGGCCGCCGCCACAACCCCATGATGGCGTACATGGTGACCCAGTTGTCGGACGATTACCTGAAGGAACTTGCCGACTACTTTTCCGGCTTGCACCCGCCGTATCCCGCGCACCCGCCGTATCCCGCGCAGCCGCCGGTGACCGTATCAGCGGCGGTACTGCAACGCGGCCGGCAACTCGCCATTGACGGTGACGCTGCGCGCGGCATTCCGGCATGCAGCGCATGCCACGGTGCGACCCTGACCGGCGTGGCGCCCGCGGTACCGGGCCTGGTCGGCTTGCCACGCGACTATCTCAACGCCCAGTTCGGCGCCTGGAAGAACGGCAGCAGGCAAGCGGCGGCGCCGGATTGCATGGCACAACTCGCGGCACGGCTGACTGTTGATGACATCAGCGCCGCATCGAGCTGGTTGGCGGCGCAACCGGTGCCGGCCGATGCTGCGCCGCAGGCTACGCCAATGCAGCGACTGCCGCTTCAATGCGGCAGCGTGCCGGCAGCGAGGTAGCGAGATGAATCGAAGCCGATATGTCGTTCGTGGGTTGCTGGTCTTGCTGGCGATCGTAATCGTGGCGCCGCTGCTGATTCTTGCCTGGCAGTGGCGCAGTGAACCGGACAGTGACGTGCGTGGCGCCGCCATCAACACGCAAGCCGAACGGGAGCAACAGGTGGCGCGCGGCGGCTATCTGGCACGGGCTGGCGATTGCATGGCCTGCCATACGGCGCGTGGCGGTGCCATGCTTGCCGGCGGCCGCACCATTCCCACGCCGTTTGGCGACATGGTGTCCCCCAACATTACGCCCGATCGCAAGACCGGCATCGGCGACTGGAGCGCGGACGACTTCTGGCGCGCGCTGCATAACGGCAAGGGCCGTGACGGCCGCTTCCTCTATCCGGTTTTCCCCTACCAGAACTACACGCGGATATCGCGCGCCGACTCGGACGCAATGTACGCCTGGTTCCAGACCGTGCCTGCGGTCAGCCAGCCGAACCAACCGCATGCGCTGCGTTTTCCCTACAACCAGCGCCTTCTGCTCGCCGGGTGGCGTGCGCTCTATTTTCGTCCTGGGGTGTTTGAGCCGGTGGCGGGACAGAGCGCCGAATGGAACCGCGGCGCATGGCTGGTGCAGGGCCCCGGCCACTGCAACGCCTGCCACACGGCGCGCAATGCGCTGGGCGCGACCGACACCGGCGCTGACCTCGCGGGCGGCATGATTCCAATCGTGAACTGGTATGCGCCGTCACTGACTTCCGATGCGGAGTCTGGCATCGGCGGCTGGACGGTTCCTGAACTTGCGCAGTGGCTTAAAACCGGCGTGTCGGAACGCGGGGCCGTGTTCGGGCCAATGTCGGAAGTCGTGCGTGAGAGTTTGCAGTATCTGTCAGACAGCGACATCCGCGCGATGTCTGTTTATCTCAAGTCCTTGCCGCAATCCGGCGCCCCGACCTCGAACACTGACGCCGATGCAGCCACTGGAAGTGCCGGGCAGGCGCTTGGACAGCAGGGCGCCGTGCTGTACCACAAGCAATGCGCCGCCTGCCACGGTGCACAGGGGGAGGGCGCCGGCCTCGCCTATCCACCGCTGGCTGGAAACCGCGCGCTGACCTCGGCGTCGGCCATCAACCCCATCCGCATGGTGCTGCATGGTGGCTACCCGCCGAGCACCTTTGGCAATCCCCGACCCTATGGCATGCCGCCATTTGGACCAGGCATGAGCGATACCGAGGTGGCCGCCGTTGTGTCCTTCATGCGCAGCGCGTGGGGCAACCATGCGGACGCCGTGTCGCCTGCGGAGGTGCAGCGATATCGCACCGTTCCGCTCGACTGACCGCAGCGAAATCGTGGTCTGTCCCGGCTAACCCTGGCGCTTGACTGGCAGCAGCCAACGTCAGCAGCCACGCGGGTTGTTCGCCACCTGGCTCTATCCGGCCAGATCAGGCGTCGTTAGTGGCGAACGTGCACGGTCCGGTTTTCCCCAAGCCCATCGGTATTGTGTGTGACCAGCGCCTTGGCAAATCCCATTGCGCGTTTCACTGCGCTGCCAGGGGCATCCCAATACTGCGCTTCGTCGATACTCACTTTTAGCAGCACCAGGTCCGGATCTTCAATCCCGCGCGGAAACCATGGCTTGATCCACGGCGTCCACAGCGACATCATTTTCCCCTTGTCGCGCACCACGCTTGCGGTGCCGGAGATGGCAACGTAATCCTGCTTGTCGGCCCGGGCGTAGGTGACGGCGACCTTCCTGTGCTCGGTTGCCTCGTCCATCTTGGGCGATGAAATCGAGGTGAAGAACCAGAGGTTTCCTTCAGCATCCATCTGCATCGTGGACATCGGCCGACTATGAAGCGCGCCCTCTGCATCCACGCTGGTCATCATCGCAAAGCCGATGTCTTTCACCATGAGTGCCACCGGTTCGAGTTCCGGGTTGTGCTGGCGTTCAATATCCATGTGTTCTCCTTGTGTGATCGGTGTGACGCCGGGCCTCTTCAGCGTCGCTTTTCTTGAAGCTTGTTCGGCAAAAAGCGATTACTGGTGCAATTCGCATGCCCGGCCTCACGGTCCGATTTGCGGTCATCTGTTGACGCGGCGTTATGGTCGGAGCGGGTCTGCGTACCAAGAGCGCGGTGACCGGACTTCCAAGTTAAGAGCGCACCCAAACGCCCTCACAACTGTTTGATGAGGATCAAGACGTTGATAGGGTCCTTCCTCAGTCCGTCGTCCACATTGCCGCCCCCGATTTCCTGTTTCACGGCGATCCGACCGTTTTGCCGACGCTGCCTTTAACCATCCGACAGCACCGACAAGAATTCAATGTATCGCCATCAAGCCAAGTCACATCCCGCCGAAAACCTCTTGCGCGGCACCAGGCGCGCGGTTCTCCGTGTCGCCCGTTTACTCATCGCGGCATCGTCAGGAGCGACATGGACGCAACTCACAGGTAGAGCCGGAGCGGATCTCACGGCGAGTGGGAAACCTGTCCGGTGGGCCGTAGAAGGGGTACGAGACGGTGTTCGTATCCGGGTGATAGTTGAACCCCGTAGCGAAGGTATTATTGCCGCTTATCCAAATAAATGAGGTATCGCCTCGTGAGCGAATTGACGACTCCGGCGGCCAACATCATGACTGTACTTAATGATATGAGGGGCGGCTTCTGTGATGGGACTACTGGGAACGTTCGGGAGCTCGTGGAGCACGACGAACCCGGGGTCGCCTTGCAGGTGTTGTGTGCACAGTTATTCGAATACGGCATTAAGCTATCCAATTTGAATCTGTCCCGGTTAACAACTGCGGCGCGTCTAATGTGCATCCCATTGTCGGATTTGGATGGGCTGGCTGATTATGCGCGTCGCAGATCGCAGACGGGCTTCGCGGCGATTGGTCCGCCCGCTGATCCGGCCGAAATGGCGCGCCCCGCAGGTTTCGCAAAGCACTGATGTGACGAGACATGGTCAGAAAAAAATATAGTAGTGACTGCGATTTACCATTCCTCCCCCTAGGCATTCCAGAAGGCGCATAGTGAACCTACCACTACAATCGATTTTAGTTGCCTCCACCTTATTGTCGGGTTGCGTAACCTATGAGGATGTCAGACCGTTGCCAGAACAAAAATCTCAGATGTTGGCAGCGGCCAGCGAATTAGTGGGAGACTACTGGGTACTGGATAGCCGCAATTGGCATGAAGACTTAGAGGGAAAAGCAATATACGCAAAGGTGAGCGCGTCAAATGATGGAATTAGTGCCAAAATATTGAGCGATAAGACTCTCGTAACGCTTCAAACGGACAAGACCTGCCGGGGGTCTTTTAACGAGGACAGTAGACATGATATTCGTATATATTGCCACGGCTTAGCGAAGACAATATATTCCGGCTACGATATGAAGAAGATTGGTAATGTCCGCGATATAAATGGACCTCTTATCGGTGGATTCAAGCCTTTAAGGTTGTCGCCAGGCGATTATTTACTCGGATTTTATACTAGAGAAGGCAGGCCACACTATTTTGTCCTAAAACGCAGATAATGCCGACGAATCATCTCTTCGGCAGGCGCGCTCGCATACATTATTCAGTCATATAACGTGCCATTCCCTTCCAGACAAGTGAAAATGCTCCAAAAACTTCCAAAAATGGCCCCCTCGCGTACTCCTGACGAGCCCTTATTCCGATCCGGCTGGCATCGTAGAGTTTAAGTCGTACCTCATCGAAGCTTCGCTCGAATAGTTCGTAACGGTCAAAAAAGTGAATGCTTTCGTGCATAACGAGGTGGGGATCTGGTCCGCGTCCTCGCTCGTGACAATGGCTTGCGGTTCAATGTTGCTCGCAACACGGATATAAAGGGCAAGATCGTCATCTGGAGGAGCCCGACCTACTGATGTGCCGAACAAAGCTTCATCGGCCCGACCCTCCCGCACAGCGCATCCGGTTAGAACAATCCCAGCGTTCGTCGCGTGTAGAAACTGGGCGGCATGGAGCGAAACACGTTTGCGTGCCGATATTCAAAACCAGGATCCAGACGTACTCAATTTCGGCGAAGTCTCGTCCACCGAAAAGTCGTGTAAAGCCAACGAATTCATCGACCCGCCGTCGCCAGAATCGTCAACCGCCCGATTCGTTTAGAGCCTGCAAAATTCCCCATACATTCCTTTGATTCGCCTCAAGCGAAATCTATTATCCCCATTCGCCTGCTCGCAAATCGACACTGACGGTATCCCACTCAGGTCCGCCAACCATGTCGATGCTTCAAGGCCAACGAGCGAAATTCCGGCGAGGGAAACCATGGCGGTGCCCCGGTCCTTTCATTGAACGAAAACCCGTTGATGCGAGTTGAAATCCGCACCGACAAGTCCGCTTAAGAGCGTCCCGCGGTCCTGGCCTGTTCCGTACCGACGCATCCAATTCCAAAGAAAGAAGATCGCCTTATGAAAAAATTTTTCAGCTTAGTCATCATCTCCCTTCCTGCCATATTGCTCGGTGCCTGCGGTGGCGGCGACAGCAGTTCACCAAGTCCCACGATCGCGCCTTCGAGCGCCTTGACGACCACGCTTGATGGGCTAGCCGGCACCTACGTGGCGGCCTGCTCTGACGAGAGTTACACGCCGAGTCAGCCGGAGTCGGCGCAGGCTTCAATCGTAATCACGCCTCCAAACGCGGTCACGGCACACCTTCAAACTTACGATGGAAGCGCCAACTGTACGGCAGCGACTCTTAAACAGGATCTGACGGTCACTGGTCAACTGAAAGGGAAAGCCACTACAAAAAGCTATAAAGATGCCACTGGCAAGTCCTTGACTGCGAACGTGGTGACTTTCTCCTTGACCGGGATGACGCTCTCGAAAGGCACGATTACTGGCAGCCTTCCAACGCCAGGTGTGACGACCGATATTGCCTATGTCTTGAGCGGGAATACCCTGAACGTGGCGAAGGGTAATCGCGAAGCCGATGGGCTGGGTGACAGTTTGAGCAGGCCCTTCGTCAAGCAGTAAGAAGTCTGCGCTTCCGCGGGGCGTATAGCGCCTCCAGGTCGCGCTTGATGTGAGCAGCATATGAAAAGCCGGGAAGGAATAGCGCTCCCGGCTTCATTCTTCCGGCTTGCAGTATGTAGACCCGCTTGTAGACCCGCTTGTAGACCCAGCGCGTCAGCTCGTATCGCTGGAACCGCGGGGAGCGTCAACCGCGGCATCGCGACCAAACTACAAAATCTTTTTAATACGGCGCCTTCCCACCAGCCCCCACCCCATCAGCCGTCGGCGCCACCGCAGCGGCCACCGGCGCCTGCTTAAACTGCAGCGACTTGTACTCCAAAAACTCTTCCATGCCATACGGCCCCATCTCGCGCCCGCGTCCCGACTGCTTGTACCCGCCAAACGGTGCAAACAAATTGAACGCGCCACCATTGATGTCCACCTGCCCGGTACGCAGTCGCCGTGCAATGCCCTGCGCCCGATCGTCACTCCCGGACCAAACGCCTCCAGCAAGCCCATACGGTGTGCCATTGGCAATGCGTACCGCCTCCTCTTCATCGCGATAGGTAATGATCGAAAGCACCGGGCCGAAGATCTCTTCCTGTGCGATGGTGGCGTCCGGTTTCACACGACCGAAGATGGTCGGCTGAACGTAATAACCCTTGTCGAGCCCGGATGGTGCGTCCGGTCCGCCGCACAGCAACTCCGCTTCTTCCATGCCCTTGCGAATGTAGGTGCGAACGCGATCGCGCTGCGCTTCCGAAATCAGCGGGCCGAGTCTTGCGCTGCCACCGAACGGGTCGCCCACGGTGAAGTTCTGTGCGATGTCCACGGCAAGCTTTGCGGCTTCTTCATAGCGTGATTCGGGCACCAGCATGCGGGTGTGGGCGGAGCAGGTTTGTCCGCTATTAAGGAAGCACGCATTCAACGTGCCCTTGACCGCGGCCGGCAGGTCGGCATCGTCCAGAATGACGGAGGCAGACTTGCCGCCAAGTTCCAGGGCGACGCGCTTGACGGTGGCGGCGGCAACTTCCGAAATGCGCTTGCCCGCGCGGGTCGAACCAGTAAAGGAAATCATGTCGACATCGGGATGGCGCACCAGGGCTTCACCAATCTCGGGTCCGGTACCGCTGACGAGGTTGAACACGCCGGCCGGCACACCGACCGAGTCGATAATCTCCGCCAGGATGAAAGCATTGAGCGGCGCTACTTCAGACGGCTTCAGTACCACGGTGCAGCCAGCCGCCAGGGCGGCCGCGACCTTGGCGGCGATCTGGTGCAGCGGATAATTCCAGGGCGTGATGCAGACGACGACGCCCACCGCTTCACGCACCACGCGTGAATTGCCGGTGGTTTCTTCCCAGGGGAATGCAGTTGCCTGCTTCGCGTAATAGCCGAAATTGGCGATCGGTGAGCCGACCTGGATCTGCGCCGAAAGCTTGAGCGGCATGCCGACTTCCGCGGCAATCGTCTTGGCAAGTTCTTCGCTGCGCGCTTTCAGGCCTTCCTGGATTTTCTTGAGAAATGCGCCGCGCGTAACCGGTGTGGTGGTGCTCCACATGTCGAAGGCGGAGCGGGCCGCCGCAACGGCGCGGTCGGCATCAATCTCGTCGCCCGCCGGTATGGTCGCCATGACCTCTTCGGTCGAGGCGTTGATGACGTCGATCGTCTTGCGTCCGGACGGCTGGACCCACTTGCCGTCGATGTAAAAGCTGTCGCGAACTTGCATGCTGTCAATCTCCAGTGTCGTTTTAATTTCGGTCGATGCGAATCAGTCCTGAGCGTTGTCAGGACCGGGCAATCGAGTCGATGCGGGGTTCGGACAATGGTACACCGTCAACCCTGGTCAAACAGGATCATCCCGCGCGCATTGCGCCCTGCTGCCAGATCGGCGAAGGCCTGCGGCGCTTCTTCTATACGATAGGTGCGAGTGATCAGTTCATCGAGCTTCAGCTTGTGGGTTCGGTACAGGCCCAGCAGCCGCGGGAAGTCCTCGCGCGGGCGTGCCGATCCGAAGTAGCTGCCGGTCAGGGTCTTCTCTCCGAACGTGAGCGAGGAGGTGCGTATCGATGTCATGTCCTTCGGATTGGCGACGCCGACTACGACCGCGGTGCCGCCCTTGCGCAGCACGCCGTAGGCTTGCGCGGCAATGGCTCCCTGGCCGACGCACTCGAATGCATAGTCGGCGCCGCCTTGCGTTAGCTTAATGATTGCCTTCACCGGATTCTCTTCGGCGGTGGGGTTGACAGTGTGCGTGGCGCCAAACTGGCGGGCCAGTTCAAGCTTCGCGTCGGAAGTGTCGACTGCCACGATGGTCAATGCGCCGGCAATGGCGCAGCCTTGTATGGCATTCAGGCCGACTCCGCCGCAACCAAACACCACCGTGATCGAGCCCGGTTCCACCTTGGCCGTGTTGATGACGGCACCGACGCCGGTCATGACGCCGCAACTGATTAGCGCGGCCTTGTCGAGTGGCACCGCCGGGTCAACCTTCACGACGTTGTCGATATGCAGGGTGGCATATTCGGCCATGACGCCGCAGCCGGAAAAGATGTTTAGCGGATTGCCAGCAAGGTCCCGTGTGCGTAGTGTGCCGTCCGGCAGGGTAGTGGCTGCCTTCGCGGCCTGGTCGCAAAGTTGAGGGCGGCCAGTCTGGCAATAGCGGCACTTGCCGCACATGCTCACGAAGGAACTCACGACATGATCGCCGACAGCGTAATCCGTGACGCCCGCCCCGATGGCGGTAACGATGCCGGCACCCTCATGCCCAAGAATCACCGGCGGCGGAAACGGGATGGTGCCGTTGGTTGCCGACAAGTCGCTATGACAGATGCCACAGGCGGCAAGCCGGATCATGAGTTCGCCATGCCGCGGCGGCTCTACCAGTATTTCCTCGACCACGACTGGCTGGTTTATCTCGCGGCAGATCACTGCCTTGGCGCGCTGCTCCATGGTGCTCCTTTTTGGGTGGCGGGTTTTACAATGAAGGCGTCACTATTTGAACCGCGAAGCCGTGGTCTGAGGTAATCCCGTTTTTACTTTTTTACTTTTTTACTTTTTTACTTTTTTACGATCGAAACCAAGGGCAGACTTAGGTAAACCGGTTTTTCGAATGAGAATTGTGGCACAACCGTCAGCCCTGCGTTCGGCCGGGCATTGTCTTCCCGCTATTGCGCGGGCCGCGCCTTGGCCGCATACTTTTCGCTTGCCGCGCTGCGGCCCCTTTTATCGCAAGAACGCCTACTTGATCTCTTCAAAACATCCCCGCATGGCTTTCGTCGATCTCGAAACAACCGGGGGCACGGCGGCCACCGATCGCATCACTGAAGTCGGGATTATTGAAGTGGACGAAGATGGCGTGCGGGAGTGGAGCAGCCTTGTTAATCCGCTGATGCCGATTCCGCCCTTCATTCAGGGCCTGACCGGTATCACTGACGCCATGGTGCAGAACGCACCGACCTTCGATGAACTTGCCGATACCATCGAATCCATGCTGGCCGGCCGCCTCTTTATTGCGCATAACGCGCGCTTCGACCACGGCTTCCTCAAGAATGAATTCAAACGCACTGGCCACAGCTTTCGCCCGCCGGTGTTGTGCACTGTGCGTCTCTCGCGCAAGCTGTTTCCCGGGTTCGCCCGCCATAACCTTGATTCCATCGTGGAGCGCCATCGCCTTCATGTAACGGAGCGGCATCGGGCTCTTGGCGATGCGCGTCTGCTATGGCAATTTTGGCAAAAGATACATCTCGAGCACAGTGCCGAGGTAGTGGAAGAGACCGTCGCAAAACTGGTGAGCCGGCCAAGCATCCCTTCAAAACTCGATGCGCTGCAGCTGGAATCGATTCCTTCCACGCATGGTGTCTATCTGTTTTATGGCGCCAACGATCTGCCGCTCTATGTTGGCAAGGCCAACGACCTGCGTCGGCGCGTGCTGGCGCATTTCAGCGGCGATCATCTCGCCGCGCGCGAGCAGGAACTGTGCGCCCAGATCGAACGTGTCGAATGGCGAGAAACCGGTGGTGAAGTTGGGGCGCTATTGCAGGAAGCCGCGCTCATCAAGCAGCTTCTGCCAGCCTTCAACAAGCTGCTGCGCCGTAACGACGAAGTGTGCTCATGGCGCATGGTGCCGCGAAAGGGCCGCTTGCAAGCCGTCGCTGCCGACACCGACGACCTGTTTTTTGCGTTCGATCCCGCGCTGTACGGCCTTTTTGGCACCGCGCGCAAGGCGACCGATGCGCTCAAGGCGCTGGCCGACGCGCACCAGCTTTGCCATGTGTTGCTCGGCCTGGAAAAACCTCGGGTCGGTGGATGTTTTGCCAGCCAGCTTGGCAAGTGCCTCGGCGCTTGTCGTGACGATGCCATTGCGGTCCGCAAGACGGTCGCTGGCAAGGAAGCTGCTGTGGAAGGCGTGGCGTTGGTTGCCGAAGAGGCAGTCGTCGACGAACGCGAAACCATCGCCGCGCACGACGCGCGGGTGCGGACCGCCCTCGAATCGATTCGGCTGAAGCCATGGCCGTGGGACGGCCCGGTCTGCGTAGTCGAAGGCGAACACCACGCCGTAATCGACGGCTGGGCTTATCTCGGCAGTGCGCGCGGCATGGAAGCGGCGCGCGCACTTGCGCAAGTCGGGCAGCGGCGATTCGACCGCGATGTGTACCACATACTGCAACGTCCTCAGACGATCTGCACGATTTTGGCGATGGACGGCACGCCTTTGGAGTTAATCAAAAACAGCATGTAGTGCCCTGGCGGTGTCAGGTTGCGGTTGGCCGGCGCGGTCACGGTGAGGGCGCTTTTCCCGACGGTGAATGCCAGACGGTTGATGCGCTGGTTCATGTTGAAGGCATGCGTCACCACGCCGAGTCGCACCAGGGTCACCTTGGCGATGTCGACAGCGTCGGTTGTCTGTACCGTGAACGTGCTGCCGAAGTTGACGCTGACCGGTGCAGACAGCAAATGCGGCCGTGCCCCGTGAAACAGGTAGGGCGGCGAGTAGATCTCCACGTTCGAATTGTCGGTGCCGTTGTCTGGCGCCGGCCTGCCGCCTCCGGCCGACAGTACCCGTCCATCGGGCAGCAGCAAGGCGGTGGAGTGATACAGGCGCGGCACGGCCATGCTTGCCATGGTGGTCCACTTTCCTGTTGCCGGATCCCACAATTCGGCCGGCAGCACGGCCTGTGCCGCGTCGTTGAAGCCGGTCGTGCTGGTGCCACCGGTTGCCAGCACGGTGCCATCCGCCAGCAGCGTGGCATTCATCTGCCGCCGTTTGTATTGCATTGGGCTGGTCCACTGCCATGTCGGATTGGCGTCGTTCAGATCAATGGTTTCGGCGGTTTCTGTTGGCGGCGTTGAATCGGTACCATTTCCATCGCCACCCATGACAAGAATCTTTCCATCGTCGTAGACCACCGATGAGCCGTAATCGCGTGGCCGCTGATACTTGTGCGGCGCCACGGTGACCAGGCTGCCGTCCCCGACAGTGTCGATATAGCGCGAGGTTTGCGAAGTCGATACGAATACCTTGCCGTTTGGCGCGACATGCATGGGCGCATAGCCGGCATATTCCATCGATGCATTCGGCAGGTCGCGCCAGCCGCCATTCACTTTCCATACTTGCGGCAACTGGTTCACCGTGGTCGGGTCGATCAAGCCGCCCGTTATCAGGATTTCGCCATTGGGAAGGCTGGTCGCGGTGGGGTACCAGCGGCCGGCGTTCATGGAATCTACCTTGGTCCAGCTGTAGTCACGGAAGTCAAAAATGCTTGCGTCGGCCGAGCCCACTCCATCCGAAATATGTCCGCCCGCAACCAGCATGCGGCCGTCCGGCATGTAGGCGTCGCCGCTGCAAAAAAGGTCCGTCGTATTGTTGGGAACATAGGTTGAAGCGCCTGGCGGCGAATCAGGTTGGATGTCGGTGACATAGGCTTTCGAGAACCCGGGGCCGCGCTTTCCGGTGCGGTGGTAATCGGCATCGTCATCGTCGGCGTAGCTGAGGATTTTCCCATCCGGCAGAAGGTCAAGATTGATCGCGACCTGCGGCCAGTTGTAGACCGGCGACCACTGCCCTAGAGTCGCTGGGTCTCCGACCGGACCGGGCGGGAGAGGCGTCGAGCTGGCGCTGCTTCCTCCGGTCGGCAGGCCAATACCGTAACTCGACTGCGCGGCCTGGATCGGCGGTAGCGTGCTGCCGGCGGGCGGGGTCGTTGTACCGGTAGTAGTGGTGGTGGTTCCGGCGGTGGCCGTCCCGGACGCGCCCGTCCCTGCGCCAGTGGCGCCGTTTCCGCTTGAAGTTGCGCCGGTGCTGCTGCCGGAAACGGCGGTCGACGAACTGCCTGTCGCATTGCTGTTTGCGGTGCCATTGGCAGCCGTTGCCGACGTGCCTGCCGTGAGCGCCGCGCTTGCTGCAGCGGTGCCAGAACTTCCGCCGCCGCCGCACGCGGCCAGCACGCTCACTACCAGCAGGGACAAGGATGCCGGCACGAGGCGTATGGCTCGCTCTCGTCGGGCCGGCGATTTGCAGCGATCTTGCTGCGACTGCACTCTGTGGTTCGACATCTTTTCATCCTGTTCTTTTTGTTGACGCACTGTGTTGCCTGCTTTCCTGCCAGGCCTGCCGTTCCCGCCTCCAGACGATCATTCGGTCGGGCGGCCGGATGATGTTTGACTCAGCCTGATCGCGCGGCGCAGTGTGGCGTGCGACGCGCGAGCCAGTCAAAGCGATCGAAGGAAGGCGGTCAGGTCCGCGGCCTCTTGCGGCGTGAAGCCGATCTTGAAACGCTCGTTGTAAAAGGCCACAACCGCAGCAAGGTCCTGCGCCGATCCGTCGTGGAAGTAGGGCGCGCGTGCCGCCAGCCCGCGCAGTGCTGGCGTCTTGAAGCGCCCGATGTCTTGCCATCTGCCGCTGACGAGCGCAAGGCCTGGGTCGGTCGTCTGAACGGTTGCCCCGCTCGTCTTGTTGCGCAAGGTGTAGAGCGGTACGTCGGCACTGCGGCGTACCGCGGCATCGACACCGATGTTGAACAGAAGTGGCGTGGAACGACTGCCGGCGTTCGGCGTGTCATGACAGGTTGCGCAGGAGCCCCGCACCGATGCAGCCGGCATGCCAGCCACGTTGTCGATAAAGATCGGGCGGCCATTGAAAATAGCCTGGCCTCGCGCCACGGATTGCCTTGCCGCGGTCAATGCAGCTGCATTTGCCGGTGGCGTATCGGCATCGGCCAGCGCGGTAGACGGCGCAGTGGAATTGGCACCAGCACTCCAGGCGTCGAAGGCCCGGATCACCTGATTAGAGAACGCGGCATGGGTTTGGTAGTCGCCGTCCGAACTGTCATTGATGCCGAAATAGAAAGTCTGCTTTGCCAGACTGGTTGCGCCGCCGCTTGCGCCCGCGCCGGTCAGGCTTCCCGCCGCGTTGTCGAAAATCTGAGCGCTGAACAGGCTCTGCTCAAACGCGACGATGGCATTGCGGTCGGCATCGGAAAGCCCGGCCGGAAATTGCGCATGGCCCTGCACCGCATGGTTTGCCTGGTTGCCGTAATTGATGTCCGAGCTCGCATAGCAACTGGTCGATCCGGCAAAGCACAGATGCGAGGCCGGGTCGAGATAGGTCTCGCGGCCATCCCACATCACAGCGGCCGAGAAGCGCAGGTTGGTGGTCGGCAGTGGACGCCGGAACAGCGACAAGTCTTTACTGCTTGCGTAGCCATAGGGATCGTCCACGGCGGCGAGATCGTACTCGGCGTTGGTTGGTACCGGCAGGCCGATGCGAAACAGGCCGCGTGCCAGCAGCAGGTTCCATGCGGCGCGCCGCGCGTCGGCCGTCGACAGGTCGGCCAGCGGCGAGTTGGCACCGTCCGAGCCGGTAAAGAGCGGGTCGTTGCCGCTCGACTGGGTGAACCGCGCGAGCACGCTTGCCGGCGTAACTGACCAGCCCTCCGCCTCCCCGTGGCAACTGGCGCAACTGCGCCCATTGCCAAATGGCTTAAAGAAGGGGTTCGTGTGATCGATGAATCCGGCGCTGCTGAAGGTCTCTGACTGACCGGAAGCATTCGACGACAAGACGCTGGCAAATTGAACTGCTGTGGAGCCCGGGGATGTGGGCGCTGTTGCCGTTGCGGTGGCGGGTGCGATCGCGCCTGTAGCGGCTGCGTCGACGGTGCTTGCACCGGCACTGCCACCGGCACTGCCTCCGCCACAAGCGGCAAGAATGGCGGCAAGACTTAATGCGGTTGCAGCCCGGACGCGGGCGGCGGAAAGCGGGGGAAACTTCTTCATTTCTATATGCCTTGGTAGCGCGCAAGACGGAGCAAGCGCGCCCGGTTGCGAAAGACGACTGATCCATTGCGCGGCTTGCGCAGGGTCGTTGCTGTTGAAACTATTGTCGCGGCGCGATAAATGGGGGCGTTGGCAGTGGTCAATGGCCATGCCGCAATAAATTGAGGTGCGTTAAAAGTCGCCGAATGGTCAGCGCGCGGTTGCGTCTTTGGTTGGATCGGAACTGCGCTTCGGTCACCGTCCAAGATGGCGAGGAATTCAAGGGTAAGTGCTTCACTTTCCTGAACAGAAGTTGACCTATGTCGACTCTATTGCGCTTTTCATATCATCGGGTTGAACCGCTAGCGCCCACACGAATCGGACTCATGTTCCCAACTGAACAATCTTCCAACCATGAGGGCCTTATGAATAAAAGACTATTGACGCTTGCTGCCGCTTTGCCACTCGTCACGACATTTGCTTTTGCGCAGTCCACTACATCGGATCCGCTTGCGCCAAAGAGCCGTGCCGATGTCAAGGCGGAGGAAAAAGCGACCGGTGCAATCGGCACCAAGAATATTGAAGTGCCGGCGGAACCCAGCACCAAGGGATCTGCCATGAGCCGCTCTGACGCGAAGAACGAATTGCGGACCTCCGGCTCGTCGAGTACCGGCAACACCGAAGTCCAGGGCGATCCTTCTACCAAGGGCAGCGGTTTGTCACGTTCCGACGTCAAGGCAGAGGAGCGGGCAAGCGGCTCCATGAGCACGAAAAATATTGAGGTCCAGACCCCAACCACGCCCACTTCGAAGTAAAGGCGGGATGTGCGAGAGCTGAGCAGCGAGCGGGATACTCTCCGCCGGCTGCCCTGTTCCGTGCAAAGGGCCAATTACATCAACCGCATCCGTAGTAGTGCTACAACGACGGCGCCCTGGGCGCCGTCTTTTTTTGGCTGAATAGCTGATCGCCATTGCGACAGACTGACTCGAAAAGAAAAGCGAAAGACATGGACGATCAGGACACTTCGGTTTTTCCGCTGCCCGAAAAAGATGGCCTTCCCGCTGATCCCGTCGCCGGGGCCACCTATTCCGGCATGGTGCGCGTGCGGGGCGCCCGCGAACACAACCTCAAGAACGTCGACCTGGACTTGCCGCGCAATGCGCTGGTCGTATTCACCGGAATTTCCGGTTCGGGAAAATCCTCCCTGGCCTTCGGCACTCTCTATGCGGAGGCCCAGCGCAGGTACCTGGAATCGGTATCGCCCTATGCGCGCCGGCTCTTCAATCAAATGCCGGTCCCCGAGGTTGACGAAATAGACGGTTTGCCGCCCGCCGTGGCGTTGCAACAGCAGCGAGGATCGCCAACTACGAGGTCCTCAGTCGGTAGCGTCACGACGCTCTCCAATTCACTGCGCATGCTGTACTCCCGTGCCGGCGATTACCCGGCCGGCCAGCCGTTGTTGTATGCCGAATCATTCTCGCCCAATACGCCAGAGGGAGCCTGTCCCGAGTGCCACGGCCTCGGCCGCGTATACCAGGTGACGGAACGATCAATGGTGCCGGATGATTCCCTGACGATTCGCGAACGTGCTGTGGCCGCATGGCCCACCGCCTGGCATGGCCAGAATCTGCGTGACATCCTGGTCAGTCTTGGCTTCGACGTCGACCGACCGTGGCGCGAGCTGCCGCGCAAGGACCGTGACTGGATACTCTTCACCGACGAGCAACCGGTGGTGCCGGTCTATGCCGGCTTCGACCCTCAGGAAGTGAAGCGCGCGCTCAAGCGCAAGGAAGAGCCAAGCTACCAGGGCACCTTCACCGGCGCGCGACGCTATGTGCTGCAAACCTTCGCCAATACCGAAAGCGCCTCCATGAAAAAGCGTGTGGCGCGCTACATGGAGAGTGCGGAGTGCGCCGTCTGCCACGGCAAGCGGCTGCGCGTGGAATCGCTGTCCGTGCGGTTTGCCGGGCACGACATTGCCGACATGTCGCGCCTGCCACTCAAGCGTCTGGCGGACCTGCTGCGCCCCTTGCAAGACGGCACACCGCGACGCCAATCGAAAGCGGCGGCGCTGCATCCGGAAAAACTGCTGGTGGTGCAGCGCATCGCGCAGGATCTGGTGGCCCGGCTCGAAGTGCTGCTGGAGCTTGGCCTCGGTTATCTGACGCTTGAGCGCAGCACGCCAACACTGTCGCCTGGCGAACTGCAGCGTTTGCGGCTCGGGACTCAAGTGCGGTCCAATTTGTTCGGCGTTGTGTATGTGCTCGACGAACCGTCCGCCGGATTGCATCCGGCTGACGCCGAGGCATTGTTGCGCGCTCTCGACCGTCTGAAGGCTGCCGGGAATTCGCTGTTCGTGGTGGAGCATGCGCTGGCCGTGATCCGGCATGCGGACTGGATCGTCGACGTTGGGCCAGAGGCAGGGGAGCAGGGCGGCCACGTACTCTACAGCGGGCCGCCAGCGGGGCTGGACCAGGTCAAGGCTTCCCACACACGTCGTTACCTGTTCGATGACGCCAGGCGAGAGATGCGCGTGCCGCGCCTCGCATCCGGCAAGCTGCTGCTGGAAGGCGTTAGCCGCAATAATTTGAAGAACCTGTCGCTCGCCATACCGCTAGGCGTTCTCGCCTGCGTCACCGGCGTTTCCGGATCGGGCAAGTCAAGCCTGGTGAGCCAGGTACTGGTTGAACTGGTGGCCGATGCGCTTGGCCATGTGCTGCCGAAAGAACCCGAGGAAGACATGGCGCTTGAGCCTGCCAGTCCGGTGCCGGTGGGTGGACGCATCGCAGGTGGCATCGAGCACATCAAGCGCATGGTGCTGGTTGACCAGAAGCCAATCGGACGCACGCCGCGTTCCAACCTGGCGACCTACACCGGGCTGTTCGACCATGTACGCAAGGTCTTTGCCGCCACGCGTGCCGCGCGGGCGCGCGGCTATGACGCTGGCAGATTTTCATTCAACGTGGCAAGCGGCCGTTGCGCAACCTGCGAAGGGGAAGGCTTCGTCATGGTGGAATTGCTATTCCTGCCGAGCGTCTACGCTCCGTGTCCGGCGTGCCATGGCGCGCGCTATAACGAGAAGACGCTGGAAATCCGGCACAGAGACCACAACATTGCGCAGGTGCTGGCAATGACGGTGGACGCGGCGTGGGAATTTTTTACCGATACGCCACCCATAGAGCGCTCGCTGGCGATGTTGCGCGAAGTTGGCTTGGGCTACCTGCGGCTGGGGCAACCGGCGACGGAACTCTCGGGCGGCGAGGCGCAGCGCATCAAGCTAGCCACTGAACTGCAACGCGCTTCACGCGGCAACACCCTCTTTGTGCTTGACGAGCCGACCACCGGTTTGCATCCCGCCGACGTCGAGCGACTGGTCGCGCAACTCGATGGACTTGTCGATGCCGGCAACACGGTCGTAGTGGTGGAGCATGACATGCGCGTGGTCGCGGCAAGCGACTGGGTGATCGACATCGGGCCTGGCGCCGGCGATGAGGGCGGGCGCGTGGTCGCGTCCATGCCGCCGCGTGACCTCGTTGGCGTTCGACATAGCCGAACCGCTCCTTACCTGGCAAGGTTCCTGCAAGGGTCTTAGGGACTGCGGCAAAAGTGCATGGGCTGCAGGACGGCCGCATGGACGCATCACGAATTGCGCAGGCTCTTCGCGCTTGCGCAGCATCCTGTCGACTTGAACTTGATGGACCTTGAAAGCGCGGTGGCGGAGCGGTGCATGATTGCAGCATGCACAGCGCCGACCGGAAAGGGGAGGCAAATTGATCAAACCCGGCATACGTACCCTGGCAAGCGCGGCAAGCCTGGCCGCCTTTGCATGGACCAGTTTTGCAGCGGCAATTGCGCTTGGCCAGAAGCGGCTGCTGTTCAACCCAACTTCCCGTCGCGAGGTTGACCGCCCACGCAGCGAAGTACACCGCACCCGGTCGGTGGTCCTGCGCGGCGGCGATGGCACCCGATTGTCTGGCTGGTTCCTTACCCCGCGCCGGTCGACACCCATGAGCGCCGTCATCTATTTCGGGGGTCGCTCTGAAGAAGTGAGCTGGGTGGTCCGTGATGCCGGTCGCATGTTTCCGCACAGCGCCGTGCTGGCGCTGAATTATCGCGGCTACGGCGAGTCGCACGGTGCGCCCAGCGAACTGCAAATGATTGCGGACGGCGAGTTCCTTTTTGACTGGCTGGCCGAACGTTCCTACATCGACAAGACCCGTATTGCGCTGGTCGGAAGGAGCCTCGGGTCCGGCGTCGCGCTGCAGGTCGCTACGCGTCGACCTGCCGCCGGGTTAGTGCTGCTGACGCCGTACGATTCCATCCTCGCGATTGCGCGGCGGCGCTTCCGCACGGTGCCGGTCGGCTGGATGCTGCGCGACCGTTTCGAATCGGTAAAGCACGCCTCCCTGTTAACGGCGCCAGTCTACGTATTGCGCGCCCAGTCGGACACCGTGGTCCCTTCGGCGCATACCGATTTGCTGGTCAAGAGCCTGTCCACTGTGGTCGCCGATATCAGCATTCCGGGCTCTGACCACTGCACCTTGCCGTACCTTCCCGCAGCACAGGAAGCCATCGCTGCAATCGTCGCAACAGTCCTGGGCGGCGGCACGGGCCGTCCGACCGATGGTGACGGTCCGACCCCACCGTCGGCGAATGATGAGGTGCCGCGCGCCGCATGATCGTTGCGCCCTGCGCAGATTCAGAAAGGGATCGGGCGGCGTAAGGTAGCGTGAAAGAGCCAGACTGCGCTGTCGCCAGCAGGCTAGTGCGGCCCGCCGGGAGCACCGCCCAGTGCAGCTTGGCGGCAGCGTTCTGAAAACAGTAGGCCTAGTGCGGCCCGCCGGGGAGCACTGCGCAGTGCAGCTTGCCGGCTGCGTTTTGAAAGCAGTAGGCATGCGTTGGCGCCGGCTCGCTCTTCGGGATGGCGCTAACGCGCTTTCCACCTGGCCCGGCGCCATGCTGTTGCCCAAACTGCGTCGGGCGCGTCTCAGTGCCTTCATCAGCGACGTGATGCGCGAAGGCCATCGGACTCGCGACCAGCATGAATGTCAATAAGGCAGAATGCATAACGGGTTTCGGAATACGGCGGTCTGGGAATGAATACTAGTATGCGTTCTCCCCTGGCTGCGGCTGTTGACGCTACTCAACAGCAATCTCGCGCAATGCCGCAAGTCATGCGGGTAAATCGGGGCGAGGTGCGTGTCCGCATCGCGAGAACCGCTGCCCGGATGCGCTGTTGAATCCGACGACGCACCGGCCTCAAGAACATCTGAATTACCCGAATCTGGAGGGCGACCGTTGGAAACGGAATTGAAGCTGCTTATCGATCCAGCTTATGCGGACTTGTTGCGCAAAAGTCCGCTGCTCCGTCAAAGGGGAAGCAAGCCGGTCACACAGCGCCTGACCAGCACCTATTACGACACTGCCGCGCTTTGGCTTCACAAGCATGGCGCAACGTTGCGGGTGCGCCGGATTGAGGGCGAAGGCTGGCTGCAGACGGTCAAGGGCAAAGACAGCGCCAGCGGCGGGTTGCACCGGCGTGATGAATGGGAAACACCACTGCCCGGGCCAACGCCGGATGTGAAGGCCGCGCTGGAGCAGGCAGGACATGACCGGCATTGGTCGCGCCTGCTCTCCAGTACGGACTTGCAGGCGCGTCTCACGCCGATTTTCACTACCGAGATGGAGCGTACCAGCTGGATATTGCACTTGCCGAGGGGCGATGTGGTGGAGGTGGCGCTTGACCTTGGCCGCGTGCGGCATGAAGGCGGCGAGGTGGCCATTAATGAACTTGAACTGGAGTTGAAGAAAGGCGAGGCAGTCCACCTTTTCGACTTCGCAATGGCGTTGCACGCGGCGGTCCCCAAAGCGGCCCTGCGGATCGGCAACGAGAGCAAGGCGAAGCGCGGATTTTCGCTGATCCTCCCGGCTGAGCCGGCTGCGACGAAGGCCGAGCCGGTTGCACTGGAAGACGCGGTTTCCTGCGGCCATGCACTGCGGGAGATTTTGCTGAATTGCCTGCGGCAGATCGAGGCGAATGCGGACGGCGTAACAAATGGCCAGGATCCTGAAAGCGTGCACCAGATGCGGGTCGGACTGCGGCGGCTGCATTCTGCGCTGAACCTTTTTCATGACATGGCACCGCTGCCAGCGGACCTTGCGGCGGGTTTCGCGGCATTGCGCCATGCCTTGGGAGATGCTCGCGACGCCGATGTGCTGGCCGGGTCGACGCTGCCGGCACTCGCATCGCGGTTCTATTCCGCCTTGAGCCCCGGTGCGCAAACTCGAAATGCTTTTCTGTTGTTGCAGGAAGCGGCTACTCTGCGTAGCCGAGAGCGGAGGGCCGTCGCGGCCAGAATAATTGCGGCGCCGGAGACGACGCGCCTACTGCTCGGTTTTTCTGCATGGGCAATCGGGGAACGGTGGCGTAATGACGCAACGGAGGAGGTGCTTGTGAAGCTGGATGCGCCGGTTCGCGAGTTCGCGCGCAAGACGTTGCGCCGAAAGCGGGAAGGGCTGTTAAAGCAGGCCCGGCGGTTAGACGGACTCGATGGGTCTAAACAACATCAGGTTCGGATCGCTGCAAAGAAGCTGCGCTATGCGAGCGAATTTTTTGGCAGCCTGGTTAAACACGGAAAGCAAAAGCGCTCGGAGCAAGATCAATTCAAGCGCCGGCTTTCCAGACTTCAAGACGAGCTTGGCTTACGCAACGATTCCCGGGTAGCGGAAGGATTGCTCGCCGAACTCGCAGTCGGCGCTACGGCTGCTGTCGCGGAAGCCGCCGGCTTTGCGCGGAGTTGCCTTTGCGAGCGGAGCGCGCGCGGAAAGCGGCGCTTGATGCGGCGATGGAGGATGTTCAAGAGGGCAAAGATCCCGCGGCTTGCATCTGCTGGGTAGACGGCCGGGACGTCGCGGGGAATGCCAACCTCAACCTCAACCTCGTGGAGTCGACGCCTTCCTGGGCGGCAAAGTTCAGGCCGACATTACGGTGATCCTAAAGGCAGCGCCTTGGCTCAGGCGCTCGCTCCCGCCTTTTCTTCGTCGCTCAGGATCTGGCGCAAGGCCTGCTCAAAAACCGCCGCCGGCTGCCCACCCTGAATAAGGTATTGGTCATTCACGATGACGGCCGGCACGGAATGTATGCCCTGGTCGAGGTAGAAACGCTCGCGCTGGCGGACATCGTCGGCATACTGGTCTGACGCAACTATCTCCCGCGCGCGCACCGGGTTCAGGCCGGCGCGTTCGGCCACATCGGCCAGAACTTCCGGGTCTGACACATTGCGGCCTTCGGTAAAGTAGGCGGTAAAAAGCGCGTGCTTCAGGGCCGGCTGCTTGCCTTCAATTTCAGCCCAATGCAGTAGCCGATGGGCGTCGAAGGTGTTGTAGACCCGATTGCGACGGTCCATGTCGAACTTGAAGCCGACTTCCTCGCCACGCACCCGTATCGTTTCCTGGTTGTGCTGCATCTGCTCTCGCGTAGCGCCGTACTTCTGCGACAGGTGCTCAACAACATCCTGTCCTTCGGCCGGCATTTGCGGATTCAGTTCAAAGGGCTGGAAGCGCACTTCCGGACGCGTTTCCGGGTCGAGACGTCCAAGCGCATCCTCAAGGGATTTGAGGCCGATGATGCACCATGGGCAGGCTATGTCCGAGACGAAATCAATCTTGAGGGGGGAAGTCACAAGCACCTCTTGCAAGCGGTGGTGGGGTGCGACGCAGTCGCGGTTGGCTCACTATAACCATGCCGAGCCGAATGCGTCACGCGCGGCAGCGGGGTCCGGCGAAGCCCGACTTGAAAGGAATCGAAGACTCCCGCTGGTTCCGCATCCTATGCGGAACCAGACTCGGTTCGTGGCTGAAGAGGCTTCGTTAACTGCGGCGGGGAATGGATATGCGGGGCAAGGCCTGCACATTAACAAGTAGATTGCCTTCCGGATCCGTCTCGGCAAGCTCCCGTATCCAACTCAGGATCTCCTGCACGCTGGCAAGTGCGCTTAACACGCCGGAGCGCATCGATTCACACTCTTCCAGAGTCAGTTCCTCGTCCCGTTGCGCATGCTTTTCGTGGAACGACACAATCAGGCGCTCCACGTCCTCGAGTTGCGAATTCAAAACTGTGCGTACCGCCGTCAAACCCGAAACGGCGTCGTCTACGTCTCCGACGCGTAACGTCTTTCCCATGAGTGTCTCCCTATGGCGGATAGAGAGGACGGTTTGCAGAAAATTCCCTTGTCGGCACCATCAGTTGATGTTGATCATGCGTTGGCCCGACCGCGCTTCTATTTGAGTTTGCTTACCCCGCGGCTGCTTTCCCAGGCTATCAAGGCACTCTGTTCTGAACTTCGTGGAAGTTGGAGGCATGGGACTCCGGAGCGGATGAAGCGGCGTGTGCCTTGGTGGTCTGCTGGTGATGCGCGCGAGCCGACATGCCTCCGACAGCCACGGCCACGAACAGCATCGCTGCGGCCACCATTCCGACGTTGCGACGAACAAGCGGGACCCAATAAACGACGCCAATGTAGAGGCAGAGGAAAGCAATCCCGACGGGCGAATGGTCGAACGGTTCATTCTCATTCAGGGCCCTTTTATAGTGATGCATTGCAACGCGATGCGGACTTCGCAATGTGATGATAGGGTGCTTTTCAAGCCCGTCATTAACCAACCGCAATGGTCCTGTTGCGCTCGGGCACAGTGCGCCGTGGCAAACGTCCCCCTTGCGAATTCGCAAGGCCATTACGAGCGGCAACTCCTAATCTTGGTTCCATTGCACTGCGGTCACAGCGATCGGCCGGTGCGGCACGAGAAACGAAAGCGATCACGTCATGCTAACCGCAGAAAAAAGATTTACCGAGGACCTCCAGGCCAGCGACAACGCGGCGCGACCAATCCGCGAAGCGCAAAGCATTCAGGTCATCGCGGCAATCGAAGCACCGTGGGCAGAGCCGATCCTTTTGAGACGCTACGGGAGTCACTATGCCAGCCTGACGCGGCTCGCCGTAACAGGGGAAATCGATGGCGACGTCATGCTGTTCCTGGCCCGCGAAGCAGGGGAGGTGGTGTCCGCGCTCCTGTTTCGACGGGCGGGAGAACGGGTACGCGTTCTCAACGAAGTCGTCACAGTGTCAACGAATGAGATACAGCAATTTGCGCGCTACGTTTTCGCGCGCTGGCCCGAT
Organism: Herminiimonas sp.; assembly: GCA_028292265.1. Classification (GTDB taxonomy): domain Bacteria; phylum Pseudomonadota; class Gammaproteobacteria; order Burkholderiales; family Burkholderiaceae_D; genus JAQGMR01. The sequence goes on from JAQGMR010000006.1 coordinate 99,538, forward strand.
GTCAGCGTCATCGGCTTCAACGCAATCCATACCGATCTTAACAAATCGAAGTTCCCGTTTCAGCGCTTCAATCATCTAGAGGATTTCGTCATCGCGCTTCCACAAACCGCGGACGCATACCGCCTCGCGCTCGGATCTTCGCTGCGCAAGACGCTGCGTACTTTCGGCAACAAGATTCGCCGGCTCTATCCGAGCTTTTCGCATGAAGTGCAGGAAGCCGCCGACATTGATGAGCAGAATGTCCGCGCCATCCTGGAATTCAGCCGAGCGCGCATCACGGCAAAGGGCAAAAAATGGGGCATCGATGAAGCCGAGTGCGAACGCATTGTCGCTTTGGCCCGAACTTGCGGCGTTGTCTCGGTAATCTCGATCAACGGACAGGTTTGTGCTGGCGCCATCAGTTTTCGGGCGGGCGACGCAATGTTCATGCGGGTTTGCTCGCATGATCCGGCGTTCGATGATCTGCGCCTCGGCACCGTGGCGAGGTTCTATGCGATCGAGGCGTTGATCGACCGCGGGGCAAAGTCATGCCACCTGTTATGGGGGAAACAGCCTTACAAGTACCAATTCCTGGCCACGCCACAGCCGCTCGATAACGTCACCCTGTATCGCTCATGGGCCCACATGCTGGGACAGCGGCGACTGGTGCTCCAAAACATGCGCCGTGCAGCAATCCGGAGCCTGAAGGCCATGGCTGGCTGGCTGCGTGATCGGGAACTGGGGCGAGAACGGGACCGGCGGGCTGCTCCTTAATCAGTTCTGCGCGAGTCGGGCAGTACTTTCAGGGTGGACGTGTCCTTTGCATGCCACGCCCGCAGCGAGTGTCGACCCACAGACGTAGCACCGGACTGTCGTAACCGCCCCTGGTGCGACATCGCTGACACCTTATACAAAAATGGTCCGCCACACATCGGGATGGCGGCCATCCACTTTGCCATCGTGCGAATGGCGAATCTCTTGTCGCTCTTCCCCGAGGCCACGGCCTCATCGCAAAATATACGTTTGGTCGCACTAATTTTTCTGTGCCGGAATGCGATGCGAATTTACATTGCGTCATCTCGATCGGCGATCCGCTAATCGAAGCATTCTTCCGGCGCGTGCGCAGAGCAGTTGAGTGATTCGCAGCCGACCTTTTCAAAATCTCCGGCGTCTCACAAACTTCATGAGCTTAAAAAAATCAGTTCGTTTTACGCAGCGCTTCTCCCTTCCCCTTCTTATCGTGACCATCGCCACGCTGCTTGCAGCCTGCGGCGGCGGGACAGAGGCAGCATCTGACCTCCATAGCCAAGCCGGCGCTGCAGCGTCAACAAGCCCGCAGAGCCAGTCTGTCGCTTCTGAACCGGTTATCGCGGTTACGCAAACTAACCTGTCTGGCAAACAAGCCGGGGACATTGCGGCGAATGCGTTGGCCATATCGGACTATCTCTTCGATCCCGCTGAATACGCCGATCAATTTATTCCCGGTGCGGAACGGACCAGGTTTCCAATGGCCGCATCGTCGATGGCACGGTATTTCCTAGCGATTGGTGGGAACGCCGGGCTGGCGAATGGCTGGATCCTGGCTCCACAAGAATTGACCTGTTTGCACGGTGGTTCAGCGACATACCTGCTAGGCCCATCGTCACCGGCGAGGCCCAATTTTTGGGACACCGTTACAATGGTTGCTCGGAATTGCACCACAATCGACGACATTACATTTAATGGTGAGCTAAGCTCGAGAATGGCAGGGCCTGGCGTTCTTTTGCCAGGACAAGCTTCGGCTGACACGAGCTTTCTCCGTTTCAAGCGTTTTTCCATTGGCACCACGAAGGGCGCGGTCGAATTGGATGGCGACCTCGATTATGTTCTGAGGGTGGGTACCTCCGGAAGCATTAGCTTCACCGCGTCAGGCACCGCAATGAATGTTGTCGGGCAACGAAATGGTCAAGCGCCGATTGATGTCACGATACGGCAATACAAGACATCAACCAGCTTCGCCCCTGGAGACATCCGCTCTGCGATTGAGTTCACTCGGCAATTCGTTGGCAGTTCCGGGCAAGCCAGCACCGTGATCGTGAAAACACCGCAGACATTCGTCCGAACGGCCGGCCAATATGCGTCGTCAGGTGTACTGAGCGTGTCCGACGGCGTATCGTCGACTACCGTAACGGTGCTTAACGGCACCAGCGTTCGAGTGGACTACAGTCCGGCTGCTGACGGCATCGTTACCGAGTCCAACACGCTGTCCTGGTCTGAATTCCTGTCGCGGAGATAGTGCCTCCTGACACACCGGCATCAGGATGGCCCGCCAAGTTCTCAATCCAATCCGGAACACGCACTCTTCACGCCCGCGAATCGCTCGACTCGCGGGTTTTTTCGCGCAGATGCGCTCTCCGGCAATCGCCCAATCCGCAGTCAAGCAACTCCCAACGACTATCTGCATTTACTGTGCCTCGACCAGCGTCATTTTTGTCGACTCTTTGGGACGCATGGCGGCGACCGCTGCACCGGTGGCGCCAGGCGGCTGGTTGAGGTCCGAGTCCGATTCAATCCGCGGATCGCGATGCCGCTTCAGGGAACGGACCGACTCGAGACGAATCGTGTTCATCAGTTTGTCAGCCGGACGGTGAGCGATCCAGTATTGACGTGAGGGGCCCGGTTTGCACGTCAGCTCGAAGTTGCCGTCATCTCGTGATGCCGCGTTAAGTTCGCGCCACGCCCGGTCGTAGTCGGAAGAGCGACGACAGACCCGTTTACTTTCAGGTGCAATCTTGTTCCTGTTCCCAGTGAGGATCACGCGGTCGCAACATAAATGGCGGGCGATCTCTGTAACGGTATTGATGAGAAGATCGCGCGGACGAAGTCCGTACAAATCGCGAGTAATGCGCTTGACGCAAAACACGTCGTCGGTCGCCAGAAGCCCTTCCATTCCGCCGACTACGAGGACATTTTTATCGCCTGCATGCGTTACTGAAAAGGCGAGTGTGTACACCTGCCGACCGTCCAGGCTAAGGCGCAATGCCACTTCTCCCCACCGAAAATGCTGGCTGGGTCGGCATAGCTCAAGCCGGTATATTTTCTTCTCTCGGCCAGCAAACTCGCAGAGCAAGACGGAGTGGTGCAAGCACGCGTGCATCATGTGCTCGTAGCCCAGCTTAAAAAGAAGCCGGTAGTGCGAAATGAGCAGGTCGACTCGATCCTGGCACTTGATCTGCGCCATCAGGTAGGGACCATGAATTTTCGAAATGAATTGCGGCGTGCCGCGTGACAGTTGATCCAGTGCCGGATGCTGCTTGATGAAGCGCCTCCATCGAAGCATCGCCGTTGGAAAAACCACGGTGCCGACCCACACCTTCGCGCTTTCGCGCAAGCGCCTTGCATTTGCAGATACCACATTCATGTTGCACTCCCTCCACTTTCCCGGCCGGGTTGAAACAATGGTATCCGTCAAGATTTCGGGGGGGTTGACCGAACGTAAGTGACTTAGCTTTTTGCGGCGGAATCCGTGTGATCCTGCGGACGCTTGACGCTATGACAGTGTGGTCGTCGGAGCACGCTCACATGAGCCTTGTCTCTTTTTGGCCGCAGAAGCAGGGCAGGTGTTTGAATATTGTCAACGATGCAGCGGGCCGCCAGAACTCGGGCCCGTATGACAGCTATATTTTTATGACGAAGCGGCCTCCTGGCGCGACTTTACAAATCGTCGTGCCAACTGCTGCCGCGATGCCGGCGAAACACGGCGCCCCTTTACAACCCTGATAGCGGAGAACCACATGCAAAGACGAGAATTCCTGGCCGGCATTGCAACGGCGACGATTGGCGGCCTGGCGCTAAGCGGGTGCGGCACAACTTCTACGGCCAGCACCACCCAAGGCGGCGATCCGGCGCAGCGCCGCCGCGAAATCGACACCAACGTCGATGCCAGTTTGACGCGGCTTTACAGCAGCGTGCCGGGTTCGAAGGAATTGTCGGCCAAGGCCTTCGGCATGCTGGTGTTCCCGTCAGTTATTGCGGCCGGGCTCGGCATTGGTGGCCAATATGGCGAAGGCGTGCTGCGTTCCAAAACGGCGAGCGAGGGTTATTACAACCTGGCGTCGCTGTCGGTCGGACTTCAAATCGGCGCACAGTCGAAGATGATAGCGTTCCTCTTCATGACACAGGACGCCCTCGACAAATTCCGCAGGAGCGAAGGATGGTCAGTCGGAGGCGATGCATCGGTTGCGGTGCTGCGCATGGGGGCCAACGGCGCCATTGACGTCACCACCGCGACCGGGCCAGTGATTGCGTTTGTGATGACCAATGCGGGCTTGATGGCGAACCTGACGCTCGAAGGCACCAAGGTCACTCGACTTAAGATCTGATTGCGACGCGCCACGGCGTGGCGCTTCCATTCAGCCTGCGCCGACCCGGTCCAGTCGCAACCGCTGCCGCTCGTCCGTCACCACGTGTGCCGTGAGGTAAACCGCGCCTGCGGCGGCCAGCGCGCCACCGCCCGTCAAAAGGAACATCAGCAGGATCTGGTATTTGACAGCGTCCAGCGGATCCATGCCGGCCAGAATTTGGCCGGTCATTACGCCGGGCAGGGTGATGATGCCAGCCGCCGACATCTGATTGATGATGGGTATGAGCCCCTTGCGGATCGATTCCCGGGTGATCTCCGCTAGTGCCTGACCGGTGGTGGCGCCGAGCGCAAGTTGGGCCTCAATTGCAGCGCGCCGATTTACCACGCCACCCAGAAAAGTGTCCAGCGCCAGACTGGCGGAATTCAGCACGCTGCCGAGCACGATACCCATCAAGGGAATTGCGTAGTGCGGGTCGTGCCAGGGCGTCGGGCGGATCGCGGTGAGCAAAGCCAGCAGCACCGTGCCGAGGCTTGATACGCTAACCACCAGCGCTGCGATCTGGTAGTTCAATCCGCGCTTTAGGCGATGTGACGGCCGTACCGCAACTTCGCGCGCGGCAGCCAGGATCATCAGTGCGATGATGCCGAGGGTTAGCGCCGGCGAGTTGATCGCAAATACCGCGCGCAATACGAACCCGACCAGGACAAGCTGGACCACCATCCGGACAGCAGCCCACAGTACCTGGCGATGCAGCCGCAAGCCAGTCGCGATCGACAGGCCGGCATCGACCAGCACCAGCAGCGAGGCGATGCCAAGATCGAGAGGGTTGATCTGGATCGGATGCATTGGTCAATACGGCTGCGAGTTGTGGTGCTGGTGGCGCATGCGGCCCTGCTCGATTTCCATGATGCGCGTGCCAAGGCGTTGTGCCTGTTCCGGCGAATGGGTCACCATCAACAGGCACAGTCCCTTGCCCATCAACTCGCGCAGCAAGCCTTCCACTGCGGCGGTCGATTCCTGGTCGAGCGAGGAGGTCGGCTCGTCGAGCAACAGCACGACGGGCTGGCGCGAGAGCGAGCGGATCAGGGCAAGCCGTTGCCGCTCGCCGGTGGAAAGACGTGCGATCGGACTGTCCATCAAATTTGTGCCGAGGCCGAGGCGCGCCAGCAGGGGAAGCGCGAAGTCTTTCTCGGCCGGGGAGAAGTGCAGGGCGGCGGTTGGCTCCCACCACGCGGCTTCGGCGGCCTGGTAGATTACCTTGCGGCGCCATGCCGGCGCCGGCGTGCGCGCACGCGGCATGCCGTCAAGCGAGACTTCGCCGGTATTGGGGTCGAGGTCGGCAACCATGCGCAGGAAAACGCTTTTGCCAGAGCCGGAAGCGCCGCGTATGGCGATGCATTCCCCTTTGCTTGCGTCGAGGGTGTAGGGGCCGCCATTGGAGGAGTGAAGATCGCGGATGCGAAATGCCGGCTCAGGGTTTGCGCTTTGCTGGCGTGGGCCTTGGTTGGACGGCATTCAGGCGAACCGGGTTGTTGGAATTTGCGATCTACGGGAAGCGCTGCATGGGATGTCGCAGCGGATTAGCAGGCATGTTATCAGGCGTGGAGGATGCGGTGGTGCCGCGTCAGACGTCAGAGAACGTGTGCCGGACGGGATTGCGGGAGCCGTTGCTCCTCGGTGAATATGTGTGTGTGGTTCTGGACCGAGGGGGGAAGGCAATACAGGACGCGCCATGGGCGACGCGTCCTGCGGACAACGGAACATCCTTAAACCGTCACTGCTTTCGGAAAGTAACTCGCGGGATCGGTAAGCAAGCCGATCGCCATCGCCTGCGTCTTTTGTCCCGCTACGTGCGCTGCCATGGGTTTCTGACCATTGGATTTCGCATGCTCGGTCGCCTTGGCCAGGTAGGTCGAGTCTGTTTCGCCTAGTGGGGCAAAGGCAAAGAGATAGAGGTTATTGATCAGGTTATTCACGCTCAGCATTTGCTCCATGCCCGGCGCGGCGCGCTGCATGACGCCCTGGAGTAGCAATCTGACGCTGATGAAAAAGTCGTAAAGGCACTGCTGTTCTTGAAGGCTAAATTTTTCAAAAGCTTGCATCGTCCCGTCGGGATTCTTTTTTCCGAAGCGGTTGACAACCTCATTCAGTGTTTCTATCGATTTCCCGGCCATACCGTTTTGTAGCGCTTCGACCGCATAAAGGACGGCGAGGTCGATCTGGATGGTTTTCAAGCGCGACAACTCTATTAGGTATGACTTCTGTGCTGTTGCCACGTCAGATTTCGATGCCTGGGGATCCTGCGCAGCTTGTTCAGTAGCCTTTTTAAGTTTCTTGACCTCTGCAACGGCGTCCTTAAACCAGGTTTCCAACTGTCCCTGGTCCGCTTTTTGCAAGAAATCGTCACGGAAAGTCCCGAACAGATCTTTAAACTTTTCCGGACGAAGAGCCACGATGCCCTTCTGAACCACCGCCCGCAACGGTGAGTTCTGCGGCTCCCATCTCCAGTCTTCTCCGAGCTCCTTCGCCGCGTGCGTCATGATGAAATTCGCGGCGTCCATGGCGGACTGGGCGTTTTTCAAGAACTTGTTTGGGTAAGTAGTTTTGTTAACGCTACTTGCCTTTTGCGTCTCGAGCGGTGAGGCGCCGATCGATGGGGGCACATCTCGTTTCGGTCCTTTCTCTACCGGCGGCCTTGCCGGCGACGCCTTGGGAGTGGTCAGCGGTGTTGTGCTTTTAGTCGTAGCGCTTCTGCCGCTGCTGCTCCGAGTGCTTTCGCTACTGTTCGTACTACGTGTGCTATCAGAGCTATCGCTGCCGTCGATGTTTGTCGATTTGACGTTTGCGACTGTTCCCGGCCCGGCGTTGTCCTTAACTTGGGAATGTGCCGCCTTCTTGGGCGATGGCGTTGTGGCGTTCGGGTCGGGAAACAGTTCATGCGCGTGTTCGATCATGTAAGCAACGACGGGCTGGAAAGTGGACTGGAACTTCATTATTTTGTTCAGGTCTTCTTCTTCCGCTATCACCATCGAAAAAACCATGCCAAGATTGGTTGCGCCCATCTTGTTGATTTCCGCTTTCCCCGCGACTGTGTCGAGGAAGCGCATCAGCGTACCTAGCAGATCTCTGTTCTCCGGTGGAAGGTTTGCGACCGCTTGCTGGTAAGCTGATTTCTTGCCCGCGTCGACAACGTCGTCCAGCGCCAGAAATTCCGTCTTGTTGGATCCCGAGATAATTTTCTCAGGCATTTCTCTGAGAATACGCTTGAGAAGGTTGGAAGGCTCAACGCCTTGCGTCAATATTGCTTCCAAGTTACCGGCGTTGACGAGCTTGCACTGCGCCTCGTCGAGTGTCTTCCCGCGACTTTCCGTCCGAAAGACGCCCTCTTTTTCCAGGTAGTCACCTTTCAGCATGATTTGCATTGTCTGTCGCGCCAATGATGGTGCATGGCTCTCCTGAACCGATGCCGAAGCGTCGATCATATCTTTGAAAAACGCCTTGAGAGTTCCGCCCTGCTTCCGGACGGCAGCGCTGAGCCGCGTGTTTTTCCAGCCTGTCTCGTCTGAAAATTTCAGCGTCTTTGTCTTGTCGTTCCCAAGCACGTCCAACGCGGCCTGCAGCTTTACCGGATCATTGCGGTACTGCTTCGCCAGTCTTTCGGATTCGGATTTTTTCACGATGACGATCCCAGAAAGCGCGACGCGGCCAGGATTTTCCCGACGCTCGTAGACAAGCCCTTGCACATACACCGGTGATTTCTTGTCGCCATGTTTCGCGTCGACCAGTTTTTGCACCGCTTTAAGAATTTCGATTTTTGGCGAGGCCGATTGGGAATCGAGCTTTTTGTTAGTGAAAGTCGGAGCAAGTACCTCTTCCTCTTCGGTGGTGTCGATCAGCGGCAATGACACATCTTCGGATCGCGTGCGAGCCGACGATGCCGGCTTCGACGGTTCGGCCGGAGCTTTCGTGGTTTTTGACGTTCCGCCTACTTGCCCCGAATCGGCTACGCGACGGAATACTTCTCGAGCCGGCTTCTCTGCGAGCTTCGCGTCGACCGGCGGCCGGCGAGATTCCGGTGGCGTGGTGGCCGTAGCACGGCCGCTGTTTGCAATTGGTGGCCGCCTGACCTGATTCCGCCACTTGTCTCCCACACTTTGGTCGACGTGCGCACCCACCTTTTCAGCGCGCTGGCGGGAACTGGCGCCGTAGCCGGCCCAACCGGTCCCCTTGGCAGGTGTCGCATTGACCGGACGCGAAGGCGTGTAGTCGGGGATATTGGTCCGTGCACCATTGGCTGAGCGGTTTATTGTCATCTTTTTCTCGCGAATTAAGGTCGACGTGCTGGGCTGCCTGCATTAGCGTGCGCAGTGCGGCGTTCGGTACGCATGAATCGGCTGTGTCCCTGACGCTAGATTGTTCAGGTTGCGGTGGCCGCACATTTGTACCGGCATGTCTTGAGTAACAGAATCGGGAGAATTGTTTCGTTAATCGATTTCTTGAGGCTGGAATGCCAATGATGGCGGTTGCTGTTTCGGATCAGTGGCAGTGCAGATCGCGGAAATGACACTGGCGCACTTAGCCGCAGGCCGTGTGTTCCTACTGCGAACAGTGGCCTCGCCTTGGTGCGGTTATCGGTCTTGATGCCACCGCGATGACTCAGTATGATACTGTGCTTATATACAGTAAAAGACGCCATGCCAAACGACTACGATTTTCAGGACGATTCGCCATCTCCATTGCCTTGGCCCCAGACCGCCCGCAAGGGACGCGGGGCCGTGACAAACTTGCAGGGCCGTTATGAGGTCGGGCAGCGAGAAGCGTTTGACGACGGCTGGACATGCTCCGAAGATTCCGATGGGGAACAGGCCAGTGGTGACCCCGGGCGCCAGTCGGACCGCCAGGTAGTCCCGGCCCTGCGAACTCAGGTATTCCAGGAGCAGGCCCGCACCATCCTCGCCCGCAATGCCTCACCCGACATCCCCTTCAACGTGTCGCTCAATCCCTATCGTGGTTGCGAGCACGGTTGCATTTACTGCTTTGCACGGCCGTCGCACGGCTATCTGAATCTCTCACCGGGCCTCGACTTCGAAAGCAAGATTTTCGCGAAGATGAACGCCCCCGAGCTGCTGCGGCGTGAACTGGCCAAGCCATCCTATATCGCAGAGCCGATCGCGCTCGGCGTCAATACCGATGCCTACCAGCCTTGCGAGCGCGAACTGCGCATCACGCGCCGGGTTCTGGAAGTGCTGCATGAGTGTGGCCATCCGGTCGGCTTGATAACCAAGTCGTCCCTGATCGAGCGCGACATCGACCTGCTGGCGCCGATGGCGGCCAAACACCAGGCCGCGGCCTGCGTCACCATCACCACTCTCGACCCCGACATCGCACGCACGCTGGAGCCGCGGGCCGCTGCACCGGCACGACGCCTTCGAACCATCCGAACGCTGAGTGAGGCGGGGATCCCAGTAGGGGTCAGCATTGCGCCGGTGATTCCGTTCGTGACGGAACCAGACCTTGAGCGGGTGATGGAAGCTGCGCTGGAGGCGGGCGCATACAGTGCCAGCTACATCGTGCTGCGCCTGCCGTGGGAAGTGAGCCCGCTATTCCAGCAATGGCTGCAAGCGCACTTCCCGGATCGGGCCCAGCGCGTCATGAATCGGGTGCGCGATCTGCGGGGCGGCAAGGACTACGACTCCAGCTTTGGCACCCGCATGCAGGGCGAGGGCGTGTGGGCTGACCTGATCCGTCAGCGCTTTGAGAAGGCTGCGTTGCGCCTGGGAGCGGGCAAGCGATCGGGGAAATTCAAGGCACTGGATGCCTCAATGTTTCGTCCGCCTGAAGTCGTACCCGGTTCAACCACAGGGGCGGCCCGGTCCGCAAGAGGGCCCGATCCACAGCTCAACCTGTTCTAGTGCGGCCCATTGAAATGCGAAACGCCGGCAAGCAAGCCGGCGTTTCGCATTTGGTTGAGCGTTATCCGGCGGATGTCGGACAAAAGAATAACCGGCCTTTCAAGATGTCCTGGGAGACGGGGCAAAAGGAAAGAAGCAGGGCGCTTCAGCGGCACCCTCAATCCCATCTTCATTCAATGCTCCATTCAATGCGGCGTTGATCCGCCGCCGCATTGTGCCGTCGGTTCAGCTTCCTGGTTTCAAGTCTTCATCCAGAAACTGCTGCACCGCCTGGAAAAGTTCGAGGCGGTTTTTTTCCATGATGATGGTGTGCGTGCCTTCGCCAATTTCCACATAGCGCTTGTACGGTACGTTGGTCAGTTTGGCGAAGTACGCATGCAGCATGTAGCTCGGAAGGTCAGCGTCCCACTCGGCATGCGCGAGGAAGGTTGGCACACGGATCTGGCCCGGGTCATAAAGGGGTTTGCCAGTTGACCAGAATTCGCGACCGTCCTGCACAACGCCGTTCGGCGCGCGCAGCATCGGCTTGTCCATCTTCGAGCCGACCGGGTCGGTCGCAATGGTGGCGTCGGCCCAGGCTTCAAACCAGCCGGCCGGGATCAGGGTCGCTTTCTTGTCCTCCGGTACACCGGTCAGCCAGCGCGCCTTGGCCGAATCCATCGATACCGAGCGGTACGAACCGAGCGCGCCGCCACTGTCGGTCAGCGATGCGGCATTGCGCAGCCATTGCGGCGCGTACAGCACCAGCTTGTTGACCTTCTCATTGTTCTGCGCGGTGTACCAGCCCATGGTGCTGGTGCCCCACGACCAGCCAAGCAGATTGATCTTGTCGACCCCGCGGCGCTTGCGAATGAAGTCGGCTGCAGCGCCCACATCCTTCACCGCGGTTTCGGTCCGCACGATAGGCGCGTTGTCAGCCGGCGGCTTGCCCATTTCAGGCGGACGGGTCGAGCGGCCATAACCGCGCACATCGACCAGGTAGACGTCATAGCCACGCTGCGCGATGTAGTCCATCCAGGACATGCCGTTCAGCGGCAGGTCGAAAGCAGTCTCGGAAGGATAGGTCGCGCCGTGGACATACAACAGGATTTTCTGTGCAGGGAAACGCGTGACGCCTTCGGCATGCTTGTTGCGGACGTACAGTTCGATGCCGGGGTCAGACGCCGGCACCATGAATTCTTCGGTAACGAGTTTGGCGTCGGATGCGCTAGCAAAGGAGCCTATCGCGGACAGGGCCAGTGCGGCCACGAGATGGGTGAAAGTTTTAATTTTGGATCCCCTTGTTTTTCGAATTATTCAAGACCGGCCTTGCGAGGGCGGCGAGTCAATATAGCATCGCCGTCGGCTTGGTGCTTGCACTGATCCGACGATCGCTCAGCGGAGGCGTTGCGGTCACCAAAGCATGCCGAAGCGGCGTCAGGTCGTCGACCGGAAGCATGGACTATTGATCGACAGAGCGGCCGAGAAGTCGTGCGATGAAAGGCGGCCTTCTCTCTATGACGGCCGCGCCATGTTAGCGCCTGCTGAAATTCATTAATACATCCGCTCGGCATGCAACAAATCGGGCAAAGGAAGCCATCATGAGCCCCTCTCGTTCATCTCAAGATAGGCACCAAACTCCATGCACAATTCGCCGCTCACAGCCAGCAGCGTTGTCACCGCCGCGCTGCTGGCCAGCCTTTACTCTGGCACTGCTTTCGCCGCGCTCGGTTCACTTCCGTCCTCATGGGACGCACCAGTTGAAGTCCGAAAAGCCGCCAACTACACGGATCGAATGACGGTCCTCCCCAGCACAACAACATTGCATGAATACGTCGGCCCCGACGGCCGTGTGTTTGCCCTGAGCTGGGCCGGCCCGACGCTCCCCAATTTCAGAACCCTGCTCGGCGAGTACGCCGCCGTAATGGATGCCGAAGTCCGCAGTGCGCCGGTCGCCGGCCGTGGAGGTCTTTCCATTTCCACGCCAACGTTCATGCTCCAATCTGGAGGCCGTGCCGGCGCATTCAGCGGCAAGGCATGGATTCCAGACCGCCTGCCTGCTGGTTTCTCTCCTTCGGTGCTGCCATGATGTGGCCCGCCCTTTCGTTGAAGCGCCCGCAGCTTGTCGCTGGTGCGATGCTGCTGGCGGCCTGCGCCTTCCTCGCCTCGTGCGGCGGCGGCGGCTCTGACGGCGGCAACGCCGCACCGCCTGCAACAACTGTCGCGGCCAGTACCGTCACCAGCCCGGTCGCTAACGATTCCGCCCGGCCGGTGGCACCGCCTGTACCGGCGCTGGCCGCGCGCCGGCCAGTCGTGCAGTTGACATTTGATGAAAGCGAGATAGCTGCTACGGCCACGACCAGACTTTCGTGGTCGGCCACCGAGGCCGAAAGCTGCATGGCGTCGGGCTCCTGGAGTGGCGTGCAGCCTTCCAGCGGCTCCATCCAGATACCTGCAAATGGAACCGGCTTTTACCCTTACCGATTGACCTGTACCAATGCGCTCGGCACGTCCGCTGGAGCCGCGATGCTGTCGGTCATCGGCGCGTCAAAGAATGTCGCCCGCATTACCGTGGGCAGGAGCCTGTTTGGCAATGCCATCAACATTCCGTATGTCGATGTGACTGTGTGCCAACCCGGCACGACGACATGCCAAACGATCGACCACGTGCTGCTCGATACCGGCTCGACGGGATTGCGGCTCATTGCGCCAGGCGTTCTTCGGACGGACCTCGATTTGCCACGCCTTAAATCGACGTCCAGCAAATCGCTCGCCAACTGCGTCCAGTTTGCTGACGGCAGCTATTTGTGGGGAAGCCTGCGTACCGCCGACGTTAGCATTGCGGGTCAAACGGCCCAGTCGATAACGATCCAGGAAGCCGGCGACCCGGCGACGGATTTCGCTTCAATCCCGGGTGACTGCGTGGGACTGCGCAACGGCGGATCGGTTGCCGCACTCGGGGTGAGAGGCATACTTGGCATTGGGACCTTGAAAGTCGATTGTGCGGGATGCGTTGCGGATATCAAGCAAAAGCGGTACTTCGAATGCGATGGCACCGGGTGCGCACCGGCGACAGTCACCCTCGGCCAGTTGCTATCGAATCCTGTGGCGGGTTTTGCGACCGACAACAACGGCATGTCGGTCATCTTTCCACCCGTACCAGATTCCGGCGTCACATCGCTTTCTGGCGCACTGGTTTTTGGCATTGACACACAAAGCAACAACAGGCTTGGCACCGCTACCGCAATGCGCACTTCGGCCATTGGCGCCTTGGGGACTAAATATTTGAACAAGACCTACGCAAGCTTGCTGGACACCGGCTCAAATTCGCTAGTCCTGCCGGATGCGTTTTTGCCGACATGCATCAACAATCCCCTGTTCGTTTGTCCTGTAGTGGAATTTTCGCAGTCCGCGATACTTCGAGGGCTGGACGGCGTCTCGTCTTTTGCAATCGACTTCCTCGTTCGAAATTTCGAAAAAGTCAGCGCATCGGTCATCGCCGTGTTGGATGCAACGGTCATATCGACTACCGAACCTTTATTCGTTTGGGGGCTGCCCGCGTTCTTCGGGCGAACCGTCTTCTTCGCACTCGACGGCGCCAACGCAGGCGGGAAAGTCGGGCCGTATGTGGCGCTATACGAGCAAACGCCGCATCCTTGAAACCGTTTCCCGCTGGCCGTTTATCGTCCGAGTTCAAGAGCATGAAGCAAAAGCGGCCACCTTTACCGGTGGCCGCTTTCACACGCGGAGGATCCCTCACAAACCTGCCACCTGCTACAGCACCGCACCTCACGTCCTACTTCACGACCAGAACGCCCTTCATCGTTGTGTGCAGCTTGCAAAAATAGGCCATCGTTCCCTTCGTTTTTGCCACGTACTTCCAGGTTCCGTTTTCTGGAATATCACCTGAGTCGAATGCCTTGTTTTCCGCAGTTGCGGTATGCGGATACGGGTCCTTGTTCCGCCAAACGACCGTGTCGCCGGCATTGACCTCAAGCGTCTGAGGCGAAAACTTCATGCCGTCGATCAGCACGGTATGCACCTTGACTTTTTCGTCTGCGATGGCGGAAGCGACTGTCCCTGCCATGAAAGCGGCGGCGAGCATCAGGCAGGGAACAGCCCGATGCAGCAACCGTGACGACAGCCAATCCGGCGCGAGCAGGGACAATCCCAAGGCACCACCACCACGAGTGCTATGCATGGCGGCGCCTTACTTCATCGAAGTCTGAATCTGCTTGGCATGCTGCAAGTGCGCATCAATCGCCGGGCGAACCTTTTGCAGCAAACCTTTCAGCTCTTCATTTTTCGCGCTCGGTATCAGCGTTTTGTCGATCGCATCGAGCACAGCCTGATGGTAGGTCACTTCATTTTCTACGTAGGCCTTGTCAAACGCGTCTCCTTTAAGCCCTTTCAGCTTTTTTACATTTGCCACACCGCCATCCTTGAGGGATTTGCTGGTGTCGCTTTCTTCCGGCTTGACCTTCAGTTTGGTCACGAGCGCGGTCGCCTGCTTGTTGACGCCGGTGTGGTCCGTCACCATTTGTTTTGCGAACGCCTTTACTTCCTTCGACTTGCCCTGGGACTGGGCAAGCTTGCCGGCGTTGATGTCAACCGTGTTGGCGGCTACGACGATACCGGCAATCTGAGCATCATTCGGCGCCGCTGATTGGGCAAACACTGGCAGGCAGGCAAGGCCGGAAGCGGTGAAAAGGGCTGCGGCTAACAGCTGGGATGCTGGTTTCTTCATGGTAGTACTCCTTTGGTTGAACAAACAGGAACCCGAGATGTGCTGATGCGAAAGCATGCGCCGCTCCAGCGCTGAACCGGGTCGACTTTAGTCACCGTCTTGCAGTCGCGCCAGTACTCCGGCAACGATCCGGTCACAACGCGCGCCGTCGAAGGAAAACGCGTCGTGATGAGCAATATCGATATCGCGCGCCAGCGATTCTCGCAGCAAGCCGCGGGCCCGGAAGAATCGGGAACGCACCGTCGCCTCTGGAATGTCGAGTGAAATCGCTACCTCGCTGACATCCATCTCCTCTAGCGCACGCAATACGAAAACCGTGCGGAAAGACTCTGGTAGCTCGTCGATTTTTCGCTCCAGCAACGCGCGCGCCTGGCTGCGCATTGCGGATTCGTCGGGTTGTTCCGATCTCGATTGTTCCATGTCGATGTCCGTGTCGCCGTGCTCCAGGTCGCCGCCATGATTGATGTCCAGGATCTGCGCTCGGCGGCTTGTTGTGCGTGCTCGGGCAATCGCCTCGTTGGCCACAATCCGCGTAAGCCAGGTTGAAAGCTTCGCGTCGCCGCGATACTGGCCGATGCGGCGATACGCCAGAAGGTAGGCCTCCTGCAAAACGTCTTCCGCGTCGGCGTCGTTTTTCACAATGCTGCGCGCAGTGCGAAATAGCAGGCGGTTATGGCGACGCATCAAGAGCGCGAAGGCCTTGTGGTCCCCCAAACCGATGCGCGCCGCAAGCTCTGTATCGGACGGATCGGTCGGCGCGAATTTTGGTGCGGCAAGTGTCATGGCATCCGTTCGAGTTCAGCTGGTCTTGTTGCATTAGACGACGCCAGTCCGCGCCGCGTTCCGGCTCTATGTCAGTTGTGGGTGAAAGCCAACGGGTTCAATATGGCGGAGCACCTGATCAGCCGACCCAGAGCGAGCTTTCGCGCCTCTGAAAAACGATGGCGGCTCTCAAGGCGAATTGCGGCCTGATTCAACCGGCGGCTCCAGACGTCCGCGCCTCCAAATCTTTCAGCTTCTGGCGCAAGTTCCGCTCTTCCTCCCAGCGCTCCGATTCGTCCCGCACGATGGCGACGATGCCCGCCATGGCGCCGCCTTCCGTCCGTAGAAGTGTCACCGTGAACGCAATTGAAATAGTGCGCCCGCTTTTGTGCAGTGCGGGGACGCGGAGCAGGGACGCGCCATATTTTGTGCGGCCGGACTCCATGGTTCCATCGAAGCCGTCCCAATGGCGTTGGCGCTGGCGTTCCGGAATGATGATGTCAAGCGATTGGCCAAGCGCTTCCTGGGGTGTGTGGCCGAAGATTCGTTCGGCGGCGGCATTCCAGAACGTAATGGCGCCTTTTGCATCCGCGCCAATGATCGCGTCGCCGGCGGCGTCAACGAATGCCTGTGCATTAAAGCTGGAAGTCTCCACGATGTGTCTCCGTTAGTTCGCACGGCCAAGCGTTCGAACCCCTGTGCCTGGCTTAAGCTGGGAGGGTGCCTGAGGTGATTATAGCGAGCCGATCCGGAACGGCTCCAAGGACACAGGGCGCGACGCATCTGCGGCATGTCGCCCAGAGTCTTTTCCCGGCCCTGACCCATCGACGTAAGCGAGCAGCGGAGTTGGGACACATCGACTGAGCAATGAATTAACCGAGCAATGCATTAGCCGGGCGATGCATCACCAAGGCAATGTATCAAGCTTTCAGTCGAAACGCCTACCACGACGAAACTGCTCGGTCGCGTCAACCAGCGCCGCCGCAATGCCTTCCTCCTGCGCCGAGTGTCCGGCGTTACCGACGATGACAAGCCGTGACTGCGGCCATGCGTCATGCAGCCGAAATGCTGTTCTTGGCGGGCACACCATGTCGTACCGGCCCTGCACAATCACGGCCGGAAGGTGGCGTATCTTTTCGAGATTGCTGATCAACTGGTCCTCTTCCAGAAAGCCCTGGTGCAGGAAGTAGTGTGCTTCCAGGCGGCCAACGCCGAGGCTGACTGCGTCGGAGCCGAACTCGGCGATCGTCTCGGCCCTTGGCTCGAGCAGCACGCAGCTTCCTTCATATTGGCTCCACCTGCGGGCGGCTGGGACGAAGACTTCGGGGTCGTCGCTGAACAGGCGCTTCGCATAGCCGTTAAGGATGTCATCACGCTCCGCATCCGGCAAGAGTCCCACGAAGGCCGCATGTGCTTCGGGAAAGAACCAGCGCATGCCATGCAGGAACCAGTCGATCTCTTCGCGGGTACAAAGGAAGATACCGCGCAGTACGAAGCCCTGGCATCGCTCCGGAAATGCCTCCCCATACGCTAGCGCCAGCGTGGATCCCCATGAGCCACCGAACACCAGCCATTCTTCTACCTCCAGCAGGCTGCGCAGTCGTTCAATGTCCTCTACCAGTAATGGCGTCGTGTTGGCGCGCACTTCGCCATGCGGCGTCGATTTTCCCGCCCCGCGCTGGTCAAAAAGAATGATGCGGTAATGCGCGGGATCGAAGAAGCGTCGGTGCTTTGGCGACAGGCCGCCTCCCGGCCCGCCATGCAGGAACAGCACTGGCGCGCCAATCGGATTGCCGCATTCCTCCCAATACATGGTGTGGATGTTGTCCAGCTTCAGCAAGCCATGGCGATACGGCTCGAGAGGCGGAAACAGGCGCGGGCTGTCGACAGCGTTCATGGCGTTCATGACTTCAATGGTGATAGCGATATTCTTGCGTAAATCCACCGAAGCCGTATGAGGTGGCACGCACGTCCTCTATGTGGATGTAGCTTTCCTCATGCAGGTTGCCAAGCAGGCTGGCGAAGCCTTCGAAGGCCGCCTTGATGTAGCGCGCCTTTTCGTCTTTCGTATTCGTCTCATCCGTAATCTTGATGTCGAAGTAAAAGCTGTTCTTGCCCTGAACCGAAAGCGGCTTGCCGCCGACTATCCAGCAATCGTGCTCGACGAAATCGATCACGATCGCGGTAACCTCCGGCTTTTTCTGCAAGATCCCTGTCGTCAGGTCCAGCAACAGTGTGGTGATTTTTTGGATCAATTCCGGCGATTTCCTGGCGCTGACCTTCACGTTCAATATGGGCATCTGAGCCTCCAGCGAGTTAACTGTGCGACGATTGGACAAAATATTCCGTAGTCCATCCTTTATACTCGATTGAGGTTTCAGCAGGTCATCCCAACCCAACAAGATACGGAGGACGCATGGAGCGCAAGGAATTCATGGAGACACTCGCCCGCGAGGGCTTCCCGGAGGCGGTGGAAGTCGTAAAGGACAGTGCGGGATTTGCACCCGAGCATACGCATCCTTTCGAAGCCAAGGCCCTTATCCTGGCAGGAGACATGCGAATCCTTGTCGGCGACATGGAGCGTGTCTACCAGATTGGCGACATCTTCCATCTTCAAGCCGGCGTGGTCCACGCCGAGCATTATGGCGAACATGGCGTAACCTACCTGGTCGGCCGCAAGGCGCATGCATCGGTCTCATGAACACCGTGCAGCCTTGCGGCGCACACGCGAATTTTTTACCCATAAACTACCCGACCTGTAACGCGACCTGTATTCGCGTTTGACAACCACAACCAGCGAACAATGAACCAGCTTACTACCGACGCCAAAGGCGTATTCGTCATCGCCGTCACGCCTTTCAACGATGCAGGCGAACTCGACCTGCCCAGCACCGATCACATGGTTGACTTCTATCTTGAGCGTGGCGCAACTGGCCTGACCATCCTCGGCATTTTGGGGGAGGCAACCAAGCTCACGGCAGAAGAATCGCGCATCTTCGTCAAGCGGGTATTGGCACGGGTCGGGGGGCGGGTACCGGTGGTGGTAGGTGCGTCGGCACCGGGTTTTGCACCCATGGGCGAACTGAGCGAGAGCGTCATGCAGATGGGCGCCTCGGGCGTTATGGTTGCTCCCGCCTCTTCAGTGCGCACCGACGATCAGATCGTCGCCTATTTCTCGATGGTGAACGAGACACTCGGCGGGAAGGTGCCGTGGGTATTGCAGGACCATCCGGTCTCGACCGGCGTACAAATGTCGGCGTCCGTTATCCTCAATATTCTGGCGAGTTCGCCGCAATGCGTCATGCTCAAGCATGAAGATTCTCCGGGCCTCGCAAAGCTTACAGCCGTCCGTGCAGCCAGTGCGCGAGGTGAAGCGCGACGCGTATCGATCCTCACCGGCAACGGCGGTGGGCTGTTCCTGCCAGAGGAACTGACTCGCGGTGCAGACGGCGCCATGACGGGCTTTGCCTATCCCGAAATGATGGTCGACGTTTGTCGGGCGCATGCTTCCGGCGACGTTGAATTGGCCCACGATATATTCGACGCCTATTTGCCGCTGGCCCGCTACGAGCAGCAGAACGGCATCGGTCTGGCCGTTCGCAAATACATCATGGCGCAGCGCGGCATTATCGCCTCCGCCGCTCTGCGAAAGCCCGGTCCGAAACTTTCGGCATTGGACATTGCCGACATCGAGCGGCTTGTTCGTCGGCAGGAGCGTCGGCTAAAAGAGATCCAGTCATAAGCCCCTGTCGCTCACACTGATGCGACGTGCGGCGAATCGTCGTTCGCTTGAACGGAAATATCGCCGCCGTGGGGATACCCGTCCATCGAGGTGCGGCTTGCACGTCGTGGGGAGGTACCCGCCCATCCGGGCGCGGCTTGCACGCATCGGTGCTCCTTTGCCCTCGGTCGACAATGGCACTCTGCAACGCATAAGGTCTGCGTGGCCACTCCCCGCCAGCACTGAAGCCAGCCGTGCGATATTCGGAAAATTGACCTTCGTCAAGGAAAATCCGGAGGCCGGATGCCTATGATGGACAAAACGGCGACCAAACGCCGACAAAGGAGACAAGACATGACAACACGCCAGCAGGTTCTGCTGCGTAGTTCGGCCGTTCCCGGCCATGGAACCGATCATTATTTGCGCGACGGTCCCTCCACAGCACCCCGCACTATTTCACCTGACCGTTCGACCTCTCGAGAATAGATCCGAGGGACGCCTGCGTCTGCCTTGCACACCAAATCCGCCATCAACAAGCGATCTCGCTATTCATGAAGTCGCGGAAATTAATCTACCGGTACGCCGTCGAGATCAAAGCCTGGTAGCTCACAAGGCTGTGCACACAAGCCAGGCAGCGGGCCAATCATGTGCAATACAAATAGATAAACGATGGAACGCAGCTGAGACAATCCATCACACCCCGAGAAAGAGAGACCATGAGCACAGTCGCACTTGAAGTCCCGGTTCACAAAGCGGTAAACCGCTGGCTACAGCTATTTGCCGGAATCGTCTGCATGGCGATGATTGCAAACCTGCAGTATGGGTGGACTTTGTTTGTTCAGCCGATGGATGACAAATACCATTGGGGCCGCGCCGCCATCCAGGTAGCGTTTACCATCTTCGTCCTCACGGAAACATGGCTGGTACCGATCGAAGGCTATCTGGTTGACAAATTCGGTCCACGTCCCGTGGTCATGTGGGGCGGCATTTTGGTCGGAATAGCGTGGGTCATCAATTCCATGGCGGCGTCATTGCCGGTGCTTTATCTGGGTGCGGCAATAGGTGGTATCGGCGCGGGCGCCGTGTATGGAACTTGCGTAGGCAATGCGCTCAAATGGTTTCCGGATCGCCGCGGACTCGCAGCGGGCCTCACTGCCGCCGGCTTCGGTATGGGCTCTGCTCTCACGATCATCCCGATCCAGGCGATCATTCATTCGTCCGGATACCAGGCGGCATTCTTGTATTTCGGTATTGGCCAGGGCGTGATCGTGTTCCTGGTGTCGTTCATGCTGCTCGCTCCGAAGAAATCGGACGTGCCGCAAAAGTCAGCCGTGATTCAGTCCAACCGCGACTTCACGTGGCGGGAAATGATCAAGACGCCGACATTCTGGGTGATGTACGCGATGTTCGTCATGATGGCGGCTGGCGGCCTGATGGCAACGGCGCAGCTTGGCCCAATTGCCAAGGACTTCAAGATCGGCAACATGCCGGTTTCGATCCTCGGCCTGACGCTTCCCGCCCTGACGTTTGCATTATCGATCGACCGTGTGCTTAACGGCGTTACACGGCCATTCTTTGGCTGGGTATCGGATCATATCGGTCGCGAGAACACCATGTTCATCGCCTTCGGCATTGAAGCGGTTGGCATTGTGATGCTGAGCAAATTTGGCCATGACCCGGTGTTGTTTGTGATCCTGACCGGACTGGTGTTCTTTGCGTGGGGGGAAATCTACAGTCTCTTTCCCTCAACCTGCGGCGATTCCTTTGGCTCAAAGTACGCGGCAACAAACGCCGGCCTTCTGTACACGGCGAAGGGCACCGCATCGCTCCTGGTACCGTTCACAAGCGTGATAACGGCAACCACCGGAAGCTGGGAAGCGGTGTTTTACCTTGCGGCGGCGCTGAATGCAATTGCGGCTGTCATGGCGCTTGCGGTGTTGAAGCCCATGCGCATCAGGCTGGCGCTTCAGAAGTGGTCGGGCGGGTCCTGATGTGTCCGGATCGCGCTCAAACAAGAGATGGGCGAGGTGAAGTGACCGCTTGAAGTTTGAAACATGTGGTTCGCTGCGCCGGTAAGGGCTGTGTTCTGTATTGCACAGAACTCAGCCCTTTTCAATTCAGCTTGGTCCGGGCTGTGCCACGGGCCATAAGCCTCGTGGCGGCGTCAACGGGCGGGATCGTGGGCATGGCAGCCGCATGCGAACCACGCCGTTCCAGGCAGGGATTGCTGCCATTACCCGCTAGCCAGCACCTCTGGAGGACGGCCCTTGCGGAGGCCGGTCGGCCTGCGCCACAAGTGAGTTGCCGAGCTCCCGTGCCGCGTCACGCGGCAGGAGGTAGTGCAGCCAACCATAGCGCGGGTCGCGGAGATGGAGAACGCTATTGCCCGGCATGATCTCTGGCTCGGTCAACCAGCACGGGTCTGGCTCCGCTACAACACGCCGTCCAGGCTGCCAGGTCTTCTCGTGCGGGGGTGCCATGCTCGCCCGAAAATCACCGAGGTTACGCAGCATGTCGTCGATCTGGGCAGAATTGAGGCGCAGCGCGACAGGGGGATCTGTAGGCAGGGTCAAGGTAACAGCCTGCCCGTCCTTGTCGAGAAGCCATTGCAGTCGGTTCATGCCTTCCTCCAATAGGTCACTTAGTTGGTGACATCGATTTCCGGAAAACGTGCCCAGATGTGGAAGCCGCATCTGGAATGTGCAAAGGATAGTCACTCCATTTTCCCGCACATGACAAATTTGGGAAGCCTGCACGAATTTGGCGCGGGCTTTACGACATTTTCAACGGTCCGCAGGTCGAAAACAGGGTGGCCCGTAACTTGCATTATCGATTGTGCGATTAGTTCTTGATGTCTCCTCTACTCTACCAAGGGTGGATTAAGCCCGCCGACCTTCATGTCAGCGGGCTTTTTTTATACGGTCATCGCAAAACGTGCACAGGCCGACTGGCGGTTTTCCCCCGATCATCAACCGGAAAGTACGCCACGGGGAGATCCTTGGCAGCAATGGGCGCCGGTACAGGTACCATGTGCATTCAACTTTAGGAGTTCCCCGAATGGCTGAATGGAATACGCTTTTTGCTGGCGAAAAAGATGGACGTCTAATCAAGTTGGAACAATATTATGAAGGCAACAGCCTGCGACTAACGGCAACCGCCATTGGCAGTGCCGCCAACGACGCTTCGGTGAGGACGGTTCCCGCCAAGGCGGCCAACGCAGACGCCGATACCGAAGCCAAGCTCGAAATCCATGCGGTGGATGCCGTCCAGCTCGAAAAGCGCCTTGTTTCGGAAGCGGGATTTTCGGAAACTGCGGCAAGGGAGATTGCAAAGCTCGGGCATGCGGGATCAGCCTCTGTGCCGCCGCAGGAAAAGGCCTGACGCGGGCCGTCCGCAAATAAACCGACGCATTCTGGCTTGGGGCGGCCGATCAACTTCCCTGCGCTGAATATACGCCGTCAGCGCAAGCGAAACATCCTGCAACTGTCGGCAGTACCAACCTTGGTTGCGGGGGCTAGCTTGCGCACCGAGATATAAGACAAAATGGACCGTCGGATTAACGAGCGTGGTGGAGAAACACCGCTACGGCGTTCCGGAAAACCGGCTGGAGACCAATGCCGGCGGCGGGCGCGTTGTTAACCTCGCCATGGTGCCGCGTATTCTTTTTGCGAGCCGGTTTGCGAGCACCTTGGAAGAGGCGAGGAAGTTGGATACATCAAGGAGCATCAGGCGCGCCTGCCTCCCGCGCAGACCGGACCCTCGCACTGCATGTCGCCACATGGGCGGACGATAGAAAGGGTGGTAGTAGGTATCCGCAGCGCCTGCCAGCAACAGCCTCGGCGGCTCTCGCGGGGACGCCTGTGGCCACTTGTCGAGATCGTGCTTTCGGAGACACTGCTCGACGAAGTTAAGGCCGCACCAGGTCGACGCGGAGAGACTGCGCCAAAACCGCGGGTTGGACTCAAAAAGGAACACCGCGCCGGTTTCCGCTTCAATCCGTGCATCGACATTCATTACGCCGTCATAATCTGTCGCCGTCGCAATGCGGTGCGCAACCTCCTGCAAATAATCGTCCGCAAAGAAGCGAATTGGGGAGCCATCATGAAGATAGTCGTCCCGCCTCTGGACGGAAATTGCCGTGACGCGTCCGTGGCTCGCGTGGAAATTGAGGCCAACGTCGGTTCCGGCGACATAGCGCTGTGCAATTAGTGGCGCATACCGGTAAGTGCTGTTGTCCCTGATGACGTCGTTGTATTCGTCCTCGCTGCCGATAATATAGGCGCCCCGTGAAGAGTCCTCCATGGTCGGCTTCACGACAAATGGCACCCCCAGGCGCGCTGCTACAGTGGGAAAGTGCAGCGCATGTTTGTCACCGACATAAATCGTTTCCGGGGTCCGCAAGCCAAGATCCTGGCAAAGACGTTTGAAGTCCCACTTGTCTTCGAGCCGGTCCAGGGCCGAATCTGCTGGGCAGGCGACAACGGGCATTTTTAGCAGGGGACGGACCCGATTGATCATTCTCGATGCCGCGCAATCGGCTGGAATAACGATGAGGTCCTGGTACCGGCCTGCATACCTGTTTGCCATGGCGACGAATTCCGTGTCTTCCTCTCCGGTAAAGTCAATTTCTTCGTAGTCTGCGCAAAGTATGGAATGTCGCAGGTAGCGCGTGCCGTGGCTGCACACGGCGATTATCCGGCAGTCGGTATAGGTGCGAGCCGCCAACATGACCTGCGCCAGGAGCGGCTTTGAGGACCCGACTACGAGGAAATTAGTTGCCATCAACGTTGCCGTGAAAGTGACACTTCAGTAATCGCCTTGAAAGGGTGAATTGCCTGCTTCCTGCAGGTGAAGCTCTGCGAAAGCGGCCGCATCACCACTGGCCGCCACAGCGCAGCCGCAGTTGGCTTGCACCACTGCGTGCCTATTGTCGGTCCATGACGGCACTCTTCCTCGAAGTATTGGCGGCACCGCGCAACGCGGCGGCGGACCGGCGAAAGCTGCGTGCAGCGTGCAGCACATCGAACAGCAACCTTGACGAGACTTTGGAGCTGTCCCTGCGCAAGGACTTGCGAATGACCCAGTCCTTGACCAGATAACGCGTGTTGGCAAAATGCGGGTTTAGATGCAAACCGGACCGCAGCAGCTTTTGAAGCGGGGAGCGATAGACTGTCAATCTGGCGAAATCCCGCTGTGCTCCCAACAGGCGATATTTGTATTCATATTGCCCCCACAGAAAGTGGTATTCCTTGCCGCCGCGCGCGATGCATTCGCATATGCCGAGGTAGCAGCAAAGCGTCCCAAGCCCGTATCGATCAAATTGAGAATCATGCGAAAGCAGGTGCAGGAAAAAATTGCTGCCAAATTGAAAATTGACAGCTCCAGCAACGATCTGGTCATCTATCTTTATCACCGCAATAAATCCGCATTTTTCGAGAAGCCGGCGCATGCAGTCCGCTTCGTTTTCACCAATGTCAGCAGACTGATTCCGCTTCTCGATCCGCGCCCTGTTAAGAGAAAGAAGAGTGTCGAGTACTGCGGCATCCACGCGTCCTGCCGGAATGACTTCGAACTGAAAGGACGGGTGATCCTTCCGAATTTTGCTGCCGTACCGTTTTAGCGAGTTGCGTGTAGATTTTCCTAAAGCGGCAAAGTATTCTTTTTCAGTTTCGGGCAAGGACAGAACGATATCGCTGGTCCACAAGATAGCGCTATATGAACAGGAGAGTGATTGGAAGTGCGGGCTGATGGCGGGAAATAATACGCGGCGGGCAGAGGGGTTTTCCTGAAAGACGAACTCTACGAACTGCTCGATCTCCTCTTTTTCCAGCGCGATCTGCTCGTTGAGCACAATGACGTCCGGTCCTTCAACATGGAACAGGAGCGCTGTCAAAACGGCATTTCCATTCGAGGCCGTGTACTGTCTCGCAGCTTGGGGAATCCGTCCAAATATGCTCAAGAACTGTGGCGACGCATACATATGCTGAAAGCGTCCGTCCATGTAGCGTTGTATGGCCGCACCGCGCTGTCGATCGGAAAGGTTTTGCAGTGCCACTTCGCTGCGGTTAATCGTCACCATGAGTCGGCGGTCCCTAGTTTTGGTCCCGGCAGATGTCGAATAAACAATGCCGCGACTTAGCTTACGATGAACTCACGCGCCCGTAGTTCCCTGAGCAGTCAATCCGTTCGAGCATCGGGCCTTGTGAATTAGGACAGCACCAACGGCCACGTTTGAAACCTCTGCACCCATACAAAAGAAATTGTAACGCATGAAATTTACTCTCGGGGCGAGGAAGGTTTCCTGCACAGTGACAGTAACGATCTTGAATGCGATCGTCTCGTTATGACGCCCCCTTCACCACGCGCGTATTAAAGATTCTGGCGTGGGAATCTGCGTCTTTCTGCGACGTAGAGTTTCATCGACAGGAACGTGTTTTGGTATGTCCGCGGTCAACACGAGCCTGCTTGCAAGGCAGAGCATGACCCTATTGATTGACGCAAAATTTGTGGCCTTGCCATGAACAAGATTGTATTGGTAACGAATGAACCGCCGCCGTATCGCGTCCCCGTATTTGATCGAATCGCCAAGTCGGAAGGCGCGCGCTTTCACGTCGTTTTTTGTTGCAGAAGGGAGCCGAACCGGCAATGGAACCTACCCGCCTTCGAGTTCCGCCACACCTTTCTGAAAGAGCGGATATTTACCCGTAACGGACGGTACATCCACAATAATCCCGACATCATCCCCGCACTGCGGCGGTTGAAGCCAGACGTCGTGATCAACGACGGCATGAATCCAACGCATATCTATGCGTTCCTCTATGCTGCCGTCCGGGGCATCCCGCACGTTCCCCTGACGGATGGCACGGACGTGTCGGAAGCGTCGTTCGGGTTTCTGCATGTTGGGGTTCGCAAAGTGGTATACCGTCGGTCGACGTGCTTCGTCGCGGCAAGCCAGGGTGGGATCCGTCTCTTTGAACGGTATGGAGTTCCCAGGTCGCGGTGCTACCTCTCGCCACTCTGTGCCGACAACGACGCCTATCGCAACGTAGGGCACTCCACAAACAGGCCGTACGACCTGGTGTTCACGGGGCGCATGGTGGACGCGAAAAATCCTAGTTTCGCTCTTCAGGTAGCAAGCGGTGTATCGCGCCGCCTTGGACGGCGAACGAAGATTCTTTTTATCGGGTCAGGGCCACTCGATGACGCATTGAGAGCGCAGGCAGCCGAACTAGGCGACGATGTCGAAGCTACGTTCGCCGGGTTCGCAAGGCAGGAAGAACTTCCAGCGCTCTATGCGTCTGGGAAGGTATTTCTTTTCCCGACGGCCGCAGATGTGTGGGGTGTGGTCGCCAACGAAGCGTGTGCGGCCGGCTTGCCGGTGATCGTCTCGCCGTTTGCCGGCGCGGCGGGCGAACTGGTGGTAGACGGAGTCAATGGATATGTCCTGAACCTCGACGTGCAGTCCTGGGCGGACCACGCGGCGGCGCTGCTTGGGGATGGAGGGCTTTGGCACCGATTTTCAGATGCCAGTCTACGTAGCGTGTCGCCCTATTCGTTTGACAACGCGGCAGCAGGCATCCTGGATGCGGCGAACAAGGCTGTCGAAATAAGTCGAAATGGTGCCGCTTCGAATCTGCCGCTGGCACCCTGAGAACATCAAGTAGTGTCGGCCCTTGGCTGCCGTGGTCGGCCGCGAGATAAATAATATCCTTTTAACGCTTTTTATTGCATTCGATAGTGACTTCACTTATCGATATGGTAATGCCTGCTCAACCGGCCAGAATATTTTACGTTTTCTTGAACGTTTATTTGAATACGATTTCTGAAGGTCAGGGGATTTGTGGCACTTTTCAGCGCATGCCGGAGAAGTGAAGAGGACGTGGAAGTGAAAGATGCATAAAGCTTATTAAAGCTAAGTTTTTTTCCAACATATGTATCGAAAAGCCCCGGGCCACGAGCGAACCTATACCGGTGACATAAAGACAGGAAGGTGATGTATGGATCAATCTTATTTTGAAACGGCTGAGGTAATGGGCGGTCTCTATGGCGATGGGATCATCGCTCGAAAGAGCGCTTTTTCAGTAGAGTTTGTCCGGCGCCTACGTGATGATATTAATCTGCTCAAGGACGAGGCGAAGGAAGCCGGAAATCTGATTCATCGAGGCCCGAATCGCTACTACACCGAGATCCATCCTGAGCGCCTTAGTGGTTTTGCGGAGATCATCTCGCATCCCTGGTTCCAGGGCGTTTGCAACGCAGTTCTTGGGCCGGCTTTCAAGATCATTGAGGTTGGCTTTGATATCGCCGCTCCCGGCGCTGAAAAACAGCCGTGGCATAGAGACTTTGCATCTCCAGTAGAAACTACGAACGAGAAGCGTCTTACTTCTCTGGCATTCAACATGTCAACGGTTAATGTAGAGCCAGGAATGGGGCCGTTGGAAATTGCACCCGGAACGCAGTGGGATTATCTGCGTGATGAAGATGCAGATCGAAAGCTCATGTTTCCAAAGGATCATAAGTGGGATCGGTATGAAAGCCTGGCAGTAAAGAAGTTTCCGCAGATGGGTGATATCAGCGCCAGAACTGCGCTGATGATCCATCGAGGAACTGCGAACGTCTCCAGCACGCCGAGACCAGTTCTGGTGATCGGTGTTGATGGCCCCTCAGCGAGAAATAGTGAGTGGCATGACTTGCAGGTTACTCGACAGTTCTATGATTCGTTACCTGCGCCGATTGCCGCTTCATTAGGCGGGCGAATCGTTGATAAGCTTGTGCCGATTGTGCAAGAACATAAAATTGAAGGTCTTTCGCAAAAGCCGGGAAAAGTGCCGGGCGATGCATTAGCATCAATCTGATTCGCCCGATTCCCGCAGCCATTTTGCCCCACGAGATACATCGTCATAGAAAACCCGATGGTGCAGGCCGAAAAACGTCTGCCTTGCCAGGAAGGCCGTGGCGGAATCCGACACGACCAATGCGAGCCGAAGTTCACGCGCTTGCAATTGAGCGTTCAGTTTTGTTTGCAGCCCACGCCCTGCCTCGGTCGGGGAATGTGCGTAGCGAAGATCAAACAAGATGTTCTTGAAACCCGTAGCATCAACGTACCGGAGTACAAGATCGTGACGGCGACGAACGATCTCTTCTGAGATGTGGCATTCGACACGGACGAAAATAACGCCACCAATAACCTCGACACGCAACTGGTCTGCCAGGTTTTCCAAACTAATTGCTCCCAAAAATGGATCAGTATGGGTATGGCGCGGGGCTCTCGTCTGCTGGAAGCGCGGTGGCTGCTTTCAAACACTCTGCACAGGGTTACCGGGCGGCCCCTGGTTGCACAATACTCCCTTGTTGCCCGAACGGTGTAATGAACAAGGGTCGGTTCGTGACGGTGAGATGTGTCTCACCTGCTGCACCCTATGCTGTGCGGGCACCGAAAACGCGCGTAAAGCTTACGGACGTGTACGCCATGCCAAGCTTGTACGCAGTGATAAGAAAACAGGTGACAGCAACGGGCGTTAAGAACCAGTACAGCGCATATGGAACATGTGGTGCAAGCTGCTTGTACAACACAAACGACACCATGAGCAAAGGCGCATGTAAAAGAAAGATGAAGAAGCTGTACCTGGATTTCCTCGCAAGCCAATAGCCTGCCTTTGTATCAGAGAACAGTGCTGACGCGGGCCAAAGCAGTATCGGGGCAACAAACCGTATATAAGTCGTATTAGTCGCTTTGAAATAAATTACCGAAACACATAACGCAAGAAACAACACTAAACATAGACCTGCATACCTGTCCAGTCGCTTGATATTCCAGTTTTGCACCGCGGCCATGCCGCCGATATAAAACATGATCGGCATCTCGTTTCTCACGATAAGGAAGCCGTCGATGTTGAACCAGAACACAGGCACGACCAACACCAAGCCGGCAAACGGTGAACGTCTTAACACTAATCCGAATAACGGCGCGAGAATCATCAGAATAAACAGATCTCGAACAAAGTTAAGGGGATAGTTTACCGGGGACGTTGTCAGTCCAAACGCAGCGTCAAGCATCGTACCAAGGTTGAAAGGATATAACTGGTACGACATCGGCAGTTTGGCTTCGGCTTGTATTATGTAAACGAAAAGCGCGAGCAACGAGTTGCAAACAAGAAATGGAATCAGCAAAGTGCGACACTTTTTTAACCAAAGCTTTCTGAAGTCCCGGTCCAGCCCTGACCGGAACAGCAAGTAGCCGGAGATACAGGTAAGCATCGGAACGGTGCAACGGAATACCGCGCTTTGGAAAAAAGCCTTAGTGAGATCGAACCACCCAGACCCGACGTTTGCGATGTTCACGTAGGTAGGGGTGTGCAAGACCACAATTCCAAAAATCATTACAAACCTGAGAATGCTTATACGATTTTTTACGTCAGGGTCGATATAGGAGTTAATCATTAAGAAGCGCTTAGGCGATCCCGCTATGGCGATTTTCACGCTTTATCGGATGAGTTGCCAACTGAGCAGTGTTGGAGGAAGTTACCCAATAGCAATAGCTATGCCAGCGAGAAATATTGATATTTATCAATATGTTGGGCGGGAAGTATGTTTTTACGTGGGAACTGTGTAAGGTTTGCCGACAGCAGGGAATTGACGGCGAGAGAAGGCGGGCTTGGCGGAATCTATGTTGCCGTTGGCTCGACTACATGGTCGAAATAGGAAAATGCGGGATATTTGGCAGCAAAACGCGCCGCTGACTTAACTGGGCTAAGTTATCGATTCGCATGGGGTGGCCGACGGGGCTCGAACCCGCGACAACAGGAATCACAATCCTGGACTCTACCAACTGAGCTACGGCCACCATTGAAACGCTGCCCTGGCGTTGCACCAGAGAAGCCGGCAATTATACAAACATCAGGGCGGGCTGGCAATTGCGGGTTTGACCCGTGCCCCCTATTTCTGCTCGACTATCGCGTCGACGCGGTCTGGGTAGAAGGCGAGGTAGTTCTTGATCGCAGTGACGGCGGGGAAGGGCGCCTCGTAGCTCCAGACGGCATTCTTCGAGCGTTCGCCGCCGGCTGGAATGCTGTAGTAGGCGCAGTCGCCCTTGTAGGGACAGTGCGTCGAGTGGCTGGTACGGGCAAGCGCCTCCATGTCGACATCATTGCGCGGCAGGTACTGCACCGGAGGATAGGTCGATTCCTGCAACGTCAAGGCATTGCGGGAATCGGCGATGACGCGTCCGCCAATGGAAACCATGACGCGCGCCAGATTGCGGGTAATCGTGATCGGGTGGTCAGGACCGGGGGTCTTCATTGGGCCAGCTTGCATAAGTGTTGTCCGAAATTGAAAGGGTTGCGTGTACAGCGGGCAGTGTCCCATGGCGGCTTGCGGGCGAAACAAAATCGCGGGGCAATGAAGCTAAACTTGAGGCACTGTTTGCGTCAATATCGCCTGATCAAACAGTAGCGTCAAGCCCGACTCATGATAGGGAGGTACGCCGCGACCGCACGCCTGCACCGCCCTAATCCAAATGCGAAACCGGAACCTCAAGTCGTAGCAGGCGCGAGAAAGCAGTGGCGAGGGCTGTTACGCTTCCGGTAGACAGACTGCGGAGAACACCGGGAGTCGCGCTGCTTTGCACTAGCCCGTGCTGCTCCAGTACCCGCGCCAATTGCCGCCCTACCGCTTCTCCTGTGTCGATGACCCCTATCGGCAAGCGGGCATGCGCACGTGACACGGACTGGACTAGCGGAAGTACGAAAGGGTAGTGTGTGCAACCCAGCACCACGGTGTCGGCACCTTCCCGCAGCAGCGGCGCAAGGTAACGTTCCAGCAGCGCGGAAGTCGCACGGGAGCGCAGTTCGCCTTTCTCGATCTGGTCGGCCAGGCCAGTGCAGGCCGCAACGAGAAATCGCACTTTGCCAGTTGCTTCGAGGTTGCGCTTTGATTCCGCGAATCGCGTACTGCCCAGTGTGCCGGCCGTCGCGAGCACCGCTACGAGGCCATTCGTGGTGTTTGCCGCGGCGGGTTTAAGTCCAGGCTCCACGCCAACAACAGGCCATCCCGGGTAACGATGGCGAACCGCACTTATCGCTGCCGCGGTAGCCGTGTTGCAGGCAATGACCATCGCCTTTGCCGGCAAGGCTTTCAGGAAGTCGGCTAGCGCAAGGGTGCGCGCGATGACTTCGGCGTCAGGCTTTTCACCGTAGGGAGCAAACCCGGAGTCGGCGATATAGACGAGGTGCTCGGAAGGGAGGATTGCGCGCACATGGCGCAGCACCGAAAGGCCCCCGGCGCCGGAGTCAACAATGCCGACGGGAGCGTCGGCATTGTTGTGTGCCGCGAGCGCAAGGGCGCTCATCCGGTCCTTGGCGGGTATATCATTCCAGGCCGGCACCCCATGTTTGGAGAGAGCTCCCCATGCTGTATGACACGCTCATGCAACTGTCACGGGTATCTGTCCGAGCTTGCCGCTCGAAGTGATATTTTGCTGCCATTCCTTCGGACCGGTTTCGTGCACTGCCACACCCTTAGAATCCACAGCTACCGTAACCGGCATGTCCTTGACATCGAACTCATAGATGGCTTCCATGCCCATGTCTTCAAAGCCAAGCACTTTCGCGCCCTTGATGGCCTTCGAGACTAGATAAGCCGCGCCACCGACCGCCATGAGATAGGCCGACTTGTGCTTCTTGATTGATTCAATCGCAACCGGGCCGCGCTCCGCCTTGCCGATCATGCCGATCAAGCCGGTTTGCTCCAGCATCATGTCGGTGAACTTGTCCATGCGAGTCGAAGTGGTGGGGCCTGCAGGACCGACGACTTCATCGCGCACCGGGTCGACCGGGCCGACGTAATAAATCACGCGATTGGTAAAGTCCACGGGCAACTTCTCGCCACGTGCGAGCATTTCCTGGATGCGCTTGTGGGCGGCATCGCGGCCGGTCAGCATCTTGCCATTCAGGAGCAGCGTTTGGCCTGGCTTCCAGCTTGCGACTTCTTCCTTCGTCAGGGTGTTCAGGTCCACGCGGCGCGATTTCTCTGTGTCGGGCGTCCAGTGCACTTCCGGCCACTCGGACAATGAAGGCGGCTCGAGGTAGGCCGGGCCAGAACCGTCGAGCACGAAATGCGCATGGCGGGTCGCTGCGCAGTTCGGAATCATCGCTACCGGCTTGGATGCGGCGTGCGTCGGATACATGGCAATCTTCACGTCCAGCACGGTGGTAAGGCCGCCCAAGCCCTGCGCGCCGATGCCCAGCGCGTTCACCTTCTGGAACAGTTCAATGCGCAATTCCTCGGTCTTGTTCTGTGGCCCACGCTTGAGAAGGTCGTACATGTCGATGTCGCCCATCAGCGATTCCTTCGCCATCAACATGGCCTTCTCAGCGGTGCCGCCGATGCCGATGCCAAGCATGCCGGGAGGGCACCATCCGGCGCCCATTGCCGGCACTGTTTTGAGGACCCAGTCGACGATGGAATCGGACGGGTTGAGCATGGCAAATTTTGATTTGTTTTCCGAGCCGCCACCCTTGGCAGCGATCTGGATATCAACCGTATTGCCCGGCACAACTTCCATATGCACGACAGCCGGCGTGTTGTCCTTCGTGTTCTTGCGGTCGAACTGCGGGTCGGCCACGATTGAGGCGCGCAGCACGTTGTCTGGATCGTTGTAGCCGCGGCGCACGCCTTCGTTGACAGCATCGGCGACGGAGCCCTTGAAGCCTTCGAACTTCACGTCCATGCCGATCTTCATGAAGACGTTCACGATCCCGGTGTCCTGGCACAGCGGTCGACGACCTTCGGCGCACATGCGCGAGTTGGTCAGGATCTGCGCGATAGCGTCCTTGGCCGCCGGGCTTTGCTCAGCTTCGTAAGCGCGTGCGAGGTGCTGGATGAAGTCAACCGGATGGTAATAGCTGATGTACTGCAGGGCGGCGGCGACGGATTCGATCAGGTCGTCTTGCTTGATGAGGGTGGTCATGTTGAGCGCAAATCCTTGAAGTTGCTGATAAGCGGCGGCCGCTGCTGCTGACGACCGGCGTCGGTGGCACGCATTTTACACGGCGAACAAAGGACATGTGACCGCGGACGCCCACGAGCCCCGGGACTGTTTAAGCATTCAAGGCATCTACATCAAGGCGTTGGCGAACTATTCCTGTAAAAGATCGCATAATGCTTTTCCGGCAATGTAAGGCGTCAGTAAGACAAAAGCCCTATCGTCGACCCCAGTTTCATTACCCCGCGCAGGAGACCGCCATGGCAGACATCGAGTCGTTGAAGCAGGAAAACCGGGTGTTTAATCCGCCCGCCGAACTTGCAAGGAATGCGGCCATTCCCAGCATGGCTGTCTACAACGCGATGTGCGCCGAAGCCGAACGCGACTACGAAGGGTTCTGGGCCAAACTGGCGCGCGAAAATATTGAATGGCACAAGCCGTTTACCAAGGTGCTCGACGAATCGCAGGCGCCGTTCTACAAATGGTTTGAGGATGGCGAACTCAACGTCTCGTACAACTGCCTCGACCGCAACCTCAAGAACGGTAACGCCGACAAGACCGCCATCATCTTCGAATCCGATGGCGGCGAAGTTACACCGCTGACCTACCGCCAACTGCATGAGAAGGTCTGCCGCTTCGCTAACGGGCTCAAGTCGCTTGGCATCAAGAAGGGTGACCGCGTCGTCATTTACATGCCGATGTCGGTAGAAGGCGTCGCCGCCATGCAGGCCTGCGCCCGCATTGGCGCCACCCACTCAGTCGTGTTCGGTGGCTTCTCGGCGAAGTCGCTCCAGGAACGCATCATCGATGCCGGCGCGGTGGCGGTCATCACCGCTGACGAACAGGTACGGGGTGGCAAGCAGCTTCCGCTGAAGGCAATCGTCGATGAAGCGCTCGCGCTTGGCGGCTGTGAAGCGATCCGCAATGTCGTTGTCTACCGACGCACTGGCGGCAACATCAAGTTCCTGCAGGGCCGCGACTTGTGGCTGCACGAGCTTCTGGAAACGCAGTCAGCCGAGTGTGAACCGGAATGGGTGAGCGCCGAGCATCCGCTCTTCATACTTTATACATCGGGTTCCACCGGCAAGCCGAAAGGCGTGCAGCATTCGTCGGGCGGCTACCTGCTGTGGGCTGCGTTGACGATGAAGTGGACCTTTGACATCAAGCCGACCGACGTGTTCTGGTGCACCGCCGACATCGGCTGGGTTACCGGCCACAGCTACATTACGTATGGCCCGCTTGCTGTCGGCGCTACCGAGATCGTGTTCGAAGGCATACCGACCTATCCAAACGCCGGTCGTTTCTGGGACATGATCCAGAAGCACAAGACAAGCATTTTCTACACCGCGCCCACTGCCATTCGCTCGCTCATCAAGGCCGCTGAAGCCGACGCGAAGGTCCATCCGTCACAGTATGATTTGTCGAGCCTGCGCATACTCGGCTCGGTTGGTGAGCCAATCAATCCAGAAGCCTGGATGTGGTACTACAAGAATATCGGCGGCGAGAGATGCCCGGTCACGGACACCTTTTGGCAAACCGAAACCGGCGGGCACATGATTTCGCCCCTGCCGGGCGCTACGCCAATGGTGCCGGGGTCATGCACCTTGCCGCTGCCTGGCATCATGACCGCGATCGTCGACGAAACCGGCGGCGACCTGCCAAACGGGCAGGGCGGCATCCTCGTGGTCAAGCGGCCGTGGCCCTCCATGATTCGCACGATATGGAATGATCCAGAGCGCTTCATCAAGAGTTATTTTCCGGAAGAACTGGGCGGCAAAACCTACCTCGCCGGCGACGGCGCGATTCGCAACAAGGAGACCGGCTACTACACCATCACGGGCCGCATCGATGACGTGCTTAACGTTTCGGGCCACCGCATGGGGACGATGGAAATCGAATCCGCATTGGTCGCAAACCCGATCGTGGCCGAGGCCGCCGTGGTCGGCAAACCGGACGCAACGACTGGCGAATCCATCTGCGCTTTCGTGGTCCTGAAGCGCACCCGGCCGACCGGCGACGAAGCGAAGCAGATTGCCAAGGAACTGCGCGACTGGGTAGCGAAGGAGATCGGCCCGATCGCCAAGCCGAAGGAAATCCGGTTCGGTGACAATCTGCCGAAGACAAGGTCGGGCAAGATCATGCGTCGTTTGCTGCGCGTGCTGGCCAAGGGCGAAGAGATTACGCAGGATATTTCGACTTTGGAGAACCCGGCGATTCTGGATCAGTTGAAGCAGGCGCAGTAGGGCGGGGGCGCGGCTTGGCTGCGCGGGCACAGGTACTGGCGTTAGGAAATGCCAGCCATGATTCGCTACCGGGCGGCCGTCCCTTCACAGGGCGTTAAGGCGAATCTCTTGCGCCTCGTCACCGCTTTCTCAGTCGCCGACCCTGAAAACTTTGCTATAATCTGCCGCTTCGCGAAACGCCGGCCGTTTCCGACTGCAGTACAGCAGGAGAGATGGATGAGCGGTTTAAGTCGCACGCCTGGAAAGCGTGTATAGGTTCATAGCCTATCCGGGGTTCGAATCCCCGTCTCTCCGCCAACGACCTGTTTTGAGAAGTCCGAAAACGTTCAAAAAACCCGCCTCAAGCCTGGTGCTGACGCGGGTTTTTTGTTTTCAAGCGATTTTGCGGTTCGATAGCATCCGGAGCTTTAACGGGTACTTTTGCGGATATCGATCTTGTGCCGTTTAGGACGCACTCGCGAATGCCTAAGCATGCAGCGACCTAGACGGACATCCAGCCGCGCTCCGCGAAGCCGAAAGGATTTCGATTCCGCTTTCAAAGTTGCGTACGAGGTCGGAATTCCCAAACCACACAATTTAGTCGTTCCGCTGGAAAACGAACTCATTACACGCGAGTCCACCGCTGGTCTTCAATATTTTTAAGGTGTACCCACGAACTTTGTAGAAGTCGAATATTTGTTCGGGTCTAGAAACTTCAAACGGAAAGCCGCCAATCCAATCCACCTTGTCATGCCACCAGCTCATTCCCCGGTCTTTGCTGTAGTTAGCGATATTCCGGAAGTACACCTGAGGTTCTCTTCTAACCACATGAATTGCAAGCGACCTAAGCTCCATCGGAATGCATACTAGTACGGCGAAGCTTAATTTGAGGTAGGGAGGCAATCGGTTATATATCTTCTTGACGGTGTGCCACCGCTTGGATGCCCCACCCTGGTCATTATAAAGTGATATGAAAAGCTTTCCGTGAGGCGCGACGTTTTCAGTTATGTTTTCCAATGCAGTCCATAAGTCGCCCGTGTGATGGAGCACACCCCAAGAATACACAACGTCAAACTTACCCAAGCTCCGCAAGAAGGCTTTGTCAAGCACAGAGCCGGCCTCTATCTTCCAGTTATCGTCATTACAGAAATATCGCGCCTTTAGCTCCTTAGTGCACCCTACGGATTCTGGATCGTAATCAAAGGAATGTACCTTTGCACCCAACCTTAGAGCTGCGAGGGAAAACAGGCCGCTCCCGCTTCCAATGTCTAAAAATGCCTTGTTCCGTAAATCATCAATCTCCAGGCGCGCTTTTAAGCTGTCAACGGCTTGCTTGATCCGTTCCTCATTAAGAACATTTAGGAAATGAGCCCAGTTCTGACCAAATGAAAATCGATCGCCGTGCGCGACCTCCTGGCTGTGATTCCCGATTGCATCCATGGTTTTCATAAGCGGCTCGCTCAGGAACGTGAACGCTGGGTGAGTCTGAGCGTCCGATGGCTAATAAAACGGTGTCCCAGTTTCAGCCCCTGGAGCTTATGAATATTGAGTTTCGTCAAAACGCCTCGCGAGCACGTTTCATTTCGGCATTGGCACAATCCTGCCGGCCTATTCATTACATTGGGGGGAAAGGATTCGCCTAGTTACAGCAGGTTGCGTCGATCGATTGCGGCCGGACCTAGAACCGGTATGGGCGAGCGCGACTGGAGATGCAGTAACATCAAGAACCCGCCTCAAGCTTGGCCGACGTGGTTTTTGTTTTTTGCGAATTCGCACTACGTCGAGGCGTGCTACTGAGGGTACTGATTACTTCGAGGCTAAACCGCCTACTGATGAATAGGCCCTTCAGCCCCGGCATCGTTCGTGGAAACCGCTCGGTCCACAGAGGCCACATGAACAACCGGTTTCCCTTTCTGCACTTGCGGCATGATTGGCCTGAGTGTGGTCGCAGCTGGGACGTGGAACTTGAACAGTTTCATGGTTCGAACGATAAGGTCGCGATGTGCTGTCGGCGTGTCTCCATACCATCCTTCAAGATACTCCCGAAAGCTTTTGGCCTCCTGAGTACGTTGGAGATTGAGAAAGCTCACAGCGCGCCAGTCCCGATTTTGCTCAAGTATCGGTAAAAATAGCATTGCCACAATCTCATTCTTATTACGCAGATAGGGGTTGCCCAGTAGCGAACTTCGATTCTGCTGGAACCATTGTGGAAGCGATGTATTTGGCGGAAGCTGACGATGACTATCACTCAAGGCCCGCTGCGTAAATCGCGCCAGTTCGGGACCAGAAGACACCCACTCACCTCTTGGCGCAGCCTCCTTCCAGCCTGTCGACAATCGCTTCAAGTTGTAAAGCGACACTGTCTCGCACATCATCTCTTCGAACCACTGATGCCGTGCTCCCTGAGGAGAACGGTGGTTCTCATAATTGGCAAGGACATGAAAAAGCTCATGAGAAAATTCGTAGATGTATTCGCCCCAATTCCTTCCCTTCGCAGCAAGTAGAATACGGTACTGGTTTTCTGGCCCTTTCTCGTACAACACGACCGGTCTAAGACTGGACGAAGAAACCTCAATGGACGCAATCCTCCTGTTTGGGAAATGCGTCAGCATCTCGGCAGTGATTTCGTTAAGCAGTATTTCAATTTCTTCGGGTTTCGCATCGCCCCAGTCGCCGTTGGCGACATGGATTGAATAGTCCCGCTTATCCTGTGACACTGTGCTTCGTTTCAGAACAGGGGACGGGTGCTTCAACTCGCTGGCCCGTCCGTGCGATGCCGAGAAGGTGAGCAATAACGAAGTCGCTAGCGCAATGCGTTTCATATTCCAGCCTGCGTGAAAACTGAATTTCATTTTGCTCCTTTCCTTGCCCCCGTCAAGCAAGTGGCGCCTAGATCAGACATGCAAAAATTGTTCCGGGCGTGAACTGGAGTCGCACCCAAATTGGATCGGATCTCGAAATAGTGGGGGGTACACAAACCGTGATCGGTTAATTGCTGACAAGCCTGTTCCAGCATCCGCGATTTCCTCCTTTCATCAAAGCTGTTGCGGATTAAGGCATGGCGCAAGTTCCGATCCATTCTTTCCGACCGATCATTGTGGAATCAAATTAGCTGTATAGACTGCCACGGTAGGCTGTGTTTTGTAGATGAGCCCAACCGAAATAGCGTGACTCACCCAGGCAATGCATCAAGGGCCGCATGTCCGTCCGGACCGCCCCTAGTCCTACATGACTTTTTTGGGGACTGAAATGAAATCCACATCCACGATTAAATCTTTGGCAGCGCTGGCAATGCTGGCGACCGCTGGTTTCGCGTCGGCGGACGTCGGCACGCGTGATGGATCTGATCAATTTAGCGACTTCAGATCCAGCCGAACGCGGGCAGAAGTGCAAGATGAAATTATGAACGGGGGAAGCCAGGGCGCAGCCGAAAGCAGCCGGATCACTTCTGACGAGGCAAATACTGGCGCCTACGGCGTGGCTGGTTCACGCTATTCCTCACGGCCCGAGAGCAAAGACGTTGGCGGTCAAGCGACCAATAGCAATGGCCGCCCTGCCTGGAACCCGTCCTACATATATTTCGGAAGTTGAACGCTAACCTTGCCAGTGGCTTGCGCCGCTGGTGGTTCGAGTCGAGTGCGTCCCAGACACTCGCGAAAGGCCTTGGCCGACCATAACAGCGTAATTGGTCGGGCATGGCTGCACTGCGCATGGCGACCCGCCCGGGTCGGCCACTGGGCATTCGTGCATCACAATTCCTCAATAATTGCGTCTGCACCTGCGCCTCCCGCCGTGCCAAATGCGATGCGGTCGCCACGGAAGGTAGGGGCGGTTTCTGCGTGCCTTCGTCCAGCCGGTTAGCCTGCCGGGGCTCGCTGCTTGGTGGGGTGCCGCGCCCTCCTGCGGTGGTGGCATCGGTGGGCCGCGGCTGACCTCGATTTCTCGATGCTGCCGGACCGGCCCCTGTCGCCAATGGCGGTCGACGGCTTCGTGGCCAATACGCGACGCCCCCACAATGCTCCTCGTTCGAGGCGCTTCCCAGATTTCTGTCAGGCCCAGAAAGTCATGCTAGTTGAAGTAGTGTCCAGATAGTGAACAGCGCTGCCGCGCAATCCGCGAGTTCAATTACACTATTTTTCAATCTGCATATCTGCATATCTGCATATCTGCGTATCTGCGTATCCGCCCGTCTCCGAATGGGCTCGTCAAATTGGGAAGCGAGAAATCATGAAGTTGGCATCATTAAAGTCGGGACGGGACGGCGAACTGCTCGTCGTGAGCAAGGATCTGCGCACCGCGGTGAAGTCGGGGTCGATCGCACCGACAATGCAATATGCCCTCGATAACTGGGATGCCGTGCATCCGCAGTTGGAAAGCTTGTACCAAGCCCTCAATCTGGGGCGGGCAAGCGACGCGTTTCCGTTCGATATGAATTCGCTTGCAGCCCCATTGCCGCGGTCTTACCAGTATCTGGATGGCGCGGCCTACGCGAGCCACATTCAGCGCAACCGCGCGGCACGCGGCGAGGCCGTGCCGGACGATTTTTTCCAGAAGCCGCTCGTCTATCAAGGAATTTCCCACGGATTCATGGCATGGAATGAGGACGTGCGGCTGCCAAGCGACGACCTGGGCATCGATTTCGAAGCGGAGATTGCCGCAATCACCGACGACGTGCCGATGGGTGTAACCGCGGAGCAGGCCGGCAAGCACATCCGCCTGTTCGTGCTGTTGAACGACGTTTCATTGCGCAGTTTGATACCGGCGGAACTGAAACGTAGCTTCGGCTTCTTGACAGGAAAACCCGCATCCAGCATGGGGCCGATTGCGGTGACGCCCGATGAACTCGGCGACCTGTGGGATGGAAGCCTTGTGTCTGGCATCATGCAATGCTGGGTGCGCGGAGAGCTGGTTGGGAAGATCAACACCGGCATCGATACGCCTTTCCATTACGGCGACCTGATCGCACATGTGGCGCAGACCCGCAACTTCGAGCCCGGCACGCTGGTCGCTCTGGGGACGGTCTCGAATGAAGACGAGTCCGTCGGATGTGGCTGTATTGGCGAGATCCGGGCACTTGAAATACTGAAAACCGGAAAGGCCGTAACACCTTTCTTCAAGTTCGGCGATGGCGTGCGGATTGAACACTTCGACCGCGATGGAAATTCGCTTTTCGGTTGGATTGATCAACGATTCATGGCCGCCACGCCGGTCGAATCCTGAGCACGCGCGCTGCCGTTTGCGTCTCGTAAAAACGATTCTATAAAAAATATACAGGAGGCCCTATGCTCTGCAAAAGCTTGCATCATGCCGCGTTTCGCTGCAGGGATGCGCGGGAAACCGTCGATTTCTATACCAATGTGTTGGGCCTGAAATTCATCCATGCGATGGGCGAAGACCATGTGCCGTCGACCGGAAAATACAGCCCGCATATCCACATTTTCTTCGAGATGGAAGATGGCAGCTGCATTGCGTTCTTTGAATTGCCGAAAGATGCCGGCAGCCTTTCCGGACGTGATCCCGAAACGCCGGATTGGGTGCAGCACTTTGCCTTCCGGGTTGCGGACGAGGCCACGCTGCTGAAAGCCAAGGCAGACATGGAAGCCAAAGGCATCAGTGTGCTTGGTCCAACCAACCACGATGATTTTCTGCTTTCAATTTATTTCTTCGACCCTTCAGGGCATCGCCTTGAGCTCAGCGTCCACACGGCGTCTCAAGCCCAAGACCGGGAATTCCGTGCCGAGGCAATGGATGTGCTGAACCTGTGGGACCAAACCCACGACTGGTCGCAACGGGCCAAGCTCTTCGGCGGCACAACCGGATACCAGCGCAAAACTTGAATGCGCATTAGCGCTCAATGAACGCGGGACTCAAGTCCCGAATCGCCTTTTCGATCCGGACGATTTGTTCCTTCAACAGCTGGGCGATTTGCCTGCGGCGCTGCGCGCCCATGCGCGAATCAATGGCACCGACACTGATTGCGCCGATGGGGCGGCGCATGGAGTCATGGAATGGCATGCCGAGCGCCGTAACGCCGAGCGTGACGCGGTTCTTGACAAGTGCATAGCCGGCGCTGCGGGTGCCGGCGATGGCTTCGCGCTGTTGCTGCACATCGAGCTTGCCGAAGTCTGGCAGACGCGGGGCAGTCGCTTGCAATATCCGTTCATGCTCTTCGTCACTGCATGCCGCCAGAATGGCCAAGCCGCCAGCGCCCACGCCAAGCGGTCGACGGCTGCCAATTTCCAGCGTGATCGTCCGGATTGGAAACGATCCTTCAATACGATCAATGCACACCGCATCGAACCCGCTGCGCATGACGAAGTACGAGGTGTCTTCGGTCTCGCCGCTCAACTTTTCCAGGACAGGCCGGCAAACGTGGCGCAGGTCAAAGATTTCGGCCGCAGCAAGTCCCAGTTCATAGGCGACAGGGCCGAGAAGATAGCGACGCGATTCCTCATGCTGCGAAATCAGGCCCTCGTTATTGAGCTGCTTCAGCAGGCGATGCACTGTGGGATGCGGGAGGGCGCTGCGCGCCGAAATTTCGGTCAGGGCCAAGCCGCGCTTGCCGGCGGTTGCGAGCAGACGCAGTAATAGATTGGCACGTCGTATAGTCCCGATATCGTCCCGGACAGGTGGCGTGATCGGCGGTCTGGAAGTTGGCAATGGCAGGTAACTGATGGTGAAGGATCGATTAACTCTCTGTCCATTATACGGAAAAGCGCTACGCAAAAACCCTGTGCTTTCCTATAGTAGGCAGCACCAACAGAATGGTCACTGCCCTGCCTGATACCGGCCTTTGACATCGAAGAAGTTCATCATCACATCGAGGATCGACATGAATAATAAATGGGGACGTCTTGCTGTTAGCGCCGCCTTGGCAGTCGTGTGCATCGCGGCTCAGGCAAGCGATTATCCGAGCCGACCGATCACGCTGATGCATGGCTTTGGCGCCGGCGGCAATGCCGACGTGGTGGCAAGGATTGTTGGTGTCAAGATGCAGGAAGGGCTGAAGTCGCCAGTCCTGGTCGAGCCAAAGACCGGTGCCGGCGGCACGATTGCCAGTGCCGCGGTAGCGAAGGCGGCGCCCGACGGATACACCCTCATCATGCTGACTGGTGGCCATGCCGTGTCCGCCGCGTATCAGAAGAACTTGCCTTATCAGCCGGTCAAGGATTTCCAGATGATTTCGCTGGTTTCGACCTTTCCGTTTGTGATTGCCGTGCGCGCCGATCACCCGGCCAAGACCTTGGCCGACCTGATCGCCATGGCGAAACGCGAACCGGGAAAGCTTACATTCAGCTCTGTCGGCGTTGGCTCCACCCAGCACCTGGTGGGGGAGTTGCTTGGCTCGGCCAGCAAGACAAAATTCCTGCACGTTCCTTACCGCGGCGGGGCTGCGCCTGTTCAGGCCGTTCTTGGCGGTGAGGTGGATATGCTGGTGGATTCAGTGACGGTTACAGTTGGCCAGGTCAAGGCAGGCAAGTTACGCGCCTTGGCAGTGACCAGCGCTGCGCCATGGCCGACATTGCCGGGCGTGCCGCCGGTGGGTGACACGCTTGCGGGCTTCGAGGTGCTGTCCTGGCTCGGCATCGCGGCACCGAAGGGCACCCCGGCCGACGTCGTGGACAAATTGAACAAGGAGATTGGGCGCGCGCTTGTGCAGCCAGACACGAAACGTGCGCTGGAGGGCGTTGGCAGCGAGCCAGCTCCAAGCACGCCAGCGAAGATGCAGGCTCTCGTGGAAAGTGAGATTGCGCGCTGGAAGAAGGTGATTGCGGAGGCGGGGATCACTCCCGAATAAAGCGGATATCTTTCGTTTCAGTCGCCTGACGGAACGACAGGGGACTGTAGCGGGGGCGGGGCCGTGTTGGCACAGGCAGGGCAGAAACAGAGGCAGCGGCAGTGGCAAAACCAGAAGCAGAGGCTGAGGCGGAAAAAGAGGTCGAAGCGGAAAAAGAGCCACCGACGGAAACAGAGGCAAAGGCAAAGGCAAAGGCAAAGGCAAAGGCCGGGGCATAGCAAAGGCATGGGCATCGTCGGCCACCTGCTTTAATATGAAACCCAATTTTGAATCGCCCTGCGACGCAAGCAAAACAAATTATCAGGAGACACACGACATGCGCATTTCCCATGCTCTGGCCGCAGCCGTGCTCAGCACGCCGGTGGCAATCGCCGCGCCGGCCTTTGCGGCGGACTACCCTAGCCGCCCGGTCAGCATCGTGGTTCCCTATGCGCCAGGAGGCGCCACCGACTTCAGCGCAAGACTGGTAGCGCAGGCACTACAAAAGCAATCTGGTGGCACGTTCATCGTAGAGAACGTCCCCGGTGCCGGCACCACCATTGGCGCGGGCAAGGTGGCAAGGGCGGTTCCGGATGGCTATACCTTGCTGTGGGGCGGACTCAGCTCCAACGCCATGGCGCCGAACCTGTATTCGAAGCTGGGCTTCGATGGCATCAAATCCTTTGAACCGATCTCAATGATCGCCACGCAACCTTATGTGTTGATCGTCGGCGCTGGCTCGCCGTATCGCACGCTCGCTGAACTGACGGCGAAAGCGAAGGCAGCGCCCGGTAAGCTCAACTTCGCCAGCCCCGGCGAAGGCAGTTCACCCCATTTGACGACCGAAATGATCTTGAAGGCGACGAACATCTCCGCGCAGCATGTGCCGTACAAGGGCGCGGCACCTGCGATGACGGCGCTCATCGCTGGCGACGTGGACTTCTTCGTCGACACGCCAACTGCACCGCTACCGATGATTAAAGCGGGGCGCGTTCGGCCG
Source organism: Herminiimonas sp. (assembly GCA_028292265.1). Taxonomy (GTDB): domain Bacteria; phylum Pseudomonadota; class Gammaproteobacteria; order Burkholderiales; family Burkholderiaceae_D; genus JAQGMR01. Next base: position 143,961 of record JAQGMR010000006.1, read on the forward strand.
CTTGCCGTCACCAGCGCGCAACGTCTGCCGGAACTGCCGGACGTGCCGACAATGCAGGAAGCAGGACTCGCGGGCTTTGAAGCCTCCGCGTGGTTCGCCTTGTTCGCGCCACGCGGCGCGCCGGCTGATGTTGTCGCCGCGCTCAACAAGATGGTTAACACGGTGCTGAAAGATCCGGCGGTAGTGGCCCGGATGTCGCAGGCAAGCTTCAACGTCGCGCCTTCTACACCAACTGAACTCGCCGATACGGTCAAGTCGGAAAGTGCCAAGTGGGGCAAGATTATCAAGGACAGGAATATCCGGTTGGAGTAACACCATGGCCGGTCCCGACAGCCACATGCCTTTGCAGGAAATGAAATGAGAAAGCGTATAAAAGTATTGATTGCAGGTGCTGGACTTGGCGGCCTGACTGCGGCTCTGGCGCTGCTTAAGCGAGGCTGCGATGTGCAAGTCTTTGAGCAGGCGCCGGAGCTGCGTGAAGTTGGCGCGGGGCTGCAGCTGAGCGCAAACGGTTTGCGTCCTTTGTACCAACTAGGGTTGGAAGAAGCCTTGCGCGCGCTGGCCAGCGAACCCTCGGGCAAGGAAATCCGCCTCTGGAATACTGGCCAGACCTGGAAACTGTTTGACCTCGGCGCGACGTCCGTTGCGCAGTACGGCTATCCGTATCTTATGTTCCACCGTCCGGACCTGCACAAGGTGCTTGCCGACGCCGTGCGCGCCCTGAGACCGGAGGCTATAACGCTTGGTGCGCAGTGCACAGGCTTTGAGCAGGACGAAGAAGGCGTGACTCTGAAACTTGCCGATGGACGCCTGGCACGCGGCGATTTGCTGATCGGTGCCGACGGTGTGCATTCGCAAATCCGTGGACAGCTCCTGGCTGCGGACCAGCCGACTTTCTCCGGTTGCCTGGCATGGCGTGGCGTGATTCCGATGGACCGCCTGCCGCAGCGCCTGCAGCGGCCTGTGGGCACGAACTGGGTCGGGCCTGGCGCCCATGTAATCCACTATCCGCTGCACGGCGGCGCGTTGATGAACTTCGTCGGCATTGTGGAGCGTGGCGACTGGCAGGTGGAATCATGGACGCAGAAGGGCACGCACGAGGAGTGCCATGCCGACTTCAAGGGTTGGCATGACGATGTACATGAATTGATCAGCAATGTCGATGTGCCATACAAGTGGGCATTGATGGCACGGGAACCACTGCAGCAATGGTCTTTCGGACGTGTGACGCTTCTGGGTGACTCCTGCCATCCAACACTACCTTTCCTCGCCCAAGGCGCAGCGATGGCAATCGAAGACGGCTACATCCTTGCCCGCTGCATAGAGAAATATGAAAGCGACCCGGCGCTGGCTTTAAAGCAGTTCGAAGTTGCACGCATTGAGCGTACGACAAAGATCGTGCAGCGGTCGACGGAAAACGGGAAGCGCTTCCATAACCCCGCGCTGGCATCGGCCGACGGCGCCGCGGCCTATGTCGAGCGCGAGTGGGCCGAGCCGAAAGTCAGGGAGCGTTACGACTGGCTGTTCCGCTATAACGTAGATGAAGTTCCGGTTTGACCTTCCTGATTGATTCGGACATGAGATGACCATGACAAATAGCACCAGGATCATTGGTAATGGCCCGCACAAGGTCATGGCGCTGCACGGATGGTTCGGTAGCGCGCATGGCTGGGGGCCTTTATATGATGTCCTCAACCCGCATGACTTCACCTATGCATTCATGGACTACCGGGGCTACGGCGGGTCTATGGCGATCGCGGGCGACTTCACCATTGCAGAAATAGCCGGCGACGCAGTTGTAATTGCAAACGACCTCAACTGGGAGCGCTTCAGCCTGATTGGTCACTCGATGGGCGGCAAGGCGATCCAGCAGGTGTTGCTCGATGTGCCGGACCGGGTGCGCAAACTTGTCGCCATTACGCCAGTACCGGCGTGCGAGGTTCCCTTTGACGAGCAGGGTTGGGCTTTCTTTTCCGGGGCGGCAAAAGATCCCGCGGTGCGCAAAGGCATTATTGACCTCAGTACCGGGAAGCGGCTATCTGAATATTGGCTCGATAAAATGGTGGCGCATTCCCTGAACAATTCCACTGTCGAGGCTTTTGCAGCCTACCTGAACGCTTGGGCTAAAACGGATTTTTCGGATCGCGTAAAGGGAAATTCTGCAGCGATCAAGGTGATCGTGGGAGAGCATGACCCGACTCTGACTGCAGAGAGCATGCGCCAAACCTATATGCAGTGGTATCCCAATGCACAGCTAGAAATTATGGCGAATGCGGGCCACTACCCAGCGGATGAAACACCGGTTTGTCTTGCGACCACGATCGAGGCCTTCCTGAGAGCCTGAACGCTCGAGCCGCGCGGCAAGCCTTGCCGCGGCAAAAACATGAAATTCATAAAAAGCAGGAGACGCAACATGAAGAGAATACTTATTCTTGGGCTAATCGCAGTTGGTCTTTCAGGAGCAATGCAAACCCAGGCGGCGCATGCGGCCTATCCAGAAAAGCCGATCAGGATCATCGTACCGTTTGCCCCTGGCGGCATTGCGGACGGTACCGCACGCGTTATCGGAAATGGGCTGGCTATCCGGTTCAATCAGTCGGTCATTGTCGAGAATCGTCCTGGCGGGGGCGCCATAATCGGCACAACGGTGGTCGCCAAGGCACCTGGCGATGGCTACACGCTGCTGTTGGGCAGCACCAATATCTCAACCAACCCGTCGCTATACAAGAGCCTTCCGTACGACGCAGAAAAAGAGCTGAAACCAGTTTCACTCGTGATGTTACTTCCGGCCGCCTTGGTCGTTCCCAGTTCACTTCCTGTGAAGTCTTTCGCGGACTTGCTCAGTTATGCGAAAGAGAAGCCGGGGAAGATAAACTATTCGTCCGTGGGACTGGGAAGCTACCCTCACCTTGCCATCGAAAGCCTGGTTCAAAAGACCGGCGTCAAGATGACGCATGTGCCCTACAAAGGCTTTGCGCCAGCAACCATGGCGGTTTTGTCCGGCGAGGTTGAGTTACTCGCAAGCGATGTACCAAGCGCCTTGCAATATATTCAGAGCGGCAAGGTACGTGCGCTTGCTGTCACCGGGGCAAAAAGGTTGGCAGTACTTCCGAACGTTCCAACGGTGCAGGAAGAGGGCGTAAAGGACTACGACGTTGTGGGCTGGCTCGGGATCATGGCGCCGAGCGATACACCTCCCGAGATCGTTAATCTACTCAACAGCGAAATCAACAAGATCATGCAGTCGCCCGATGTACAAAAGCGATTCGCCGAACAAGGCGTTGATACTCCTGTTGGAGACCCTGCGGCATTCAAACAGTTTCTCACCCAGAAGAAAGCAGAATGGGAGAAGGTGATCAGGGCTGGCAAAATTTCGCTTGATTGACGCGTTGGGCAATGACGCGCGCTGTAGCAGGCTTGAAAGTGAATCGCTTGCTACCTGAAGCGCGTTGCATCTTCCGCTCGTCGCCTTCTTGAAGGCAGGCGAAAGCAAGGGACTATTGAATTCGGAGAAGACATGACGATGCTTGATACTGGTCGAGCACTGCGCATCGCTATCGTGGGTGCCGGGATTGGCGGTCTCACTGCCGCGGCCGCGTTACGAAAAATGGGCGGCTTTGAAGTCAGCGTCTACGAGCGTTCTATTGACCTTGGTGAAGTCGGCGCCGGCTTGCAAATGGGCCCCAATGCGGTCAAGGTCATTCGCGCGCTCGGGCTCGAAGAACAGTTCATGCAGCTTGCTTGCGAACCGCCATCGCGCGTCACATTGAAGTGGGACGACGGCACTGAAATGTCCCGCGAACCATTCAAGGGCCGAATGCATGCGACCTTCGGTGCGGGCTATCAGATGGCGCATCGCGCCGATGTGCACAATCTTTTGCTTTCGCTCGTGCCACAGGAATCAATCCATACCGGCGTTGAATGTGTTGACGTACAAAACGGGAAAGACGGTGCGGTGCTGCGCCTGGCCAGTGGCGAGGAGATCGAAGCTGACGTGGTGCTTGGTGCTGATGGCATCCACTCTGTGGTCCGCACGGCAGTATTTGGAGAAAGCAAAGCCCGGTTCACAAACCAGATCTGTTGGCGCCTGGTCCTACCGATGGAGGAGGTGCGCAAGGCGGCCGACAAGCTGCCCGCTTCATTTGATGGCAGCCAATACACAGGGTGGCTCGGGCCTAAAGGGCACGTCATACTCTATCCAATTCGGGGCGGTGAATCGCTCAACATCTTTGCCGGTCGCGTGTCGGACCAGTGGGCAGGCGAGAAGTGGGCGGTGCCGAGCCCTATTGATGAAATGCTCGACGCCTATGCCGGTTGGCACCCCGGCATGCTTTACCTTCTCTCGCGCGCCACGGAAACGTTCAAATGGGGAATCCACGACCATGACCCGCTCGACGCCTGGGTCTCCGGCCGCATCGCGCTTCTCGGTGATGCGGCGCATCCCATGATGCCCACGCTCGCGCAGGGCGCCGCGATATCGATCGAAGATGGATACGCCATTGCGCGGCACCTTGATGCACACCGTGCGGATCCGATTGCAGCATTAGCGGAATACGAACGAGCGCGTCTGCCGCGTGCAGCCAGAGTGCAGTTGCAGGCACGGCAGCAGTTCCTCAACAATCAACTCACGCCACCCCCGCCGTTTCTGCCGACCGACTGGATTTATGGGTATGACGTGGTGACTAGTCGGCTTGCCGCCGACTGAGTTTTGATTCGGTTCGGAAACGGACAGCGATCTTGGGATGCATGTGCGTGCAATGGGCTATTTAGCCTAAGCAAGTCCTATGTGCGCTGGCGCGCCGCACGAGGTCGCCCCATACCGGAATGTGCGGCCAGTCAAAAGCGAAGTCACGTACGGGCGGCGGATTAACGGCCATTGATTGCCTGTCAGCTCGTGACGCGATCAGAACGCGTTTCCGCTCCCTTGTCACGACTGTACGACCTGTCGGACCACCTCCTCAAGTCCTGCGCGTCTTTTATGAGAAATCGCTCGCCACAGCACCGGCACTGGAACCGAGCACTTTGCGCAAACAGCAGCCGCTGCCAAAAGTTGCGAGTAATGCGTCGGGTGTCGTCGTTTCCACAGTTTGGGCAATTGTTCATGGCGTCTTTCCGAGAGAAAGACTGATGTTCACCGGTCGTGGCCCCGCCTTGGGTTAGCGATTGTAAGTTCAAAACGGGCGGACTTCTGTCCCGGCGTTAGCCGTTCTGCATGGCTCGAATGACATTCTCCCGTTTCCGGCGTCTATATCTAGACTTGAACAGCATCATCCTGAAACAACTTTCACGGTGGTTCACCGATGCAGCGTCGTGCGTCGGCCGAATGCAGCGCTACAACGCGCCGCCACCGGCTTCAAGCGGGGTCGGCCCTTCTTGCGTTTCTGCACCGGGGCACCAGGTCAGCATCAAGCAACCTGCGTCTAAGTCCGCGGGCGCGCGCGAACCGGAACTTAGCTTTGTGCGGCGCATCACACAGCCGTTATCCAATCGAAAACTATGGCGGGCAGGGCGAATGCACTTTTAGCCGAGGAAGATTACAGCCGCCGGGAAGCGACTGGCACCTTGGATACGCCGTTGACGGGCCCGCATATTCGATAAATTGGAAATGACGGTTCAAACACGGCCTGACAAAGGCACCTTAAAACAAAACTTTCTAGTGAGTGCTTTTATGCAGAAACGCATACCTTTACTTCTTGGCGGCGCCGCTGCGCTTGCAACAATGGCAGTGTTTGTACAACGCCGAACCAGAAAAACGGAATATGAGAATCCGCCTCTCGGCAGGTTCGTTGAGGTGGATGGAATCCGACTTCACTACATTGAGCGGGGAGAAGGGCAGCCGGTAGTCATGTTGCATGGGAATGGCACGATGGCCGAGGAGTTGGACGTTAGCGGAGTTTTGGACGCGGCGGCGGAAAGGTACCGTGTTATTGCTTTCGACCGACCTGGTTACGGCTATAGCGATCGGCCGCGCATGACGATTTGGAGTCCGTTGGCACAGGCGAAGCTGCTATGCAAGGCATTGCAGCAACTTGGCGTTGAGCAGCCAGTGGTGGTTGGCCACTCGTGGGGCACCATGGTCGCGATGGCCATGGCCCTGGAGCAGCCAGAGTATGTGCAAAGTCTGGTTCTACTTTCCGGGTACTACTATCCGATGCCCCGGCTCGACGTTGTCCTTTCCTCCCCGCCTGCGTTGCCAATCTTGGGCGACCTGATGCGACACACGATCTCGCCCTGGTTCGGCAGAATGCTGTGGCCTGTAATGATACGCAAGCTGTTTGCACCTGCAGACACGACAGAACGATTCAAGGCAATGTACCCGGTATGGATGAGCCTGCGGCCCTCGCAGCTTCGCGCTACGACCGAAGAAATCGCCTTGATGATCCCCTCCGCTTATAACCTGAGTCATCGCTATGGCGAACTGAAAATGCCGGTCGTGATCATGGCGGGGGCGGCGGATCTGCACGTCATTCCCAAGCTGCACTCAGAGCGGCTGCACGAAGAGCTGCCACAGAGCGCGTTGATTCTTGTGCCTGGAGTGGGCCATATGGTTCAGCATTCGGCGCCACAGGAAGTGATGGCGGCGATTGACCAGGCGGTGAATCGGATTCCGCTGGTCAGGGCAATGGCGGGTGATGCAATCATGCAGGCGGCCAGGTAGACGAGACGGCGCAGCCGACCCAGGAACGCACCACCGAGGTGGCCAACTACGATGGCCAATCGGCGACACGCCTTGGATCAAGACGTCTTTCGGTGGGTGGTACGACTTAGGTCAAGACGTCTTGCGGCGGCGAACTAAACGCATCGCTGCTATGCCGAAACCAAACAGTGCAATAGATGCTGGCTCGGGTACGGCGCTTCGGGCAACTGTCCAAGTCCCGTTTGTGCCCTCATCAGCCAGTCTTCTACCTGAAAAGAAAAAGACCAGTACGCCCACGTAGTTAAGGTACCAAAAGGTCACTGCGATCGGACGTTTACCAGTCCCAGGTCAAGCCGCCAAAGCCCCCCGGTGCTATTCTTTTGCCTCCTTCTTTTCCAAGGTATTCCGCAATGAGAACATCCAATCTCCGCATCACCTCGGCTGTGCTGGCCGCCGTCCTCGGGCTTTCCGGCTGCGCCGACATGAACATGAGCGATACGCAGCGCAATACCGGTTTGGGCGCCATGGGCGGCGCTGTCGCGGGCGCCGTGCTGGGACGCGCGACCTCCGGGGGCGGCAGCACTGGCAGAAGCACCGGCACTGGGGCCATGATCGGCGCTGCCGCTGGCGGCGTGGGCGCCTATATCTGGTCTCGCAACATGGAGGAGCAGAAGCGCCGCATGCAGCAAGCGACGCAGGGTACGGGCGTTGAGGTTACCCAGACTGCTGATAACCGGCTGAAGCTGAATATCCCAAGCGATATCTCCTTCGACACCGGCCGCGCCGACATCAAGCCGAACCTGCGCTCGGTTCTCGACCAGTTTGCCCAAAGCTTGCGGGATAACCCGAACACCAATATCTCCATCATCGGCCACACGGACAATACCGGGTCCGAGGCAGTCAATAACCCGCTGTCGGTGAACCGTGCCGCCAGCACGCGGAAATATCTTGAGGAGCGTGGGGTCAATCCTTCCCGCATAGCGATCGACGGACGTGGCATGCATGAGCCGGTGGCCGAGAATACGACTGACGCCGGACGTGCTCGCAATCGCAGGGTCGAGATCTTCGTGGCTGAGCAGCAGGCATCGCGCTAAACAGACGCCTGCGCTGCCCGGCGCCGCCGGACCGGGGAAGCCGGGTTGCGCTGCAGCGTAATCGCGCTGCAGCAGCCAGTACGCCCGCACCGGCCAATACCCCAAGCCGCGGCGCTGCATCCGCGCGCACCTCCGTGGCAGCCAACCTCCATAACGGTTGCGGCCACACTTCGACAGCCCTCCCTGCACAACAGCGGTCAGGCCGGATCACATCAGCTATTGCCAAAAGACACGGCTATACTGCGACATCGACAACGGGGGCAGACGACGTCGACACGGCAAGCTGACCATTATAAAAAGGGACAAACATGACAAGCACCCGCATCCTGGCAAGCGCACTCCTCAGCATTTCCGTACTCGCAGGTTGTTCGACCATGCAGGCATCGCCCGGCAAGCGCGAGTTGATGGTGGTCGGCCACGACGAGAAGCAAAGTTGGGACGACGCCGGAAAGGCCATATTTGCGAAGCAAGGCCGCGACACGGTCTCGATCATCGATATCGGCACCGATCCATTAGCGCCAAAAATCCTCGTCAATCTGCCTCTGGCGAATTCAATCGTAGGCCCGCCGACCAATCTCGCGATTACACCGGACGAAGGCTTGGCCCTGGTTGCAAATTCCATCAACGTGGTGGAGGAGGGCGGCGTACTGAAGCAGGTCCCTGACAACCGTCTATGGGTAATCGACCTCACCACCAATCCGCCAAAGCTGATCGATACGGTCACGGTTGGGAAGCAGCCGTCCGGCATGTCGATCAACCGTGCTGGCACGCTCGCGCTCATAGCGAATCGCGCCGATAACTCCATTAGCGTTTTGCGGATCGCCGGCAAGAAGGTGGAGCTGATCGATACCGTCGTTATCGGCGAACACGTGGCACACGTGCGCTTCACGCCTGATGGCAAAAGGGCGATTGCTGCCAAGTTCCCGGGCCACAAAGTGGCGATGCTTGAGGTGAATGGCGAGAAGGTTACCTACAACAAGGCAGACATTCCGGTCGGCATGTGGCCTTACAACCTTGACATAACGCCAGATGGCAAGCTGGCGCTGACTGCGGACAATGGCAACTCCGGCGCCTCCGACGGCCACATTGATACCGTAAGCGTGATCGACATCGAAGCGAATCCGCCGCGCGTGATCGATCGCGTTGTTGTTGGTGACGGCCCGGAAGGATTCGCCATAAGTCCAACTGGCAAGATGGCCGTGGCGGTCATTTTGGCGGGAACGAACTCGGCGAAGAACGCGTTCTTTTATAACCGGAACGCAACGGTCGTCGCATTGAAGATAGATGGCAAGAAGGTGACTCGGTCCAATGAAGTTCAAGTTCGTGGATTGCCGGAAGGCGTCGTGTTCAGTCAGGACGGCCGCTACATCTATGTCGGAAACTTCATTGACCAAGACATTTCGATTCTGCGTGTGGACGGCGACCAGATCGTCGACACGGGCAAGTCCATGCAGCTTCCAGGGCATCCTGCCTCCATGCGTGGACGCACGCATTAAGCGTTGCAACTGACCGCGCCGTTTCTGGCGCGATCAATGATCTGCAAGTGGGTCGGCCAGAGCGTGCCGGCCCTTTTTCATTCCAGCATCGACTGCTTCTCTCTTCCCTGCTTAAGGCTTGGCTGCGCCGTATTTGCCGTGCGGCGACTGGCGTTTCCCGCATAGCCCCGTTCTCTTGATGCGACTCAAGACGTTACCGGAGAAGCATCCTAAGTTGGATTATCGGGCAGTCCCTTCCAGACCGGTTCAGCGCTTTCATTGCATTGCATGAAGGACCGCTTTGGCGCGAACGACGATCATGTCGACCTGGTGAGTCTGCAGGGCGACAAGCCTCAACAACGTAATTCAATGAATCCGTTGGAAGGAGATCACGCGTCATGAAACACGGAATCCTCGCCTCTACCTTGCTCGCGCTGTCCTGCATGCCGCTTGCCGGTTGCAACGGCGACGATTCGCCGGCCCAGGCCGCGACTGCCATTACGACTGGCACCAATCTGCAGACTCAGCCGCAAGGACAGTCTCAGACGCCTCTGGCTTCTACCTTTACCCTGTCCAGCCCGGATCTGACAGGCGGCACCTTCGACCAGAAGTTCATCCTGAACGGCTTCGGATGCTCCGGCCAGAATATTTCGCCGGCCATTGAATGGAGCAACGTACCGGCGGGCACCAAGTCCCTTGCGCTCCAGGTCTTTGATCCCGACGCGCCGTCCGGCAGCGGGTTCTGGCATTGGGCTGTGTATGACATTCCGCCGACTGCTACCGGCTTGCCACAGGGCGCGGGTAACGACCCGAATTTGCTGCCGGCAGGCGCCTTTGGTGGCACTACGGATTTGTTCGACACCGGGCTTACCAACGGTAACGGCAACTACGGAGGACCTTGTCCACCGCAGGGCGACGCGCCGCATCGCTATATCTTCACGCTGTACGCGACGGCAGTCGACAAACTGGAGGTGGCAGGCGGTGTCCCGAAGACCGGCACCGCAGGGCTATATGGGTTTGTGCTTAACAAGGGACTTGGTGCCGGCCTGCTGGGAAAGGCGACGTTTACGGCCAAGTTCGGCCGACCCTGAAAGCCGGCTTTGTCCAAGGCCCCTTTGGAGTACGCTTGCTTGATTCAAGCCCTGTACAGCGGCAGTTTTTGCCCGTCCTTCTCAACCAGGATGGCGCGCCGGTCCCAGTAAGCCAGTGCTTCGCCTTCGCCACTGACCTCCACCTTCACCGATGGGGCCAGGCAAAGCGCGCTGGTTAAATGCAACTGCCCGTGCAACAGGCGAAATCCATTATTTTCACGAACGATCAAGATTTCCGGGGTCACGATGTGTTCTCCGCCAATCTGCAAACCCGGGGTATCCGGTTTTGCAGAAGCATGCGCCGCCAACATTTCAGCGCAATGACATTTCATCGAAAGCGATGCGTCGTTCCCGCATCGCTGCGTCAGCCAGCTTGAGGTCGAACCGTTTGTTGGGTTGCCCGCTGGGTAGAGGTGTCGGCATTGCGCTGCAACAGACCAAATCGCGGTTACCCGGCATCTCGATGAGCCAGTGTACAAAGAAATCGGCCGTCCGAATAGCGCAAGCTGATTGAATCTGCAAATCACCAGGCTGGCACGAAATCGCATGCGCAAATCGTCCTTGGAAAGCTTCCCGGCAAATCAGACTTGGCGCAGTGGGGGATTCGACCTAGTGAGCGCTTTTCCGCAAGGGTTTGGGGGCGTAGAGCGGGTTCGTAGCGGCGGTATCGGCGACAAACCGAAATGCCTCTATTTTTCCTGCTCCAGCACATATTCCGGAACGAGACGATCCAGCGTCCGGTGCAGTTCGTCGGCGTCAATCGGCGCCCTGAGAAATGCATCGCATCCCAAGAACGTTCCACGAATCCTGTCCACAGCCTTGCGGTTTGTGCTGAGGATAATGGTGCTCACCTTGCGCCGTCCCTGTGACTGCTTCAGCATGCGGCAGATGCCGACGCCGTCCTCGTCCGGCAGAAGCATCTCCACGAAAACAGCGTTGTATCGAAAGTTTGCCAGCAAGAGCACTGCAGCTTCGCCGGTACAAACATGGTCCACCCGATAGCCGCGGGCCGCCAGTTCGCCGGTAATGTAGCGCCAGCCCTTGGGATTCGGATTCACAATCAGCGCCGTGGCGACCGTCTTATAGACTCGCGGCGTAGCAGGCTTGACGGCAACAGGCTCGAGGACAGCGGATTTGAGGGCGGTGCCGGCTTTCAGCGATGTCGCTAAGCTCCCCAATTCAGTCTGAACGGCAACGCCGTTATTCGCGCTGCTGCCGGTAACTGACTCCAGCGTTTCAAGCACGATCGACCAACGCAAGGGGCGGCTAATGGTCGCTGCGATACCGGTTGCGGGCGTCGCATTGCCGACCGCGATGACAGGCGGATGAGGGGCCTTCGGACGGTCCCGTTCGTACCAGCTTTGCGCTACGTCCGTTCCAATATCCAGCAAGACGCAGTCGGGCTTGCCTTCCATATCGTCTTTCCATTCACGATATGCACCGGACACCTTGAACAACGAGGCGAAAAGCGTGCGTTCCTGTTCGCTGAAACCGATCAGCAAGACACCGTACCGTACGGCAGCGATATGAGCTGGCATCAGATTTTTCTGCTTTCTTGGTGGTCGAGCCCGTATCCGTAGCGTCAAGCGACGCCATGCGCCGATTTTATTGGCGTTTGGTAAGTACTGCACCACATTAATTTTGCCAGGTCCGTCGGAGCCAAGTCCCGTCGTGCGTTCTTCGGAGACGAGGACGAGACAAGGTAGCTTTATTCAACCCATATTCCAGACGCGAAGAGCGATACAGAGCAGCGGTCGCATCGATCCAACCCAAGTAGGCGGGAGTACTTCGGCTTCCGCCAGACGCGCCGGTTACCATTTAGATGCCGTGCCAATTAGTGCGACCGGCCAGCCGGTCCCGATAGTGTAGAACGGAAATAATTTCCCACTGTCAAAAAATCCGGTAATCTCTCTTGCACACGATAGTGCTGGTCGACTGCCATGTTCGATGCTAGGGCTCGATAAAGAGCGACTATAAGCGGGACTATAAAAGCAGGGAGGGGGAACATGACGAGAGCGCGAATTCTGTGCGCCGTTTTGCCGGAGTCGATCGATGAGCAACGGCGGGTTCTTGAGCCGACATACCAGGTGACATACGTAACAACGTTGGATGACGCGCGCAAGGCGCTCGCTACCTACGATTTCAATCTGATCGTCTGCGGTATTCACTTCGACGCATCCCAAATGCCGCTTCTGCTGCAGCACTGCAAGAACGATCCACGCCTCAAGGACATCCCCTTCGTCTGCGTTCGAGGCTACCGGGGCAGGCTGTCTGAAAGCATGTACCAGCAAGTACGATCCGCCACTGCGCTCCTCGGCGGCTTCTATGTCGATCTGGCTCACTGGATTGATTCCAGGGGTTATGAGCACGCCTTGCGTGACTTGGGCGGGGTGATTGCCTCCCTGCTGCGCAGTAGCAAAAGCGCCAGCAACGGCAACGGCAACGGCAACGGGAACGGCAATCAGGATCATTAGACCGGGCGAGTGCTTCTATCGAGGCTATGCCGCGGCAATCGTCCCTTCAGCCAACGCATTGTCACTCCGCGGTTTAACGGGTCTCCCTTCGCCGCCTCTTTGCCGACGATGGCCGCAACCGTTTGCATCGCGCTAGCCACACATCAAGAAGGCAGGCGGGGCGCAGCCCGCAAGCCTCTCTTTCTGGCGTCTACCAGGTTCTCGTCAACGGAAGCAGTTAAGCCTTCGGCATCGCGACGAAAGCGGCTTCTTCGATGCGGATCGCGGCCATGTACTGGTCGCTTTTCCTTTGCTGGTTTCCAATGGAATCTACATCAAATTTGCCGAAAACATTCGCCGTGCCCCGCGAGGCGGCTGCTTATACTGAAATTTTCAGGAGAGCAAAAATGGATAAGAATGTAGGAGGCATTGACCGGGCGCTCCGCGTCGTCGCAGGGCTCGTAATTATTGGCCTGTTTTTCGTGGTCGGGGATGCCTATCGCTGGTGGACCTTGCTGGGCATCGTGCCGCTCATGACGGGATTGATTGGATGGTGCCCGATATATATGCCGTTCGGCGCTAGCAGTTGCAAGGGCGCGGTACATTGAACTGACGCATTCGGCTTGCCGGCGGCGAGAAGGCGACTGGCAAAGCCATGTAGCCCTGCGGCCGGGCCGTATTCCGAAGGTAAGCGGACGGCAGCGACGCACGATGTAGCGTCGCTGCCGTTTGTTCGTCAGGCTTCCGAACGAATCGGATTACGAATGATGCCAACGCCGGTAATTTCGGTTTCCACGACGTCGCCGTGCTTCAGAAATTCCTGTGGCTTGCGCGCGAAGCCAACACCGGACGGCGTACCCGTCGCAATAATGTCACCCGGTTCCAGTGTCAGGCCGCGTGATAATTCCGCGATGATGCGGGGAATCTTGAAGTACATCTGCTTGTAACTGGCGTTCTGCTTTTCCACGCCGTTCACGCGGCAAATCACGCGCACGTCATCGAGTTTCACGCCTGCTGCCGTGACGATCCACGGGCCCATCGGGCCGTGGCCATCCAGGCTCTTGCCCTTGAACCATTGACCGCCGTGGCGCTTCTGCTGTACTTCGCGCGAGGTGGTGTCGTTGTAAGCAGAGTAGCCAAACACATAGTCCATGGCCTTGTCTTCCGGGATGTTGCGGCCGCGCTGTCCGATGATTACCGCGAGTTCCGCTTCCCAGTCCGTCGTGTTGGACAAGGTCGAATCATGCGGGATCGAATCGAACGGGCCGTTCATGGTGTGGGTGGCCTTGGTGAAGAAGACCGGATGGTCTGGCAGGGTCTGCACCGTTTTGTCAGCGCGTACATCCTTGCCTTCCTCGAAGTGGTCGAGGTAGTTCCAGCCGACGCAGTAGATGTTACGGTCGGGACGGGGAACGGGGGACATGAACTGCGCCTGTTGCAGACCCGGCAGCGAAGCACGCTGCTGTGCTGCCTTCTCTGCCACGGCTCGAACTCGTGCGAAGCCGGCATTGCCGCTTGCGATCAGCGCGAGCATGGAGCTTGCGTCGAATGGCAGACTAACGCCCTGGCGTTGTGCTTCGGCTTTCAGGTCGATCAGCTTGCCGTCGTCTAGCACAACCACGACGGTCGGCGCCGACCCCGCGGCCATCACGCAGGTCGCCAAACGCATCCCGACGGCGCCAGCCAGTGGGGGCACTGCCTTGATCTGGGCTGCGCCGTTGGCCTGGGCGCTTGCGCCGCCAGCGCGGCTGATCAACAGGCCACCGACTGCGGCGGTTGCGCTAGCCTTGAGTAGATCGCGACGATTCTTGTCCATACTTGTCTCCATAGAGTTTTGACTGCTGGTTTCAACTGCTGGTTTTAACTGCGCGTTTCAACGTTCACAAAAAGAGCAACAGGGAAGGCGTTACAGGCTGGTCGACTGCATGCTTTGCTTCCCTTGAGACGAGGGGGGATTGCGTTTGCGTTCTTCACGGCGGTTACTCGGCCGACTGATCCAGCGTCGACAGCAGGCGTTGCCGACCGGAGAGTACGTGGCGCTCGGCCGTCGTTTTGGCGCGCGCCTCCGAACCGCTGCAGATCGCTTCGTAGATCTGCCAGTGCTCGACATTCGACTTGCGCATATTGCCGGGGGAGTCGAAATACTTGCGGCGGAAAAGGTGCAATTCGTTGACATAGTCAAGGTATGCCTGGTGTGCGCGCTTGTTGTTCGAGAGCGTAAGGATCAGCGCATGGAATTCGAGGTTCAAGCTGTAGTAGCCATTACCGTCGCCGGTCTCGCATGATGTGTCCATTGCCTTCAGCAGGCGTTCAAGCTCGAGCCGATTGCCGGCGGTTAGCCGCTCTGTCGCGCGCTGCGCGGCGAAGCCAAATACCAGCGCCCGAAGTTCATAAATTTCCAGCATCTCGCGCACTGAAATTTTGCGCACGAACACGCCCTTGTTTGGCACCGCGGTCACAATGCCAAAGCCGGCGAGGATGCGGATTGCTTCCCGAATCGGTCCGCGACTGGTTCCCATGCGCAGTGCCAGCGCCGCTTCATTAAGCCGCTCGCCGGGAAGTATTTCGCCCGAATAGATCAGTTGCTTGAGCTGCTCCGAAATGCTCAAGGCAAGACCTTGAAGTGGCTGCTTTACGGCTCCTGTCATTCTCTATTCACCTGGTTACTGCTTTCCTGAAAAAGTTCGGTGGTGCCCGGACGGCGCTCAAGTCGCGAGGCTTATCGACCGCGCGCCGCAGTCTGTCACGCGGCAAAAAAATTATAACAGTCGACCACGGATTCTATAGCGGATTGTCATCCAAAAGCCAGCAAGAAGTCTACGATGAACTCAAAAGTGTTGACACTTCGAAGGCGTCTCGTCAATACTGCGTCAATCTGCAATCCAATAACACGGAGACATTAACCATGCCCCATCTTCCCGCGTCGGCCGCGCTACAACGCTTCCGCGTCGTTGACCTGACACAGGTCCGTGCCGGACCCACCGCTTGCCGACAGCTTGCTGATTGGGGCGCCGACGTGATCCAGGTGCAGATGCCGGAGCACATGCGGGGCGACGATACGTTGGGTGGCCAGGACGGCTCGGACTACCAGTACACGCACCGCAACAAGCGCTCCATGACGCTCAACCTGAAAGAGCAGGAAGGTATCGATGTGCTGAAGCGGCTGATTGCCACCGCCGATGTGCTGGTCGAAAATTTTCGGGCCGACGTGAAGTATCGGCTTGGTATCGATTACGACAGTCTCGCCAAGGATAATCCCGGTTTGGTGTACGCCAGCATCTCTGGCTTCGGTCAGACCGGGCCCTATTCGAAGCGTCCGGGATTTGACCAGATTGCCCAAGGCATGGGCGGGCTGATGTCCGTAACCGGGTTGCCTGGCCAGGGTCCAGTGCGGGTTGGGCTTCCTATCGCCGATCTATGCTCCGGCATTTTTGCGGCGCAGGGCATTCTGGTCGCGCTGCTGGAGCGCGGTGCGTCCGGCAAGGGACAATGGCTTCATACGTCGCTGCTCGAAGCTACGGTCTACATGATGGACTTCCAGACGGCACGTTGGCTCACCGACGGCGAGATTCCAGGCCAGGCCGGCAACTATCATCCGACCAGCATTCCGACCGGCGTATACCAGGCGCGTGACGGGTTCATGAACATCGCTGTGTTCGGCTCAAAAATCTGGGAGCGCTTTTGTCAGATCCTCGGCGCGCCAGAATTGGCCCACGATGATCGCTACAAGGACAAGATGGGGCGCTCGAAAAATCGCGATGTTCTCAATGCGGAAATCAATCGGCGTCTTGCCATGCATGATCGCGCACACTGGATCGAATGCTTCAACGAGGGTGGCGTTGCCTGCGGACTCATCAACAACATGCAGGAAGTATTCGAGGAGCCGCAGGTCAAGCACTTGAACATGGTAAAGACTGTGGTGTCTCCAAGGCTGGGCGAGCAGCGCCTGGTAGGGCAGCCGGTACAGCTTTCGCGTACCCCCAGCACCATTGCGCGTTCCGCGCCGCGGCGCGGTGAACATACCGTAGAGATTCTGGAAGAACTAGGTTTCGATGCAGCCGACATGGCGCGCATGAAGGCTGCCAGCGTTTTTTAATCCGTTCGGGCGCCACCGCCGGCTTTGCCGGCGCGGCGCGCGCAAAATCCATTTCATTTTTTCTGGAGTCATCTCATGCCAAGTACAGCCTACCAATCCCCGACCGAACGCATGAAGGTTTGGGCCGACGCGACCACGCTGCACATTCGCTTCAACAACCCGGCGCGCCATAACGCACTCTCAGTCGACATGTGGGCAGCGATTCCAAAGCTGCTGGCACAAGCAGAGCAGGACGACCAGATTCGGCTGATCGTGTTTTCTGGCGAAGGGGAAAAAGCGTTCGTATCCGGCGCCGACATTTCGCAATTCGAAGACATGCGCGCCGCGCGTGAAGCGGTCAAGCATTACGAAGCCATGGCGGAAGAAGCGCTCATGGGCATCTACAACTGCAGCAAGCCGACGCTGGCCTGTATCCGGGGCTTTTGCCTTGGCGGCGGTGTCAACGTCGCCATCAGCTGTGACATCCGCATTGCATCGACCGATTCGGTATTCTCAATTCCGGCCGCGCGCCTCGGCCTTGGATATCGCTTTTCGGCACTGAAGAATCTGGTGGACCTGGTTGGCCCCGGTGCCGCCAAGGACCTGTTCTTCACTGCCCGGAAAATCGACGGCACCGAAGCGAAGTCGCTGGGTCTAGTCAGCCGAATTTGCGCACCACAGGAACTGCCTGCGCTGCTTGCGGAATACACGTCGGCAATGGCCAACAATGCGCCGCTCACGATTAGCGCCGGCAAGACCATCATCAAGGAAATGCTGAAGCCCTCCGACGATCTCGACATGGATCATTGCCGCCGCGCGATCCTGGCATGCTTCGAGAGCGAAGACTATGCCGAGGGTCGTCGCGCCTTCATGGAAAAACGCAAGCCAGTCTTCACCGGCAAATAGATCAGGCATGGCGACCCCGCCGCTACCGAGGAGGATGTAATGCAGTCTTACTGGATGCAAGCCGATGATGAGGTCGCAACGCTGTCGCTGCGCGAGGTTCCCACGCCGACGCCAGGACCCGGACAGCTTCTGCTGCGCGTACGCGCAGCCGGGCTGAATCGCGGCGAATTCATTTTGGGCCATGGCTTGACGAAGAAGGGCGCTGTCAAGCAGATCGGCATGGAAGGCGCCGGTGAAGTGGTTGCGCTCGGCGCTGGCGTGCAGCGCTTCGCACAAGGCGATCCCGTATTCGGACGTTTTCCCGGTGCATTTTCGGAATATGCACTGATCGACGAGCGCGAAGTGATACCAATGCCGGCCAATCTTTCGTGGGCGGAGGCGGCCAGCTTCCCGATTACCTTCGCTGTCGTGTACGACATGCTCGTGGTGCAGGGGCACGTTGCGCCGGGAGAATGGGTGCTGGTAGCGGGCGTTTCCTCCGGTGTCGGCGTGGCGGCAATGCAGATGGCCCGGGCGCTCGGAGCCAGGGTCATAGGCACTTCCGGCTCGCCGGAAAAGCTGGAACGGCTTGCTACACTGGGACTCGACATTGGCATCTGCACCCGCAAGCCAGACTTCTACGATGCGGTCATGCAGGCGACCGCAGGCAAGGGGGTTGATCTTGTCGTGAATGCCGTTGGCGGGTCCGTGTTCGCCGAGTGCGTGCGGACCATGGCTTTCGAAGCGCGGCTGGCGACCGTCGGCTATGTAGACGGCGTGCTCCACGGCGACCTTGATATCGAGGCCCTGCATGCAAAACGGCTTACCCTGTTCGGCGTCTCCAACAAGATGCGCAGCATAGAGCAACGGGTTGCGGCCAACCCGGGCTTTGTCGCGGACATACTGCCGTTGATTGCAAGCGGACGCATTCCGCCTGTCGTGGACACGGTCTACCCGTTCGCGCAGATGGCCGAGGCCAAAGCGCGCATGGAGTCCAACCTGCATGCCGGAAAAATAGTGGTGGCAGTTCCCTGACCACCCAAGAGGGAGGAGACCTGATGAAGAAGCTGAGTGTGGTTTGCGCAGTGGTGGGCTGCATGCTGGGCTTCCTGCCGGGCGCCCAGGCGCGGGCGGAAGGATTCCCGGATCGTCCAATTCGGCTGATCGTTGGCTTCACGCCGGGTGGGGCGGCCGATTATGTCGGGCGCAATTTTGCCATCGGCATGGAACGCGCACTGCGCCAGTCGGTGATCGTTGAAAACAAGCCCGGCGCGGGATCGAGCATCGCGGCTGAATATGTGGCGCATGCCGCGCCGGATGGCTACACCATCCTGATCGCGAGCCCAAGCAGCATCGCCGTCAATCCCGCGATCAATCCGAAACAGAGTCCGACCGTTTCGACCCTGGTGCCGATCTCCAAAGTCTCGAACTCACCGCTCGTCATCGCGACCAATCCCTCGACCGGTATCAAGTCGATCGCCGAGCTGATCGCGGTGGCGAAGAAGGAGCCGGGCAAACTTAACTTCGCCTCCGCCGGCAACGGTTCCGCGCCGCATCTGGGCGGCGTATTGTTCAACCAGGTGGCCGGTGTTGATATGGTCCACGTTCCTTTCAAAGGCGGCGCGCCTGCAATGCAATCCGTGATCGCGGGTGATACCCAAATAGCCTTCGCTACGCCGCCGTCGGTGCTGCCGTTCATCAAGTCGGGCCGCCTTCGCGGGCTGGCGATCACGACCACGGAGCGTACGTCGCTGGTACCGGAACTTCCTGGCATGAAAGAAGCGGGCCTGCCTGGTTACAAGCTTGAATTCTGGTACGGGATCTTCGCGCCACCAGGCACACCGCCAGACGTGGTGAAAAAGCTGTACGAGGCGACCGTCGCCGCCATGCAGCGGCCTGAGATGAAAACCGTGCTCGCCCGTGAGGGCACGGACGTGTCGATCTCCAGTTCTCCGGCGGACTTCGCGGCTTTCGTTAAGGAAGATGCGAAATTCTGGGGCAAGCTGGCGAAAGATGCCGCAGTAAAGATGGAGTAGTTTCTGAGGCAGCCCGTTCGGCGAGGACGGCGACAGCCAGCCGTACCAACGTGCGTCGCATACAGGTCGGCGCAATCACGCGGTTCCGGTTTCGACCTTGTGGCGCGTCTGCTGTATAGTCCGACGGGTCAATAGCCGCGGCGTCTTTGGTCGCTCCCGGCTGTTGCGCTTTATCTGGCCGGACAGCCTTGATGACTGCCTCCGGCCTCCACCACCAAAGAAAAGGAACTCCCATGAAAAACCTGCGCGCAATTCTTGTCGCCATATCAGCACTTGCTCTAGTCCACGTTGCGCAAGCGCAAACTCCCTCCGCAGCTGGCTCTGCCGCACCTGCCGGAGCAACGCAGTCCGCTGCCCCGAATCCAAATGCCCCTTATTCTGCTGACCCGATGGTGCAAAAGCGCCAGGCCGACGCCGTAGCAAAGTCGGAATACAAGGCACGCAAGAAAGAGGCAAAGCAAAAAATGAAAGCCGAGAAAAAAGCGGCGAAGACGGAAATGAAGTCCGAGAAAGCCGAAGCAACCGCGATCCGGAATGACGCCATGGCGCCAGCACCCGCTTCGAAGTAAGTAGCAAGCTGGCTGGCCGATCCATCGGTCAGCTGGAAGTCGTCTACAAAGTCATTCTCAGCGCCCTCCGGCAGACAATGCCGCAGGGCGCTGTTGCATTGGCTGCCGTGATTGTGGCCGTTCAGAAAATTGAGGGCAGGTGGAGACCTGCGGAATGTCCACAGGCCGGCGCCAGACACGGTGCTACGAGCGCGACGGAGCGCGACTTTTCGTACACCGTTGGGCCGCCCCCGCCGCCTCGACGAGGATCGCAACTTCTCGATTCCACGTGTGTTGCCGTCTTCTGCATTACGGCGCGTCGCATCCTTCTGCATTCAAGGCGCCAGCGTTGGCACGGAACCGGTACCAATTCCAATGGCGCCCGCCGAGCCGGGAGTTCCGGTGGTCGAGATGCCGGTTGCGCCTGCGGAGCCGGCGATGCCGGTGCTGCTGATACTGGACGTAGTCATGCTGGGTGTTGCGATCGGGATGGCGAAGGTGCTTGTACCGAAGCCAGTGACCGGTGGGGAGCCTATGCTGGAGATGGAGGTCGCCGGTACGGTAGTAAACCCGGTCGCGTTGCTCACTCCGGATGGGGTAAGCGTTCCTGGGAAGACGCCCGTGGCACCGGTTATGCCGGGACTACCCGTGATCGCGGTGGTGCCGGTTATGCCGGGAGTACCAGTGATTGCGGTGGTGCCGGTTATGCCGGGAGTGCCGGCGATTGCGGTGCTGCCGGTTATGCCGGGAGTGCCCGTGATTCCGGTGGTGCCGGTTATGCCGGGAGTGCCAGTGATCGCGGTGGTGCCGGTTATGCCAGGAGTACTCGTGATCGCGGTGTTGCCGGTTATGCCGGGAGTGCCCGTGATTGCGGTGGTGCCAGTTACGCCGGGAGTACCTGTGATTGTGGTGCCACCTGTGATGCCAGTAGCCCCGGTGATTCCGGTTCCTGCTGCACCTGCGGTTCCCGGCCTCCCGGTGTTGATGGAAGCGGCGTTTGCACCAATAGCAGCGGCCTGAGCCGGGGAGACAATCTGGCCGCGAATTTCACCGTTCGGAAATGCGGCGCTGCGGACTTCGAAATAATCTCCGCCCGAGGTCAGCGTGGCGCTTTGGGCCGTCGTGAGATTGGCGCGTGCTGTCCATATGCCACTTCCTGCAGCAGTTTCAAATAACGACACAACGTTGGGACCGATACTGCCGGGCACAGCGCTTGCAATCGCGGCGCTGGAGCCGACCATGCCCACGGTAATGAGTGACGCCGTCAGGGCGGGCGCGGAAGGGCTGATAATTGCCACGCCGACTCCCATTGCGGCGCTGCCGGACGCTGGAACCTGCTGGGCCCCACTCAGCACATTGACGAAAACAGTCGCGCCATTAGCGGTGGTCGGCGCAATGGCTGAAACGCTGGATGTGTTGCTCGTGGTTGCCGCGCCGGTGGCGCCGCTCAAGGGTATCTGGCGCAGGATTTGACCGCGTATTTCGCCACCCGGACGTGTAGGGCTGGCGACGTTGAAGAAATAGCCGCCCGCAATCATCGTTGCGAGCTGCTCCGTCGTGAAGGTGGCTTGCACCGTCCATACCCCGCTGCCAATCGCCGTCTCTGCCATTGGAAATATCACGGGCCCGGTCGCGCCTGGTATGGCCTGCTGGATGCTTGCGGCACTTCCCGCAATACCGGTCGTCGTAATGCTCGCTTTCAAGATGCGGGAACTGCTGTCTACAAGCACGAGCCCGACCCCGCTGCCGTTGCTCGCCAATGCGGGCACTTCCTGGGTTCCTGCCAGGATGGCGGAGAACAGATTGCTTGGGACCAAACCATTGTCGGCAGCGACTGCTGTTTCGGCACTCGCGGTCGTGACGGCAGGGACTGATGCACTGCCGGTGGCGGCGCCGGTTGCGCTTGTACCGAGGCCCGAGTTCACGGTCGCGCTGTCGCCTCCGCCACAGGCCGCCATAACGCAAGCGATCATGGCCATGAAAATCCAGCGCGCAAATTTCTGGCCGGGAATATGGGAAGTGGGAGCAGGGCCGGCGCTACGGAAGCCCTGGGCGCTGGAAGACCAACGTGGTAGGACGAGGCGAAGATGCATGACGGTGTCTCCTGAACATGCTCCTGTTCAGTGAGACATCCGCGGGCCATAACCGTTCCGGTCGGCTGCGGCGATCGGGAGGGCCGAGCCGGCTGCTACCTCGCTGTGCCGGCAAGGTAACTGGTGAGAAATTCGCGAAAGCTGCCCGCTGCGGGAGAGAGGTCAACGCCACGCCGATAGAAAAGCGATAGATGCCGGTAAACCACCGGCGCCTGTATCGGCCGCGATACCAACCCGAAGGACGCAATTAGCGGAATGGCGCTGGCCGGTTGCGCCGTGATGCCGTGGCCCCACTGCACCAGGCCGAGTGCGGTCGTCAGGAAGGAAACATTGAAGTCCGGGTCCAATACAAGTTGGTCCGAACTGCGGAAGAGGTCGGCCTGCAGGCGGGCGGTGAAATCAGGTGTGAGCGATATGAACGGCTCGCGCAGTACCTGGGCCCAGGTGACCCGCTCGCGCGCCGCCAGCGGATGGTCGGCACGGCAGATAAGCGCCATACGATCCTTGAACAAATCTTCCTGCGTCAGTTCAGGCGGCGTCGGACGTTGCGGCGCAATACACAGATCGGCCTCGCCGGTGCCAACTCGTGACAGCGCTTGCTGATTGAGTGAGTCGAGCATGTAGATTGCGATGGCAGGGTATTGCTCGCGATAGCTCAGAATTAACTGTGGCATGAGGATCGATGCATACAGCGGGGTGCAGGCAATGCGAATGGTGCCGCGCTTTTTTTGTTCGAGCTCCTGGGTGCTTTCGACCGCGCGCCCGAGATCGTCCAGCACCTTCCTTGCCAACGGATAGAAATCGGCCCCCACGAGGGAAAGCGTGGTACTGCGGGTTGTTCGCTGGAACAGCCTCACACCGAGGATGTTTTCCATTTCCTTGACGAGCAGGCTCAAGGCCGACGGCGTCAGCGACAGTCGCCGTGATGCCGCGACGAAGCTTCCTGCGTCAGCGATAGCTACGAACGCCCGCAATTGGCGCAGGGTGATATTGGCTATGGCAGCCTGGGTTTGATTCATCAGGAAAGCTCACTAATCGATAAAAATATCTGGTTTGTCGAAACAGTACATCGACTATACCCTGTGAGTCTTCCTGAATGATGCGTTGCTGCGGGTTTCCGTCGAGCCGGTATGGAGCCTGTTATCCAGCGGTTATGCAGCCGTGTTCGCAGCCCCTGCTTGCGCTCGACACCCGCGGTTCCGCGACGCAGTTTTTCAGTCCTGTCCCGCAGTCCGTTCTGCAGCTTTTCCCTGGAGTGTGCATGCTTAGATTTGACCCCAACCTTCGCTGGCTTTTTACCGAGGTTCCCATGCTGGACCGCTTCACAGCGGCGGCGCAGGCCGGCTTCAAGGGTGTGGAGATCGCGTTTCCTTACGAATACCCGGCGGCGCAAATGGCCCGGCTGCTTTCCGACAACGGCCTGGACCTGGTTCAGGTATTAGCGCCGTTCGACTGGGAGGGAGGCGAGCGCGGTATCGCGGCGATGCCAGGGCGTGAGCAGGCATTTCGCAGCAGCATGGAGACGGCGGTTGCCTATGCCGTACAGGTCGGCCGGCCGATGATTCACGTCATGCCAGGCAACATGACGCCAGATCTTGACCCGGAACGCTGCATGGCGCTGTTTCAGGAGAACCTGGCGTGGGCCGCGGACATGGCGGCTGCGGAACGCATCACGCTGATACTGGAGCCCTGCTGCACTGCGCGCTTTCCCGACTTTCTCTATCACCGCCTCGACGAGGGCATTGCGGTCATCAAGGCGCTGGGACGGGACAACGTCAAGTTGTGCTTTGACACATTCCATGTCCAGATGGAAGAGGGCGCTATCACGCCGAAGTTGCATGAGGCGTTTCCCTATATCGGTCACATTCAGGTCGGAAACGTGCCCGGCCGGCACGAACCAGGAACCGGTGAAATCCATTTCCCTTACCTGTTTGGACAAATTGAAAAGCTGGGTTGGGATCGCTGGATCGGCTGCGAATACACGCCGTCTGGTCCAACGCTCGACACGCTCGCCTGGGGCAAGCCGTATGGCATTGGCTCGGCACGTTGACGTCCGAAGTCACATCTACTCTTGAATTTTCCTCGCTGAAGGATTCGCCATGCTGAGCGCTGCCGACAATGAAATGCTGACCCGCACCGGTCCGCAAACGCCGATGGGCCAATACATGCGCCACTTCTGGCAGCCGATCGCGCTCTCGCGTGAACTGCCGGAAGCCGACGGCGCGCCACTGCGCGTCAACATCATGGGCGAGGAACTGGTCGCCTTTCGAAACGCGAAGGGCGTCGTCGGACTGGCCGATTCGAAATGTCCGCACCGCGGCGCGTCGCTTTATTTCGGGCGGAATGAAGACTGCGCAATTCGGTGTGTGTTCCATGGCTGGAAATTCGACATGGAAGGCAAACCGGTTGAGTTGCCCAACGTGCCGGACGATTCCGGCTATTACAAATCGATTCGTTTGCGCACCTACCCGACGCGCGAATTCGGCGAGATCGTATGGGCGTGGCTTGGGCCGGATGGCAGCGAGCCTGACAAGCTGCCCGGGGTGCCGCAGCTTGAATTCGGCCTGGTGCCAGCATCGCACCGTTACGTGACAAAGAAGCTGCAGGAATGCAACTGGGCGCAGTCCATTGAAGGCGCGCTCGACACGGCGCACTTTTCCTTCCTGCACATGCCGGCGCCGCACATGCCGTCGAACGAGAATCCAGACGCACCGGCTGACGAGAAACGTTTGCGCTGGATTCGCGATGATCCCCGTCCGCAGTTTTCCGTCCTGGAGCATGATGTCGGGTTTGTCGTTGGCGGCGCACGCCGCGCGGACGGTGAGGATCGTTATTGGCGCACCACGCAGTTCGCACTGCCGGCACACAGCACCACGCCATCGACGCTGCCTGGTGAGAACCACTTCGGCTATACCTGGGTACCGATCGACGACCACAACTGCTGGATCTACACTTACGCATGGAACCCGGTCCGGCCACTTACCGACGATGAGCGCGCCAAGTTCAAGGCCGGCCATGGCGTCATCGCGGAGGTCGACGACAAGTTCATGCCACTTTCCAATCGCGCCAACGAATACCGGATTGATCGAGCCCTGCAGAAGCATTCGACTTTTACTGGCGTGCGTGGCGTGGCGGAGCAGGACGCGATGATTCAGGACAGCCAGGGACGGATAGTGGACCGCACCATTGAGCACCTCACCGCTTCGGACGCCGCCATCGTGCGTTTCCGGCGCCTTGTGCTCGAAGGCGCCAAGGCGCTGGTTACCGGGACGCGACCGGAAGCGGCCTTGCGGCATGAAAGCTACCGCTTGCGCTCAGGCAGCTGGATCGGGCATGAAGGCGTACCGTTCGAGCAGGTCATGCTGGAGCGCTTCGGCAATCGGGTTGGCCGCATTGGCCCCGTAGAGGCCGAGCAACTGAGTGACGGCGTGGCCGAGCCGAAGTAGAGGCCAGAAAGACAAATCCGGACCTTGCAGTCGTACTATCCAACTATAAAACGAGAGAGACATCATGCGGCTTTTCCCATCAATTTCAACACTGCTTCGACGCGGCCTGCATGCGGCCTGCGTGCTGCCACTACTGGTGGTCGGCACGGCACACGCCCAGAGTTGGCCCGCCAAGCCGATCCGGCTGATCGTGCCCTATGCCGTCGGAGGTTCCACCGACAGCACCGCGCGACTTATCGCGAAGTCTCTTGGGCAGCGGCTAGGGCAACCGGTCGTTGTGGAAAACCGGGCCGGCGCCGGTGGCGCAATCGGCCAGGAAATTGTTGCCAAGTCGCCGGCTGACGGCTACACGCTTCTGTTCAGCGCCGCAGGCCCGCTGACAGTGACGCCGCACATCTACGCCAAACTCAATTACGATCCAGTGAAAAGCTTTGAGCCGGTCACCCTGGTTGCAACCCAACCGCTGCTGCTGGTGGTGAATCCGTCGCTCAAGGCGAACAATGTGGCGGAGTTGATCAAGGATGGGAAGGCCCAGCCGGGAAAGCTGAATTACGGTTCCTTCGGCAATGGCAGCGCCGCACATCTGGCGGGCGAGTACTTCAAGACCTTGACCAAGGTGGACATGAAGCACGTGCCGTACAAGGGCAGTGGGCCGGCTCTTGTAGACCTTATCGCAGGGCAGATCGATTTGATGTTTGACGTGTTCAGCACCGCAGCGCCGCTTGCGAAAAGCGGCAAACTGCGCGCCCTCGCCATTACGTCGGCAGAACGCTCGTCGCAGTTCCCCGATGTGCCCACCATGCAGGAAGCCGGCGTGGCCGGCTTTGAAGCCGGCACATGGTTCGGCTTGCTCGCGCCGGCTGGCATCAGCAAGCCAATCGTGGATCAGTTGTCCAAGACCATGAATGAGGTGCTGACCGAAAAAGAACTGCGCGACACGCTGGCCTCGCAGGGCGCGGTCGTACGCGGCGGAACGCCAGCGCAGTTCAGCCAGTTCTTCCTGGCTGAGTATCAGAAGTGGGGAAAAATTGTGAAGGCGGCGGGCGTGACGGTGGAGTAGGGAGGGGCGCCAAACACGGCGCCCATTTATTATCTGCGGACCGTCGTCCAGGCCTTTGCGGCGCCCGCGTACTTCGCTATCGCCGCCTCGTCGAAGTTGAATCCCAAACCTGGCTCGCGATGCAGGACCACATCGCCCCGGTCCAGCGACAACTGGCGATCGATCAGGCGGCGGAAATTGAGCACCTGATCGTCGGCGAAATATTCGACGAAGCGCGCGTTGGGCGTGGCGGCGACGAGTGGTGCATGCAGGTCGTGGAACCAGTGCGGGCATACCGTCACACCGCGGCTGTCCGCATGCGCCGCGATGCGGCGCCATTCAGAAATGCCACCACATACCGCGGCATCGGTTTGCAGGATTTCTGCGCCGCCGGCATCGATCAGTTCACGGAACCGCCAGCGCCCGACTTCGATTTCGCCCGTCGCCACGGTGATCGGTGTGGACTGCGCCAGGCGCGCATGCAGGTCGATCGCGTCCGGTGAAAACGGTTCTTCAATCCAGTACGGCTCATGCTGCTCGAAGCGGCGCACATATTCCATGGCGGTGGGCAGGTCGCGCCACGCATTATTTGCATCCAGCATCAGCAGCACGTCAGGGCCGATCGCCTCGCGTGCGGCGCGAACACGTTCTTCCTCCTCGCGTGGCGAGAGTCGGCCCGTCTTCATCTTGACGGCAGTAAAACCCTCGCGCGCATAGCCTTCCATTTCATCACCAAGCATGGCGGCGGTCTTGCCGTCGACGTAGTAGCCGCCGCTGGCATAGGCCGGCACCTTGTCGTCCACCATTGCGCCCAGGTAGTGATGCAGCGGCAGCTTGCTGGAGCGGGCGTTGAGGTCCCAAATCGCGGTGTCGAGGATCGACAGCGCGCGCATCACTGCGCCGGAACGTCCTTGCAGTACCGATTCCTGGTACATGGTCTGCCACAGGCCTTCACTAAGGCGGCTTTCACGTCCGAGCAGGTGCGGCGCCAGCAATTGTTCCACCGCCACCTTTGCAATCGCGCCCGCCGCGCTGCCGACATAGCAGAAGCCGATACCTTCCACGCCTTCGGTGGAGCGAACCTTGACCAGGCAATAGTGGCGTTCGCTCACGGTTCGGGTCGAGAAAGAGGTGACGACATCCAGCGGCACTGTGACGGCGGCTACATCAATCGATTCAATAAGTGGCATATGCGGCTTCCGTAACAAGTTGGGATGAACACCGAAGGGCAAGACCGGTTACCCTCCGATCCTGTGTGCGAATCAGTGTGGCGCTAGATCATAACAAAATGGAGTGGCATGGCAGTGCTGCAGTGCACTGGCACGAGCGCAACCGACGTGAAATCTTCTGGACGAATCCTGGGGGCATTGCGGACCGGCCTTCACGACAGCGAGCGTCCCGCCTGAGAGCAACAATTGATGGCATTATTCAAGTCCCTTGACAGGGACGATTAGCGTGAACAGATCGCGAACAATCGGCAGGAACAAGCGGCAGGAACAAGCGGCACCAACAAGCGGCACCAACAAGCAGTACTCATAGTGACGTAATGTCGATAAAAAAGGGGACACGCAACATGACTGATCGCAGAGCCTTTATCAAGAACAGCGCCGGCGCCATGGCCGGGCTGGTGTTTTGCAGTTGCGGCCTGCTGGAGGCCGCGCATGCGCAGGCCAGGCCGCAGACCCGGCGCGTTGGTCCGCTCATCCGCGGCAAGCGTATCAAGACCATCGATACCCACGCGCATTGCTTTTTCCAGGATGCGATCGACCTGATGGGAGCGGACGCCAAAGGCGTGCTGCCACCGGTGAAGGGCATACCGGAGCACTTCATCGAAATTGAGAAGCGGCTGGCTGCGATGGATCAGCAGGGCATCGACATGCAGGTCTTGAGCATCAATCCGTTCTGGTACCGCAAGGACGCCGACACGGCCCGCGCCATATGCGCAATCCACAATGAAAAGCTGGCCGAACTGTGCGCCGCGCGTCCTGACCGCTTCGCCGCATTTGCGTCACTCACAATGCAGGCGCCTTCGCTGGCCGTGCAGCAACTGGAAGAGGCGGTGAAAAAGTACGGCTTGCGCGGTGCAGCGGTTGGCGCGAGCGTCTCGGGCGATGATTTTGCGGACCCGAAATATCATCCGGTGTGGGCGAAGGCTGAGGAGCTTGGCGCTGTCATATTCATCCATCCCCAAAGCACGCCAGAGCTGGCAAAACGGTTCAAGGGCAATGGATGGTTATCCAACACGATCGGCAATCCGCTCGATACCACCATCGCGTTGCAGCACCTGATTTTTGAAGGCACGCTGGATCGCTTCCCCGGCCTGAAAATACTTGCGGCCCATGGCGGCGGCTACCTTGGTTCCTATGCGCCGCGGTCGGACCACAGCTGTTTCGTTTCGCCCGCCAACTGCAATCCAGAGATTGTCCTGAAGAAGAAGCCGACCGAATATCTGAACCAGCTTTATTTCGATTCGCTGGTCTTCACGCCAGAGGCGCTGCGCCATCTGGTGGCCCAGGTCGGCGCAAGCCAGGTCATGATCGGCACCGATCATCCAATCCCTTGGGAAGAGCATCCTGTGGACGTGATCATGAAGACACCGACCCTGAGCGATGCGCAACGCATCGCCATACTGGGCGGCAATGCCGCCCGCATTTTCGGGATGAGTTCACAGGGCTAGCACGCGGACCGCGCGGTGAGGCAAGCGGCGGTTACAACGGCAGCAACCGGGCTACGGATTCATGCAACAATCCGGCAGCCCGGCTTTATGCGTTACACATCAAAACCATAGCGAGACCCTGTAATGACTATCAAGATTTCCGCTGCGCGATTGCGTGCTTTTTCCGCCGACGCGCTGTGCAAGGCCGGCCTCGAACCTGCCGACGCGGCGCGCGTCGCCGACCTGATGACACAGGCGGACCTGCAGGGATCGGACGGCCACGGCATCATCCGCCTGCTGCCCTACGTGAAGCGGATCCAGTCGGGTGGCATCAACCTGCGCCCGAAGATTTCTGTCGTCACCGAGAGGCCAGCAATGGCGCTGCTGGACGGCGACAACGCAATGGGGCACCTCGTCATGGCGCGCGCAGCGGAAATCGCCATCGAGAAGGCGCGCACCTGCGGCGTGGCATGGGTCGGCGCCCAGCACAGCAACCATGCCGGACCGGCATCGCTGTATGCCCGGATGGCGCTCGAGCACGACATGATCGGCCTGTACTTCGCCGTCGGCAACGCCAACCATCTGCCGCCGTGGGGCGGGCTGGACATGCTGCTCTCCACCAATCCAATCGCGGTGGCGGTGCCGGCCGGTGAGGAAGCGCCCATCGTGCTCGACATGGCCACCACGGTCGCCGCTTACGGCAAGGTCAAGGCCAAGGCGCAGCAGGGCGAGTCCATGCCCGAAGGCTGGATGATCGACCGCGAAGGCAAGCCCCTGCTGGACCCGAAGCGGGCGGCCGAGGGCTTCCTGCTTCCAATCGGTGGCTACAAGGGTTACGGCCTTGCACTGATTGTCGGCCTGCTTGCCGGCACACTGAACAGCGCCGCGATGGGCAAGCAGGTGGTGGACTTTAACGCAGACCAATCGACACCAACAAACACTGGACAAGCCATCATGGCCATCGACATTAGCGCCTTCGGTGATGTCAAGGCGTTCAAGGAACGGGTCGACGTGGTGGTACGTGACCTGCACAATAGCGAACGCATGCCCAATGTCGAACGCATCTGGGTGCCGGGCGAGCAGAGCCATCAAAAGCGCATCGATTACTTGCGTGATGGCGTGCCCGTGGCGCCGGCGTTATTCGCGGTGCTGGCGACCCTGGCGACCGAACTCGACATTGCGCCGCTGAGCGCAGAATAAGTAACAGGCGCGGCGTTGATACCGTAATCGTCATAAGCGCAGATCGGCGGCAGGCAGTAGAGCGTTCAACAAATGCGGCCTCTGCATGACGAGTAGAACGGACCGCGGCACACAAGAACACCAACTGGAGACGACCATGTTTTACGCAGCACGCTTTTCCCTTTTCATGGCGCTTGGCGCAATGGCCCTTGCGGCCCAGGCGCAATCGACTTATCCCGCCCGGCCCATCCGCATGATCGTGCCGCTGGCCGCTGCCAGCGCGGTAGACAATGCGGCCCGCATCCTTACCCAGAAAATGGCGGCCAACATGGGGCAGGCGTTCGTCATTGAGAACATGCCGGGCGCCTCCGGTCAGATCGGTGCGGACAAGGTGGCGAAAGCTGCGCCGGATGGCTACACGGTCGGCGGTTTCAACGACAGCATCATGACCATGCTGCCGAACATTTCCGCACATCTGCCGTGGAATATCCTCAAGGACTTCGAGCCGGTATCGCTCGTGGCCACAGTCGAGTGGGGCATGGTCGCCACGCCTAATACCGGTTACAACACCGTTGACGACGTCATCAAGGCGGCGCGCGCCAACCCAGGCAAAATAAATTACGGTTCTGGCGGCATTGGCAGCCCGCAGCACATTGCCATGGCGCTGTTTGCAGCGAACGCAGGCGTGACAATGACCCATGTTCCATACAAGGGTGCTTCCCAGGCCGCGCTCGGTGTGGCGGGTGGCGAAGTGCCGGTCGCATTTCAGGGCCTTGCGACGGTGAGCTCGCTGATTGCAGGCAAGAAGGTGAAGCTGCTTGGGGTGTCGACCAAGGCGCCACTTGCGCAATATCCTGGCGTCCCTACCGTATCGGAATCTGGCTTGCCGGGCTTCCAGTTCAACTCATGGTTCGCTATCGTGGCGCCCGCTGGCACGCCAAAGGAAATCGTCACCCGTCTCAACGCCGAAGTATTGAAGGCGCTGGCTGACCCTGAAGTGCAGGAGAAATTCCGTGCACAGGGGCTGACCATGCGCGGCTCCTCGCCGCAGGAACTTGGCACCGCGACGCGCGAGCAATTGACACGCTATGGGCAGTTGATGCAAAGCGCAGGCATCAAGGCGGAATAATCGCCAGCATGAAAACCTATGTGCTAGTGCACGGTGCGTGGCATGGCGCATGGTGCTGGCGCGATGTGGCATCCGGATTGCGCCAGGCGGGGCACCGGGTGTTTACGCCGACCCAAACCGGTTCCGGGGAGCGGGCGCACCTTCTGTCGCGTGACATCACCCTTGATTGCTACGTCAGGGATGTAGTTAATTTGTTGGAGGCGGAAGACTTGTCAGACGTGGTGCTGGTTGGCCACAGCTTCGGCGGCATCAGCATCAGCGGCGCGGCGGACCGCGTGCCGCATCGGATACGGCATCTGGTCTACCTCGATGCGCTCATCCTGAACGATGGCCAGAGCGCCTTCTCGATGATCCCGGCCGATGTCGTCGCCATGCGTCGGGCGCTGGCGACCGCGTCGGGCGGGGTGTCGATTCCGGTGCCCGATCCGGCGGCCTTTGGCGTGACTGTGCCGGAGCAGGCGGCATGGCTGCGCAAGGAATGCACGCCGCATCCACTTTCAAGCTACGAAGATGTTTTCCGGTTAAAGGGCGTGGTCGGCAACGGCCTGCCCGCGACCTATGTCGCGGTGACGCCGCACTATGTTCCCACTACGGCAAGCCGCGACTACGCAAAAGCGCGCGAGGACTGGCACTACGCAGAGCTTGAGGCGGGTCACGACGCGATGGTGACCACGCCGGGCTCCCTGATTGAAATCCTGCTCGGGATCTGATTCGTCTATCGTGGACCCGACACCGTACGGCTTCGTCAACTTCCTTGAACAAGCTCGCGCGATGCTGCACTGCATGACAAACTGCGGCGAATTCCGGTGAGGACCTTTGCCAAACTTATATTACTATCTGCAACATTCCAACCCGTTAGAAGGAGTTCCGCCATGCGTCGATCTGTTGTGATGTCCGTTGCGATTGCTGCCGCCTTTGTAGCTGGCTTGACCGTATCGCCTGTCGCTCAACACCTGCTGCCAGCGGCGCACGCCGAGACCGCGCCACTGGTCGCGGGCGTGTACGACCTGATCGGGGTGGCAAGCGCCGATCTTCCCGCTACGCCCAACCCGGACATGCGCTCCAAACCGCTGGTGGTGACAGACAATGCGACGATTGCAATCCAGGCGGGCAACGCACCAAAGCACTTCCACGCCAAGTCCGATGAAATTCAGTACATCATCGAAGGCACAGGCCAGATGTGGCTCGGCAATGAGCGGCGCGACATCAAACCGGGGATGCTTATCGTCATTCCAAAAGGCACGGCGCATTCCGGCACCATCGTGACCAGCGGACCGATCAAGGCCATCGCCATCAAGATTCCACCGCAGACAAACGGTGACGTCGTCGTCGTGCAGTAGGCCGTGTGTCGGTGCTCGCCGACATGGCCTGCGCCATGTTAGCGGGGCATCAAATCACTAGCCGCATTGCAAACTGCATCAAGCCGAACAGGCTGCGGACTCAAGAGCGCGGATCAAAAATTACACGGGGAGAAACAGGATGAGCCTTATCAGTGAGTTCCGGGAGTTCGCGGCAAAGGGTAATGTGATGGATCTCGCGGTCGGGGTCATCATCGGCGCAGCCTTCGCAAAGATCGTCGATTCACTCGTTGGTGACATCATCATGCCAATCATCAGCCGGGTTTTTGGCGGCCTCGATTTCAGCAATTACTTTCTGCCGCTGGCAGGCCAGACCGCAACCACGCTCGCCGATGCAAAGAAGGCGGGCGCTGTGCTTGCGTATGGAAACTTTCTCACCGTCACGCTGAACTTCATCATCCTCGCCTTTGTCATTTTTCTGATGGTGCGACAGGTGAATCGACTCAAGCGTGCTACGCCTGCGCCGGTCCCGGCCGTGGTGGCGGAAGAGGTGCTGCTGCTTCGCGAAATACGGGACGGACTGCGCCGGTAGTCAGCGGAGTTGGAAGGCTATTCCGGCCCCGCCGCGACGCCCGTCCTGCAGTTTTGCACCTGGCATTCAGCAGACATGCAACAGTGATTCGGCGAGACGTTTCCCTGGCCTGTGAGATGCCACAGGCATCCATGTAGCGGTAGTAGAAACCTCAACTTGCGGCAGGTATGCAGCTTGCATGACGATGGCATCGTCCGCCCAAGCTATTTCGGCAGTTTCTGATCTGTCGAACCGGAGCGGCCATTCATGCAAACGCACCAAGGAGGTTTAGCAGCATGGCACGTTCCCTCAAACCACTCGACCAGCAAGTCATCGTCATAACCGGCGCGTCCAGTGGCATCGGCCTCGCGACGGCCGAATCCGCAGCGGACCAGGGTGCAAAGCTGGTACTGGCCGCGCGCAGTGAAGACACGCTGGCTGAGATCGTTGCCGAGATCAATGCGGTCGGTGGCGAGGCCATCGATATGGTGGCTGATGTTGGCGTACGTGAGCAGGTTGAACGCATCGCACAGGCCGCAATCCAGCGCTTCGGACGGATAGATACCTGGATCAACGACGCGGGTGCCTCAATCTATGGCCGGCTTGACACGGTGTCCGAGGCCGACAGCAGGCGCCTGTTCGATACCAACTTTTGGGGTGTCGTCAACGGTTCACTCGTCGCCTTGCCACATCTGATCGTTCAGGGCGGCGCACTCATCAACGTTGGTAGCGAAGTATCAGACGCGGTGATTCCGCTGCAGGGCATGTACGCTGCCTCCAAGCATGCGGTGAAAGGCTTCACCGACGCCTTGCGGTGGAGCTGGAGGAAATCGACAAGGCTCCAGTCTCAATTACATTGATCCAGCCAACTGCGGTAGACACGCCGTTTCCGCAGCACGCAAAAAACTACATGGATCGTGAACCGAAGTTGCCAACGCCGCAGATCGATCCGCACCAGGTGGCCCAGGCGATATTGCATGCAGCGACCACGCCCACGCACCACGTCAAGGTGGGAATGATGTCGAAGATAAATACCGTCATGCACGACGTCGTTCCGGCTCTGGCTCAGAAAATCGAAGCAATGCAGGCCAACCGCCAGCAGTATGATGAGCCGCCGCGCGACGCCGACGGCGCACTCTACAAACCCGGCCGCACCGGGAAGGTGTATGGGAGCGGCGGTCGGGTCTGAGACCTGCAAGTGAATTGCTGTGCCGGCGCGCCACCAGACTTGCATAGCGGCCCGGGTTATGGGTCGGCAAGGATCACCTGCCCTGATCGTGATCCCTGCCTCGTCTTGCACCAGCATAACCATTGCAATGTTTCACATGCTTTGCGCCTTGGCCATGGTCGACATTACGACCAGAATGGTGGACGGTAATCCGTAAGATCGCGCTCAGGGTTTTACGAATTTCAGGGCAAACTTGTCTGACTGTTGCTCACGGTCGGACGATGGGCGGTCCCGGCGGTCCGACGGATTGGAATAAAATTCCCCGCGCTGTTGCAGGCGGAAGCCGGCTTGCTGTACTTCGGAAATCACGCTGGCTTCGTCAATGCGGTGCAGTGTCGACGAGTCCGCCGTGCCGCTGCCCGGCCGGGCAGCGTGGTCCACAATCACCAGATGGCCGCCTGGCTTGAGTGCGTCGAACAAGTGACGGTTCATCTGCAGGCGGTCGACCGGCATGTTTGCGATGTCATGGTAGTTCAGGATCAGGGTGGCCAGATCAAGCGGAGGCGTGCCAGGTGGCACCGGGTCCTGGAATGGTCGCACCGTGGGAATGATGTTTGGTTGCGGATGATCCGCGAGACGCTTCTCGAGGTTTGGCCGCCGTTGGTCGACCTGTGCATACACCTTGCCACTCGGTCCGACAGCCAGAGCCAGCAACTGGGTGGTATAACCTCCGCCGGCATCGACGTCGATGACATTCATTCCCGGACGCGGCTGTACGAATGAAAGGAACTCAGTGGGTTTTCGCCGGGCGTCCGCAGCGCGGTCGGCTTCCGTACGCACGGGACTCGATGCGATATCTTGATACGTCGCGTTACTGGACGGCGAAGAGAGGGGGATGGACTGCGAAGCGACTGGCGCGGGCGATCGGGCCGCACATCCGGCAAGGAAAAGCGCCGCTGCAAGTGCAGCAACCGGGGCAAGCTGTAGGGCGGGCTTTTGCACAGTGTTCTGGGACGCTTTCATGGCGGTGCTCTCCTGGTGTTGGTGGCGGGTGTTCAGGCCAGCGCGATGGATACTGAAATTATCGCCATCGGTCGAGGCCTGGTCTGGATCGGTCGATCACTACATCGCTACATCGTTGCTCAAGGGCGCTACCGCGGCTTGAGCCGGATTACATAGTAGTCGAACAAGTTCCACCGCTGAAAAACGGACGTCGGATTTCCGCGACAGACTTCGACGATACGAAAGTTTCGGGCCCGGAAGGGTGCTTTCCGCCAAGCCATGTCGAAAAAATCCTGTTATCTATCGTTCGAATCCAGATGCCGAAATCATGCGTATACCGGAGTGTGCGCTACCAAAATATGACCGAAAGTAAATAATCCATGTCCGATTTGTCCGAAGCGCCGGCTTTGGTCGGGGCTGTCTCCTCATGCCGCCCGGCCGATATGTCATTGGCTTGTGTGCGGCCTTGCCAATCAGTCTCCCGCGATACCTGGAGGGCAGCATGAGCGTCTCTAGCGAACGACGCGGATTTAGTGCGCGTCTCAAAACAGCGCTAGCCAATGTGTCAGAGGCTCCGGAAAGCGCGACACTGCTGGCGCGTAACTTCAATGCTCGTTACCCGTGGCAGCCAATTACTGTGCATGCTGCGCGCAAATGGCTGCTTGGCGAAGCTATTCCAACACAGGACAAACTCCGCGTCATAGCGGAGTGGCTGGCGGTATCGGTGATGTGGTTACGCTATGGCGAAGGGGAGGGTGCCCCGGTATTGAGTTATCCGCCGGCCGCTGAATCCTATGGCTTCGATTCCGCGGACGTCAAACTTCTTGAAGACGTGCGAGCGCTCAAGGATCACGAGCGGCGACTCATTAATGACCTGGTTCAAATGTTCTTGCAAAACCAGGATGGCAAGCACGGGGTCCGGGAACCTGTTGCGGCATACCGAGTGGACCGCGAGGCGATCGTACCCGAGCCAGCGCAGGGCTAGGTCCGCCACGTGGCGATGGCAACGCATGAACACCCGCGCCAAAGCTTATGCTGCACTGCGTAGTGACGAACGCAATCTGTTCGGGCAAAATCCCGCTGCAGCTAAAAAATCTATTCCCAAGGATGGAGCAGGAGACATAAAACCCGCCCGAAGCGATTCCGGCGGGTTTTTCTTCGCTCGAATCACCACAGAGACTAAGGTTCGAAAGTTAACCTTCTGTGATGCTCGATCGCGAGACGGCCCTTTGACCT
Organism: Herminiimonas sp.; assembly: GCA_028292265.1. GTDB lineage: Bacteria > Pseudomonadota > Gammaproteobacteria > Burkholderiales > Burkholderiaceae_D > JAQGMR01. The sequence goes on from JAQGMR010000006.1 coordinate 181,072, forward strand.
CAAGACCCTGTAACGGGTCGCCCCGACGTAATATTCTGCACCGCGGCTTATTCACGGCACGAATATGAGTTATACGAATTGGAAAGCAGACACTGGCCATATCGGCGGCTATAGTGAATTCGTCTCCTCCAGCCTCTAAAAGGGATGGATTTAAGCCCGGCACCTTCTGGTTGCCGGGTTTTTTTTTATTCTGCGCCAAACCCGCGCTCCGCGCGGCCTCCGGGCGCCAAGCCTGAGGACAGGATTGGCTCGTAGCGCGTGATTGCGTCATACATCCTGACGATCGCACTGATCATCCCATACACCTCGCGATCTTCAATGCCGGAAAGATTCTCCATTATTGAGGATCGGTCTGCCTTTTCCTTGTTCCTTACCGCGCCAGTCAGAAGCTTCAAAAATTCGTCCCGAATCTCGGCCGGAACATCCTTCTTGGAAAGCCGTACCAAGTGGTCAGAACATGCCTGGGCCAGTCGACTTCGCTGTGAATCGGGACCGGCGAGGATTTGTATGGATGAGTGAAAGGCTTCCCAGGCAGTTGGCATAGTGGACTCCGGCATGATGCAGAAAGCGAAAGGAGCGAAAAGGCGGATTGTAACCAACCTTAGAGCAACTTACTTTTAGTAATGTGCCATTAGACTTCTCGCCAACGTGATAAGCCATCCCATGAACTAGGGGTTTTTCTATGCCTAAGCGGTCCTTTCTTTGTGATCAAGAGAAATTTGCCGGCCGCCATATTTTGTTGCTAAAGTAGGCACGCCTGCGGCAGACGGCAAAAGGCGCTTTCGAGCGTCTGAATGCCTCAAAGTCGTAACTTCGCGACCTCGAATGTCCGGTGGCTGCTGGTACCGGCCCTGCAGGTAGCACGACGGCATATACTGGATAAATCGGAACGCAAAGGGAGACGCTCATGTATCGGAAAATTCTGGTCGCCTACAACGGCACCAAGGAAAGCCGTTTTGCGCTGAACGAATGCATCCGTCTGGCACCGGATCCGTCTGCGGAGGTCCATCTTGTGGTCGTGGTTACGCCGCCCCCCTATCTGCTGGTTGGCGAATATGCCGCGGCAGCCGTGCTAAGCGTGGAAGAGGGCCTGGCCGCGGAGCGGCAAAAGATGGAAATAGAGCTTGGGGAAGGGAACGCGATGTTGACCGGCGCCGGGATGCGCGTGATAAACCACCTTGAAGTCGGCGAGCCGGCTGACATCATTCAAAGTCTTTCCCAGTCCCTCGGAATCGAACTGGTGATTGTTGGTCACTCCCGGCACAAGCCGCTCGCCATGCGCTGGTGGCGCGGGTCAATGGATGCAATGCTGGTTGAAAAAGTACGTTGCAGTCTTCTTGTAGCGGGCGATCCGGTGCAGCACACCCCAAGCAAAAAGTAAGGGGTGACGCGATGGGCATTGCAGGCCCGTGATCAACCCGAAACCCAGTCTTCTTTTCTGCGCCGCAATGCGGGCATAGATCCTACTCATCTCCACCTGACTTGGCCCTCCCGCTTGCGCGGAGTGGGGGCTTTCGGTTGTGCGAAGTCAAACCTCGTCTTGCTGCTGACACGGTCTGTGTAGCAATTTATTCGAATCCGGTTACCGGTTGATCTTTCTCATGCGACGCGCATTTCTAGTGGGTAATCTCCAAGACAACGAGTACGCCCATTTCGCGGAGAAAATATGGAACAAGGTAACGGCCGAAACATGCAGCCGACTAACGCACAACAACCGGGCGTTTCACAAGCAAAACCGATGCTGCCTGCGAAAGGGTTTTGCTGGTATTGCGATCATGCCGTAGACAATGTGCGGCGATTCTGCAGTGTGGCGTGCCGCGAGGACTACTTCGAAGAAGAGGCCGAATTTGGCTCCCAGTCGCACGCGGCGGAGTAATCGGCTTCGAATCTCATCCGCTTCGGCAAGGCTGGCGATTATTAAGCGATTTGATTGACTAAAGGAGCTTAAACTCCCATTTCGGCCGCCGACGTTCGCTGTCAAGCGGGCCGTTGCGCAATCTCAAAAAAGTATATCAACAACCCGCCACAATCCAGTGAGCAGTTATCAACCTGGAGAGGGCGAATCATGAGCGACAAAAACCCGACGGACACGGTTCATTACGACCCCGATAATCTTCTGGGGTCGATTATTGGCAAACTTAATCTGAAAAACGATGCGGCACTTTCGCGAGCTCTGGAAGTAGCGCCTCCCGTGATCAGCAAGATCCGCCATCGGAGGCTGCCAGTCGGCGCTTCTCTATTAATTCGAATGCATGAGGTTACGCAGCTGAGTATTAAGGATCTGCGGACGCTCATGGGGGATCGGCGGAACAAGTTCCGTATCAGCGACAAGCAATTCAAGCCGCGCACTGCGACTGTTGCGTAACGCTTGAACTGGCGGCTTGCAACGCCTTTGGCTAGCCTGCGCCAGCGCGGCGCAGCTTGGCCATGCAGAAACCACCGAATAGCGAGTGATGATCAGTCCACGGACGGACGCCGGTTAGGGCTTTTTCGTCGTTTCCTCGTCGCATTTGAATCGAGTCGCTCCGGTGCCCGCTTTCGGTCCAACTCGTGTGCTTCCCGCGCCATCGCCAACCCGCCTCGATAACGAGCGTTGTCAAAGCCGCGCCACGAGCGAATATCGTGCAGCGGCCGGCCATCCCGGATGAAGGAAACGTCGGGCTTCGATATTATTGTGATCGACGAAGCAGCCGCGTTTTCCCGCTCAAGACACTCCATGTGTCAACTTCACGATATCGCCGAATAGACCCGACCTGTTCGATTGTGGCGTCGCAAAACCACGCTGTGTTTCGAGCATATTATCGATATCGAGTCATCTCCAACTCGACTCAAATGGGTAGGCAGCGAGTTTCCCGCAGCGCAAGCCGCTGCGGGATTTTTTTCAGCCGCGGCACTCCTGGTTTAATGTGGACGCGGGTAGTGTTTCTGCCCGTGATAAGTGACAGATTTCGCTTCCGCGGCGAGCACGGCGTCGTCGACGGGCGGCGTTTTTGTGTGAGCGCAAGGACAGTGGGGCGCTTCGAGCTATGGTGAAGGCGTCAGCAATGAATCGGCCACTCCAGACGGGTGCGTTGGCGTTCTTTAACGGCAGCCCGACAGGGATAGTGACGCAAATATTTTTGACAAGGTCGACATGCGCTTTCCAACTTATTCGGATGAAGTGATCGAAGCCATGGTGGAAGCAATGTGCAGCATGCACGCGTCCGCACGCGACCGCGAAATCTATCGAGAAGCGCTACGCGGCCTGGTCCGGCTTGGCCAGGCTGAGCAACTGCTTAGCATGCAAATCGACTTCAACTGCCTGACGCGCGGACCTACGTTGCATCATTGACGGCGCGGTCACGAATCCGCACTGCGAATTGCATCGATGATGCTGTCGGTCCCAGTGACGTGTACTGCCATCATGCCGACAGCCTTGGCGCCATCGACGTTTTCCATGGTGTCGTCGAAAAAAAGAATGTGCCGTGGGTCCAGACCGGCGGCGCTTGCGACATGCAGGAAAGCTTCAGCGTCCGGCTTGCGCAGACCAATTTCCGACGAGACAAACACTTCCGCGAAATTCGCTAGCATGCCAGCATATGCTCGCTCCCAGCGCACATGATGCGTGCGGTTTGAATTGCTGAACAGGTAAAGCGGTCGTTGCTGCAACAGTCCCGGAAGCAAGCGCGTGGTGCTGACAATTTCCGCGCCCAGGATCGCGTTCCAGCCGCGCTCGAACAGGGCATCGTCAATATTGATGCCGAGCGAATTTCGCAGTGCGGCGAAATATTGCTCCGCGCTGATTTCGGCACGTTCATGGCGGTGATATGCGTCGTCGACCTTGAAGCGGGATCGCAATAGCGTAGCGTCAATGCCGCTTGCGAGGGACCAGTTTTCAAAAGCGCGATTGAAATCGACATCAATCAGGACGCCCCCGAGATCGAAGAGCAGGGCGTCGATGTGTTTTGGTATTGTGAGCAAGGCAAATCCCTTCTTGAGGTCCCGATTGTACGATGCAGGGGAGGGCCTTATGTTCCGACCAGCGCGGATGCAAATGCGCCAAAGCCATGCTCCCAGGGGACGTCGCATCAAGACTTCCCAACCGAATTTGAAGAGGAATTCCAGAGCGTTCCCAATGGCAGTTCGACTAAACCGCCAATAGCCGCTAAAATTTACGGTTTTCCGCAGCCCCTCCATGGCCACAATTCCCGATCCTGTTACTGCTGGCGAAGCCGCCTTGCCCGTTCATTCTGGCGACGCCGCCTCGACCCCGGAGACGCGCGTCGTCCCGCTTGAACTGATCGCTCGAGAAGTCGCCCGGCGTCGTACCTTCGGCATCATTTCCCATCCAGACGCCGGCAAGACCACACTGACTGAGAAACTGTTGCTGTTTTCGGGCGCCATCCAGCTTGCAGGGACAGTCAAGGCGCGCAAGAGCGGCCGCCATGCTACCTCCGACTGGATGGAGATCGAGAAGCAGCGCGGCATTTCGGTGGCGAGTTCGGTGATGCAGTTTGAATATCGCGATCATGTGGTCAACCTGCTTGACACGCCGGGACACCAGGACTTTTCGGAAGACACCTATCGCGTCTTGACCGCAGTTGACTCTGCATTGATGGTAATTGACGCGGCGAAGGGCGTTGAGGCGCAGACCATCAAGCTGCTCAATGTGTGCCGGATGCGGAACACGCCCATCATCACTTTCATGAACAAGCTGGATCGTGAAACGCGTGACCCGCTTGAGTTGCTCGATGAGCTTGAGTCGGTGCTCGAGATCAGGTGCGCGCCGGTGACATGGCCGATCGGCATGGGCAAGTCCTTCCGTGGGGTGTATCACCTGTTGCGTGACGAGATCATGCTGTTTGCGGCTGGCAGCGAAAAGGCGGACCAGGCTTTCGAAATCATCAAGGGCATTAACAACCCTCGACTGCTGGAACTGTTCCCGCTTGAGATGGAACAGCTCAAGATGGAGGTGGAACTTGTGCATGGCGCCTCCAATCCATTCAATCTTGATGCTTTCCTGGCAGGGCAACTGACGCCGGTTTTCTTTGGGTCCGCCATAAACAACTTTGGTGTGCGTGAAATACTGAATGCCTTGCTCGACTGGGCTCAACCGCCGCGCGAGCGCGACGCCACGGTGCGCGCCGTATTGCCAACCGAGCCGGCCTTTACCGGATTCGTTTTCAAGATCCAGGCGAACATGGATCCCGCCCATCGCGACCGCATCGCCTTCCTGCGCGTGTGTTCCGGGCGCTTCGAGCGTGGCATGAAGATCCGCCACCTTCGCCTCAACCGCGACATCAAGGTGTCGAGCGTGGTGACGTTCATGGCAGCGAGCCGTGAACAGGTCGAAGAAGCCTACGCGGGCGATATCATTGGCCTGCCCAACCACGGCAACATGCAGATTGGCGACACGTTCTCGGAGGGCGAGCCACTGCAGTTCACCGGCATTCCGTATTTTGCGCCAGACTTCTTTCGCTCAGTCCGCATTCGCAATCCCCTCAAGATCAAGCAACTGCACAAGGGCTTGCAGCAGTTGGGGGAAGAGGGCGCAGTGCAGGTCTTCAAGCCGGTCCACAGCGGCGACCTGGTGCTCGGCGCGGTGGGCGTGCTGCAGTTTGAAGTCGTAGCGAGTCGCCTGCTTAATGAGTATGGGGTGGACGCGGTATTCGAGGGCACCAGCATCAGCAGCGCGCGCTGGGTTTCCTGCGATGACAAGCGCGTGCTTGCCGATTTCGAAAAGTCTTCCGCCGGCAATCACATCGCCTACGACGCCGCCGGCAACATGGCGTATCTGGCTACTTCCGGCGTCAATCTCAAGCTGACGCAGGAACGCTGGCCGCAAGTCACGTTCCACACTACCCGCGAACACGCGGTTAAAGTCGGCTGACGCACTGCACCACGACGAGAGTGCAGTTATTCGATTGCCGATGAGGTCGGCATAACTGCAGGACCGTTCCGCCTGCCTTGCGCGATATCAAACGGGGCGGTTGCGCGCTTTCTATACTTATGCGACGCGATCAAGCGACGGCCCGCAAAGTTACCCGCCGAAGGTAACAAGTTGGCCACACACGCTCCGCTTCACATCACAAGAATATCGGGGACACGATGCTCACTGCTACCTATTCTCTTGTTACCTTATCGGTAGAACAAAAGAATGCGCGGTGCGGACTGTCAGCACTGCAGCAATTCATCAGCAACAACGCGCGAAGTGCGGCACAACCGGATGTGGTCGTCCTGGAGACCGCGATCAACAAGCTCTCCGAGTTTGATGAATACTGCCACTCCCGCAAGGTGGAAATGTATGTGATCCCCGCGATCCGCAAGGCCACGCGCGAGGCCGACCCCTTGCTGGCCGAACTCGAATCCCTAAGCCATCGCGGGCTGTGCATCCTCGGTTCGCTGCGAGTGGGAGTCCGGAGCGCAGTTGGCCAGGGCCGCGAGAAAATTGAAGAGCTATGCGCCTCGATGGAACTCTATTGCGCCAATCTCTATCAGCGGCTGGTCAAGGAGGAAGAGCTTTTCAATATCGCCCAGCGCGTAATATCGATGGACCAGTGGTTTTCTATCGCGGCCGACTTTTTGTCTGACGATGCGGCGCGCAAGCCGCACCATGGCGCGTCTGGAAAACTGCTGCCCGGATGACTGCTGCCCGGCGGATTGCTGCCTCGTTGACTGTTTAGCCGGACTCCTGCAGTGCAAGAAAATACTTCCTAAGCCGGCATCGCATCCCTGCGCGTCCGGCGAAGCGAAAATGCGTGACTGCAGATTGCCGCTTGCATAGCCGCCAGATTGTTGGCAAGGTGTTCCCCACGGTGTTTTAGCGGGACATGCATGCCAAAAATATTCAACTTCACTCGTTTCTCATTGCGCGACCTTGTCGTAACGGCGGGGCCCGCTACATTGGCCATTGCGGTTGTATGCATGCTTGCATACTGGCTGGTCGACCCTTCGCCGCCGCGTCGGGTGACGCTCTCCACGGGCCAGGACAACAGTTCCTATGCGCAGTATGGCAAGCGGTATGCCGCGCTTCTCGCAAAAGAGCATATTGAGGTGATTCTGAAGCCTTCGCTCGGGTCGCAGGACAACCTGGCACGGCTCGACGAGCCGCATTCCGGGATCGATATCGCCTTCGTGCAAAGCGGGTCGACGGATGAAGTGGAGGCGGAGCGGCGCGGACTGATTTCGCTGGGCAGTCTCTTCACCGAGCCGGTCTGGCTGTTCTACCGCGATAATCACGACCTCACTCAGCTAAATCAGCTCAAGGGTCTGAAGATTAACGTGGGTCCGACCGGCTCCGGTGTACCCCAGCTATTCACCAAACTTCTTGGCGTGAACGGGATAGAGCAGACTGACTTGACTCTCGGTGGGCTGGAAAACACGCCCGCGACGGTGGAGCTTCTGGAAGGGCGCATTGATGGACTGGTTTTCAGTTCCGCGCCGAACACCCCGCTCATCCAGATGCTATTGCAGACGCCTGGTATCAAGCTTTTCGACTTCACTCAAGCCGAGGCCTATACCCGCCGTTTTCCGTTTCTGTCCAACGTGATCCTGCCGAGAGGTATCGTCGACCTGGGACGCGATATCCCGCCGAAAAATTATCATTTGATTGCACCGACGGCGACGCTGGTTGCGCGCGAATCATTGCACCCTGCGTTGGTAGACCTGTTCGTGCAGTCGGCTTCGAGGATACATGGCGGGGCAGGCTGGTTCCGCAAGCGCGGCGAGTTTCCCAATGCCGGTTATACGGAAATCCCGGTAGCAAGGGACGCTGAAAAATACTACAAGTCGGGTCCGCCGCTGCTGCAGCGGTACATGCCTTTCTGGCTCGCGAATTTCTTTGAAAGAATGTGGGTCGTGATTGTCGCGGTTGGCGCGCTGTTCCTGCCATTGTCGCGGGTGATACCGCCGCTATACGTGTGGAAGGTGCGCTCGCGGGTGTACCGGTGGTATGGCGAACTGCGCTCTGTGGAGCAGGCGGTGGAGGATGTGCCGCCGGAAAAGCGTGCTGAAGTCTATCCTCGCCAGTTGGCGCGCCTGAATGAGATTGAAGAGAAGGTCAACCAGATTTCAATTCCGCTTTCCTTCGCCGAAGAGCTCTACGGGCTTCGCAGTCACATACAGTACGTCCGCTTGCGGCTTGGCGGACTCATGAAGGCGGCATAGCGACCGTGCTGGGGTGGGCCGCTAGTGTGTGTATGCGATGCGCTCCGCGGGGTCTCAGGCGCCGGTCCATGGCAGGCCGGCCTTGCACCATCCTCCCACAGACTTGCGGTGCCCGGCGCTATCCTTGTCGCCCTCGAAACCTTCCAGAATGTCGTAGCAGTGCTTGAACCCCATCTCCGTTGCCGCTTTGGCCGCATGGCGGGAGCGCACGCCGGAACGGCAAAGAAATAGCAGCACGTCATCGGTCCTCGCTACCTGAGACAACTCCGACAAGAAGTCTGGATTCGGGGACCCTCCTGGGTAGAGATTCCACTCCACAGCAAGATGGCGGTCGGCGGGAATGGCGACCCGGCCGACCCAGTCGCGTTCCGCCTTCGTCCTGACGTCCACCAGCTTTACGTTGGCGCCGTCCTTCAGTAGCGAAAATGCTTCAAGGGGTGTCACTGCTCCCGAATAGGGAAGCTTTTCTTTGGCGGCCCTGCTGCGTGCCACCTCAAGGATGTCTTCGGCCGTAGCCGCACTTTTCAAGTCCATGCTGTTCCTTGCTGGCGTAATGATTCGGCTGCGTTGCTAGCTTTAAGATCTGCACCAAAGAGAAGCGATACCAGCGGAAAAATATACTTTGCACCAGAATAATGCGCCTATCGCTCTCCTTGCACTAACTTTGTGCGCGGACTAGCCTCGCAGCCCCTCGTGAAAAAGCCTGGATCAGCCACTATAAAGGGCGAACATTGCGCTCCGTCAGCACCATTTCGGCAGATGCTTGATCGAGTTCGTGGCACGGAATCTGCTATTATGTCGCGCTGAGTTCAGGCTGCAAAGCAACCATATTTGCTCCCGCGATCAGCGCCTTGCTCGCAGGGCGCCGCACACCCGCTTTCCCGATGTCGGCTAATGCCAACATACTCTAATTTACTTTGTTCATTCTAGGAGATTCGCATGGCAAGGACGGCCGCAGAGGTCTTGAAAATGGCAAAAGAAAACGAAGTCAAATTCGTTGATTTTCGCTTTGCTGATACCCGAGGCAAGGAACAGCACGTTACGGTTCCGGTTTCGCACTTCGACATGGACAAATTCGAATCCGGCCACGCTTTTGACGGCTCCTCCATCGCTGGCTGGAAGGGCATCGAAGCATCGGACATGATCCTCATGCCGGACCCCAATACCGCCAATATCGATCCATTCATGGAAGAGACGACCCTCTTCATGCAATGTGACGTTATTGAGCCATCCGATGGCAAGGGCTATGACCGCGATCCACGGTCGATCGCACGTCGCGCTGAAGCGTATCTCAAGTCGTCCGGCATTGGCGACACCGCCTATTTCGGCCCGGAGCCAGAATTCTTCATTTTCGATAGCGTGCGCTGGAAGATCGACATGTCGGGCTGCATGGTGCAGATCGGCTCTGAAGAAGCAGCGTGGAGCAGCGGGCAAAAATTCGAAGGCGGCAACACCGGCCATCGTCCAACCGTGAAGGGTGGTTACTTCCCCGTCCCACCGGTCGACAGCTTCCAGGACATGCGTTCCGAGATGTGCCTGATTCTTGAATCGCTCGGTATTCCGGTTGAAGTTCATCATCACGAAGTAGCGGGCGCAGGCCAGAATGAAATCGGCACCCGTTTCTCTACGCTGGTAGAGCGCGCCGACTGGACGCAGACCTTGAAGTACGTAGTGCAAAACGTCGCACACACCTACGGCAAGACCGCGACCTTCATGCCGAAGCCGATCGTTGGCGACAACGGATCCGGCATGCACGTGCATCAGTCAGTCTGGAAGGATGGCAAAAACCTGTTTGCGGGTGACGGCTACGCTGGCTTGTCCGAGTTTGCACTGTTCTACATCGGCGGCATCATCAAGCATGCGCGCGCGCTCAACGCCATTACCAACCCGGGCACCAACTCGTACAAGCGGCTGGTTCCTGGCTTCGAAGCGCCGGTCAAGCTGGCTTATTCGTCGCGTAACCGTTCGGCTTCCATCCGCATTCCGCACGTGCCGAACCCGAAAGGTCGCCGCATTGAAACGCGCTTCCCGGATCCTTCCGCGAACCCGTATCTGTGCTTCGCTGCCTTGCTGATGGCAGGTCTGGACGGCGTGCAGAACAAGATTCATCCAGGTGAAGCCGCATCGAAGGACCTGTACCACCTGCCGCCAGAGGAAGACGCACTGATCCCAACCGTGTGCTCATCGCTTGACCAGGCGCTGGAGTACCTCGACAAGGATCGCGAATTCCTGACCCGTGGTGGCGTATTCAGCGACACCATGATCGACGCTTACCTTGAACTGAAGATGCAGGAAGTCACACGCTTCCGCATGACCACGCATCCAATCGAGTTCGACATGTACTACTCGCTGTAATAGCGGGCTTTAACAGCAGGCGGTGTCAGCAAAGGCGAAGGGTCCCTCGGGCGCTTCGCCTTTTTCTTTTGTTGACGCAAAATCAGCAAATGTTGTATGTCCAACCCATTTGGCTTAACAGGAATTGAATTGCCGCGACTCTTGCTCTACACTGGCCTTCCGCGTAATAGTTTCGTGAAAGAAACATTATGAACAAGTACCTCTGCCTCTTCCTCCTTTTCTGTTCCGCCACGAGCATGGCTCGCGCCGACGGCGACGTTTTTGTTTGCGTCGGTGACAACGGCACCCGCGAATACAAGAACACCGGCGCGACCAAAGGATGCAAACGGGTCGACCTGCAGGGCATTTCGATGATCCCCTCGCCCTACAAGAAGCCATTGGTGCAAACCGCGTCCATGGTGCGTCCCACCGCTTCTCCGGCAGATTTTCCGCGTGTCGACGGCAATGTGCAACGAGCCCGAGACAATGATCGTCTGCAGATCCTGAGCGAAGAAATGAAGATTGAAGAGCGCAAATTGAATGACCTGAAGAAGGTCTACAACGGTGGCCAGCCAGAGCGCAATGGTGATGAACGCAATTATGCCAAGTACCAGGATCGGGTAGCGGTCATGAAAGAGGACGTGAACCGGACCGAGAAGAACATCGAAGCACTAAAACGCGAAATCGGCAATCTTAAGTAGGACCGAACTTCGCTTACACTTCAAGGGCCGCGCTTCGCGGCCCTTACTATTTGGCGCTCGTGGAAAACTTTATTAATTCGCTTGCCGGCCTCGAGCTGCTCTCGTCGGCCGTCCTGATTTTCGATCCCCAGGGCCAGATCATCTATGCCAACGCGGCAGCCGAGAACCTGCTCGAGTCCTCCTTCAAGACACTGTCGCATCTCACGCTGAAAGATCTTTTCCCGACCAGCGAAAGTCTGGCGAGCGTATTCGAGGAGGCATTGGCCCACAGGTTCGCCGACAAGCGGCTTGACCTGGTGCTGGAGCGAGCAGGCCGCGAATCGCTGCAGGCGCACGTTATCGTCACCGCGCTCGACAATCCCGATGCGCCGGTTCTCATCGAACTGCGCCAAAACGTGCAGCAGCTCAAACTGGACCGGGAAGAAAGGTTGCTCGACCAAAGCCAGGCGAACAAGGAGCTGATTCGCAATCTGGCTCACGAGATCAAGAACCCTCTCGGTGGCATACGGGGAGCGGCGCAACTGCTCGAGCTTGAGTTGCCCGAGCGCGAGCTGAAGGAACTTCGCGAATACACGCAGGTGATCATCAAGGAAGCAGATCGGCTGCAGACACTCGTTGACCGCCTTCTGGCACCGCATCGACGGCCGCACATCGTTGGCGACGTCAACATTCATGAGGTTTGCGAACGGGTCCGTAGCCTGATCATGGCCGAATTCCCGCAGGGGCTGACCATCCGGCGCGACTATGACCTTTCCGTGCCCGAATTCCGCGGCGACAAAGAGCAGCTAATCCAGGCAGTGCTGAACATTGCGCACAACGCGGCGCAAGCGCTAAGTCAACGCATTGCAGACGGCGATGCACTGCTCACCTTCCAGACACGCGTGGCGCGCCAGGTCACGCTGGCTAAGGTCCGGTACCGGCTGGCACTAGACTTGCATATCACAGACAACGGGCCGGGAATACCAGCTGATATCCAGGACAGAATCTTTTACCCGCTCGTCTCCGGGAAGCCGGGCGGAAGTGGACTTGGTCTGACGCTTGCACAGACATTCGTTCAGCAGCATATGGGCGTTATCGAATGTGAGAGTCGGGCGGGGTGCACGGATTTCAGGATACTGATTCCCTTGCCTTGAATACGCGTCGGAGCGGCCGGGTCGCCCCTGGAACCGGTTCGGCCGCGACGAATATTTGACTCAGGATGCGCTTGCCAGGGAATGCACAACACATGAAACCAATTTGGATTGTTGACGACGACGAGTCAATACGCTGGGTCCTTGAAAAGGCGCTCGCTCGCCAGAATCTCGCGACGAAAAGTTTTTCGAACACCCGGGACGCCATGGAGGCGCTCGAATCCGCAACGCCGCAGGTACTTGTCTCCGACATTCGCATGCCCGGCGAATCCGGGCTTGAGTTGCTGCAGGCCGTAAAGGCCAAACATCCCGGACTTCCGGTCATCATCATGACTGCGTTTTCCGATCTCGACTCTGCCGTGGCGGCGTTCCAGGGCGGTGCATTCGAATACCTCGCCAAGCCCTTCGATGTCGACAAGGCGGTTGAATTAATCCGGCGTGCGCTTGAGGAAAGCCTGCGCGAAGCAAGCGTTGAGCAAAGCTCCGCCGACGCGCCTGAAATTCTTGGCCAGGCGCCGGCAATGCAGGACGTGTTCCGCGCGATCGGTCGGCTATCGCAGTCCAACGTCACAGTGCTGATCACCGGCGAATCCGGTACCGGCAAGGAGCTGGTGGCCCGTGCACTTCACAAGCACAGCCCGCGAGCAAGCCAACCCTTCATCGCTTTGAACACCGCCGCTATTCCGAAGGACTTGCTCGAATCGGAGCTGTTCGGCCATGAGCGCGGAGCCTTTACCGGCGCCCAGGCAACCCGTCGCGGACGATTTGAGCAGGCAGAAGGGGGAACACTATTCCTCGACGAGATCGGCGACATGCCCTTCGACCTGCAGACACGGCTGCTGCGCGTCCTGTCAGACGGCCATTTCTACCGTGTCGGGGGGCACCAGCCACTCAAGGCAAATGTGCGGGTCATCGCAGCCACGCATCAGAACCTGGAACAGCGGGTGCGCGAAGGTTTGTTTCGCGAAGACCTGTACCACCGCCTCAACGTTATCCGTCTGCGCTTGCCAAGTTTGCGGGAGCGACGGGAGGACATTCCCATCCTTGCGCGTTTCTTCCTGGCGCAGAGTGCACGCCAGCTTGGCGTCGAGGCAAAGCGCATGTCGGACCACGCCGTCCATTTTCTCTCGAACCTGGACCTGCCCGGCAACGTCAGGCAACTGGAAAACCTGTGCAACTGGATTACCGTCATGGCGCCCGGGCAGACCGTTGAAGTCAAGGACCTGCCACAGGAACTCATCGCTGGCCAGGAAAGCATGAGCGCGCTGGCACCGGCGAACGCGGCGATCAGCTTTAGTGAGGCGGTCCCAATGGCACCGGTGGTCATGTCAAACGCAGTCGGCAACGGAACTGCGGCCGACGCGGGCATATTTGGCACAGCACTTACCGCGCCGCCACCGCCCTATGGCGCGTCCGCAAGCCTGTCGGCAGCACCGCGTCCCGGCTGGATTGGCATGCTGGAAGCGGAGGCTGCAAACATGCTCTCCGCCGGCCGGCCCGAAGTGATGGACGTACTGGGACGCCAGTTCGAATCAGCGTTGATCAAGACTGCCCTGCGACACACGCACGGCCGCAAGAACGACGCCGCGATCAGGCTTGGCATCGGCCGCAACACCATCACGCGCAAGATCCACGAACTGGGGATTGACGGCGCGAAGGACGAGTAACGGTAACGGCGTTTATACGGGGCAGACCACGGTTCGTTTGTCCCAAATGGCCGGCAAATCTGCCAGCGCGGATGAGGAAGAGGTCGACTGCAACGCGGCACTGGTTCGTTGTAAGTGCGCCAAATCCGTGCCGCAAGTCCTCAACCGGTCATGCGAGCGTTGGTAATTGCGCTGACGTACCGATACACTCTATCCATGTCGGTGGATCGCCTCCGTACTCCCGGCCTTTTCCTCACGCAGTCGGCGCCACAGCGTCGTTCGACTGATGCCGAGATGGCGCGCGGCCGCCGCGCGATTCCCCTCGAACCGCGCAAGTACAAAACTCGCCGTGGCCAGTTCAGTCGATGCCAGTCGTCGTGGCAGGAACGAGCCCTGTCCCAGTTGCGCTGGGTGCCCTGACTGAGTCAAACCAGCAGACAGCTCCGGCGCGACGCGCTGCAGGAAGGCCGGCGTCAATGCCTGAAGCGGCTCGGCTGAAAGATACAGCGCAAGCCGCTGCATCAGGTTGCGCACTTCACGCACGTTGCCAGGCCACGCGTAACCGGCCAACAGATCGGCACAGCGCTCCATCTCGGCGTGCAGGTCCGCATTGGGTCGGGCATGGTGCGCTGCCAGCGCTTCCTTCAAGTGCCACGTCGCCAGAGGCACCACGTCCTCCGGCCGTGCACGCAAGGGTGGCAGATCAATGCGCAGGACACCAAGCCGGTAATACAGGTCGGCGCGGAAGCGGCCTTCCCGCACGCGCGCCGCCAGGTCGCAATGGGTTGCGCTGACGACTCGCAGGCTGACCGGAATCGGCCGCGTTCCGCCAACCCGAACCACTTCTCGTTCTTCCAGCACGCGCAGCAAGCGGCTTTGCAGGGCGATCGGCATTTCGCCGATTTCATCGAGGAACAGTGTCCCGCGATTTGCGCTCTCGAACAGTCCGGCATGGCCACCGCGTCGTGATCCGGTGAAGGCGCCTTCCTCATAGCCAAACAGTTCGGATTCCAGCAAGGATTCGGCGATAGCACCGCAATTGACAGCGACGAACGGCCTGCCCGGGCCGCCCACACCTTCACGGTGGATTGCTTGCGCCACCAACTCCTTGCCGGTCCCGGTTTCCCCTTCAATCAGAACGGTGGCTGGGGAACGCGCGAACAGGCTTACTGCCTGCCGCACTTCGTGCATGGCGACCGAAATGCCGCGCAGGTCTTTGAGCGCATGCCGTGTATGCACGCGATCCGACGTTGAGCCCACGCGCTGCCTTCCGGCTTCCAGTCGGGTCAGCCGTGCCAGTTCAAGCGCGTCGTCGAACGCTTGCCGGATCGACTCAGCCGAGTAGACGAACACGCCCGACAAGCCCGCTTCTTCCGCGAGATCGGTTATCAAACCCGCGCCAACCACCGCCTTGACGCCGCTCGCCTTCAGCTCTTCAATTTGGGCTCGTGCATCTTCGCCGGTCACGTAGGTGCGTTGCGCCAGTTGCAAGCCGAATGTTTCCTGAAACTCGGCCAGCGCCGGCAGCGGCTCCAGGTAGCTGACCAGTCCAATATGCGGGCTGATTTTGCGGGCCCGGGCTAGCGCTTGCATTACGTCAAAGCCGCTCGGCCGCGCCATGACAACCGGCAGGGGAAGGCGCCCCTTCAGGTAGGCGCCGTTCGATCCTGCTGCGATCACGACGTCGCAGCGCTCTGTCTCTAGCCGGGCGCGGATATGCCGCACCGCTTCGTCGAATCCGAGTTTGATGGGCTCGATGGTGGCGCGCTGGTCGTACTCAAGCGTGACGTCGCGAAACAAGGTGGAAAGCCGCGAGATCGACACAGTCCAGATTACTGGTTTGTCATGGGGATCAAGCGCGACAGCGGGCGGAGCAGGAGGACGGGCCATGTTTCATCCGGGATGTTTCAGCGTTTCACACGAACAGCCATTGAAACACAAATCAGGGATTGAAGACGTGTTCGGCGGCGTGATGATCCCGAAAAAGCTGCTGGCCGCCTTGCGAATCCACCCGAAAAGGGCCGAACGTTCATCACCGGAAAGTACATGGCACGCCCATTGCAATTGAACTCCTGAAACCATCCGATGAAACATAAGGGGTAGAACCATGACGCACCATTCCGCCGGCGCTGCATTTCGCCAGGCACTCAGCGAAGAGCAACCGCTCCAGGTCATCGGCGCCATCAATGCCAACCATGCGCTGCTGGCGAAGCGCGCTGGCTTCCGCGCCATTTACCTGTCCGGCGGCGGTGTCGCTGCCGGCTCTCTCGGACTGCCAGACCTTGGCATTTCCAACCTTGACGATGTGCTGACCGACGTTCGCCGCATCACCGATGTCTGCGACCTTCCGCTGCTGGTCGACGCGGACACCGGCTTTGGGTCGTCGGCCTTCAATGTGGCCCGCACCGTGAAGTCACTGATCAAGTTCGGCGCAGCCGGAATGCATATCGAAGACCAGGTCGGCGCGAAGCGCTGCGGCCATCGTCCCAACAAGGAAATCGTCAGCAAGCAGGAAATGGTTGACCGTATCAAGGCGGCCGTCGATGCGCGCACCGACGAGAACTTCGTCATCATGGCGCGTACCGATGCCCTGGCCGTGGAGGGCCTGCAGTCCGCGCTGGACCGCGCCATGGCCTGCGTCGAAGCGGGTGCCGACATGGTCTTCCCCGAAGCCATCACGGAGCTTGGGATGTATCGGCAGTTCGTGGATGCAGTCAAGATGCCGGTCCTGGCCAACATCACGGAGTTTGGCGCCACGCCGTTGTTCACCGTCGAGGAGTTGCGCACTGCCGGCGTGGGCATCGTGCTCTATCCACTGTCTGCGTTCCGCGCCATGAACAAGGCGGCAGAGAATGTCTACAATGCAGTGCGGCGCGATGGCACGCAAAAGAATGTGGTGGACACCATGCAGACCCGCATGGAGCTATACGACCGCATCAACTACCATGAATTTGAACAAAAGCTGGATGCACTCTTCGCCCAACAGAAAGCAGAGTAGTCCCAAGAAGAATGAACAAGAGGAAACCCATGAGCGAGCAACAGACATCAGCCTTCAAACCAAAAAAATCCGTTGCACTGTCTGGCATCACGGCCGGCAACACGGCGCTGTGCACCGTCGGCAAGACCGGCAACGACCTGCATTACCGCGGCTACGACATTCTTGATGTCGCCGACACTTCCGAATTCGAAGAAATCGCGCACTTGCTGGTACATGGCAAGCTGCCCAATTCCGCTGAACTGAAGGCGTACAAGGCCAAGCTCAAGGCGCTGCGCGGCATCCCCGCCAACGTCAAGGCTGCGCTGGAGTGGTTGCCGGCGGCCTCCCATCCCATGGATGTCATGCGCACCGCTGTGTCCGCACTCGGCTGCGTACTGCCCGAGAAAGACGATCACAACACGCCCGGCGCACGCGACATCGCAGACCGCCTGATGGCATCGCTCGGTTCAATGCTGCTGTACTGGTATCACTACAGCCACAACGGCGTTCGCATCGAGGTGGAGACCGACGACGACTCCATTGGCGGCCACTTCCTGCACCTGCTGCATGGTGAAAAGCCGTCTGCGCAATGGGAAAAGGCGATGCACACATCGCTGGTCCTGTATGCGGAACACGAATTTAATGCATCGACTTTCGCCGCACGCGTCATTGCCGGAACTGGCTCCGACGTCTACTCCGCCATCACCGGGGGAATCGGGGCGCTGCGCGGGCCCAAGCATGGCGGCGCAAACGAGATGGCGTTCGAAATCCAGAAGCGCTATGACAATGCGGACGAAGCGGAAGCGGACGTCCGTCGCCGCGTCGAGAACAAGGAGGTCATCATTGGCTTTGGCCATCCGGTGTACACCATCTCCGACCCACGCAACAAGGTCATCAAGGAAGTCGCGCGCAAGCTTTCAAAGGAAGCCGGCGCGATGAAGATGTTCGACATAGCCGAGCGACTGGAGAGCGTGATGTGGGACGCCAAGAAAATGTTTCCCAATCTCGACTGGTTCTCCGCCGTGTCGTACCACATGATGGGCGTGCCGACCGCCATGTTCACGCCGCTGTTCGTTATCTCGCGCACCTCTGGCTGGGCAGCGCATATCATCGAGCAGCGCATCGATAACAAGATCATTCGCCCGAGTGCAAATTACGTCGGGCCGGAAAATCTCAAGTTCGTCCCTATCAACAAGCGGAAGTAAGCGCATTACGAATCATCGGCGGTGGCCGCGCGAACTCTCGCCGGCCAACCGTCTAGCGGAACATGCGGCCCGCCGCGCTATGTTCCGACGTCGCTCCCCGAATCAGCCATCTTAAGGAAAAGCATGTCAGCCCATATCTCCAACGTTCGTCCCGAGCCCGACCAGGTACTCACCGATATCGTCGACTACGTTACCAATTACAAGATCGAATCGACTGTCGCCTATGACACCGCGCGCAACTGCCTGATTGACACGCTCGGCTGCGGCCTCGAAGCACTTGAATATCCGGCCTGCAGGAAACTGATGGGCCCGATCGTGCCAGGCACCATCGTCCCAAACGGCGCCAAGGTCCCCGGTACGCAGTTCCAGCTTGATCCGGTGCAGGCCGCCTTCAATATCGGCGCCATGATTCGCTGGCTCGACTTCAATGACACCTGGCTTGCCGCCGAATGGGGCCATCCGTCAGACAACCTGGGCGGGATACTGGCGACCGCGGATTGGCTCTCGCGCAATGCGGTTGCGGTCGGCAAAAAGCCGCTCACCATGCGTGACGTGCTAACGGCAATGATCAAGGCGCATGAAATCCAGGGCTGCATTGCGCTGGAAAACTCCTTTAACCGAGTCGGCCTCGACCACGTCGTGCTGGTCAAGGTTGCGTCGACCGCCGTCGTCGCGGAGATGCTTGGGTTGTCGCGCGAGGAAATCATCAATGCGGTATCGCTGGCCTGGGTCGACGGCCAGTCGCTGCGCACTTACCGGCACTCGCCCAATACCGGCTCACGCAAGTCCTGGGCCGCTGGCGACGCCACCTCGCGCGCCGTGCGCCTGGCGCTGATCGCGAAGACCGGTGAGATGGGTTATCCATCGGTGTTGAGCGCCAAGACCTGGGGCTTTTACGATGTTCTGTTCAAGGGCCAGCCGTTCAAGTTCCAGCGCCCGTACGGCAGCTATGTCATGGAAAACGTCCTGTTCAAGATTTCGTTCCCGGCCGAGTTCCATTCGCAAACGGCGGTCGAAGCAGCGATGACCTTGCATGCGGCATTGGCCAAGGCCGGCAAGTCAGCCACCGACATCAAGAAGATCACGATCCGCACGCATGAGGCCTGCATCCGGATCATCGACAAGAAGGGACCGCTCAGCAATCCGGCCGACCGTGACCACTGCATCCAGTACATGGTTGCCGTGCCGCTGCTGTATGGTCACCTGACCGCCGCCGACTACGAGGACACCGTCGCCCAGGACCCGCGCATCGATGTGTTGCGTGACAAGATTTCCTGCGTCGAAGATCCGGCTTTCACAGCCGACTATCATGATCCGGCCAAGCGCTCGATCGCCAACGCGCTGACGGTGGAGTTGAACAACGGTGAAGTCTTGCAGGAAGTGGTGGTGGAATATCCGATCGGCCATGCCCGTCGCCGCACGGATGGTATCCCTCTGCTTGAGGACAAGTTCCGCACGAACCTCGCCCGCCAGTTCCCGGAGCGCCAGCAAAAAGCAATTCTGGATGTGTCGCTCGACCAGAAGAAACTGGAAGCGATGCCGGTCCATGAGTACGTGGATATGTATGTGATTTAATGCAATCGGCGGCGGCGCGGCATTTGCCCGCGCCGCCCCGGCGACGCCAAGCGGAGGCAGCGATGAATTATGCAGAGCTGTACCAGCAGTCGATCGACAAACCCGATGCCTTTTGGTCGGAAGAGGCAAAGCTGATCGACTGGCACACGCCGGCGGTGCAGGTGCTTGACTACTCCAGGCCGCCGTTCAGCCGCTGGTTTGTAGGCGGCAAGACCAACCTGTGCCACAACGCCGTCGATCGCTGGTTGCCAACCCAGGCCGACAAGCCCGCGTTGATCGCCGTCTCTACTGAAAATCCGGACGGCGTCCCGACCGAGAAAATATTCAGCTTCCGTGACCTGCATGCAGAGGTTCAACGCGTTGCGGCAATGATGCTGAGTTTGGGTGTGGCAAAGGGCGACCGGGTGCTGCTTTACATGCCGATGATCCCCGAAGCTACCATTGCCATGCTGGCCTGCGCGCGCATTGGCGCAATCCATTCCGTTGTCTTCGGCGGCTTTGCAGCGAATAGCTTGGCAACCCGAATCGACGACGCTACGCCCAAACTTATTTTTTCAGCCGATGCCGGCTCTCGCAACGGCAAGGTGATTCCCTACAAGCCGCTGCTGGATGAGGCCATCAAATTTGCCCGGCACAAGCCAGGGCATGTTGTGCTGGTTGACCGCGGGCTTGCGCCAATGAATATAGAAGCGGGGCGTGACCTCGACTTTGCCACGCTGCGAATCCAGCACATGGATGCGCAAGTGCCGGTGACATGGCTCGATTCCACTGAGGTGTCGTACATTCTTTACACGTCCGGGACGACCGGAAAGCCTAAAGGCGTGCAGCGCGATGTCGGTGGTTATGCTGTCGCACTGGCGTCTTCCATGAAGCGGATCTTTTGCGGCAATCCAGGCGAAACGTACTTCTGCACCTCGGACATTGGCTGGGTTGTGGGCCATTCTTACATCGTCTATGGCCCTCTGATTGCCGGCATGGCGACTGTGATGTACGAGGGCCTGCCCGTGCGTCCCGACGCCGGCATCTGGTGGAGCCTGGTCGAGAAGTACAAAATCACCCGTATGTTCTCCGCGCCCACCGCCATTCGCGTCCTGAAAAAGCAGCCACCGGAATTGATGCGACAACACGACTTGTCGTCGCTGCGGGCCCTTTACCTGGCCGGCGAACCGCTCGACCAGACGACCTCTGAATGGATTGGCGGCATGCTTGGTATTCCCGTCATTGACAACTACTGGCAAACCGAAAGCGGCTGGCCGATCCTGACCATCGCCAAGGGCGTGGACGACCACCCGACGCGGCTTGGCAGCCCTGGCCTTCCGATGCCAGGTTACCGCGTCAAGATCGTCAACGAATCTACCGGTGCAGTTTGCGGCGCAAATGAGAAAGGGGTGGTGGTTATCGAAGGGCCATTGCCCCCGGGGTTCATGCAGACCGTCTACGGCGACGACCAGCGTTTCCTCGACACGTACTGGACCGAGGCGAACGGCAAGCAGGTGTATTCCTCCTTCGACTGGGGCATTCGCGACGCCGATGGTTATTACTTCATTCTTGGGCGTACCGACGATGTCATCAACGTAGCGGGGCATCGCCTCGGCACACGGGAGATAGAGGAAAGCATTTCCAGCCATTCCAATGTGTCGGAAGTGGCAGTCGTCGGCGTTGACGACAAGCTCAAAGGACAAGTGGCAGTCGCTTTCGTCATTCCCAAGAATGCCGAGGCCGCCGCCACGCCGGAAAGTCGCCAGGCCTTTGCGCTTGAAGTCATGGCCGTGGTGGACCAGCAATTGGGCGCCCTGGCACGGCCAGCACAAGTCCATGTCGTGTCGCTGCTACCCAAAACCAGATCCGGCAAGCTGGTTCGGCGCGCAATTCAGGCCATCTGCGAAGGGCGCGATCCTGGCGATGTAACGACCATTGAAGACCCGGCCGCGCTGCAGCAGGTTCGGGCAGCGTTGTCAGGACCGTGACCGGTTCCCGAAGCGACACCGGAAGTGTTGCACCGATCAGAGATATTGCTCTATAGTAAGTCGTCGCCTGACGAGTCCGCGGTTTTGAACTGCTGGCCAGAGGCATTCCAGAGAGACGACATGATCGAAATACGACCCGACTTCCTCGCTGGCACCGCCCCTGCGAAGGCGGCATGCACCGGTTGCAGCAGCAGCGAGCCGCTCGGATTTGACTTTGAGTACGCGTATCAGCCGATCGCTAACGTTCGTACCAGGACAATCTACGCCCATGAGGCGCTGATCCGTGGCCCGCAGGGCGAGCCGGCTCCGACCGTCCTGTCACAGGTAAATGACATCAATCGTTATCCGTTCGATCAGGCCTGTCGGGTCAAGGCGGTACGGACAGCCGCAGCGCTTGGCATGCAGGAACTGCTGTCGATCAATTTCCTGCCCAACGCCGTTTACCGTCCCGAGGCATGCATCCAGAGCACGTTCCAGGCAGCACGCGAATACGGGTTCCCGATTGATCGCATCATCTTCGAAGTTACCGAAGGGGAGCGGGTCCAGGACCGACCCCACCTCGTCGATATATTCAAGGCCTATCGTCGCTTCGGCTTCAAGACGGCCATCGACGACTTCGGTGCCGGCTATGCTGGCCTCAACCTGCTGGCGGAATACCAGCCCGATATCGTCAAGATCGACATGGACCTGGTGCGCGGCATTGACGGCCAGCCGCCGCGCCAGGCTATCGTGAAGGGCATCGTGCAGATTTGCCGGGAACTCAATATCCGCGTGCTGGCCGAAGGCATTGAAACGCCGCAGGAGCGGGATTTCCTGGCGAACTGCGGTATTGAATTGATGCAGGGGTACCTGTTCTGCAAACCTGCATTCCGCGCTTTGGGGAAAATTGATCCGGCCGCCTGGCCATGATGGCAAGGGTCGCCGCAAGTTCAGGAGGAAGTGAATGCGTTCCACCCGCGCCAGCGCCGCTGTAGACCGCCTGAAGCGCCGCAGCGAAGACGCACACTATTCCATGTCGCTGGAGGCCAACGGGCTGATTCGGCTAGCGCATACGGCCGAAGACGGTACGCTTGAGATGTTGTCGGCAGCGCTTGAACAGGACGAGTTCGTTCGCTTCGTCAATGCCTTCGGGCCGCAGACGCCGCAGCGCGTCAGCAAGCTTGATGTGGCTTTCGAAAAGCAGTTGAAGCCACGCAAGGACTGAATTGCGGTGTGGTCTGGTGTGTGCCGCTGGCTTGCCGCGGCTTCACGTGCACGTTTGCACTTCGATCACCACCTTAGCTGCCTGGACGACCGGCTCGAGCAACCCACCCACAGCGACCTACATACGGTGCTAAGGGCCCATAGTCGTACGTGGCCGCCAAGTACCCGCCCACCTCAATACGGCTATTCCGCAGCTTGAAGAAACTCCGCCACGACCGGCGCATGGTCGGACGGCTGCTCCCATTTGCGCGGCAGCTTGTCCACCACGCAGGCCGTGCAGCGCGCGGCCAGCGACGGGGTCAGCAGAATGTGGTCGATGCGCAGGCCCATGTTGCGACGGAAGGCGAGCTGGCGATAATCCCACCAGCTATAAATTTTATCGGGTTGCGGGAACAGTCGGAAAGCGTCGGCCAGTTCAAGCTCGCACAGCCGTTGAAACGCCGCGCGCTCCAGGTCCGAAACCAGCACCTGCCCCTGCCAGGCGACCGGATCGTGCACGTCGCAATCGGCCGGCGCGATGTTGTAGTCGCCAAGCACGGCGACGTTGGGGTGCAACGCAATCTCGGACTTCAACCACGCGTGGAAGGCATCCAGCCAGGCCAGCTTGTACTGGTATTTTTCCGACCCAACCGTCTGCCCATTCGGCACATAGGCGCAGACGATACGCATGCCTTCGATTGTCGCGGCAATGATGCGCTGGCTTGCGTCTGGGAACAGCGGATTGTTTCGGACTATATCCTGCATGGGATGCCGCGAAAGAATGGCAACGCCGTTATAGGTCTTTTGCCCCGTGTAGACCGATTGATAGCCCGCCGCCGCGATCTCCGCCGAGGGAAATTTTTCATCGACGGTCTTGGTCTCTTGCAGACACAAGGCGTCGACCGGATTTGCCTCCAGCCACTGGAGCACGTGGGGCAGGCGCACCTTCAGGGAATTGACGTTCCACGTCGCGATTTTCATCTACATCGCCGCCGTCTGCGCGCGCTCGATCAGAAAACTGGTAAGCAGGGGCACTGGACGGCCAGTGGCGCCTTTTGCGGCGCCGCTCTTCCAGGCCGTGCCGGCGATATCAAGGTGCGCCCACGTGTATTTCTTCGTATAGCGCTCAAGGAAGCAGGCCGCGGTAATGCTACCTGCGGGGGGTCCGCCGATGTTCGCCATGTCAGCGAAGTTCGACTTCAACTGTTCCTGGTAAACGTCCTCGATCGGCATGCGCCATGCGTTGTCGCCGCTCAGTTTGCCGGCCTTTAACAGCGCGTTTGCCAGCGCATCGTGCGCATCGTCGTGCCGCGTGAAGAGGCCCGAATTGTGATGGCCAAGCGCGGTGATGCAGGCGCCGGTGAGCGTGGCTATGTCCACCACCGCCGCGGGCTTGAAGCGCTCGACATAGGTCAGGGCGTCACACAGTATCAGGCGGCCTTCGGCATCGGTATTCAAGATTTCAATTGTCTGGCCGGACATGGAGGTCACGATATCGCCGGGCCGGGTGGCGGTGCCGGACGGCATGTTCTCGCAAGTCGGTATCACGCCAATAACGTTGAGCTTCAGCTTCATTTCTGCGATGGTGCGGAAGGTGCCAAGCACCGAAGCAGCGCCGCACATGTCGTACTTCATCTCATCCATCGCGCTGCCCGGCTTGAGAGAGATGCCGCCAGTGTCAAAAGTAATGCCCTTGCCAACCAGGACAGTTGGCGCGTCCTTCGCCTTGCCACCCATGTGCTTCAATATGATGAACTTCGGTGGCTCAGCGCTACCGTTGGTCACTGACAGGAAGCTGCCCATCTTGAGCGCCTCGAGCTGCTTGCGGTCCAGCACTTCGACGTCGAGCTTGAACTGGCGGGCCAATTTCTTGGCAGTGTTGGCGAGGTAAGTCGGCGTGCAGACGTTCGGCGGCAGGTTACCGAGGTCGCGTGTGAGGTCCATGCCGTTGGCCAGGGCCACAGCTTCGGCCAGGGCCGCTTTCGCCATGTTCGCATCTTCGGAATGCACCGCAACGGTGATCTTGCGTGCGCCGGAGGTTGAGTTGTCCGGTTTGCTTTTCATCTGGTCGAAGCGATAGGCTTGCTCACGCACGGCCAGCACGGCAGCCTTGATGGCCCATGCCGCATCGCGCTCACGCAGTCGCTCGAAAGGCAAGGCAATGGCCGCCTCGTTCGAGCCAAGCGACGCAAACGCACGTGCCAAGGCGGATGCTGCGCCGGTGAACTCCTTGTGCCCGGCGGAGTCTTCCTTGCCCAGGCCGACCAACAGCACGCGTTGCGCGGTGACGCCTGCAACATCACGCAACAGCAGGGACGACCCCGGCTTGCCGCTGATGTCGCCGGTCTTCACGGCTGCAGTAATGGCGCCCTTTTTGTCCAGTTCCGTTGCGGCGGCCGAAAGCTTCTTGTCCTCGTATACGCCAACCGCGACGCATCCTGTTTTTAGCTGTGCCAGACCGTTCTTTGCGTCGAAACTTTTTATGCTAAAGTCCATTAGATATCTCTCCAGAGCACGCCATTTAATGCACGCAATTATAGTCTTCGAATGATTTTCCAGCGCGCTCTACGACGCGAACTGATCAGCACCGCAGGCGCCGTATTTACGACCCTGTTCACCATCACCATTACCGTTATGCTGATCCGCATTCTCGGACAGGCTGCGGGCGGACGGGTGAGTTCCAGCGATGTCGTCGCGCTGCTTGGCTTTTCGGCACTGAACTACATGCCGATCATCCTGATCCTTACTGGTTTTGTTTCGGTGCTGCTGGTAGTGACGCGGAGTTATCAGGATTCCGAAATGGTGGTCTGGTTTGCATCGGGCTTAAGCCTTTCGCGCTGGATCAAGCCGGTGCTCGCGTTTGGCTTGCCGATCATGATCCTGACCGCAGTGCTGAGTTTCGTTGCGACCCCGTGGGCCAACCGGCAGAGCGCGGAATTTCGCGAGCGCTTCGAAAAAAGGCAGGATGTCTCGAAGGTTTCGCCGGGCAAGTTCCAGGAATCGTCGTCTGTCGATCGGGTCTTTTTTGTCGAAGGCATTTCCGACGAAGCGACCGATGTGAAGAACGTCTTCGTCAACACATCCCAGAACGGCAAGACGAGCGTGGTCGTGGCGCGCGAGGGTACAATTGAAATCAACAAGGACGGCGACAAGTTCCTCGTGTTGAAAAAAGGACGCCGCTATGACGGCGTTCCATCCCAATCCGACTTCCAGTTGATGTCGTTCGAGCGCTACGCCGTCCTGGTATCAAGCCAATCGGGGGCCGTTATCGGGGACACTTCCGCCCGTTCGCTACCCACCATCGCGCTGCTGCGGGATCGAAACAATTTCAATATGGGTGAGTTGCTTTGGCGCGTAGCGCTGCCACTGATGAGTCTGCTGCTGATGCTACTTGCAGTGCCGCTGGGTTTCGTCAATCCGCGCGGAGGGCGCTCGGCAAATCTGCTGATTGCCCTGTTCCTGTTCGTCGTCTACAGCAACATGGTGAGCGTATTCCAGGCCGCCGTGGTGCAGAAAAAGGTTGATGTCATGAACGCATGGTGGCCGGTCCATCTGGTTGCGGCGGTGACTGTAGTCTTGCTGTTCCTCTGGCGAATTGGCATGAACAGTCAATATCACCCCTCGGTAGTGTGGTCAGGTTTCAAGAGAAGGCTGCGCCGGCACGGAGAGACGAAATGACGGTGCTGCAGCGTTACTTCGCCACGGAGATAATTCGGGCGGTCAGTTTCGTGCTGATCGCCTTCCTTGCTCTCTTCGCCTTCTTCGATCTGATGGGCGAATTGCAATCGGTCGGCAAGGGGAGTTATCGCCTGCAGCACGCCTTTCTGTACGTCTTGCTGGGGCTGCCCGGCTATACCTACGAACTGATGCCAATCGCCGCGCTGATCGGTACCATCTACGTACTGGCACTGTTCGCCGCGCGCTCCGAATTCACCATCATGCGCGCCTCCAGCATGTCGACGCTAATGGCTGGCGGAATGCTGGCGCGGGTCGGCGTGGTATTTGCCCTGATAACCTTTTTGTTTGGCGAATTCCTCTCGCCCCGGGCCAGCGAGTTTGCGGAAAAATTGAAGTTAAGTGTGCAGGGCACCTCGGTCTCGCAGGAGTTCCGGACCGGACTCTGGACCAAGGATGTCATCCGCAAGAATGGAACAACCGGTGAGATAGTTGGATCGCGCTTTCTCAACGTGCGCGAAATCCGGCCCGACGGGCAGTTGGTCGGAGTCAAGGTGTATGAATTCGACATGGACTTTCACATGACCGGTTTGATCGCCGCGGGTCGCGGTGTATATGAAGGGTCCAATTCCTGGCAACTCCAGGCGGTAACGGAAACCCGGTTCCCTACCGGCGCGGGTCTTAAGCTCTCAGCGTCGCTCTCTACCCAGACTTTGGCGCGCAAGAGCCTGGTGTCGGAGATTACGCCCGAGATTCTCGCCGTGCTGTTTGCCGACCCGGACCGCATGTCTGCATTGAACCTCGCCGCCTACACCAAACACCTGGCCGAAAACAAGCAGCGTACCGAGCGCTATGAAATCGCCTTCTGGAAAAAGTTGGTGTACCCGTTCGCCGTCTTTGTGATGATGGCGCTCGCCTTGCCATTCGCTTACCTGCATTTCCGCTCTGGCGGGGTCAGCCTCAAAATCTTTAGCGGGATCATGATCGGTGTCAGTTTCCAGCTTTCGAACAGCTTGTTCTCGCATCTCGGCTTGCTGAATACCTGGCCGCCCTTTGCGACAGCAGTGGCGCCGAGCCTGTTATTCCTGATGGCGGCCATTGGCGCCCTGCTCTGGGTGGAAAGGCACTGACATGAAAAAATCCGCACTGATTCTGTTTGCACACGGTGCGCGGGACCCACGCTGGGCCGGGCCCTTCGAGCGACTCAAGGCGCTGGCGCAGGCCCAACGGCCGGACATTGTCGTGCACCTGGCATTCCTGGAACTGATGTCGCCGCGTCTACCGGAACTGGTTGAGCAACTGGTGGCTGAGGAATGTGAAGCAATCACGGTGGTGCCGGTTTTTCTGGGGCAGGGCGGGCATGTCTTGTGCGACCTGCCGCTGATGGTGGACCAGCTGCGCAGTGCGTATCCGCAACTGTTGCTGCGGGTTGCAGAGGCGGTCGGAGAGAATGCAGAGGTGCTGGATGCGATAGCGCGAGTCAGCGTTGGTGCGCTGGAGGGCTGATCGCTGAAGCAAGGCGGGGAAACGGCGCAATGGATTTACGACTAAGCGGCGCCACGGGTCAATGGACTTACGGCATGGACGCACCGAAGCACCGAAGCACCGAAGCACCGAAGCACCGAAGCACCGAAGCACCGAAGCACCGAAGCACCGAAGCACCGAAGCACCGAAGCACCGAAGCACCGAAGC
>JAQGMR010000074.1 GCA_028292265.1 Herminiimonas sp.
CGCGAATAGCCCATCAGGGTCTCGCATTCAAAAATGAATGCGGTTGTATGAGACCGGATATACGTGTGCAGTCGTACCTTAAAGGCATACCAACGACATGTTTGCAAACGAGGTGGGGTCCATATACTGACATTCGTATTTTCGCAAGCCGCCGCCTGGCGTCATCAAGCATAGTGTCGGTCGACGATTTAACGGCATAGCGCAGCAGGCTTCGTCGTATCAATTTCGATTCCCAGCTGCTTGACGTTGCCAGATCCCTCCCTAACGGCCTGGAAACGCTTTCGGGCGTTCGAGGCCCCCACCGGCGACGGGTCGGTTCACTTACAGTAGGGCGTTAAGTTCGTCCATTGTGGCGAGAGTTTCAAAGTCCTTCACTAGCGTTGCAATTGCTTTCGCGGCAGGGAGCGCGATGCAGTTCGCCACATTGTCGAAAAACTTTTGTTCTACCTCTTCGTAAGACACGGGATTCTCAGGACTGCCGCGCCGAGCCCAAATGTCATGACTAAAAACCTGTCCAGACACGGTGTGGACCTTGATGGTGGCAGCATGCCTGAACTCGGGACCCCGGCTCTCGATTCCTGAATCTTCGAAGGGCTTGATGCGGTCAATAAAGGCGAGCACTGCCGGGTCAGCTATCCGCTCGTCGGTGTAGTCGGCCGCCGTTACCGCGCCCCGCGAGGCCATCACCGCCAGGCCGTAGAACAGATTCATTTGGGCGGCAGTAACACTGACCGGCGTGTAGTCCCATGCGGTGTGAACATAAGTCATGTGCCCGCAGCCCACCTCGATCTGGCGGATGTCTTCAGCTTTCAGCTCGTGTTTTAACTGAATGAACTTCATCGCATCGAGCGCGGCATGGATGCTGGTGACATTGGGGTACATCTTGAAACCCACCTTACCGGCTTCCCAGTCCTTGCCCAACCCGGCAGTCAGCCGTTCAAGCTTGTAGTCCCGCGCGAAGGCGCTCAGGAAGCCTCCGTACTCAGCTTCCAGGACGTTCGATATGCCGGTGAACTGGCGCTGTGCAAGCATCGCCGCGTAGACGCCGCTTTGGGCCGCCCTGCCCGCATGGAGGCGCTTCACCATCGCACCCTCTTGCGCCGCCATAAGTCCGGCTCCCATCGACCCGGCAATGCCCAGAGCGTTCTGCATGGCGTCGGCACCGAGACCGAGCAGTCGTCCCGCGGCGGTCGCGGCCACGAACGCGCCTGAGGTCCCTTGCGGATGGAATCCATTGAGGAACAGTGCCGTGGTCGCCGCGTTGCCGACGCGGGTCCCTACCTCATAGCCGGCGATAATTGCTGTCAGCACGTCTCGCCCGTTTAGACTAGGGTTGGTGCCTGCAATCGCAAGGGCCACCGGCACGGCGAGCGAGTTTGGGTGAAGCACCGACTCTTTATGGATGTCGTCCATCTCGAAAGCGTGCCCGGCCATGCAATTCACCATTACGGCCTGGGATACGGATGTGCGGGCGCCGTTTCCCCACAACGTCGCCGTGCCATTCCCGCCTTCAGCCACGACCATGTCGGCGACCTTCTTCGTCCAGGGGAGCGCCGCGCCATGCAGGCAAACGCCTATGCCGTCGAGAATATGCAGCTTTATTTTCTGGATCACTGCGGCTGGAATGTCGTCAAATTGCAGCGCTGCTGCGAACTCTGCCAGTTGTCTCGTCGGCTGGGCGCCTTCGGTAGACTTGGCGGTATTGTTCGAACTCATATAGATTCCTGAATTATTTGAAGGATCGGTCATTCGGGTTTAACGCCCGCCGCAGCTGCCGCTTGAGCCCAGCGCGCGGTTTCAGATTTCATGAATTGGCTCAGTTGCGGCAAGTCCATTTGCAGTGCGTCGTGTGCCGCTGCGCGCACCGCCATGGTCACGACCTCAGACTTGCTGGCCTCTACAAATGCCGCATTGAGCCTGTTGACCACGGCCGGAGGCGTTTTGGCCGGCGCAAGCACTGCGTTCCATGCGTAGATTTCGAACCCCGGTACGCCCTGCTCCGCGACCGTCTCGACCTTCGGCAGTGGCGGATAACGGTCCTTCGTTGACACCGCTATGGCTTTCAGTTTTCCACTGTTGACCAGCGGCAGAAGCGATCCGCCGGAGTCGAACAGGACCTGGACGTCGCCCGCCATCAAGCCGTTCAATGCGGGCGTCGCGCCTTTATAAGGCACATGTGATGCGTCCAGTCCCGTTGCGGACTTGAGAATCTCCATCGCCAAATGGGAAGTAATGCCTCTGCCACCGGAGCCGAAGCTCAACTTGCCAGGGTTCGCCTTGGAATAGGCCAGCAACTCCTTAAGCGACGAGGCAGGAAAGTCCTTATTCACCACGAGGAATAGGCGTCCGCGCGCAATCGGCGCTACGGGAACGAAATCGTCCGACGTCGAGTACGGCAACTTGGCATAGAGCGCAGGGTTGATGACGAGTTGACCCGAAGTTCCAAAGAGGAGCGTGTACCCGTCTGGTTCGGCCGCCTTCGCACTTTGCGCGGCGAGGACGCCGTTCGCCCCGGGCTTGTTGTCGACGATGACGGCCGTTTTCAGAATTCGCTGAAGCGCCGCGGCGTACGCCCGCGCAATCACATCACTGGACTGGCCGGCCGCAAATCCGCCAACCAGTCGAATCGGGTGCGAGGGAAAGTCCGACGCTGCGTTGCCTTGCGCGAAGGAGAGTGTCGCCACGAGGATCAGCGGCGTAAGCAGCAGCGCTTTCGCGGTTGCGCCAATGAAGGATCGGCGGGCGGCCTCTCCAATTAAAAGATGTTTTTTCAATGTCGTCTCCTGATTGGGAATGGAGGGCAGTCTAGCTATTCCAAACGTGCACGTCTAATATATCGGTACCGCTACCACGATACTTTTTATGTATGGACCTCCGGCACCTGCGTTACTTCATCATCACGGCGGAAGAGCTTAACTTCACTCGCGCTGCGCGGCGCATCGGAATCGCTCAGCCACCGCTGACGTTTCAGATCAAGGCACTCGAATCTCATTTGGGTGTACGGCTGTTCGACCGCCTCCCCGGCAACGTCAGACTGACTGGTCCGGGCGAGGTCTTCCTGGAAGAGGCGCGCGCCGTCATGGATCGCGTCGCAAAAGCGACGCTGCGTTGCCAATTAAGCGCGAAGGGAGTGATCGGGCGTATAGGCGTCGGCTTCACTGAATCTGCCTCGTTTTGCAGTGAAGTTACTTCGGCAGTGCGTCAATATCGCGACTTGTATCCGCAGGTTGAAATGAGGCTCGAAGAAAACCGGTCCATGCAACTGATGGAATCGCTGCGCAAGGGGCTGATTGACGTGGCTTTCGTGCGCCTCCCTATCGGCACGGACGAAAGCGTGGAATTCAAGCTCATCTCGACTGAACCCATGATCGTGGCGCTACCTAAAACGCACCGACTCGCCAAGCGTAAAAGCTTGCGTTTGCAAGATCTGGAAGACGAACTGTTCGTCTTGTATCCGCGAGCTACCAGGTTTGGGCTTTCCGATATGATTGTGACGGCATGCGAAGCGCTGGGCTTCAGTCCCAAAGTTGTGCAGCACGCCCCCCAGATTTCATCCACTATCAATTTGGTCGCCAGCTCGCTGGGGGTCACAATCGTTCCCTCCTGCATGCGGAGCAGCCGCTCGGATGAGGTCCGCTACGTCCCCTTGCGGGATTCGACTCTAATATCGAGTTTGGGCGTCGCATATCAATCTTCGCGGATGACTCCGGCGGTACAGAATTTGGTTTCCATGGCAACCGCAACGGAAACCACCAGACCATACCTGACTCGGAAGGCTCTTCTGTTGGCAGAACCGAACGACTCTTCATGGGCGGTAGTGGCCCGTTGAGGGAGATGGACTCCTAACGGCCAAACGTTACACGTCGGTCTGCTCCGCCATTTCAAGCGCATCGTCAACCTCAATGCCGCGGTACCGTACCGTACTCTGCAAATTTGTATGTCCCAAGAGCAGTTGGACCGCTCGTAGATTTTTTGTGCGCCGATAAATCAGTAGCCTCGCCAGGGTGGCCAGGACTCGGCCATCGGCTAACAAAACAGGAACGCCAGCATAGCCACATCGTCTTCGAGCAACACCAGCAACGTCAGACTCCAGAACAGCAAGTGGGTTTGCAGGATGACGGCGAGGCGCTGAACGCGTAAACCGGTGGGGTGCAAGCGACGGCACGCCGGCCGCCGTATCACAGCAGACCGGAGCGCGAATCTGGCGCGCCACTGGTCGCACGCTCGCCGAGGACAGTTAGGCCCGACCTTTTTTTGGCTAGGGGCTTTCGATCAGCTGGGCATGAAGCGTCGACGTCAAAGGAGGTCATCGGATTGATTCACGAGATAGCCGGTCAATGCAATTGTGATTTCCAAAAACGGCGCTTCGCTACCGAGTAGCGTGGAGATGTAACCGGCGATGAACATCCCCGCAACCGAAATTCGGACCTTCGTACGTTTGGATTGAACGGCGATTCGTGCTGGCTGTTTAACTTGCAACCGGGAACGCACACCGCAGCTACGGCACTCCTGCACCCCATGCAGATGCTATCGATCTACCCAAGCAATGACGGCGATCGCTTCGATTAAAGAAAAGACTTCAGCTCACTTCTACAGGAAAATCTGCGGCAACGGTGGTGGATTCCCAGCTATCGAAATCGTGGCGCATGGAGTCCAGTTTTTTACGCGCCAGATCGAGTGCGGCTTTGCCGAGCAATAGACGCAGCGGTGGCGAGTCAGACAGCGCAGCATCAATAATGGCCTGCGCGGCCCGCACCGGATCCCCCGCCTGGTTGCCGCTGCGCGCTTCGGTTTGCTTGCGGCGCTCGCCGGCGGTTGCGGCGTAGGCGTCCATTCGACTCGCCGACTGCTGAATCGATGGACCTGCCCAATTCGTTCGGAACGGCCCTGGCTCGACGATCAGCACGTCGATACCTAGTGGCTTGACCTCTGTCGCGAGAGATTCGGAAATGCCTTCCACGGCATATTTCGTTCCGTGATAGTAGCCCGTACCCGCAAAACTGGCGATGCCTCCAATTGAGGAGACGTTGACGATCAATCCGCTACGTTGCTGACGCATTCCTGGCAGCACTGCTTTCGTCATGTCGATCAGGCCGAACACATTAGTCTCGAACATCGCGCGCACTGCTTTATCCTCGCCTTCTTCGATCGCGGCGAGGTAGCCATATCCGGCGTTATTGACGAGTGTGTCGATGCGGCCAAACCTCTGCTTCGTATTGGCAATGACTTCGCCGATCTGGTCGCGGCGGGTGACGTCCAGCCGCATGACAAGCGCCCGATCACCGTGCCCTTCGGCGATATCTTCGACTGCGGAGGGATTACGTGCGGTGACTACGGCACGCCAACCATGCGCCAGCACGAGTTTCGCAAGCTCACGACCGAAGCCGGTGGAACAGCCCGTTATAATCCAGACGGGATTGTCTTTGTTCATCACTTTTGAAACTCCGCGTCAAGGTGAATCAAAGTGGACTGTAGGTGGAGGAAGTAGTTCGCATGCGATGTGCAAATTGATAACGCAACATGCGCTGTTAGCCCTTCTCAAGCAACCCCTCAGGGTAAGCGCCCCACCATGGGAGCGGCTTGCCGCCTAAAATGTGACTGAACCGATCGATCGCCGGCTGTGCTCGGCAAGTTGTCCGCTACCGCAGCGCCGCAACGTGCTGCCCCAGACAGATTCTGCGTGATCGAAGCAGGCATCGGACCGCCAAGCGGCATACCGATGCCAAGCCGAACTATAGGGCTCGGCACACTCATTTATCGAACCGAGAGATATTCGATTGTCCGAATAGCGCGACCAAACTGCTTAGCAGTCAGCGCCATTGAGCGCAAACCTAAAGGATTTCTTATGGAGAGCGTCAACCCGCATTCCCAGCAACAGATCGCTACATACGACCCTTACGACGACGCCAAGCTTGAGAAGCTGATCAGCGCCGCTGGCAGCGCCTTCCAAAGTTGGCGCACGACGTCCTTTGCAGCCCGCGCAGGGCTTATGCGCGCAGCGGGGAATGTGTTGCGCCAGCGGCGAACAGAGCTAGCCGCATTGATGGCAAGCGAGATGGGTAAGGTACTGAAGGACGGCGTCGCCGAAATTCTGAAGTGCGCGGACTGCTGCGATTTCTATGCAGATAATGCTGAAGAGTTTCTTGCGAATCGGTCCGTCCCCACGGATGCAGCCGACAGCTATATCGCTTTCGATCCGCTAGGCGTGGTCTTGGCCGTAATGCCATGGAATTACCCGTTTTGGCAGGTATTCCGATTCGCGGCGCCAGCGCTAATGGCTGGCAATGTCGGCCTGCTGAAGCATGCCTCGAATGCTTGCGGCTGCGCATTGGCTATCGAGGACGTCTTCAGGGAGGCAGGTTTTCCTATCGGTGTTTTCACCACCCTGCTCGTCGAGGGCACACGGGTGGAGCCGATCATCCGCCATCGGCTGGTGCGTGCGGTCACGTTGACCGGCAGCACGCCGGCCGGAAGATCGGTTGCTGGCATCGCCGGCTCGGAGCTCAAGAAAAGCGTGCTTGAACTCGGCGGCAGCGATGCCTACATCGTGTTGGAAGATGCGGACCTTGCACTCGCGGTACAGACCTGCGTCAAGAGTCGACTCATCAACGGTGGCCAAAGCTGCATTGCTGCCAAGCGCTTCATTGTGGTCAGGTCGGTGCAAGAAGAATTTACGCGGCGCTATGTCGAACAATTCCGCAACGTGCGCTTTGGCGATCCGACAGATCCGGAATCCGACATGGGCCCGATGGCGCGCGCCGACCTGCGCGATCAGATTCACGATCAAGTCTGCCGCAGCGTGGCACAAGGCGCGCAGCTGTTACTTGGCGGCGCGGTGCCGGATCAGCCCGGCAGCTACTATCCACCGACGGTTCTGAGCGGCGTACGACCCGGCATGGCGGCTTTTGATGAAGAGATCTTCGGACCGGTGGCCGCAATCATCGAAGCCGACGATGAAGCCGACGCCATCGCCTTGGCAAACCAGTCCGAGTTTGGTCTGGGTTCCGCGGTGTTTACAGCCGACAAGGCAAAAGCGGAGCGTATCGCGCGTCAAATCGATGCCGGTTCCGTGTTCGTGAATGCACTGGTGAAGTCGGATGTACGCCTGCCATTCGGTGGCGTCAAGCACTCAGGCTATGGCCGCGAGCTGTCCTGGTTCGGCATTCAGGAATTTGTGAATATCAAAACGGTCTACCACGCCGCCGGGCCGCAGCAATAGCACTAAACGCCGGACGTCTTGCATAGCTAATACTTTCAGGACGCCGCATGCAATTTCGCGGCGATGTCGGGTGCAACCAGCCGGGACCAGCGCACCACATCCCGCACGCGGATCAAACTGATATTAGCGAAGGACCTGTAGCGCCACATAGACGGAAAGCTGATTGGTGGAGGCCACATTCGTGACGCCCTTCCCAACGGAAAAAAGCACGTTGTAGTCCTTCCCCAGATTGTAGATTCCTCCCAAGTTGAATCCGGCAGTGCCCTTGCTATCAATCGCGTCTGGCGACTCGTGGAATACTTCCGCGCCGAGGTGGAGCGATCCTGTCATTTGATACAACGCCGTGGCACCTGCATAAACCGAGTTCTTGTTTCCCGCGCCTGGATTTATCCTGTAACCCGTTCCACCGTAGAGGGTCCATTTCTGGCTATTCCTCTGAATCCATAAAGGAAGAAACGTCTTGCCTCTGCCGCGATCTTGACCCAGGGTTTTATCACCGGTACCAATCTGAAACAGCGGGTAGATTCCAAGCATCACCGATGTGTCGCCCTGCTCCCAATTAAAGAATCTGTATTTAACGCCTATCTCGGTGTCATCGATGCCGCGAGCTTTAGTTGTGGTCGTGCTTTCAATAGAGTAGCGGGGTTGCACATGCAGTTGGACGTCAGGTGCAACGCCATAATTTATGTCAACGCTGGGGAGCCCCACCGACGCGGATTGGCTCCGCCACGTTTTGGTAACGCCGTAGTTAACTTCCCAGTGCTTGAATTCCACCGGTTCGGGGTCGTCCGTAACAAAAGGCGGTCCCGCCCGCGCGGAATTAGCCAATGCCAAAGCAGCCGTCATCAAACAAACCACAACTCCTGAAGCAGTCCCTCTGCGCAACGAAAACATGGCTCGGCAGTTCAAGGCCATGGCCGGAATCAGCGCTTCGGTGAGACCACCAACACTTCGAAGGTACCAGGCAGAATTGCGGGCCTTGACTTGGGCTGCTCCCTGGTTGCCGGTGGCGCTTTACCGAATGATGCCGTCACGAGAAAAACACGGTGTTGGTCCGGGTCATACGCCAGCGTCCGTGCACCTTTTTTGGTACGCACGTTCTGCGACACGGAGAAGTGGTTCGGATCGCGCTCCTTAACAATCGTTAGCGTCCCCTTTCCGTTTGAGCTAAACGCCAACCCCAGTTTAGGATCGAATGCCGCGGAGTCTGGCGACGAGCCGACAGGGACTTCCGCGACAATTCTGCCGGTCTCCGTATCCAGGATGATCATCTTGTTATTGCCACAGACCGAAAATAGACGATTATGCGCAACATCGATTGCCAGACCTGTCGGCTCTTTGCCGGTACCCAGCGCGTACGTCTTCAGTATCTGGTTGGACCGGGTGTCGATGACGACTATCTCGTTCTTGTCTTCTATGTTGACGAACACTTTGCCGGCATTGTTAGCCACCGCCAGTTCGGGCTTTCCAGACAAACTGATTTTGGCGATCTCTTTGTGACTGACCGCATCAATGACACTCGCGTCATTCGATTGGCCGTTGAAAGTAAACACGTGTTTGGACGCCGGATCGTAGAGGATGACATCCGGGTTTGCGCCAGAGATCTTTATGGTGTCCAAAACCTTTAGTGTAGTCAGGTCGAACACCGTGACGGAGTTACTTTTCCCGTTGCTCGTGAAACCGACGTTCAGGTCCTCGGCGAGAGCAATGCCGTGCACGCCGTCCGTGTCCGGAATGTCGCCGACGACTTTCCTGGAATCGGTGTCGACTACCTGCACATGACTAGACCGACTGATAAAGAGCCGATGATGTTTTGCATCAAAGGTAAAAAGATCCCACCTCCCTTCGCCTCCAACCACGTAATGGCTACTTAGCGAGAATTTGGCGTTACTGGAAGATTGAACCGCGTGCACCGCATTGGTACCCAGGGCACACATGGCAAAGAGAAGCTGAAACAACGTTTTAGTAGACATGGTGGTCCCCGAAGGTAAGCGTTAGGTGCCTCATTTAAGCGCGGCCTGACTGGCTTGTCGAAAGATCGCTGTATTAGTGCGCCAGGGATGTGTTCCCCGGGCGCGGGCGGAAAAATACGATACACACAATCATCACCACGAGCAATGCGGCCGACGCTGAGTAGCGGCTTAATGCAAGGCCCCCAGCGCTGATTGGCTTATCCAGGAAGTCGCCCATCACTGCGCCAAGCGGGCGGGTAAGGATAAATGCCGCCCAAAACAGCGCCGTTCTCGACAGCTTCGTCCAGTAATAAGCTGCGGCTACAACAGCCAACATTCCACTAAAGATGAGTGCCCCGCCGGAGTATCCCAAACCCGCGGTGTCTGCAGTCCAATCACCCAGTGCAGTTCCCAATGTTTGAGAAAACATTATGGTGATCCAGTAGAACATTTCCACTTTCGGAGAGCTCACCGTACTGACTGAAATCGAGCCCAACGATTTGTACCAAATTCCCAGCGACGCCATCAGGAGCGCGAACAGCAACGTACTCCCCCCGGTATAGCCGATACCGAGAGACCGGTCAGCGAAGTCGGCCAACGTTGTTCCGACTGTAGTGGTCGCGATGATGGTTGCCCAATATAAAAATGGATGAAATTTCTTTGCGGTTATCTGCGCAATGACGAAGACTAAAAAGATCGCCGCAAAAATCGCGGTACCAACGAGATAGCCGAGGTTCATCGACATCGTAACGGCGTCGCCCGCCGTCTCACCTAGCGTGGTCGCAGCAATTTTTATGATCCAGAAGATCAGCGTGACTTCAGGGACTTTGCTAGGGGACAGTTCAGAAGTGTTGTTCATGTCTATATAAATGAGCGCTGAAAAGTAAGTGATAACCGTGCATCGCAGGACTTGTTTCCCGCCGCAGTAAAGCGCGAAACAACGTCGGCGCAGTAGCCGCTTGAAATCGAATCAAGGACCGCGGCCAAAAATGGTCGACGGTCATGGGAGTACAAGCCAACCATTCACCTCTGCGCACCCGGATAGAAGCTGTGCTTTCCCCGACGTCAACGGTTCGCGCGGCGCCACATGCCCACAGCAGCATAATGGCATTTGCTTGGTCGGGCAGAACGGGGCTGCAACTACAGCGGCCACCATTGCAAGAACAGTACCGCCCCCAGGCGTGCCACTACGCCATCGTTGGCGACTGCAGCACCGGCGGCGGGTATCGGGGACTGTTGGAAGCGCTCTCATCGACCTCCCTGCACCGGCGCGCATGCTGTCTTTCCGTCACGTCGTCAATGCGGCCAAGTCGTAAAACTTGCATGGAAGTGCGCGTATTTATTGGTCAATCTCATCCCACGCCCGCTCCGAACGGGCCTTTTTGATTTGCCTTTTAGATTGGAGAGCATCTCGCGCTAGTTGGAAGCCTTGTGTGATTGAAGCAAACGACGAACGTGAGGCGGTTTCACGGGACGCAGCATGCGGCGGCCCCACCGCCGCCCTCGCCGATTTCTAGCCGAAGTAAATGTCTTTGACGCCAGCCTGTCGATGCGGATGGGATTTAGCCCACTGGATTTCGTCGGCACGCACCTGCTCATGCGTAAGGCCCGAGGCCGCCATTGGGATGCTCACCGGGTAATTCCCGTCACGATACGACATCAGGCCTTCGGCCTTCGCTTCCTTCATTTCCTCAATGACCTGGGAGCGGGTTTTGGTGGAATGAAAACCGCTGAAGTCGACATACGGATACGTCTGTTGAGCAAGAGCGGTACTGGTTGCAGCGAACGCGATGGCGGCTGCCAGGACGTGTTTGCCTTTCACTTTCATTTCGGTAGCTCCTTAGAGGCGATTTAACGATTTCGGGAATGGCGGATCAGATGGCTTTTAACCTGTCGTGGTAAAAAACGAGGGAAGACTCCGCACGACTCAAAGTATGTTCCTCAACGTCTTAAGCCTTCGTTTACGGGACATTAAAGCGGCTTCACTTATCGTGGGGAACCGCAATTTGTTAAGCGCCTTGGCGCCCGGCTGCCATGCCGGACGCTCCTATTGGGTCCACTGTTCTTGCCTCCGCACTAGACGGATATAACGGCCGCCATACTTTGAACGCTGCCTTTGAAAATTCGCGATATTGACCACTGCCCTGGGTATTGCAACCCCTGTGCCGTCGTTCCTGATCATTGAAGTAGCAGCGGCCCTTTCTCACAGAATGCCTTGATTTGATCCCCTGGAATTGGCCGGCCCATGAGATTGCCCTGCACGTAATCACAATGCCTGGCTCTTAGAAAATCCAGTTGCTCCAGCGTCTCTACACCCTCGGCTAACACCTCAATGCCGAGTGCGTGTGCCATGGTGATGATTGCGCTGACCATGGCCGCGTCATCCATGTCGATTGCTACGTCGCGCACGAACGTTTGATCGATTTTCAGAAGGTCGATGGGGAATTTCTTCAGGTGGTTTAATGAGGAATAGCCGGTACCGAAATCGTCAATGGCAAAACGTACGCCGGTCGCAGTCATTCCACGTAGCTGATCTGCGGCCAACCCGGCATTCTTCATTAGGGTGCTCTCCGTAATCTCGAGTTCAAGGCACTCGGCGCGAATGCCGCTGCGTTGAACCGTCTGCAGCACGGTCTCGGCAAGGTGGCCGCTGTCGAACTGCCGGCCAGAGACGTTAACAGCGACGCGCAAGGCTTTCGGCAATCCTTCGGCACACCAGGCTCGATGCTGTTCGCAAGCCGTGCGCAGAGCCCACTCGCCCACCGGGACGATAAGGCCGATCTCTTCGAGGATGGAAATGAAGTTCAACGGCGGTACCATGCCAACACCTGGCTTGTCCCAGCGAATCAGTGCCTCCACGCCTGCAATTCGCCCGTTCCGAAGGTCGTACTGCGGCTGGTAGTGCAGAAGGAACTGGTTGCGCTCGAAGCCAAGCCGTAATTCAGTTTCGAGCTCAAGCCGCTGCAGCGCATGCGCATGCATGGCGGCCTGGTAAAAGCGGAAGCTGTTACCGCTCTGCTCCTTTGCGCGGTACATCGCGATGTCGGCATGCTTGAGAAGGGTGTCCGCGTCCTCGCCGTCTTCGGGATACAGGCTGATTCCGACGCTTCCGGTACTGAACAACATACGCCCGTCGATAACGAACGGTGGTTGCAGCGCCGAAAGCACATTAAGTGCAACTGGTGCGACGTCATCG
Organism: Herminiimonas sp.; assembly: GCA_028292265.1. Taxonomy (GTDB): domain Bacteria; phylum Pseudomonadota; class Gammaproteobacteria; order Burkholderiales; family Burkholderiaceae_D; genus JAQGMR01. The sequence continues at coordinate 12,368 of JAQGMR010000074.1, forward strand.
GTCGATGCCACATCGTTAAGCAGGATCGCGAATTCGTCTCCACCGAAGCGGCCTATGCTATCCCCTGGTCTTACACAGGAACGAAGGCGTATCGACATCGCTTTAAGAAGCGCGTCACCAGCCTGACGTCCCATCGTGTCATTGACGACTTTAAAGCGGTCCAAATCGAGAAAAATGATCGCGACAATTCCTCCGTGTCGGCGAGAATTATCTAAGGCTTGCTGCAGCTTTTCCGTGAACAGCAGCCGGTTTGGCAGGCCGGTCAGGACATCGTGATGGGCCAAATGGCGCAGACGGTCCTGGGTGCGCAAGTGCTCGGCAATTTCGGCCTTAAAATCGGCCGTGCGCTGCTCCACCAGGGATTCGAGCTGCTGACCATAGCGCTTGATCGTCTGCGTTTTCTCGTACAGATCGAGAAACACCGCGACCTTCGCGCGCAGCACTTCGGGAACGATGGGCGTGAAGATGAAGTCGACGGCGCCCAGGGCATACCCCCGAAGCATGTCGCATTCATCCTGATCGTACGCACTCACGAAGATAATTGGCGTGTGCTTGCAGCTGTCGCGACCCCTGATCAACTGAGCCGTTTCAATGCCGTCCATGCGTGGCATTTTCACGTCAAGCAGGATCACGGCAAAAACTTCTTTTAGCAAGATGCGCAATGCCTCTTCGCCAGACCCGGCGATGGTCACGCTTTCGCCCAACATGCCGAGCGCGGCGGCCAGCGCGACGCGCTTGCGCCCGTCATCGTCAACCAGAAGGATCCTGGCCTTGCCCAGTTGAGCGGGGTCCGCTTGCATCTCTTTCACACGGCAGGCGACATCCACAATGTTTTTCCAAAGAGGTTAAGTTTATTGAATGTCACGAGGGGCAAACCCGCGCAACACCGTGGTTACCGCTGCTGCTGGCGGCGGCTTTTATCGCCGTTTATTCAAGATTGGCACCGGCTATTCAGCTGCCTCATGCAGGCCCGGTAGCGCTGACGCAATCGGAATAGCAATGCATCAGCGACCGAACTGTTACCCGCGCCACTAAAGCGGCAGCCAATTCCTGCTTAACAGGTCTTGCACCTCGAAACCTTCGAGGGGTGGGCTAAAAAAGTAGCCCTGGTACTCATCGCACGACATTTCTTTCAACATATCTAACTGTTCCGCGGTTTCCACGCCCTCGGCCAGCACGCACAGTTTGAGACCATGTGCCAGATCGATGATGGACTTTACGATTGCGGTACTGTCGTCGTCCTTGCCCAAGTCCGCGATGAAGGAACGATCGATCTTTAGGCGCTGAACTGGAAATCGCTTCAAATGCGCGAGGCTGGAATATCCGGTCCCAAAGTCGTCTATAGACAGGGTGATCCCCAGCGCGCGAATCTCGTTCATCATGGCGTCGACCTCTTGCGCACGGCTCATCAGGACGCTCTCCGTGATCTCGAGTTCGAGTCCGTCGAAGTCCGGGCCACAGTCGGTAGCGCTTCGCTTGATCGATTCGAGAAGGTCTCCCTGGTGAAACTGCCGGAGCGACAGGTTGACGGCGATTTTCACGCTTTTTCCGAAGTGCTCGGTCCACTGAGAACCTTGCCGACACGCTTCCGCCAATACCCACGTCCCGACAGAAATTATCAGGCCCGTATCTTCGGCAATGGGGATGAATAGCGACGGCGGCACATGGCCCAGAACCGGATTTGACCAGCGCAGGAGTGCCTCGAAGCCGATGATGGAGCCGGAGACAATTTCCACCTTGGGTTGGTAGACCAGTCGGAATTCCCGCCGATCGAGAGCGCGACGAAGATGGCGCTCGATCTTTAGCCGTTCATGCAGCAACGCGTTAGACGACTGGGCGAAATACTGTATCCGGTCCGTCACGTCGGTGCGGGCGCTTTGTTTCGCGGTTTCAGCCGCACGAAACAGTTCCTCTCCAGTTTTTCCATCTTGCGGGAACAGCGCGATACCTATCGCAGGTCCCAGGCGGAATTCTTCGTCGAAGACGACAAACGGCGCGGCGAGAGCTTCGTAAAGATACGTTGCCAGGTCCGCGACCGAATCGGACTTGCTCGATGCGGATGCAATAACAGCAAATTCATGAGTCTGCACGCGGCCAAGGCAATAGGCGTCAGGAAGTAGCGTCCGCAGTTTGTTGCCGACCTGCTTCAACGCTGCGTCCCCTGCTTCATGACCCAGCAATTCAACGACTTCCTGGGCGCGGTCCAGGCTGATCAACATGACGCACAGGCGTTCTTCTTTGGACTCGGCCCATGACACGCGCTGAGCCAAAGTCCGACGAAAATGGCTTTGGTTCGACAACCCGGTAAGGGGATCATAGTCTGCGACGTAGGCCAACTGCAACGCGACTTTCTTCCTCTCCGAAATGTCAGTCAATACACTGATGCTGTGGGAGGACACGCCTTCTGTGGACGGCAGATTCGAGTCGAGCTTGATTACCGTTCGCTTGTTTCCATTGGCATCAAAGATCTCGAGTTCGCCTTCTCCTTCTTTTCCCTGACTATTGGTCCCGGACTGTCCTACTGGCTCGGTCCGCTTTCCGACGTCCAGCACGGTGGACTCGAGTTCGCCCGCAAGATGTTCCCGGCTGCGCCCGACAAGCCGGCAGAATGCTTCGTTGATCAACACGAACCTGCGCTCACTGTCGAGGACCCAGATGGGGTTTTGAATCGCGTTCAAAATATTTTTGAGATAGTCAGAGCTTCTTTTCAGCCGGGCTTCGCCTGCTTGTAGCGACAGAATGTGGTCGGATTTTCGCTTCCCTTCTCGCGCGATGCGCCACGCAAGTAGCAAGATTGTTACGCATAGCATGCCGACGTAGAGGGCAGTGCTCTCGACCCGTTGTAGCCAAAGCGACAGCGCGTAGGCCTTGTTTACCCCGGTCACAACCACCATCGGATAGCCCTCCACGCTGTCGTAGCCGTAAATCCGGCGCACCCCGTCCACTTGGCTATCTGATTCGAATGCCCCGCGTTCACTGGTGAGCAGATGATGCCGGAACAAAGGTGTATTCGAGAACGAATGACCGATCATATTAGGCCGAATGGGGCCGCGAATCATTGACGTACCGTCCCGATTAAATAGCGCCGCCGACCCGCCCTCCCCAAGATCCAGGGAAGAGAAGACGTGGTGAAAAAAGCGGGAGTCGGCCTGAACAAGTATTACACCGGCCGTATTGCCGGACGCGTCGTGCAGGAGGCGAGTGAAATTCAGCACACCTTGCCCTGTCTCCGGATCCACATCCGATATCCCGACCTGCATTTTCCAAACACTTTGTGAAATCGGCGGCACGACTTGGGTTGGATAAGACGCAGCCCTCAGGTCCTGACTTCGCGTCCCCGACGAGGCGAGAAGCAACCCCTTGGCGTCATACAAATAGGCGCCCAAAAGAAAGCCCTCGGCAAAATCGGTCGACTCCAGGGTCTCCAGTTTTATCGGTCTCACGGCGTTGTCGGACTGGCGGAGATAGTCTCGCTGCAACGCTGAAATGACAAACTCGATCGTGCGTGTCGTCGTGAGAACTTGTGCCGACAGGGCTGCAGAAACATTGCGCAGGCCGGTCTTTTCCTGACGGACGGTGTCGCGATAGCTCAAGGTCAATAGGACCGTTGTCCCGGTCAAGAGCAGCGCAACCAGCAGCGAGGCCACAACCATAGGGAACGGGAAACGATAGGGGGGCTCTCCGGCTACGGAATCTGCCATCGCTTATTACCTTTTTTGGATAGGCGGTTGTGCGCTTTGACTGGCAATGCACAGGGCGCCGAAGGGCATACTTTGCAATGCGGCGCGTTAAGCCAGCACTTTCGATCGGTTAAAAAACGTTCATGATTCTTGGATGGCGCTCTTGCGACGTGGACTCGAGCAGAGGTGTCTCGAGGCCGGCAGCAGCGGATCATTAATTTACCGTAATGATCTCCCAACGCCCGCTTAATGCGTCGGGACCTATATTGCCTTCTCAGTGCAAGTGTGGTGGCGTCGGAAATCCTTCAGCAGCCAGACACGCCGCAGCAATCAAGAGGAGCGAGAGTGTGCCGTCATTCGCTCCTGTTCGCTCCAAGCAATCGGGAACCGCCATGAATTTCCTTAGAACGAATTGCCGGACCTGCCTTGTCGCTTCAACTCTGTCGGTTGTGGCACTCATGGGTTGTAGTCCGGCCAGGCAAGCAGCCCCAACGTCGCAGCCGGCGGAGGTGACTGTCGTAACGGTTCATCGAACCAGCGTCCCGGTCACCGTAGAACTGCCAGGGCGTACCTCCCCCTATCTGGTCGCGCAAGTTCGCGCGCGTGTCGACGGCATCGTGCAAAAACGCGCCTTCCAGGAAGGCGCCGACGTCAGCGCCAATCAACCGCTTTACCGGATCGATGCGGCACCCTATCGCGCCGCCCTGGACGGAGCCGAAGCCGCGCTGCAAAAGGCGCAGGCGAATCTCGTAACGACAACGGCTCAGCTAGACCGGTACAAAGTTCTGGTCGGTGGTAATGCAGTCAGCAAGCAAGCTTACGACAATGCGATTGCGGTGCAACGGCAGGCTGCGGCTGACGTCGCAACGGCGAAAGCGGCCGCCGAACTGGCCCGGATCAACCTTGGATATACCAGCATCGTCTCGCCGATTGCAGGCCGCAGTGGAATCTCCCTCGTTACGCAAGGCGCCTACGTTCAGGCGAGCGCCGCGACTCTAATGACGACGGTGCAGCAGATAGACCCGATCTATGTCGACTTGCAAGAATCTAGTGCCGCCGGGTTGCAGCTGCGGCGGGACGTGACCAACGGGCAGATCACGCTGAACGGCCCCAAACAAATCAAGGTCACACTCAAGTTGGAAGACGGGACGAAATATCCATTAACCGGCGATCTGGAGTTCAACGGTAGCACTGTGGACGCAGCAACCGGTTCTGTCATGGTGCGCGCCCGCTTCCCCAATCCCAGGCATGTGCTGTTGCCCGGCATGTTCGTGCGTGCACAGATCGACGAAGGCACGAATGACAAGGCGCTGTTGGTGCCCGTCGCCGCCGTATCCCATGATCCCCAAGGGAAAGCGATGGTCCTTGTCGTCACCCCGGCCAAGAAGATCACCCAACGCACGATAGAAGCACAGAGCATCGCTGGGGACAGCTGGGTGGTCGTTGCTGGCCTGAGCGAGGGCGAGCAGGTCGTTGTCTCTGGCGGTCAAAAGGTCCAACCCGGAACGTCGGTGATAGCGGTTCAGGCGCCGGCCTCGACAGCGGCTACCGCTAGCTCCCCGCCCGCGTCTATTCCGGCAAACGGACACGCCGCCGCAGATACTGTGGCAGCCGTGCAAGCGAAATAACGAGGCCATCATGTCGAAATTTTTTATAGAGCGCCCGATCTTCGCGATCGTTATCGCCATCCTCATCATGCTGGCCGGTGCACTCTCCATCTTGTCACTGCCAATTGAACAGTATCCACCGGTCGCACCACCCACGGTGCAGATCAGCACCACCTATCCGGGTGCTTCTGCCACCACCGTACAAAATACGGTGGTCCAGGTCATTGAGCAGCAAATGAGCGGGCTGGACAACCTGCTTTACCTGTCTTCCAGCAGTGACGACACGGGGCAATCGACCACTACGCTCACATTTGCAACGGGTACGAACCCGGACATCGCGCAAGTACAGGTGCAGAACAAACTCCAGCTTGCGGTGCCATCCTTGCCGGCGCAGGTGCAGCAGTCGGGGATCCGGGTCACCAAGTCAACGAATTCGTTCTTGATGGTCTTGGGCTTCGTGTCGACCGACAAAAGCATGAGCAAGTTTGACATTGCCAACTACGTAGTCTCCAACGTGCAGGACCCGATCAGCCGCGTCAATGGCGTTGGGAACCTGAATGTTTTCGGCTCCCAGTACGCGATGCGGATATGGACGGATCCGGCCAGGCTGAACGGCTACGCGCTTACGCCGCTGGACGTCACCGCCGCCCTGCAAGCGCAAAACGTGCAAATCTCTGGCGGCCAACTTGGCGGCACGCCTGCCATCAATAATCAGCAGCTCAACGCAACGATTACAGAGTCGACGCTTCTGCGCACGCCCACGGATTTCGGCAACATATTGCTGAAAGTGATGCCGGATGGCGCCCAAGTCCGGTTGCGCGATGTTGCGCGCGTTAATCTTGGGGCCGAGAGCTTCAACGTCGACAACAAATACAATGGCCAGCCAGCCTCCGGCATTGGCATTCAGCTGGCCCCTGGCGCCAATGCACTCGACACAGCCAATGCCGTACGGGCAAGGATTGCCGAGCTAGCGCCCTACTTCCCCCACGGACTGAAGGTCGTTTATCCGAACGACGTCACGCCGTTCGTCAAAATTTCGATCGATGAGGTGGTCAAGACCCTGATCGAGGGCATCGTACTGGTCTTCCTGGTGATGTACCTGTTCCTGCAAAATATCCGGGCGACGCTCATTCCGTCAATCACCGTGCCCGTAGTGTTGCTGGGAACCTTCGGCGTGATGTCGGCGCTGGGATTCACGATTAATACGCTGTCGATGTTTGGCATGGTGCTGGCGATCGGCTTGCTGGTTGATGACGCCATCGTCGTGGTAGAGAACGTTGAGCGCGTCATGCATGATGAAGGTTTGTCACCGCTTGCGGCAACCCGAAAGGCAATGGGGCAGATCAGCGGTGCGCTGGTGGGGGTCGCAGTCGTGATATCGGCGGTGTTCGTGCCCATGGCATTTTCGAAAGGAACGGTCGGTGCCATCTATCGCCAGTTCTCGCTGACAATCGTGTCATCAATGCTGCTTTCCGTGTTTGTCGCACTGTCGCTTACGCCCGCCCTGTGCGCCATGCTGCTCAAGCCGCCGAGTGAAGAGCATGCGAAAAAGCGGGGGTTCTTCGGCTGGTTCAACCGGGGTTTCGACAAGGGCCGAGATCGCTACGTGCATGGCGTACGAAGCATCATCACCCGCTCAGCCCGTGCGCTCGCCGTGTACGCCGCGGTAATTGGTGTTGTGGCGCTGATGTTTGTGCGCTTGCCCACTTCCTTCCTGCCCAATGAGGACCAGGGCTTCATCTTTGTCCAGGTTCAGACGCCACCCGGCACCACGCAGGAGCGCACTGGCGCAGCGCTCGACGCTGTGGACAGCTATTTGCTCAAGGACGAGGCCGCCATGGTTGATGCCACGTTCATGGTCAATGGCTACAACTCATTCGGGCGCGGTCAGAATCAGGGTCAATTATTTGTCCGGCTCAAGGATTGGGGCGCGCGCACCGATCCGAAACTAAGCGCCCAGGCACTTAGCGACCGCGTCACGTCACACTTCGCCTCATACAAGGATGCAATTGTGACGCCCACGAGTCCTCCGCCCATCCGGGGATTGGGCACAGCGGCCGGCTTCGATTTTGAGCTGGAGGACAGGGGCGGCCTCGGTCATCAAGCCCTCGCCAAAGCGCGAGATCAACTGCTGGGCCTGGCAAAGCAGGATCCGGAACTTGCGCAAGTCCATTTCGCCGGGCAGCAAGACAACCCAACTTTCAAGGTCAATATCGATCGCGAGAAGGCAGCAGCGCTGGGTGTCAGCGCTGCCGACATAGATCAGACCTTTTCCGTATCGTGGGGCTCTCGCTACGTTAACAACTTCCTCGATACCGACGGTCGCATCAAGAAGGTTTATGTACAGGCCGATGCGCCCTATCGCATGAATCCGGAAGATTTGAAGCAACTCTACGTGCGCAATAACGTCGGGACCATGGTGCCGTTTGGCTCCTTCGCGACTTACGAGTGGACCTACGGACCACCACAACTGCAGCGCTACAACGGCGTGGAAGCGATGGAAATCCAGGGACAGGCGCCAAGCGGCAAAAGCTCCGGACAGGCCATGCTCGCCATGGAACGCCTCGCCCGGCAACTGCCCTCGGGGGTCGGGTTTGAATGGACCGGTATCTCGTTGCAGCAGCAGCAATCCGGGTCGCAGGCGCCATTGCTGTACGGGTTGTCGATCCTGGTGGTGTTTCTAAGTCTGGCGGCGCTGTATGAGAGCTGGTCCATCCCGCTGTCCGTCATCATGGTCGTACCGCTTGGCGTCTTGGGGGCACTGGCGGCGACTTCGGCGCGTGGCCTGCCCAACGATGTGTACTTCCAGGTCGCCTTGCTCACCACCATCGGCCTTTCCGCGAAGAATGCGATTCTGATCGTTGAGTTTGCACGGGAACTTGTCACTACAGGTCGCACGGCACTTGAGGCCGCCGTGGAGGCTGCTCAGCTGCGCATGCGGCCAATTGTCATGACGTCGATGGCATTCGTGCTTGGCGTGCTGCCGTTGGCGCTCGCGAGCGGTGCAGGGTCTGCCAGTCAAAATGCGATTGGCACCGGCGTGATCGGCGGCATGCTGACCGCCACCTTTCTTGCGACCTTCCTGATACCGATGTTTTTTGTGGTCGTCAGCACAAAGGTCGGCAAGCGGAAGCGGCGGAGAACACCGGCGGCCCCCGACGGCAAGTTCTCAGGCCCGGCAAAGGAGGGGCTTTAAATGGCGATATCTAAACGCGTATTGAGTGCCGCATTGGTGGCGATCGTTACTGGTTGCGCCCTGCAGCCGCCCTACGAAAGGCCTGCCGCGCCAGTGGGCGGCGCCTATCCAACCGGTGAGGCATACAAGTCGCCGACCAGTACTGCGCAGGGTTCATCCAATCCCGCGGCCGGCGACACGGGATGGCGCAACTTCCTGGTCGATGCCAGATTGCAGCAACTGGTTGCGCTTGCGCTCCAGAACAATCGTGATCTGCGTGTCGCGGTACTCAACATGCAGAAGGTCCAGGCGCAATATCGTATCCAGCGTGCCGGGCTGTTTCCCCAAGTTGGCGTGGGCGCCACCTCATCCAGGTCAGGTGGTGGGGTCGGTGCCTCCCCAAGTGCCAACGGCACGGGAGGAGACAACACTGCCGTCGATTTGTCAGCTTCCTGGGAAGTCGACTTTTTCGGACGCCTCGGCAGCCTGACTGATGCTGCGCGCGAAACCTATCTTGCAAGCGCCTACGCGCGTCAGGCGGCCGAGATCCTGCTGGTGGCCCAGGTCGCAGATCAATACCTAACGGTCCTGTCTTACGACGAGGCGCTGGCGATAACGCAAAAGGCGCTCGAGACCGCACAGGCTTCATACAAGATCGTCAACCTCCAGTTCGATACGGGTACTGCATCTGACCTGGAATTGACTCAATCGCAGACAGCCGTGGAACTAGCCCTGGCCAACCACGCCGCACAAGTCCGGCTACGCGCACAAGCCGAGAACGCCCTGACGTTGCTGGTTGGCCAGCCGCTGCCATCAGATTTGCCGCCGCCCGTGCCACTCCATGAGCAGGCGATCCTGGCGGACGTGCCAGCAGAGCTGGCATCGGACTTGCTGACACGTCGACCCGACATCCTTCAGGCCGAAGCGGTACTGCGTGCAGAAAATGCAAACATTGGGGCAGCGCGCGCTGCCTTCTTCCCGCGGATCACATTGACAGGGACATTGGGAACCGCAAGCTCCACCCTGGCCGGGCTTTTTGCGGCCGGTTCAGGCGCATGGTCGTTCGTTCCTTCGCTGCTAATGCCTATATTTAATGCGGGTGCAAACCAGGCGAATCTCGACGTGGCGGTGCTGCAAAAAGACATTGGCGTTGCGCAATATGAAAAGGCCATACAGACGGCATTCCGCGAGGTGTCGGACGGGCTGGCCGCGCGAGGAACCTATGATGATCAGCTGGCTGCTTTGCAGCGCTACGTCAACGCACAGCAACGTCGGCTCGATGTGGCCAATAGTTTGTACGCCAACGGCATCGATAGCTACCTCGACGTTCTGACCGCACAGACCGATCTGTATAACGCTCAAAACGCACTGCTTTCCGCCCGCCTGAATCGACTGACGAGTCTGGTCGATCTGTACCGAGCGCTTGGAGGGGGATGGCTTGAGCACACCGGCGACAAGCCGCGGCCTCTCAACAGGGTCGCGGCACTGCCGGGAACAACGGTAAAGCAAACGGCTCTGGGCAAAGCGTGAATGTTACCGACTCGAAATGAAAAAACCTTAATGACATGCCCACCTTTAGAACAGGCACAAAGGAGCATGATTGAGGTGTGCAATGCGCAGACGCTGTGTAAGGACCTCGAGTGTTCGACGACGGCCATCCTTGCCGGCATTGAGAGGCGCGTGCGGCGCCCAGTCGCTAATGCCGATTCATGCAGAAGCGAGTGCCCGGGTCGAGACCCACAATCGTCGTTCCTCGCCCGCTTAATTTTGATAGTCGTACCATGACCAGCGCGAGCTCTCGAGACAACCATGAAACTCTTGCTAGTAGAAGACAATGAGCGCGTCGCTCAATTTGTAAAGAAGGGGCTGACCGAATCCGGTCACACGGTCGATCACGCGGCAACCGGGAGGGAGGGCATCTTCCTCGCCGCCAGTGAGCCGTATGACGCGATCATCATGGATCGTATGCTGCCGGGTGGTATTGATGGCCTGGGAATTATCGAGGCCCTGCGCAAGACGGGAAACTTGACGCCGATTCTGATCCTGAGTGCTCTGGGCGAGGTTGACGAGCGTATTCGGGGGCTTAAAGCGGGTGGAGACGACTATCTCGTCAAGCCATTCGAGTTCGGCGAACTGCTCGCCCGCGTTGACGCGCTTTTGCGACGCTCACAGACGCGCCATGTAGAGACCGTGCTAATTGCAGGCGACTTGCAGATGGACCTGCTTACCCACAAAGTCACGTGTGGAGAAAGCGTCGTAGCGCTCCAGCCCCGGGAGTTCAAGCTGCTCGAGTACCTGATGCGCCATGCCGATCAGGTAGTCACCAGGACTATGTTGCTCGAAAACGTATGGGACTACCATTTCCAGCCGCAAACAAACGTAATAGACGTTCACATCAGCAAGCTTCGTCAAAAAATTGACGTCGGGACCGACCGTCAACGGCTGCGGACCATGCGCAATGCCGGGTACATGTTGACATCAAATGCTTTGGCCCTTTGCCTTCTCATCACGGAACATAGCGCTCTTGTACGTCGTTGCGAGCACCGTTTTGCTTGCCGCGTTCGCGACGCCGCTCTGGTATGCCTGGAACAACACCATCGAAAAAGGAAGGGTCGAGATACTTCAAGCCGATGTAAAAGCCATGACGAGTCTGTATATCCGTAAGGGACCTGAGCAACTGGCTGCAGTCATTGATGCCCGTGTCGGAAGCGAACTGGGGGCTTCAAGACAAATACTATTTTTCGCCGATCCGTCGATGGCGAAAC
>JAQGMR010000057.1 GCA_028292265.1 Herminiimonas sp.
CGCGAATAGCCCATCAGGGTCTCGCATTCAAAAATGAATGCGGTTGTATGAGACCGGATATACGTGTGCAGTCGTACCTTAAAGGCATACCAACGACATGTTTGCAAACGAGGTGGGGTCCATATACGGACGGTCATCCGAATTCTTTGAACATTTTCTCTCACGGTAAAAGCGGTCAACTACAGTCGGAAAGGGGCAGTTCACGCCCGGCTTTCTGAGGTGTGTTGGTCTAGGCGCGACTAGCGACAACTAAAGCTGGTACGCCATGCGCCAACTCGTGCTTCCACAAACGCTTCGAACGCGGACGCAGGAAGCGCAGGGCTGAATAGGAACCCTTGATAGGCATGGCAACCGTGGAGCGAGAGGAACGCTCGTTGCTCCTCCGTCTCGACCCCTTCGGCGATGACCGCTAAGCCCAGGCTCTGGCCCAACGTAATAATGGCCCGCGCGATTGCCGCGTCGTTGGAATCCACTAGAACGTCCCGGACGAAGGACTGATCGATCTTCAACTGGTCTAGCGGCAAGCGCTTTAAATACATCAGCGACGAATAGCCGGTCCCAAAATCGTCAAGAGAGAAACACACTCCCCTCGTCTTCAACAGGTTCATTTTCTGGATCGTCTCCTCAACGTTTTCCAGCAAAACGCTTTCGGTTAGCTCCAGCTTCAGCCTCCTCGGATCCGCACCGGTATCCGCCAGAATCGCAAGAAGCTTTTCCGCAAATCCGGGATGGCGGAACTGCCGGGCGCTCACGTTCACCGCCACCGTCAACTCCGCCAAACGTGGTATCTCGCACCACTTCGTCAACTGTGCGCAGGCGGTTCTAAGGACCGACTCTCCGAGCGCAACGATCAGTCCGGTTTCTTCGGCCAGCGGTATGAACTCGACGGGTGAGACCATTCCGCGCCTCGGATTCTGCCACCGGGCGAGCGCCTCAGCCCCGGTAACTCTTCCCTCTGAGTCCATCTGCGGCTGGTAATGCAGAGCAAACTCGCCAAGCCGCAGCCCCTGTCGAAGGTCGGCTTCCAGTTCGACCTTCGCAGTGGCTGCTGCTTGCATCGCCGGATCAAAGAATCGGGCGGTGTTTCGCCCTGCCGCCTTCGCCTGATACATGGCGAGGTCGGCCCGCTTGAGCAACTCGCTGGCGCTCTGCCTCTCCCCAAACAGAGCGATGCCGATGCTGGGTGTGCTGTGGCACTCCGACGAGTCAATGTAAAAAGGAGCGTTGAATACTGCCAAAATTTTCGCGCCAACTTGCGTGGCCTGTGCCGCCGCAGCGGCCGGTGTTTCCTCCAACTTGTCCAATACGACGACAAACTCGTCGCCGCCAAGACGCGCGACCGTTTCGCCCTCCGGGACACACGACTTTATGCGGGCTGCGGCCTGGCGTAAGAGCTCGTCGCCCTGATCGTGACCCAGCGTGTCGTTGAGCGTCTTGAAGTTATCGAGGTCAACGTAAAGCACCGCACCGTTTCGCTCTGAGCCGGCGCGCGCCGCCAGGCTGGCCGTCAGTCGCTCCACCAGGAGTCGGCGATTGGCCAAGCCGGTAAGCGGGTCGTAGAATGCGAGGCTATGAATTGCGTCTTCGGCGGCCTTGCGCTGAGTGATATCCGTTTTGATCGCGAACACCGATTGAGGCGCCCCGTCTTCGTCGCAAACTAAAGTCCATTGATTTTCGATTACAAGCTCGGCCCCATTCTTGTGCCGCTCGAGCGTCGCTCCGCTCCACGCGCCCCGCTCAAGTAGTAATTGCATGGCCATGCGCAGCTGGCTCGGGTCCTTAAACAGAACCTTCTCGATGGGCCGGCCGACAGCCTCCTCCGCCGATATGCCATAAAGCCGCTCCGCTCCTTTATTCCAGAAGCGAATAACGTCGTCCATGCCCTTTACTACGATGGCGTCCTTGGCCTTGTCCAGTAGCGCGGCCTTTTCCCGCATTTTCGCGTCAGATTCCTGCCGTTCAAGTTCTGCTGCGGCCCGGCTCCCAAATACGCGCATTGCGCTGCTGACCAAGGCTGACTGGGCAGTCGGCTCGCGAAACACAGCGAACAACATGCCGATTGGGCGGCCGCTCGAATCGTCGAGGCGCCGCCCTACATACGCTTGGGCGGCAAGGGCTTGCAGTTGATGCGCTTTTGGAAAAATCTCGCCGACCCTGGCAGGGACAAAACACTCCAGAGAGTCCAACAGCTTTTCGCAGGGCGTTCCACTAAGCGTGTATTCGAAGTTCTCTGCGACTTCGCCGTTGATGATCGCAGCGACCGTTTTAGCCCTGATGAGTTGGTCTGGCAGGTATTTCGCCACGAAGCTCCCTTGCGCTCCGATTGCCTCGCCCATGTTTCTCGCGAGCTGCTCAAAGAACGCCACCCCTGAGCCAACCGAGACACTTTCTGCAACCTTAAGGACGGCAGATTGCAAAGTCTGCTTTTCTTTCCGCGCTTGAATGTTTTCAATTGCGAAGGACAGATTGTCGGCCATTTCTTGTAGTAGCTTCAACTCGTGGGACACCGCCACCAAAGGGCCGTCCGCATACAGGGTTAGAAGGCCGAAGGTTCGGTCTAGGTGGCGCAGGGGTAGGTTAATGACGCCGCGATATCCCCTTGCTTGCGCGGCGCGCGCCCACAGAGCGAAATGCGGCAGGAGAACTATGTCTTCGAGCGCCTGTGGCCGGCCGCTTCGAACCACCATCCCTGCTGGCCCCATCCCTTCGGGCCGCTCGGCCGACCAACTTAGCGAGAGACCCTTGATGTATTCCCGATCATCCCCGTCGCCAGCCATTGCAACGATGTCTATCGAGCGCTCGCTGTCCTGCTTAGCGTATCCAATCCAGGCCGCACGGTAGCGACCGTTGGTCAACGCCTGGCCGCACACTTTGTTGAGCAAGTCGAATTCGTCAAGCCCGCTATTTATCAAATCGTCGCAGGCGCCGCGCAGCGTGAGCGCTCGGTTTAGTCGCGCCAGCTCGGCTTGGGCACTTTTCTCCGCAGTGACGTCCGTTACGCTACCGACCATTCGTGTGGCGCGACCATCCACGTCCCGTATTACATAGCCGTGGTCCAATACGTAGGAATACGAGCCGTCCTTACATTCAAATCGATACTGCTCGGACCATTCCTCGCCGTCACCGGCGACGGCAAGCATCAGACGCCGATGAACCGTCTCTTTGTCGCTCGGGTGGACGCGATCCAGCCAAGACATCAGCCCGTCACCCAAGTCTTCAGACCGGAGCCCAAAAAGAGCCCTTGTTCCTTCGCTCCACCACACGCTGCCGGTTTGCACGTTCCAATCCCACACCGCGTCGGATGTGGCTTTGGCGACGATTTTGAACCGTTCCTCGCTCTCTCGAATCGCGTCCAAAGCGAGGCGACGTTCGGTCACATCCCGGAAATAGATGGCCAAACCGTCGTTGGATGGAAACACGCGAACTTCAAACCATATCCCAAGCGGGGCGGAATACTCCTCGAAGAAGACTGGCCTATTCTCGTCGCGCGCGCGACGGCATTGATCGTAATATGGGCCCCCGATCGCCTGCGGGACTTCCACCTGGATGAGATTTCCCAGCAGTTCACCACGCGGCCTTCTAAGCAGGCGTTCCGCCTGAGCATTAACGTAAGAAAACCGCCACTCTGAATCGAGCGTGAAAAATGCGTCTGTGATGTTCTCAAGGGTGTCCGCCAAGCGGGCGGCCAATAGCCCCGCTTCCTCCTCAGCGTTCTTCCGGTCCGTTATGTCGCGAACCGCGCCGATCAGCACGGTGGAACCGTCTACGTTTCGGTGGAACTCTGCGCTCTCGTGCACATGCCGCACTTCACCAGTAGGACGCACAATGCGGTGCTCGAAGTCCAGGGGGGCCTGATTCGCGATAGCGTGATTCCGGGACGCGCTAATCAAACTGCGGTCTGCGGGATGCACGCTCGAGAGAAACGCCTCTATGGAAACCGCGAACGTTTTGGGACTTACTCCGAAAATACGATAGGTCGCATCCGACCATGTCAGCTTCTCGTCCGACACGCGAAATTCCCAACTACCAATTGGACCTACTCTTTCAGCGGCGCGTCGTCGAGCGACAATGCGGTCGTCGAACAAACCCGTCGGGTTATCGTTCGGGGGAATTGTCATGGGTGTCATCTTGAAGTCGCTGATAAAGGTGACACGGAAACTCGTACATAGCTCCCAAGACCGAAGCGACGCGCCGGTCAATCAATTTTACCAATTGTTTCTTCATCGCAACGATTATCTCGATGCTGCGGTGCGAAATCCTTGACGGTTACCACACCCTCCGGAGGGGTCTCTTCAAATTGCTGTTACTTCTGGCGCAAGAGCCCAGACGAAGGCTGACGGCGCCAGCGGCCACCGGCAATTTCGCTAGTGGTGGAAGCCCTGCAATTTACCGCATCAGGTGGTCAAAGCCATTAGCGCAGGCGGACCGGCCGTGCATGGATCGTTCTGGACCGTCACGCCCGTGCTACTTGCCGGGGCCCCATTCAACCTCAGTCAACATGGAATCGGATGGTTCGCGCTTGCGGGTGTGACTGGGGCATTGGCATCACCCGTTGCGGGACTTCTCGCCGACAAAGGACTGGGTAGGGCGGCGACGATCGCGGGCATCTTGACGGTAATTGGCGGATACGCGATCTCGCTTATGCCTCTGGGCGGCTCAACGAAAGCATTAGCGGTGCTTGTGCTCGCAGCAGTCCTAATTGATTTCGGTCTCACCCTTAATGTCGTTATAGGCCAGCGGGCGATTTATGGGCTCGCCCCGGACTTGCGAAGCCGCTTGAACGGCCTGTTTGGAGCGAGCACATTCTGCGGCGGAGCCCTGGGTTCCGCACTAGGCGGCTGGGCATATGCGCACGGCGGATGGCCTTATGCCGCCGCGCTCGGAGCGGCATTTCCCGTGGTTGCCTTAGCCTACTTTGCAGTTAAGAACCAAATGGGAAGGCGATCAACGCAGGAGCAATAATTGCGTTTCACCGGACATAACACGGGAAATAGGGCTAGACACTGGCCTCACTGAGAGCAGGACAGCAAGCACAGCCCCAGGCACGGTGCGGGGGCCGGGAAACACGGCGAGTTAAGCATGATAGCTCCCACTCTCAAACTCCAACAGGCAAAACCCGTGTCCGAACGGGTCCGAAAACGTAATGCATTTCGACCCCATCCACTCGCTGCACCTTGTTTCCAACTTGGCGCCCGCAAGGACTGCACGCTCCGCCGCCTCTTCAATATCTTCCACTACGAAATCGATATGCACTGGCGTCCAATGTCTGCCGTACTGACGAACGGTCATTGCGCCCGCGTCGGTCGCAGACCCTGCAGGTTTCTGCACCAAGTAAAGAGCCGGCGACGCACCGCTTAGCTCCGCCACCTCGCTGCCGAGCATACGACTTAGAGTCAGGCCGAGCGCCGCTTGGTAAAACGCAACGGCCGACGCCAAGTCTGGCACGTCGATGTTAATCAGCGTTTTCATTAATGACCTCCGGCTGGTGACGCGGGGGACCAGGGCATGCCATTGTTCATCGCACTGGCTCCTATGCACCAATTGTAATGGCGTCGGCATGCAAAAATATCAGGCACCCAACCAACCGATCCCTCAAAAGCGGTGCTTGCAATTCTATCCGGCTAGCGCCAAGTCTCGATGACGCGGCTGTCGTCCCGCTTGCCAAGCCCGGCCGCCGAGGCTTGGGAAAAGCGCGAGTGGGCCACGTCCAGCAGTGGCACTTTCGCGGCACAGTCCTGCGCCGCCTGTGCAACGAGGCCACTGTCCTTGACGAAGATGTCGACGGTGCTGGTGACTTCAACGTCGGTGCCACGCAGCATGCGTGGCCCACGGTCCGATAGCATCCACGAGCCGGCCGCCCCTTTCTCAACCATCGACAGTACGTGTGCAGGGTCCAGTCCCAGTGACGCCGCCAGGCTAAGCGCCTCCGCCGCAGCGGCCAGATGCACGGAGCAGAGATGCTGGTTCACCACCTTGATTGCCTGCCCGTCGCCGAGCGACGCGCCCGCCGCATGCACCTCTCCCATGGTCTCCAGCACGGGCCGCACGACGGCGATGTCGCCTGCAGCCCCGGCGGCAAAGATCACAAGCTGGCCGGTCTTCGCGCGGGCGACGCCGCCAGTGACGGGGGCATCCACTACCTTGGCGCCCGTGCCGCGCAGCCGCTCGCCTTGCATGCGTGCGCTGGCCGGCCCCACGGTTGACATGATCACCCAGTGCGTGCTGGCCGTGGCGTTTGCAAGCACGTCATCAACGAGTTTTTCCAGCTGCTGCGGCGTCGCCACCATCACGACAGTCACATCCGCCGGTGGCAGGTCTGCGACACGGCCAGCCGTTTGAATGCCTTCCGCACGCGCCCTGTCGCAGGTGGCCGCCACGACATCCATGCCTGCCACGTCGTGCCCTCCCTCGCTAATCTGGCGCGCCATCGGTAGACCGATGGCGCCCACGCCGATGAAGTTGACTTTCATTGTTCCCTCCCCTTTTACTCGAGCCATTGCTTGAGTGTGGCGGATATGGCCGTTGTCGAGATGCCGTAACGGTCATGCAGCGTCGGCAGTGCGCCTGCGTCGAGGAAAACGTCTGGCAGGCCGATCTGGCGAAATACGGTGGAGACGCCCGAGCGCATCAGCAGCCCTGCCACCGCCTCGCCCAATCCGCCTATCACCGAATGATTTTCTGCCACCACAACAAGTCTCCCCATCCGCCGCACCTCGGCAAGGATCGTGGACGCATCAAGCGGCTTGATCGTCGGGACGTGCAGCACCGCGACATCAATGCCATCGGCTTTCAGTTGCTCGGCAACTTCTAGCGATCGCATGGTCATCAAACCAGTGGAAATCAACAGCACGCCATTGCCGTCGCGAATCAGCTTGGCCTTGCCGAGTTCGAACTTGTAGCCGTACTCGTCCAGCACAAGCGGCACGTTACCACGCGGCAGGCGCATGTAAACGGGGCCAGCGTGATCAGCGATCTGCGGTACGGCTTGCTCAATCTCGAGCGCGTCGCACGGGTCAACGATCGTCATGCCAGGAATACAGCGCATCATTGCCAGGTCTTCGGTCGCCTGGTGGCTCGGCCCATAGCCCGTGGTCAGTCCTGGTAGCGCACAGCAGATTTTGACGTTCAGGTTTTCTTCAGCAATGACCTGGTGCACGAAGTCATAGGCGCGACGGGTGCCAAACACGGCATACGTGGTGGCGAAGGGGATGAAGCCTTCCTTGGCCATGCCGCCAGCAGCCGCCATTAGCAACTGCTCTGCCATCCCCATCTGGAAGAAGCGCTCCGGGTACTCCTTGGCGAATAGGTGGAGGTCGGTGTACTTGGCGAGGTCGGCCGTCATCCCGACGATCTCCGGCCGATTGCGCGCGAGTTCGACCAAGGCTTTGCCGAACGGCGCTGCCTTGACGCGCTGGCCCTCGTTTGCGACGGAGGCAGTCATGGCCGATGTGGTGAGCCGCGGCTTCTTTACAGGTGTAGTGTTCATTACACGGCTCCTTTGGTTTGCGTGCTGTCGACATGGGCGATGGCTTGCTGCCATTCCGGTGGGTCGACGCGGATAAAGTGGTTCTTGTCACGGGTCTCCAAAAATGGGACGCCCCGACCCATCAACGTGTCGAAGAGGATGACGCGCGGCTTGTCTTCCGTCAAAGCACGCGCCGCATCGAAAGCGGCAATGACGGCCGCCAAATCATTGCCGTCGACGCGCTGCACGTGCCAGCCAAACGCCGCCCACTTGTCGGCGAGCGGCTCGAAGCCCATTATTTTTCCGGACGGACCGTCGGCCTGCTGGTTGTTGATGTCTACCAGGCAGATCAGGTTTGACAGGCGGTGGTGTGCTGCGCCCATGGCGGCTTCCCAGGTCGACCCTTCGTCCAGTTCGCCGTCCGACATCGAGTTGTAGACAAAGGCCGGGTTCTTCTTTAACCGCAGCCCCAGCGCCATCCCAACTGCGATCGCCAGGCCTTGACCAAGAGAACCGCCGGACATTTCCATACCGGGGGTGTAGGTCGCCATGCCCGACATCGGCAAGCGGCTGTCATCGCTGCCGTAGGTTTCGAGCTCTTCTTCCGGGAGGATTTTGGCCTCTATCAGCGCCGCATAAAAAGCGATGGCGTAGTGGCCATGCGACAGCAGAAAACGGTCGCGGCTCTCCGACTTGGGATCCCCGGGCGTATAGGTCATCGCGTGCTGGTAGGCCACCGCCAGCACGTCGGCCCATCCAAGCGCCTGGCCAACGTAGCCCTCCCCTTGAACTTCTCCCATGCGCAGTGCGTAGCGGCGAATGCGATAAGCGCTTTGTTGTAGCGTCAATAAGTCAGACATGAAGATTTCCTTGCAAGATTGGGTGACGAAGGGGTGGGCGCGCGTGGTCGAGAGAAGCAACGATGGAAATTGCCCGCAGCGCGTTGGGGACGAGATCTCAAGGGGTCCGGAAGCATGTGAGCGGTCGGTATGACTGGTGTACTTGTCAGAGGAATCCGGTAGATATCCAGGGAATCGCAGCGACGATAACTGTACCTACGAATAAGGCGATCATATAGCCAACGATCGGCTTCATTCCCTCGTTCGGATGGATACGGCTGATGGCGCAAGCTGCGTAGTAACCCACCCCAAATGGCGGCGCGAACAGGCCAATGCCCATCGAAAGGGTCACCACCATGGCGTAGTGCACTTCATGGATGCCAACCAGGCGGGCAATGGGAAACAGCAGCGGCCCGAGAAGCACAATGGCTGGTATGCCCTCGAGTACAGAACCGAGAATAATGAAGGCCAGGATCGACACGGCCATGAAGGTCATTCCCCCACCCGGCAACGCCTTCATCGCTTCGGCCAACGCGGTCGAAAAGCCGGACTGGGTGAGTGCCCAGGCCATGCCGGTGGCGGCGCCGATGATGAACAGGATGGAGCCCGAGAGCGATGCGGTGCTGACTAGCATCGGATAGACCCGCTTCCAGTCGAATTGGCGGTACACAACGAGGCCGGCAATGATGGCGTAGACGATGCCGATGGTGGATACCTCAGTCGCGGTCGCGACGCCCTCGACGACAGCGGCGCGAATGACAACGGGAAGCGCAAGAGCGGGGATCGAAATCAGGAACGATTTGCCGATCTCGCGCCCGGTGGCACGGCGCACACCGGTGAGGTCCTCGCCCCGGTAGCGCCACCACACGAGGGCGGCCAGGGTCGCGCCCACCACCACACCCGGCAGCATGCCGCCGGTGAACAAGGCTGCAATCGACACACCGGTCGCGGACCCAATCGTAATCAGCACGAGCGATGGCGGGATCGTCTCGGTCTGCGCACCGGTAGCGGACAGCAAAGCCACCAGATCGCCAGGCTTTGCGCCCCGCTTGCGCATTTCCGGAAACAATGCGGGCGCGACAGCCGCCATGTCTGCAGCTTTGGAACCCGAGATGCCTGAAACCAGGTACATCGCACCAATCAGTACGTACGAAAGTCCGCCACGCACGTGCCCTAACAGGTTCGCCAAGAAGTTGACCATGGCGCGCGCGATGCCGGTCATTTCAATCAGCAGGCCCAGCAGGACAAACAGTGGAACGGCGAGGAGTATGAGATGGCTCATGCCTTCGTCCATCCGGCCCACAACGACAAGCGTCGGCGTCGTGGTTGTCAGCGCGATGTAGCCGAAGGTCGCGAGTCCGAACGAAAACGCAATCGGCAAACCAAGCAACACCATGGCGCCGACCCCGAGCACGAAAAAGATCAGAAGATTCCAGTTGCCGAGCACCATAAGAGACGGCCCGATCAGCGCCATCGCGCCAATGACGAGCGCCACCAGACCCAATGCCAGGAACGCGTCCTTCAGTCGGCTGACGCGAAACATCTGGATCACCCCGACAAGCAGCATTAGCCCCAGCCCGACAGGGAGAGCGGCAGCGCGCCACGAATTGGGGATGCCCATTGCCGGCGTTGTGACGAATGCCTCGTCGGACGCGAATTCATAGGAAGGGTGGACAACAAAGGCCAGGAAGGCGATGGAAGAAGCGATCGCGATCAGATCCAGGAAGGCTCTTTTACCTGGTTCGAGCTTCCCGACAATTGCCGTCATGCGCATGTGTTCGCCGCGCTGCAGAGCAATGGTCGACCCGAGCATCGCCAGCCAAAGGAACAGGATCGACGCGAGCTCGTCGGACCAACCGAGCGGTTGGTGCAAGACGTACCGACTCGTCACGCCCATCAGCAGTACGATAACCTCAGCCAGCACCAGCAGCGCTGCCGGGACTTCGACGATCGTAGCAAGAACCTTGTTGAGTGTCTCAAGCCACGCGATTGGCGTTCGCCGGACTGATTCAGCGGCAATTTCTGGCTCGTAACCGGGACTATTCATCACTTTCCTTCCTACGAATTGCAGTCGCCAGCCTCCGTAGAGGCGCGCAGCGCTCCGTCAACACGTTTATGCACGCTTCACCTCTCTCTTTACGCGACGGAGAGAGGTGGACAGCCGTCAGCCGAGCTTGCCGGTGACTTTTTCCAGGAGACCCCAAGGCGCTGCGCCGTACTTCGTCTTCCATTCGCTGTAGAAGCTCGTGCTGGCCAGCTTCTTGCGGAAATCTTCCTGCCGCACATCCGTGAAACTGATCCCCTTGGTTTGAAGATCCGCCTTGAGGGTGCCGGTGAGTTTGGCGATATCGGCACGCTGATCGGTGCCAGACTTGTCAATCTCTCGCGAGATGATCTGCTGAACGTCCGCCGGCAGTTTCTGAAATGCGCGCTTGTTGCCAAGAACCCAGTAGCCATCCCAGACATGACTGGTCAGGCTGCAGGACTTTTGTACTTCGTAAAGCCGGGCCGTGGCGATGATGGCAAGCGGATTCTCCTGACCTTCAACCACCTTCGTTTGCAACGCCGTATAAAGTTCGTTGAAGTTGATTGGCGATGGAGCGGCTTCCAACGCCGTGAACAGCGACGTCAACGGCGGCGCAGGCGGTACGCGCACTTTAAAGCCTTTCAAATCGGCCGGGGACTTGATCTCGCGTGTCGACGAGGTGATATGACGAAAGCCATTGTCCCAGATCTTTGAGACAGTAAAGATGGGCGTCTTCGCGATCTCGGCGCGAATGTAGGCACCCAATTCTCCGTCCATCGCCTTCCACACATCGTCGTAGTTCTTGAAGGCGAAGCCGACGCTTGTGATGCCGGAGATTGGTACGAAGGTCGCAAGGATCAGTGACGAGAGATTGAAAAAATCGACCGATCCATTGCGAACCTGCGCCAGCAAATCCGTGTCGCTGCCGAGTTGGTTGGCTGGAAAGAGCTTGATGTTGACCCGACCCGAGGTGGCTTCACGGATTCGGTCGAGCGCTTCCTTGGCACGCAGATTGACCGGGTGGGTCGGGTCCTGCCCGGTTGCGTACTTGAGTTCAAACTCGGCTGCATCTGCACGATGCGAGATGATGGAAAATAGCGGAATTGCAGCGGCTTTGGCCAGCAAGGCGCGACGCGTCAAGTTTGTCATGATGTATTTTGTCTCCAGCAGTTCAGGGTGGTGAGTCAATCGTTTATGCCCGGCACTCGCGTGTCTTTAGCATGAGCCACCAGATCACATTGGCGCTTCAGTGCCCGGTACTTTTTTTGTTTTTGGAACTCGTAAAGCGGTAAAACGTGAAGGCAGGTCTCCCTGCTTTAATGAATTAGCATGCCGCCGTTGACATCCAGCGTCACGCCGGTGCAATACGCCGACAAATCGCTTCCCAAAAAGACGCAGGCGCCTGCGACGTCATTGGGATGGCCCAGGCGTCCCAATGGAATCGTCTCGGCAATCTCGGCCTTGCGGTCCTCGGTGAGCTTGCCCTTGATGATGTCTGTGCCGATCAAGCCTGGCGTGATGCAATTGACGCGAATGCCGGCACTGCCAAGTTCACGCGCCATCGCGCGGGCCAAGCCCAATACGCCCGCTTTCGCGGCGGAGTAGTGGGGACCACCAAGAATCCCGCCGCCGCGCTGTGCAGAGACGGATGAAATACAAATGATGGAGCCACTTCCCTGACGCTCCATTACCGGAATCACGGCTTGCGAGCACAGCAGCGTGCCACGAAGGCTTACGTCGAGTACGGCGTCGTAGTCCGCAGCGGAGATGTCAACCGTCTTGCGCGGCTGCGTGATGCCAGCATTGTTCACGAGGATGTCGATACGGCCAAACCGGGCGACCACTTGCGCCACTGCGCTGTCCACGGCCGCCTTGTCGGTGACGTTTCCCACTACACCCAAATGCCCCTCGCCAAGCTTCGCTGCTGCCTCTGACGGCATGGCACCTTCGAGATCAAGGATGGCAACACGCGCGCCATGGCGGGCCATCTGAAGCGCGGTCGCGAATCCCAGCCCGTTTGCACCGGCTCCACCAGTAATGAGAGCGACCTTGTTGAGAAGCAGCATGACGACTCCTGTTAAATCGAATGAAGGGATTATGAATATCTGGTCGGTTGAAATCAAACGACATATCTTCATGGTAGATTGACGTATCGTCATCACAGGGTTTTCCCCATTCAGCCAATGAGTTCATCCTTTCCTCCTTTCGCGTGCCTTGCCGCTTTCGAAGCCGTAGCGCGGAGAAGAAACTTCTCTCGTGCGGCAAGTGAGTTGCATCTCACCCCTTCGGCCGTCAGTCACCAGGTCGCCAAGCTGGAGCAGTTCCTTGATATTCGGCTCTTCGACCGCACTGCGCACAGCGTGACACTTACTATTGCGGGCGACGACTACCTCGCTCGTGTGAGCGGGGCCATGGCTGCAATCAGCGCAGCTACCGACAACGCCAGGAAGGGGGTGCGCAATTCAGTGCACGTGCACTCAACACCGAGCTTCGCAACACTGTGGCTCATGCCACGCCTGAAGGACTTCGCAAAGCATCATCCCAACATCTCGTTTTCGATGTCGTCATCGGTCGTGCATTCCGACTTCACCGCTGGCCAGACCGACATTGACATCCGATATGGCGCACCGCATTGGCCGCAGCTGACTGTGAGACCGGTATTCGATGAACAGATCATGCCGTTGGCAAGTCCGGCCTTTATCAGGCGCCATCGCATCGCAAGGCCCGAAGATTTGATGCACGTCCCGCTCATCCAGTCCACCGTCGGCGTAGTGCAGTGGCCCGACTGGTTTTCTGCGCAAAACATCGCACATACGCCGGCGAGCTACGCCTATCGTTTCGATCGCGCATTCATGGCGCTCGACGCTGCGGTCCAGGGATTGGGGGTGACGTTCGAGAGCACGTCTATCGGCGAACCGCATTTACAGAAGGGTCGACTCAAGCCCGTCTTTGCATCGGGCGAGTATTTGCCGGTACAGGCGCACTTTCTGGTGTATCCCGAGCGTCACGCCCAGCGCCCCGAGGTCATGAGCTTCGTCAACTGGGTTCTGGAGCACACGACGAGCGCCCCGGACCCTCAGATGCGAAGAGCGGGATTGGAGCGCTCGTCAGGTACACGGGCAAGGCCAGGCAGGACGTGACATGTCGACGACTGTCGACTCGTCGCATACCTTTGATGGCCGAAACGGTTCGCTGTTCAAGAACCAGAACGGCGAGCATTGGGGCTCCGGTTTGTGCAATGCCTTCTCCAGTTCCGCTTAACCAAATAACTGCGCCAGGGAATCGTTCAACCGAGTTTGCTTACAAAATACTGACGACCCCGCATTGTGAATCGTCAAGGCTGTTGCATTCAACTTGGCTAGGCTCGAGTCATACATTCGATTTGCGATTCGCGCAATTTCGAAATGAATGAGGAGACAGAGATGCGTACAGCAGCTTTAGTTTACGTCGCCGCGACATTGGCGTTGGCGAGTTGCGGCGGGAGCAGCAACAACGGCAGCAGTGGGACGGCAAGCAATGGGGCTACGCTGGCCTCTCTTGTTGGTGTCACTGGCGTCGGACCCACGACGAATTTTGGGTTTGACCTTGGGACCATCATCGGTGACAGGTATTACTTCACGGACCGCAACAATGCCTCCGTGGATGTCTTTAGCACCTCGCCGACCGTCCAGCAGATCGCGCAAATCAAGGGAACGGGTGCAAACGCCTTTGCCGGCAACACCGGGGACAATGGCACCTCTGGCCCGGACGGAATCAATGCCGTAGGCAACCTGATTTATGTGGGCGACGTCAATTCGGTAAAGATTATCGATCCCACCAAACTGGCCGTCATCAAGACAATCACAGTTGGGACCTCGGGAAAGCGGGCCGACGAAGGGTGCTTCGACGCGACGCACAACCTGTACATGATCTCTTCCCCTGACGCGGATCTTCCCTTTGCATCCATCATCAATTCAACTACCCAAACCCTGGTAGCAACAATCACTTTCAACGACCCCGCCGGCAAGGCCGTGGGTGGATTGGAACAGTGCCGATATGATGTTGCGACTGACGCGTTCTTCGTCAACAACGATAAGACGACGGCGAATCCGCGCGGTGAACTGGACATGCTCCCAGGCGCAGCCATACGTGGCATTGCTGCCGGGGCGACGGTGAACTACACCGACTTGGCTGGCCTCAAAGCGTATCCCCTCGGCGTGTGCGACCCAACCGGCTTGGCAATTGGCCCTGGCAACGATATTGCGGTCAACTGTCGCGAAGGCGAGCCCGGCGATCCACTTCTGGTGCAGATCCTCGACAAAACCAACGGTACCATCCTGGCGTCCGTGAATGCCGGAGGCGGCGACCAGCTGGAGTACGATGCGACGACGAACCGCTATTACAGTGCTGCCAGCCGCTGGACAAAATCCGGGAAGTCTTCGGGTCCTGCTTGCACAACTGCGTCACCCTGCACGCCGGTGCTGGCAACCATCGACGCTGGAACCCGCAAGCTGCTAAGCCAGTTCCCAACGGGGAATAACGCGCACTCCGTGGCGGTCGATCCCGTCTCGAAGAGAATATTCTTGCCCATCTCGTCAGACACGGCGCCTGCCGGATGCAGTGGCTGCAACTCTGGAACCGCCGGTCTCATGGTTGTTGCGCAATGACCTGAGCCGCTCAACGTCATCCCGTTCGTGTGGAACATGACGGCGCAGTCCTCTTGATTGAGGAGTCTGCGCCGTCCGTCTGTGACCAATAATGTGCGACCGCGATCAGTTCGCAGCAACAGGCGCATTGGAATACTCGCGCATGACATTGAATCGAGGCTTGTCTGGGACGGCAATGCCGTATGGCCGCACGATGTCAGAAGTGACATCTTGAATTTTCTTCGCTTCCCGGCGTCTTCTTTCCTCAGCACTCGACGATATTGACGGCCAGCCCGCCGCGCGAGGTTTCCTTGTACTTGGTCTTCATGTCGGCGCCGGTCTCGAGCATGGTCTTGATGACCTTGTCGAGCGAGACGAAATGCGTGCCGTCACCGCGCAGCGCCATGCGGGCTGCGTTTATCGCCTTGACTGAGCCCATTGCGTTGCGCTCGATGCACGGAATCTGCACCAGCCCGCCGACCGGGTCACAGGTCAGCCCAAGGTTATGCTCCATACCAATTTCGGCGGCGTTCTCTACCTGCTCCGGCGAGCCGCCCATGGCTTGGGCCAGCGCGCCGGCGGCCATTGAACAAGCGACGCCGACCTCTCCCTGGCAGCCCACTTCGGCGCCCGAGATCGAGGCGTTTTCCTTGTACAGAATACCGATCGCGGCGGCCGTCAGCAAGAAATCGATAACGCCCTGCTCGCTCGCGCCGGGGACGAAGCGGGTGTAATAGTGCAGCACGGCCGGCACGATTCCCGCCGCCCCATTGGTAGGCGCAGTGACAACGCGGCCGCCAGCGGCGTTTTCCTCGTTGA
>JAQGMR010000037.1 GCA_028292265.1 Herminiimonas sp.
CGGACCTGACCCTGGATGGAAAGCACAATCGATACGCATGGCTCGCACCAACTTCGCAGGAGAACCGTCGCGTCGGCTACATGGCGCGCGAAGTCGGGTCCGCTATCGCTACCATCGCTGCCACTCCGCAGGGCGTCGGCGTGAAGCAATATGAGAGAAAGCTGACGGTTGGTACGGCGCGCGCCTGAAAGCACTTCGCGTGCGGACGGAAGGTCAACCGCCGAGAGCGTCACTGCACTCCAGCGTTCCAGTTGCGTGCAAAGGCGCATCAAGCTGCCTTCTTCGAACCCGATGGCGAGCGCCTCCATGCCATGCAGCGCGCCTTGCCGTACCCGCGCGCCCTGGGTTCCGAGGGGCACCGCAAGTTCAACCAGACGGCGCTCGGTTAGCGGCCGGCGGACAAGCTCCCCACCGAGAGCCGATGCGAGATGCCCGGCCATGCGGCCGGCGAGACTGGCAGACCTCAACGGAAGCGCACGGTCTCTGCCCAGTGAGGCGTTCTGGTTGGCGGGCGACGAACATGCGCTGCCGGCCCGGACGATGCCCTCCCTCAAAATTACCTGGCCCGCGCTGCCAATATCACCGGTCAGGCGGACCACGAAATGACCGGCATCGCACCCGCCCAACGTGTCGCACAACACATGCAACATGGTGCGACGAAGGCGCCTTTCGTCGCCGTGCAACGCAAACGACAATGTAGGCTCGACTTGCAATGAGATTCGCTTCTGCCTGTCCGGCGCATGCCGACGGAAAGAGCAAAGCGTGCGTTGGACGCTTTCGAAAAGGTTGAAGTCCTGGGTTGTTAAAGCGAATGTGCCTCGCTTGACCGCGCAGTAGTCAAGAATGTCATCTGGCAAGGGCCGAAGAAGGCAGGACACCGTTTCGCGAGCATGCTGCGGCAGGTCGGGCACACGTGTCTTTGCGGGGTTTTCCCTCGACTCTCCGAGGAGCGCGTCCACCGACGTTTTCAGTTCATCGCCAAAGACGCCAATGAACTCGGCGTGCGCGTCAATTTCGCTTTGCAAGTGTGTGTGCGTCCTGGTAAGCCGCACATGATGCGACTGAACAAAGACCGCGGTGAATGCCATGCAAGCCAGCAGCAGGAAGCCAACTGGTACCCCGTCCATTCCACGAGGCTGCATCAAAGCGCTTGTGCCGAAATCCAGAGCGAACACTGCCAACGCTACCAGCATGATGCCGGTCCCGTATCGGAACCCGTATGCCATAACCAGGCACAGCCCCAGGAAATAGAACGGAACAGCCCAGTAGTCGATAAAGAAGGCAAGGCAGCCGGTACTGCCGATGTCCAGCAGAACACAGACAAGAAGGTGGTACCGACGTCGCTTCGGTAGCCTTGCGAATGCAACCAGGATGCCGATCGCGCCCAGCAAGAATAGTCCGGCAGTCAACCGCAATGACCATAGCCACCGATCTGGATGCGATCCGACATGCGTCACAGCCATCAGGCAAACGAGCCCCGCCAGCAAAACGCCGCACCGCAGGGTGGCGAACCAAACCTCGCTGTCCTTGCCCGCAAGTTGTCTTGCCAGTGACTTGCCGATCGGGTCTTCAAGCGTCGAAAAAGGTTTTGATAGCATGGGCGCCCGCAATAAAAATGGCGCACACACTGCCGGTCGAGGCATCGGGTTCGCCGTGTTGTAGGCGACAAAGTATGCATTATCAACGCCGATGGCAGGCGCTGGTTCGGTCCTAACAGTCCGGTGTTCCCATTAATTTTTCCGCGCGACGCGCATCGTTGGGCGAAAAGCAAAACGGAGAGCCGATCAGTGATCGCCCTCCGTTTCTTTTTACATCTCAACCGCTATTCGCCGGTTGCAGCGGGTGCCTCACATCGCCTATTCGAAGAACTCCTTGACCTTGTCCTTCCACGACTTGGTCTGGGGGCTATGCCTGGCTCCGCCTTCGGCGGTCAGCAATTCGAACTCGCGCAGCATGTCCTTCTGCTTGTCGGTCAGCTTGACCGGCGTTTCCACGACCACATGGCAGAACAGGTCACCCGCATAACCAGATCGGACTCCCTTGATGCCCTTGCTGCGAAGGCGGAAAGTTTTGCCGGACTGCGTTCCTTCGGGAATCGTAAAAGACACCTTGCCTTCGAGCGTTGGCACCTCGATGTCGCCACCCAAAGCGGCCTTGGCGAAGGAGATCGGCATTTCGCAATGGAGGTCGTCGCCGTCGCGCTGGAACACCGTGTGCGGCTTGATGTGTATTTCAACATACAGGTCACCTGACGGGCCGCCATTAACGCCTGGCTCGCCGTTGCCGGTCGAGCGAATGCGCATGCCATCGTCAATCCCTTCCGGTATCTTGACCTCGAGCGTCTTGGTCCGCTTGATTCGTCCGGCGCCGCCACAATTGATACACGGCTCCGGGATAATCTTGCCGGTGCCATGGCACTTGGGACAGGTTTGCTGGATGCTGAAAAACCCCTGCTGCATGCGAACCTGGCCGTGGCCACCGCAGGTTGGGCAGGCGGTCGGCGAGGTGCCGGGCTTGGCACCCGAGCCATGGCACACTTCGCAGCCATCCCATGAAGGTACCCGTATCGTTGTGTCGAAGCCGTGCGCAGCCTGCTCAAGTGTTATTTCCAGGTTGTAGCGCAAATCCGCGCCACGATAGACCTGTGGGCCGCCGGCGCGTCCGCCACGCCCGCCACCGCCGAAGATGTCGCCGAAGATGTCGCCAAAGGCGTCCGCGAAACCCGCACCGCCAGCGCCGCCAAAACCTGCGCCACCCATGTTGGGGTCGACCCCGGCGTGACCGTACCGGTCATAAGCCTCGCGCTTTTGTGGATCGGACAGCATCTCGTAGGCTTCCTTGGCCTCCTTGAATTTGTCCTCCGCGCCCTTGCTGTCCGGATTTCGATCCGGATGGTGCTTCATTGCGAGCTTGCGATAGGCCTTCTTGATGTCCTCATCAGAAGCGTTTTTCGCCAGCCCTAAAATCTCATAAAAATCACGCTTCGCCATATGTCGGCATCCTGTCATCTAAGCGAAAACGCCGAGCCAGTGTCGCGAACGACCTTGGACCCGGCTGGTTATTACGACACTGGGCGCCCGCGCCGCAGAAGGCGGCAACGACCTGATCGCCGCTGCTCTTCCACTGCCACGCAGGCCCCTGTCCGTGTGAAACGGGTAAAGCGACTGACGTGCCCGACCCGACTTACTTGTCTTTCACTTCCTTGAAGTCGGCATCCACGACGTCGTCTTCCTTCGGACGTGCTTCGCCACCAGCAGCACCTGCGCCGGGTCCACCAGCGGCACCTGCGCCTGGACCACCTGCTCCAGCACCAGCGCCCGCCTGGTCGGCCATGTTTGCGTACATTTTCTCGCCAAGCTTTTGTGAAGCTGTCGACAGTGCAGCTACTTTGGCGTCAATCTCGGCCTTGTCGTTGCCCTTCAGCGCGGTTTCCAAGTCCTTGATTGCGGCTTCTATGCGATCCTTCTCGCCACCCTCAAGCTTGTCACCATGCTCGGTCACGGCCTTGCGGGTCGAATGCACCAGCGCGTCGCCCTGGTTATGCGCTTCGGCCAGTTCCTTGAGCCGCTTGTCGTCCTCGGCATTGGCCTCGGCATCGCGCACCATCTTCTGGATTTCCTCTTCCGTCAGACCGGAGTTGGCCTTGATGGTGATCTTGTTTTCCTTGCCGGTTGCCTTGTCCTTCGCGCCGACATGCAAGATGCCATTGGCGTCGATATCGAAGGTGACTTCGATCTGCGGCGTACCGCGTGCCGACGGTGGAATGCCCTCGAGGTTGAATTCGCCGAGTCCTTTGTTACCAGCGGCCATTTCACGCTCGCCCTGATACACCTTGATGGTCACGGCAGGCTGGTTGTCGTCGGCCGTTGAGAACACCTGACTGAACTTGGTCGGAATGGTCGTGTTCTTCTGGATCATCTTGGTCATGACGCCGCCAAGCGTTTCAATACCCAGCGAAAGCGGTGTCACGTCCAGTAGCAGCAAGTCTTTTCGATCGCCGGACAGGACTGAACCCTGGATCGCAGCGCCAACGGCGACCGCTTCGTCCGGATTGACGTCCTTGCGTGGCTCCTTGCCAAAAAATTCGCGCACCTTTTCCTGCACCTTGGGCATGCGGGTCATGCCGCCGACCAGGATGATGTCGTCGATGTCGGTAACCTTGACGCCTGCATCCTTGATTGCAATGCGGCACGGGTCAATCGTCTTGGAGATCAAGTCCTCAACCAGCGCTTCTAGCTTGGCGCGGGTGATCTTGAGATTCAGGTGGACCGGCGCCCCATTCGCCATGGCGATGTAGGGCTCGTTGATTTCAGTTTGCTGCGATGAAGACAGCTCGATTTTCGCGCGCTCGGCAGAGCCCTTGATGCGCTGCAGGGCGATCGCGTCCTTCGACAGGTCCAGCCCGTTAATCTTGCGGAACTCTTCAATGATGAAATCGATGATGCGCTGGTCGAAGTCTTCGCCGCCAAGGAACGTGTCGCCATTGGTCGAGAGCACTTCAAACTGCATTTCACCGTCCACATCTGCGATTTCAATGATCGAGATGTCGAAGGTGCCGCCGCCAAGGTCATAGACCGCGATCTTGCGGTCGCCCTTGCCAGTCTTGTCCAGGCCAAAGGCCAGCGCTGCCGCGGTCGGCTCATTGATGATTCGCTTGACGTCGAGGCCAGCGATGCGGCCGGCATCCTTGGTTGCCTGACGTTGCGCGTCATTGAAATAGGCTGGAACGGTAATGACCGCTTCGGTCACTTCCTCGCCAAGGTAGTCCTCGGCGGTTTTCTTCATCTTGCGCAGCACTTCAGCGGAGATCTGTGGCGGCGCGAGCTTCTTGTCGCGGACCGAGATCCAGGCGTCGTTGTTGTCGGCCTTGACGATCTGGTAGGGCATCATGCCGATGTCCTTTTGCACTTCCTTCTCGTCAAATTTGCGGCCAATCAGGCGCTTGACGGCGTATAGCGTGTTCTTTGGATTGGTGACTGCCTGGCGCTTGGCCGGCGCACCGACCAGGATTTCGCCGTCTTCCTGGTACGCGATGATGGAAGGCGTGGTTCGCGCGCCCTCGGAGTTCTCAATCACCTTCGGCTGTCCGCCTTCCATGATTGCGACGCAGGAATTGGTGGTGCCAAGGTCGATACCGATTATTTTGCCCATATTATTGCCCCTTCAAACTTGATCTGTGGTTATCCGAATGCTTCCCATATGAGGAGAAACCGGTCGCTTTCAAGCACTTCTCGCTTGAGTTTCCGTTTTCGCTCAGCTTTTTTCTTTTGATACGGTCACCAATGCGGGCCGCAACAAGCGGTCGGCAATCATGTAACCCCTTTGCAGCACGGTCACGATGGTGTTGACCTCCTGGTCGGCCGGCACCATCGATATGGCCTGGTGCTTCATTGGGTCCAGCTTGTCTCCCGGCTTCGGATTGACCTCAACCAGGCGATGTTTTTCAAAGGCGGTCGAAAGCTGCTTGAGCGTCATTTCAACGCCTTCCTTCAACGATTCCGTCGTGGGCGACTCCACCTTTAGCGCCATTTCAAGACTGTCTTTCACCGGAACCAACGCTTCGGCAAAACTTTCTATGGCGAACTTGTGCGCCCGGGCGATGTCTTCCTGGGCTCGGCGCCGCATGTTTTCGGCATCGGCCTTGGCGCGCAGGAAAGCGTCCTGCAATTCGCTCGCCTTGGCTTCTGCGGTCGCCAGTTTCTCCTCGAGGCCGGACGCCGCAGGTCCCCCTACGCCGAATTCGGATTCCGAAACCGCGGCATCAGCGCCTTCTTGGCCGTCCGGCCGCGTGGGATCCGGCTTTTGCATGTCTTCATCTTGCATGAAAAATCTCCAACGATATCAATGACCTGGAAAAGTTCGATCAATCAGGAAAGGGTGTCGATCACCAGCTAATGTGGCCGCGGGCTGGCGTACCGAGTACGCCCCGACGGCCTTAACAAGCCGGCTGGAAACCGCCATGACCCTTGCTGCATTGCGGGCAAATGGGGGCCGGTCCAGCCTTTTCAAGGGCAATCTGTAAACGGACACGCGGCATTGGAAGCGTCTAAGCGGTACGGCCGGCCGATCTGCGAATCTTCTAGTCCTATACCGCCCGTCAGCTACCGATTGTTACAACGTTTACCGGTTTTGAGCTGTCACTTTCGGTATAGCGAACTACCATTCATATACAGGTACCGCGAGTGCAGTTTACCTGGTCAAGTTGCTACGGGACGCCCCTCCCGGAGTTGATCCAAAGGAGGCAAAAATGAAACTATCTGTCATCACTGCTAGCGTTCTGGCGTACACCGCGATTGCCGTAGTACTGATTTGCGACGCGGGGCTGCTGGCAATCTACTAGCCCACTGCCTCTCAACGACGCGCTTCTGAAAACATCGTGCCAGGAAGCAGTGCTCCGGCAAAAGCTGCCGCTTAATTGGGATCAGTCTTCCGCGCCAAGTTCGAGGGCGTGCAACCTTCCTGCTTTAGCCGCCAACTCTGCCTCCACCGCCTCGCTCGCCGCAGGTCGCGTCGACCAGCCGGCCAACTGCCCTTCGACGATGTCTGCCAGCGCATTGATCCAGTCCGGCGACTCATTCAGGCAAGGCAGGTAATGGAATTCCTTGCCGCCAGCGGTGAGGAAGTCCTGCCGGACTTCCATATTGATTTCTTCCAGAGTTTCCAGGCAGTCGCTGGTAAAGCCAGGACACATAACGTCTACCCGCTGTACACCTTGCCGCGCCAGAGCAACAAGCGTGGGCGCGGTATACGGTTGCAACCATTCCGCCTTGCCGAACCGGGACTGAAAGCTCACCAGGTATTGGTCCTGCCGTAAACCAAGGCGGCTCGCGAGCAGGCGTGCCGTCTTCTGGCATTCGCAGTAATACGGGTCGCCCAGCAGCAAGGTGCGTTTGGGCACGCCATGGAAGCTCATCACCAATTTCTCGCCGCGGCCATGTGAAGTCCAGTGCCCGCGGACGGATTTTTCCAGGGCCGACAGATAGGCGTCGTGGTCGTGGTAGTGCTTCAGCAGTCGCAACTCGGGCACATTGCGGGTCCCTTTGCAGTAGTCGAAAACCGCGTCCCAGATCGACGCGGTTGTGGTTCCGGAATATTGCGGATAGGCCGGCACGACCAGGACACGGTCGCAACCCGCCGCCTTGATGTCCTGCAGCGCCTGCGCCACCGAAGGACCGCCATAGCGCATCGCATAGGCCACGTGCACACGGTGTCCGCGTTGTCCAAGGTAGCCACGCAACATCGCTGCCTGACGTTCGGTATGCACCTTGAGCGGCGACCCGTCGTTGGTCCAGATTGCGGCATATTTTTTGGCGGAACTGGGCGAACGAAACGGCAGGATAATGCCGTGCAGGATCAGCCACCACAGCGCGCGCGGTATTTCAACCACGCGCGGATCCCACAAGAATTCCTTGAGGTAGGGGCGCAGCGCCGCAGCGGTTGGCGCGGCCGGCGTGCCGAGGTTGACGAACAGGACGGCTGTTCCCGGCTGTGCGCCATGGTGATGTTCAGGCTCCGTGACAAAACGCATTCCGCTGGTGTCCTCTCCGGGCTGTTGTCGCGAGAACCTGCGCGTTCAGGAAGCCAGCAGTTCGCGGGCGTGCTTTCGGGTGGTCGCTGTGATCTCGAGTCCGCCGAGCATGCGCGCCACTTCTTCAACCCGCGACTTGGCATCGAGCTGCTCTATCTGCGACCAGGTTTTTTTGTCTGCGCTGGTGGTCTTGGTTACCTGGAAATGCTGGTTGGCCTGACTGGCGACCTGCGGCAAATGCGTCACGCAAAGCACCTGCCGATCCTGACCAAGCCGCCGCAGCAAGCGGCCGACGACTTCGGCTACGGCGCCACCAATGCCGGTGTCCACCTCGTCGAAAATCAACGTAGGTGTCGCCGTGGCGGTAGAGGTGATGACCGAGATTGCCAGCGCGATCCGTGCCAGTTCGCCCCCTGACGCCACTTTCGCAAGCGGGCGGGGCGTTGTGCCGGCGTGGCCCGCTACGAGAAATTCAATCTGCTCCAGTCCGTAGGCCGCCGGTTCACAGGGGCGCAGGGAGATTTCAAAGCGGCCGCCAGCCATGCTCAAGTCCTGCATTGCGGCCGTCACCGCCTTGCCGAGCGCCGCGGCTGCAGTGGCACGGGCCTGGGATAATTTTTTTGCCAACGCGATGTAGGCCGACTTCAGCTTTTCCTCTCGAGCGCGCAGAGCATCCAGATCGCTGGCATCAGCCAGCTGCGCCAGTTGGGCGGACAAGGCCGCCAGTTCCTGCGGCAGCTCGTCTGGCGACATGTGGAATTTGCGCGCCGTCGCATGCACAACTTCAAGTCGGGCCTCCACTTCGCGCAGACGAGCCGGATCAAGCTCGACGCGCGACAGGTAATCGTTCAGCGCATAGACCGCTTCCTGCATTTGAATTTGCGCTGCGTCGATCGCGTCCAGAACCGGCTTCAAGCCTTCATCCACGTCCGCCAGCTTGCCTATCTTCTGATTGAGCGCGGACAATCGCGAAAGCATTGGGCTCTCGTCCGATTCCGAGATGGCATCAAGCGCCTCCTGCGCACCCTCGATCAAACTGGCGGCGTTCGCCAACCGGCTGTGCTCATTGCCGATCTCGGCCCATTCACCGGGCTTGACCGCAAGCTTTTCGAGTTCGCCGACCTGCCATTCCAGGCGTTCGCGCTCCATCAGCACGTTGCGCGCATTCTTTTCGAAGTCCTCACGTTGACGGGCCAGGTCGCGCCAGGCGCGATGCGCCGCGGAGACCGCCTCAGCTTCGTCCTGAAGCCCAGCCTGGGTGTCGAGCAGCGCACGCTGGGCGTCGGCCTTCACCAGCGACTGATGTGCATGCTGGCCGTGAATGTCGACCAGCAATTCGCCGAGTACCCGCAACTGCGCTGCGGTGGCGGCGATGCCGTTGATGAATGCCTTGGAACGGCCGGCATTGTCGATCACCCGCCGCATGAGCACGCTGCCGTCTTCGCTTGCGAAGGCATTGGAACTGATCCAGTCCAAAGCTTCCGGGCCGCAGGAAAAATCGGCCGTGACATCTGCGCGCGCCGCGCCGTCGCGTACCACGCTTGCATCGGCCCGCCCGCCAAGCGCCAACGCGAGCGCGTCGATCAATATCGACTTGCCGGCGCCAGTTTCACCGGTAAACACGGTGAAGCCCGCCGACAGGTCGAGCTCAATGGCGTCGACAATAACGAAGTCTCTAATGGATAGGGTGCGCAGCATTGCAAGCTCTTGCGATTATTTTAACTGGCCTTCGACTGATGGATATTCATTCCAGTGCAGCTTTTCGCGCAGGGTGTCGTAATAACTCCATCCCTGCGGGTGCAGGAACGTCACTTCGTGCGCCGAGCGCCGAATGAAGATGCGGTCATGGTGTTCCAGGCGCGCCAGGGATTGCATGTCGAAATTGATGCTGCTGTCGCGCCCACTGATTACCTCGATCATGATCTGGCTCGCGTCCGGCACGACTATGGGACGGTTCGACAGCGCGTGCGGGGCAATTGGCACCAGCACGATGCCGCGCAGGCTGGGATGGAGCAAGGGACCGCCAGCCGATAGCGCGTAGGCGGTGGAGCCGGTCGGCGTTGATACGATCAGGCCGTCGGAGCGCTGGTTGTACATGAAGTGCGCATCGACCTCGACCCGCAGTTCTACCATGCCGGAACCCGCGCCGCGGGAGACCACGACATCGTTAAAGGCAAGCGCTTCGAATATGGTTTTGCCGGCACGAACCACCGTGCCCTCAAGCAGACTGCGCCGCTCAGATTCCCGCTTTCCAGCCAGCATATCCGTCAGTAGCGGCAACATCCGCTCGCGCGGTATGTCGGTCATGAAACCGAGCCGGCCCTGATTGATGCCGATAAGCGGCACGTTGTAGGGGGCAAGCTGGCGGGCAATGCCAAGCATGGTCCCGTCGCCTCCGACCACAATCGCGGCGTCGGCATGCGCGCCGATTTCCACCGGTGTCATGGAGGCGAAGCCGGAAAGCCCGAGGCTTTGCGCGGTTTGCGATTCGATCACGACCCTGTGACCAGTTCCATGCAGGAAGCCAGCAAGTTCGGAGAGCGATTCGGCTGCACCCGCGGCCGGATGGCGGCCAACGATGGCAATCGTCTTGAAGTTCAGCGTGGCTGGTGAGGAATTGGCGGGAGGCGACATGCTGCAGATTAGACCATAATTAATGGCGCGCCTGCATGTTTCGACCGGCCCGCAAGCGGGACCGCACCATCGCCCGACTACGGGCACAATAGGGAATCACCGCAATATTCGGAACAAGCTACAGAGCACCTATCATGCAACCAATCAAGGCTATCCTGTTCGACCTCGACGATACGCTGTGGCCCATTGCCCCGGTCATCATGCAAGCCGAAAATTTGCTCTTCGCCTGGCTGCAAGAGCATGCTCCGGAAGTCGCGCGCCGCCACAGCATCGACGCATTGCGGCAGAAAAGGATGGCGCTGCTGAAGTCCGATCCGCGCCACGCCCTTGATTTGACCGCACTGCGCCACAACGTACTACGAGAAGCCTTCGAAGAGAGCGGTGAAGAACTCGACAGGGTCGAGCGTGCCATGGCGGTTTTCATCAAGGCCCGCAATACCGTAGCCCCATTCGATGACGTGCATCCGGTCCTGACCAGCCTTAAGCCGCATGTGCTGCTGGGCTCGGTCTCGAACGGCCCCGCGGACCTTGAGGCAATCGGCATGGCGCATTACTTTTCTTTTTCGATCGCGGCCCACAGCTTTGGGCGCGGCAAGCCGGACCCGGCGATTTTCCATGCCGCATGCGAGCAACTCGGGGTGGCGCCTGCCGAGGCAGCCTATGTCGGCGACGACCCGGCTCTTGATGTCGAAGGCGCCCAGAAGGCGGGTTTGCACGGCATCTGGCTGGACCGCTCCGGCACGGACACCCGGCGCAATTTGCCCGGCCACATTCAGCCTGATGTGGTTTGCACAAGCCTCCATGACGTGCAATCCTGGTTTCTCGAACGTAATGGACTGGCGCGCAAGTCTGGTGCTCGATAGAATGAAACCATGAAACTCGATCAGCGCGCGCAGACTCTCCTCAAGGCTCTAGTGGAGCGGTACATTTCAGATGGCCAGCCGGTCGGCTCCCGCGCGCTCTCCAAGATTTCCGGCCTGGATTTGTCCCCGGCCACGATTCGCAACATCATGGCCGACCTTGAAGAAATGGGCTTTGTCGCTAGTCCGCACACGTCCGCCGGGCGCGTGCCGACGCCGCGTGGCTACCGCATCTTTGTCGATTCGCTGTTGACGGTGCAGGCGCTCGACCAGAGCGCGGTCGCGATGCAGATCCAGCCCTGCCTGCAAGGCAAGCCTTCACCGCAAAAAATCATTGCCAGCGCCGCCCAGGTGCTTTCCTCGCTTTCGCAATTTGCCGGCGTCGTGCTGTCGCCACGGCGTGAGTCGGTATTCCAGCAGATCGAGTTTCTGCGCCTTGCCGAAAAACGCATTCTGCTGGTAATCGTGGCGCCAAACGGCGAAGTCCAGAACCGCATGTTGTTGACCGATGCCGATTACACGCCGGGCCAACTGGTGGAAGCGGCAAATTTCATCAACCAGCATTACGGCGGCCAAAGCTTCGATGAAGTACAGCGCCGCCTCAATGACGAGTTGCGACAACTACGTGACGATATGACGCACCTGCTGCACGCCGCCGTCGTGGCCGGCAGCGACGCCATGACAGACGACAGTGACGATATGGTCATCTCTGGCGAGCGCAATCTGTTAAGTGTCACGGATCTCTCCTCAAACATGACCTCGCTGCGAAAGCTGTTTGACATGTTCGAGCAAAAGACCACGTTAATGCAGTTGCTTGCCTTCTCAAGCAAGGCGACCGGCGTGCAGATTTTCATAGGCGGCGAGTCACGCATGGTGCCGTTCGACGAGATGAGCATCGTCACGGCGCCGTATGGCGTTAACGGCAAGATAGTGGGCACCCTTGGCGTGATCGGGCCGACTCGCATGGCTTACGAGCGGGTGATTCCTATCGTGGACATTACCGCCAAGCTGCTGTCAAACGCGCTAAGCCACAACTAGGACCCTGCGCGACAGAGAACGGCACTGCAGGTCAGCAGACGCTGCCAATGCAGTCAACGCAGCCAAATCGACTGCATGAACTTCACCCGTTGAAAATGGACCGTCCTACTTTTCGCATCGGCCTCATTTCAGACACGCATGGACTCTTGCGACCGGAAGCGGTACGGGCGTTGCAAGGCGCCGATCGAATCCTGCATGCCGGCGACATCGGCGACCTCGCCATATTGCGCGCACTCGAAAGCATTGCTCCGGTATTCGCGGTGCGCGGCAATAACGACCTTGGCCCCGCAGCCAATCCCATTCCCTTCACACTCGACCTCGAATTCGACGGGGTGCGACTTCACGTCCTGCACGATCTGAACGATCTGGACCGCAAGGCCGCTGCCGGAAAGTACGAGGCAGTGATTGCCGGGCACTCCCACAAGCCGGCAGTCGTGCAGCAGGACGGTGTGCTGTATGTCAATCCGGGAAGTGCCGGTCCGCGTCGCTTCAGGCTTCCAGTTTCGGTGGGCTGGCTAACGATCACGCCGACCGGCGTCAGCGCAGAAATCTGTACTCTAGACGTTTAAAGGTTTTGAGGTTAAACGTTGTGGGATTCGACCCTTCAATGCTCGGGCTGCAGCGAATGCCACATTAACCGGCAGTGTTTTGCCGGCAGCGCGGCGATGCCGATCACTCTTTCAGCCGGTTCTCTGCCAGCCCGAGCGGCCCATGGGGACCGCGATGAGGGCAAGCCTCCTTGGTGCAATGGGCGTAGAGCGCCAGCGCGTGCTCCGCGATCGAGAAGCCGCGCTGCACCGCAATCTGCTGCTGGCGGCGCTCGATCTCGCCGTCGAAGAATTCCTCCACCCGACCGCAGTCGAGGCAGACCAGATGGTCATGGTGGGAGCCCTCGTTCAATTCAAACACCGCCTTGCCGCTTTCGAAATGATTGCGGTTAAGCAGGCCGGCCTGCTCGAACTGGGTCAGCACCCGGTAAACCGTGGCCAGACCGACATCCATGTTTTCGGCCAGAAGCAGCCTGTAGACGTCCTCGGCGCTAAGGTGTCGAACAGTGCTGTTCTGGAAAATATCCAGAATTTTAAGACGAGGCAACGTGGCTTTAAGACCGCTAGCCTTCAGATCGCCAGGATGATTGGGCATGAGCTTGCTCGGGTTTGGGTTATCTGCTTTATCATATAGCGTTTGCCGTTCCCTCTCAAATTCAGTGAGTACCCCTACAATGCACCAGTCGCAACGCCAGTCCCCTTTTCCGCTCGCACTTGCGGCGCTGCCACGCGCTCTCGTTGTGGCATTGCTGCTGACGCTTGGGCTCGCCTCCTGCGCATCCAGGAACCCGCTGATGGACGAGCCGGCCAGCCCGATCTCGTCCGCGCCGACGCAGAAAAATGGCGCGTCGACGGACACGGCTTCGCAGTCCGCTTCCCCAGCGCAGGCCGCTTCCGCAGCGACGACCGCTCCAGCAACCGCAAACGCACCTTCCACACCGTCGTCGGCCGGCCTGCAGACGACGCGCGATTCGAGTTTTCTTGGCTTCCTGACCCCCTACCGGCCCGACATCCAGCAAGGCAATTTCGTATCACGCGAAATGATCGCCCAACTGAAAGAAGGCATGACGCCGGAACAAGTGCGCTTCGTGCTCGGAACCCCCATGCTGGCCGACATGTTCCATGCCGATCGCTGGGATTATGTGTTCCGACTCAAGCGCGGTAACGGTGAACTGACGAGCAGTCGGGTGACGGTATTTTTCAAAGACAATCGGCTGGCACGTTACGAAGGTGGAGATCTGCCTTCCGAAGCCGAATACCTGGCTCGGATCGCAGGCTCAATTCCGCTTCCCACGGACGATCGGCCGCCACGTCCGCGCAGTGCTCCGGCGTCCTCCGGTGCATCGCCTAATCCGGCGACGGCGGGTCCCGGCGGTTCTCTCCCAAGGTAAGGCAATGAAGCCTCTCAATATTGCTGTAGCCGGCGCGTCCGGTCGCATGGGCCGAATGCTGATCGAAGCCATTCAAAACGCAGACGACACCGTGCTGGCCGGCGCCCTTGATGTGCCGGGCGCGCCGGGACTTGGCATGGACGCGGCGGCATTCCTTGGCAAGCCGGCCAACGTCATTATCGAATCCGACCTTGCCCGCGCTCTTGACGGCGTCGATTGCCTGATCGATTTCACCCGTCCCGAAGGCACCTTGCAGCATGCGGCATGGTGCGCGCGCCATGGCATCCGCATGGTAATCGGTACCACCGGCTTCGACGATGCGGGCAAGGCCGCCATTGCCGAAGCAGCCAGGCAAACCGCCATCGTGTTCGCGCCCAACATGAGTGTCGGCGTCAACGTCACCATGAAGCTGCTGGAAATGGCGGCAAAAAGCTTCGCAGAGGGCTACGACATCGAGATCATCGAAGCGCATCACCGCCACAAGGTAGATGCGCCCTCCGGCACTGCGCTGAAGATGGGCGAGGTGATCGCGGCGGCGCTTGGTCGGAACCTCAAAGAGGTCGGCGTCTTTGCCCGCGAAGGCGTCACCGGCGAACGGGATCCTTCGAGCATTGGTTTTGCCGCCATTCGTGGCGGCGATATTGTCGGCGACCACACCGTGCTGTTCGCTGGCATCGGCGAACGGGTTGAGATCACGCACAAGTCATCGAGCCGGGTCCCCTATGCGAACGGCAGCCTGCGGGCGGCGCGATTCCTGGCCGACAAGCAAAGCGGACTCTACGACATGCAGGACGTGCTGGGCCTGCGCGACGGCGGACGCGGCTAATCCGCGTCTTGATCCCTGCCGTGCTTCCTGGAGTGCTTCGGGCCACGCTTCCTTCCGTGCGTACTGGCGTGCGTACTGACGTGCGTACTGGCGTAGCTACTGGCGTGCCGCCTGCTCGCCTCCCTGCCGCAGGCACCAGGCGAGTTCTTGAAAGCATCGCGATGGGTCTCAGCTTTCAGATTTTTTCCCGGCTGCAGTCGACCAGTAAAACGCTGTCCACCATAACGGACCGTGAGCTTCCCGCGGCATCTGCCGGATTTGCATGAAGTCTTCCCGCACCACTGCCGCGTTGCTTGCATCGCTTGGCCTGCACGGCATACTGCTTGCGGTGTTGCTTTCGCTGGCGTCCACGAATTCGTCGAAGATGGCGGAACCGCCTCTGGTCACGGTGCGACTGCTGCCCGAACCGAAAACAGCACCAGCCATGGCGCCTGCAATCCCGACGCCGCCGCCCGAGAAAAAAGAACCGCCACTGAAGCCGAAGCCGACAAGAACCGCAAAGCCGCTCCCAAGACCTGCACCAGTGGTTCGCCAAACGCCTGCGGCGGCGCCGTCGCAACCAGTCGTGGTTCCCGAAACGCCGCCCGTTACACAAGCAACACCAGCGCCGCCAGCACCGCCCGCGCCACCGGCACCGCCACCAGAGCCGGTCCGAACTGGCGTCTCGATTTCGGCCAGCTACAAGGCCAGCAACCGCAAACCGGTGCAACCTGCGATGTCGCTACGCTACGGAGAACAGGGCACGGTGATACTGCGGGTGCAAGTCATGGCCGATGGCTCTGCCGGTACGGTACAGGTTCAGCAAAGCAGTAATTTCCCGATGCTTGACGACGCCGCACAATCCGCGGTCAAGACATGGCGCTTCAATCCCGCCACGGTTGACGGCAAGCCAGTAACGGAGTGGTTTCGCGTTCCCATTACGTTTACACTTAGAAATTGACCAGTCTTCCCGACCACCATGAATCCCACTCTCGCGAACCAAAATCTCGGCCTGACTCACTACTGGGCGCAAGGGGACGCCGTGTCGCACGCCGTCGCTTACCTTCTGCTGCTGATGTCCGTGCTGAGCTGGTTTTATATTCTCTCCAAAGCCTGGAGTTCCTGGCGCATCCGTCGCAGCGCCAATGCGCTGGAAAGCTTCTGGAAAGCGCCCACGCTGGCCGACGCGATAGCAGTGGTGAGAAGTGCCGACTCCGAAAACATTTACACGCCGCTCGCCACTCAAAGTGCCGAAGCGGCCAATGTGCGCTCGCAAGACGGATCATTGAATGCCGCGGTCGACCCAAGCGAACTGATCACGCGCACGCTGCGACAGCAAATCAATCGCGTTTCATCCCGTCTGGAAAGCGGTCTGACCCTGCTTGCATCGGTCGGCTCCACTGCGCCATTTGTCGGACTGTTCGGCACCGTCTGGGGGATCTACCATGCGCTGCTCGCCGTGTCGGCTGCGGGCACGGTGCAGATAGACAAGGTGGCCGGCCCGGTCGGCGAGTCGCTCATCATGACGGCGCTTGGGCTGGCAGTCGCGATTCCGGCGGTTCTTGCGTACAACGCCTTTACCCGCGTCAACCGCGTCACCCTGGCGGAACTCGACGCTTTCGCACATGATCTCCATGCCTACTTGACCACGGGCGCACGGATCGGAAACCAGCAGCATTCGGCATAAGTCTGGCCGCCAGCGCTTCGTGCCTGCGGCGGCTGCCTGAACTGATAACTCACCCACTACGGAGACTGCATGGCATTTGGCGGATTTAACGACGAGGCGCACCGCGGCCCAATGGCGGAAATCAACGTCACGCCGATGGTCGACGTGATGCTCGTATTGCTGGTCATTTTCATTATTACTGCGCCACTATTTACGCACGCCATCAAGCTTGAGCTGCCAGTGGCGCAGTCCAGTCCGGCGCCGGAAAAACCGGAAACAGTGTCGCTTTCCATCAATGGCGCGGGCGCGCTTTTCTGGAATGATGTCCCGGTGGAGCAAAAAGACCTGGAAGCGCGGCTTGCCGCCGCCGCGCAAAAAAATCCCCAGCCAGAACTGCAACTGCGCGCCGACAAATCGACCCGCTATGAAGTAATTGCCCAGGTCATGGCGGCGGCA
The DNA here is from genome assembly GCA_028292265.1 of Herminiimonas sp. Classification (GTDB taxonomy): domain Bacteria; phylum Pseudomonadota; class Gammaproteobacteria; order Burkholderiales; family Burkholderiaceae_D; genus JAQGMR01. The sequence goes on from JAQGMR010000037.1 coordinate 16,927, forward strand.
CAGGGCAACGGCATGACGAAAATCGGTTTCGTCACCGACGCCAAAGAATTGCCTGCCAAGAGATAGATCATGGCTGTAGTCAGACTCGATGGACGCCGCATTACCGACTGGCCTGCATTCCACCGAGAGTGCAAGCTTGCATTCGGCTTCCCGGACTTTTACGGGTGCAACCTGAGTGCGCTGGTCGACTGCCTGTCGACGCTGCGCGAAGACGACGCCATGAGTGCCTTTCACCTCGGCCCGGACGAAACCCTTCGCGTCGAACTGATGCATGCCGAAGACTTGCGCGTGCGCGCGCCGGAAATCATCGACGGGCTCACTGAAGCCGCGGCCGAGGTCAACGAGCGTTACCTGGCACACGGCGAACCGTTGGCCCTGGTGGTCGAACTCGACTAGAAGCCGACGCCCCGCGGGACCGCGTGTCGGCTCCCCGGTTGCGTCGTCCGGCCTGGTTGCCTTGGCTCGGCCGGCGCCGCAACTGAAGCAGAACCCTGCGCCACGCCCGGTGCCTGCCACGCAGGCGAGCCAGTATAATGGCCGGTTCCCGTCATCAGCCCTCTCCTGCCCCCGCCGGCAGCATCGTCATGCAAGAAAAATACAATCACGCCGAAGTTGAAAAAACGGCGCAAGCCCACTGGCAGTCGACTGACGCATACCGCGCGGTAGAGCATCAGAAGGATCGCAACGGCCAGGAGAAAAAGAAGTTTTACGCCTGCTCCATGCTGCCCTACCCTTCGGGCAAGCTGCACATGGGCCACGTGCGCAACTACACCATCAACGACGTGATGGTCCGCCATTTGCGGATGAACGGCTACAACGTGCTGATGCCGATGGGCTGGGACGCCTTCGGCATGCCGGCCGAGAACGCCGCGATGGCCAACAACGTGCCGCCCGCCCAATGGACCTATGCCAACATCGCGCACATGAAGGAGCAGATGCAGGCCATGGGGCTCGCAATTGACTGGTCACGCGAGATGACGGCTTGCAAGCCCGACTACTACAAGTGGAACCAGTGGATGTTCCTCAAGATGCTGGAGCGCGGCATCATCTACCGCAAGACCGGCACGGTGAACTGGGACCCGATGGACAAGACGGTGCTCGCCAATGAACAGGTCATCGATGGTCGCGGCTGGCGTTCCGGCGCCCTGATCGAAAAGCGCGAAATTCCGATGTACTACGCGCGCATCACCGACTACGCGGAGGAGTTGCTCGACTTCGTCGACAACAAGCTTCCCGGCTGGCCGGAACGGGTGCGCATCATGCAATCGAACTGGATCGGCAAGTCGACCGGGGTACGCTTCGCCTTTCCGCACCAGATCAAGGATGAACATGGACGCCTGATCAATGAGGGCAAACTGTGGGTCTTTACCACGCGTGCAGACACCATCAAGGGCGTCACCTTTTGCGCCGTGGCGCCGGAGCATCCGCTGGCCACGTTCGCGGCGCGCGGCAATCCTGAATTGGCTGAATTTATCGCCGAGTGCCGCCAGGGCAGCGTGATTGAAGCCGACATGGCGACGATGGAAAAGAAGGGCATGCCGACCGGCCTTCTGGTCGCGCACCCATTGACGGGCAAGCAGGTCGAAGTCTGGGTCGGCAATTATGTGCTGATGTCCTACGGTGATGGCGCTGTGATGGGCGTGCCGGCACACGACGAACGGGACTTCGCCTTTGCGCAAAAATATGTGCTCGCGATCGAGCAGGTGATCGGCGTGCCGGGCAAGAGCTTTTCCACCGAAACCTGGCATGACTGGTATGCCGACAAGGAGGCCGGCGTCTGCGTCAACTCCGGCAAGTACGACGGCATGCGCTACCAGGAGGCAGTGGAAGCGGTCGCCGCTGACCTGCAGGCACAGGGCCTGGGCGAAAAGAAAATTACCTACCGCCTGCGCGATTGGGGCATTTCGCGCCAGCGCTACTGGGGCACCCCGATTCCAATCATTCACTGCGACGATTGCGGTGAAGTGCCCGTGCCAGAGAAGGACTTGCCGGTTGTACTGCCGGAAGACTGCGTGCCCGATGGCAGCGGCAATCCGCTCAACAAGCACGAGCAATTCCTGAAGGTCGACTGCCCACGATGCGGCAAGCCCGCACGGCGCGAGACCGACACCATGGACACCTTCGTCGACTCGTCCTGGTACTTCATGCGCTACTGCTCGCCGGGAAGCGACAGCATGGTCGACAGCCGCAACGATTACTGGATGCCGATGGACCAGTACATCGGCGGCATTGAGCATGCGGTACTGCACCTGCTGTATGCCCGATTCTGGACCAAGGTCATGCGCGACTTCGGCCTGGTCAAGTTCGACGAGCCCTTTACCAACCTGCTCACGCAAGGCATGGTGCTCAATGAAACCTATTACCGGGAAGACCCCAGCGGCAAGAAGCACTGGTTCAATCCGGCCGAGGTGGAACTGACGCTGGACGACAAGGGGCGCCCGGTCGGCGCCGTGTTGCAGAGCGATGGCGCACCGGTACAAATCGGCGGCATTGAAAAGATGTCGAAGTCAAAGAACAACGGCATTGATCCGCAAGCCCAGATCGATCTTTACGGCGCCGACACCGCGCGCCTGTTCACCATGTTTGCATCGCCGCCTGAGCAAACACTGGAATGGTCTGGCACCGGTGTGGAAGGTGCGAACCGGTTTCTGCGCCGGGTCTGGACGCTTGCCCGCGGGCAGGCCGAGACGATCGCGCCGCACGCCGCGCAACCGGGTTCTGCTGCTCGCACCGACCTTGGCGAGAGCCACAAGGTACTAAGACGTGAACTGCACAAGTTACTTCAGCAGGCCGATCACGACTTCAAGCGCATCCAGTACAACACGGTGGTGTCCGCCTGCATGAAGATGCTCAACACGTTGGAAGCCGCGAAGCTGGATGCCTCAGCCGCGTCTGCCGCCGTGATGGCCGAAGGGTTCTCCATTTTTCTGCGGATTTTGTATCCGGTGGCCCCGCATATTACCCATGTTCTATGGCAGGAACTGGGTTATGCGACCGCGTCTGGCGACTTGCTGGACGCGCCCTGGCCCGCCGTAGACATGGCCGCGCTGGAACAGGCTGAAATCGAAATGATGGTGCAGGTCAATGGCAAGCTGCGCGGCCGCGTAACCGTTGCGAAAGACGCCGACAAGGCCACGATTGAAGCGGCCGCGCTAGCCGATCCGCAAGTGAAGAAATATGTTGAAGGCACGCCGAAAAAGATCATCGTCGTGCCTGGCAAGCTCGTGAACATTGTTGCATGACAGGGAGAGCCATTCGCATGACCGACCGACGCACTTTCCTCGCTCTTGGCTCGACGCTGCTGGCCGCGGCGTTGACCGGTTGCGGCTTTCACATGCGTGGCAGCGGGCCGCGCGCCAATCTGCCCTTCAAGACCCTGTACCTTGCGGTCCCGGGCGGTTCGGCACTCGGTGCGGATTTGCGGCGCGCGATCATCGATAGCGGCAGCACGACCGTGGTCGCTGACCCGAAAGGCGCCGAAGCCGTGGCGGAAATCACTTCGGAAGCCCGTGACCGGCAAATCTTGTCGCTCAACAGCCAGGGCCGCGTTCGCGAGTACACCCTGATCTCGCGTGCATCAGTTCAGGTTCGCGACAGCAAGGGTGTGGACCTGCTGCCCCTGACCCCGATTGAGGTGCGCCGCATACTCAATTTCAATGAATCGCAGGTGCTTGCCAAGGAGCAGGAGGAAGCCGGCATGTACCGCGACATGCAGGCCGACCTGGTGCAACAGATTTTGCGACGCATTGCTGCAATCAAGCCTGCGGCCTCTGCACCGGTGCCTCAATCTTCGCAGCCGCAGTCGGCGCCATCGCCATCAATGCAACAACCGTCGACGCAGCAACCCTCAACGGTGCAGCCATCCAGCCAGGGCGCCACTCAACCAAGGCAAGGCCAGGATGCTGCTCCGCGTTGACGCGCTGGAAGCGCATCTGGCACGCCCGCTGGGGCCGCTTTACACCATAACCAGCGACGAGCATTTGCTTGCCCAGGAAGCCGCCGACCGGATTCGTCGAACGGCACGCGCGCAAGGGTATTCGGAGCGTGAAGTGCTCACGGTGGACCGCAGCTTCCGGTGGAGTGCCCTGCTTTCTGCAACGCAGGAGCAATCGCTGTTTGGCGACCGCAAGCTTGTAGAGCTGCGCATGCCAACCGGCAAGCCCGGCAAGGAAGGCGGCCAGGCGCTGCAGGAATTCACCCGGAAGATACGGCCAGGGGAAAGCGACACGATTGTTTTGGTCACGCTGCCGAAACTAGATTGGGCCACACAAAAAGCGGCCTGGGTGGCGGCGCTGCAGCAAGGCAGCGTGTTCATCGACATACCGCGCATTGAACGTGCGCACTTGCCGGCGTGGATCGGCAACCGTCTCGCGGCGCAGCGTCAGTCTGCAGACAAGCAAGGCCTTGACTTCATCGCCGACCGGGTCGAAGGCAACCTGCTCGCGGCGCACCAGGAAATACAAAAGCTCGGCCTGCTTCATCCAGAAGGTAAATTAAGCTACGAACAGATCCACGATGCAGTGCTTAACGTCGCGCGCTATGATGTCTTCAAGCTTAACGAAGCCATGCTCGCTGGCGACACGGCGCGCCTCGTGCGCATGGTCGAAGGATTGAAAGGCGAAGGCGAGGCGTTGCCGCTCGTGCTGTGGGCCGTGGCCGAGGAAATCCGCATGTTGTTGCGTCTAAAGGCCGGCGCCATGCAAGGGCGTCCGGTCGGCGCGATGCTCAAGGAATATCGGGTCTGGGGCCCGCGCGAACGGCTGATGGAGCCGGCGCTGCGTCGTCTCGAACTGCCGACCCTGGAACGCGCGCTGCATGAGGCGGCCCAGGTGGACCGCATGATCAAGGGCCTGCGTTCCAAAGCTTTTGCCGGCGATGCGTGGGACGCGATGTTGCAATTGGCGCTGCATATTGCACGTCCCGCCTCAACCCTGAAACGAACCGAAGCATGACTGGCACCATCATGAACATTCAGCAATACATGACCGATCTTGGCCAGCGCGCACGCAAGGCATCCCGTGCGATGGCGAAGTCCGACACCCGCGCGCGGAACACGGCACTGACCTTGATCGCCACTGCCATCCGGCGCGATGCTGCGCTGCTGCGCAAGGCAAACCAGAAGGATCTGGAAGCGGCGCGTGCCACCGGCCTCGATGCCGCCATGCTGGACCGGCTGACATTGTCCGACAAGGCCATTGCGACCATGGCAGAAGGCCTGGAACAGATTGTTGCGCTGCCGGACCCGATCGGCGAAATCTCCAACATGAAGTTTCGCCCGAGCGGCATCCAGGTCGGGCAAATGCGCGTGCCCCTCGGGGTGATTGGCATCATTTATGAAGCGCGTCCTAATGTAACCGTGGACGCTGCCGGACTCTGCATCAAGAGCGGCAATGCAACCATCCTGCGCGGCGGCTCCGAGGCAATTCACTGCAACCAGGCGCTCGCCACCATCGTCAAGGAAGGCTTGTCCGGCGCCGGACTGCCGGCCGATGCGGTGCAGATTGTGGAGACAACTGACCGCGCCGCGGTAGGCGCGCTCATTACCATGCCGGAGTATGTCGACGTTATCGTGCCGCGTGGCGGCAAAGGGCTGATTGAGCGCCTGATGAAGGAATCACGGGTGCCCATGATCAAGCACCTCGACGGCATCTGTCATGTCTATATCGACGACAAGGCCGATGTAGAGAAGGCGCTGCGCATTGCCTTCAACGCCAAGTGCAATCGTTATGGCACCTGCAACACGATGGAAACGCTGCTGGTGGCGCGCGATATCGCGGCCGGTGTGCTGCCGAAGCTTGCGGCGCTATACCGCGATGAGGAAGTGGAATTGCGCACTGACGCGGAGGCCGCGAAGCTCCTTGCCGGCTATCCTTTCCTGGCGGCGGCAACCGAAGATGACTGGCGCACCGAATACCTTGCCCCAATCCTCGCCGTCAAGATCGTGGCCGACATGGATGAGGCAATTGAGCACATCAATACGTATTCATCGCAGCACACGGACGCCATGGTGACAGAAGATTATTCGCGTTCCCTGCGGTTCCTGCGTGAAGTGGATTCGGCTTCTGTGATGATCAATGCCTCGACCCGCTTCGCCGATGGATTCGAGTTTGGCCTGGGTGCGGAAATCGGCATCTCCAACGACAAGCTGCATGCGCGCGGCCCGGTCGGGCTGGAAGGCCTGACTTCGCTTAAATATGTGGTGTTCGGGCACGGCGAAGTCCGGGACTAGGGGTTGCCAACAAGCTCGCCACCAAGCCGTGCGAACAAGATTTGCGGCCAGGATTCGAAAGCCGGATTTACAAACAAGGCGCTTCGATGCGGAGCGCGAACAAGTCGCCCCATCGTTTCGCGTCTTTGCGAGCAAGGCGAGAACTGGGCTCCGCGCAGGCGCCGCGAGCGTACTTCAACCAAGGGATAGTGCATGCTGTGGGTCAAGGCACTTCATATCGTTTTTATCGTGTCATGGTTCGCGGGCCTGTTCTATCTGCCGCGTATCTTCGTCAATCTCGCCATCGAAAGCGAGCCGGCGTCCCGTGCGCGGCTGCTCCTGATGGCGCGCAAACTGTTTCGCTTCACCACCATGCTGGCTGTGCCGGCGGTGATCTTTGGCCTGTGGCTGTTTGCAGGCTACGGCATCGGCAAGGGCGCCGGCTGGATGCACGCAAAGCTGGCCCTGGTGGTGCTGGTCATTGGCTATCACCATGCCTGCGGCGTGCTGCTGAAAAAGTTCGAGACCAATCGCAACCGGCGCGGCGACCGCTGGTATCGCTGGTTCAACGAAGTGCCGGTGCTGTTGCTGCTGGCAATCGTTATCCTCGTCGTCGTAAAACCCTTCTGATTTCCGGAGTGCGCAATGCCTAAAACCTGTATCTATTATTTTGCGCCCCCTTCGCCCTGGAGTTATCTTGGGCATGACCGTTTCGTCGCCATCGCAAAAAAGCATGGCGCGCAAGTCGACGTCAAGCCCTGCGACTTTGGCAAGGTGTTCAGCGTTTCGGGCGGATTGCCGCTGGCAAAGCGGCCGCCGCAACGTCAGGCATATCGACTCGTGGAACTGAAGCGCTGGAGTGAGTTCCTCAAGATGCCGCTCAATCTGCATCCGAAGTTTTTTCCGGTATCGGGCGACGATTCATCGAGACTCATCATTGCAACCAAACTGGCACACGGCGCCGATGCAGCGTTAAACATTACTGGCGCCATCATGCGCGGCGTATGGGCTGACGAAAAAAACACCGCCGATAGCGAAACTTTGATTGCGATTGCCAATGCGCTGGGCCATGACGGCAAGGCGCTATGGAAGTCGTCCCAGACCGCCAGCGTGCAAGCGGAATATGACCGCTACACCGACGAAGCAATCGCCGCCAACGCATTCGGCGCGCCCTGGTATGTGGTCGATGGCGAAGGCTATTGGGGCCAGGACCGCCTCGACTTCGTCGACCGCGCGCTGGCAAAATAAAGGCATTCACGACACGCCATGACCCACTCCTATTTCTGTCCCTGCCCGCGCGGTCTCGAAGCAGCGCTCGCCGAAGAGCTAAGCGAAATCGCGCAGCACACCCGCACGCTAACGGTCCACAACCAGGTCCCCGGCGGCGTACATTGCTCCGGCGGCCTGCATGACGCCTGGCGCATCAACCTGCATTCGCGCATTGCTTCGCGCGTGCTGCTGCGCATGGCACACGCCAGTTACAAGAACGAAAACGACATCTACGACCTGGCGCTGGAGCAGCCGTGGGAGGACTGGTTCGACGTACATCACACAATCCGTATCGACGTCACCGCCATCAAGTCGCCGCTCAAGAGCCTGGAGTTCACGACGCTCAAGATCAAGGACGCCGTGTGCGACCGCTTCCGCGACTTGTATGCGAAGCGTCCCTCGGTCGACACCAAGGCGCCAGACATGCGGGTGGTTTGCTTCGTTGACGCACGTAACGTCACGCTCTACCTCGATACCTCCGGCGAGGCGCTGTTCAAGCGTGGCTGGCGGATGGAAACCGGTGATGCGCCCTTGCGCGAAAATCTCGCGGCGGGACTGCTTCGTGTCGCCGGTTGGAAGCCGGGCATGGTGCTGTTCGATCCCATGTGCGGGTCCGGCACGATCCTGGCCGAGGCAGCGCAAATGCTGGCCGGCATTCCGCCCGGTTCCCGCCGCACCTTCGCCTTCGAGAAATTCAAGGACTTCGATGAAGGCCAGTGGCGCGCGATGAAAGCATCGATCAAGCCCAACCCAATGCCGGAAACGCCAACCATCTTCGGCAGCGATATTTCCGGCGACATGATCGTCATGACCCGCAACAACCTGAACCAGGCCGGCATTCCTTTCGACGTGCCGTTGAAGCAGATCGAAGCGCAGGAAGTGAAGCCGCCAACCGATGTGCCAGGCATTTTGCTGACCAACCCGCCCTATGGCGAGCGCATCAGCATGCGGGGCGATGCCAGCATGCCATCCGATGAAATGGCGACCGCCTTCTTTGGCGCCTTTAGCGCCACGCTCAAGCAGCGCTTCGCGGGCTGGCAAGTGTTCCTGTTCTCGGCGGATTTCGGCTTGCCGAAGCTGTTGCGGTTGAAGGAGGCGCGCAAGACGCCGTTTTTCAACGGTGCGCTCGAATGCCGCTTGTTCCGGTTCGACATGGTTGCTGGATTTAACCGCAGAGGGGCGGCAATGCCGGGCAAGCAGGAAGGCTGAAAACGGGAATGAAAAACGGCGCTATCGGCGCCGTTTTTCATCGCGTTTCTCTGTCGTGCTTCGTTGTCTAATTTGGCAGAGGTCTGCCGGCCCGCGCCTCCGCGTCAGGCGGCCGAATGGACCGTAAGATTCTCCATCGTGAAATGGATCGGACCAAGCTTGATGGGGACGTCACCCGGCATATCCGAGATGGTTACCTCCGTAACATAGTGCATCCGGAAGTCCTTCAGATCACCGATCGGTCCCGACTGGACGCTCCCCAACTTCACCGACACACCGCTGCCATCAAAGCTGCCTTCGAGTCGCACTTTTGTCTTGTCGTTTGAAACATGCCTGATGCTAAACTCGCTCGTCATTGATTTCAGATGGGGAAGACAGCCCGGATATTGCTGCAGGAACCTGCCATCCGACTGGAAGGCCAGCTTAATAACGGCGTTTTTCAGTTCCTGGGTAGCGCACACCGCTATCCGACGCCGAAAGCCATCATTTTCCTTGTGTCCGATGTGATCCCACACCTTTTCAATCCCTGCTGTTTTCTCCGTATCGGACAGGTTCGCCGTTGGTGGCAATTTAACCGTCGCCGACCTGCCGACCAGGACATAGCTCATCCGCGGCACGTCTGCCCTGACCACTCTGTCCACGGCAGCAGGCTTGTCCCTCGCCATCCACAGCATCGAATCGGTGCTTTCATTAGTCGTTGCCAGATAGGCGGGCGAATAAGGATCGACGATGGTCGAGACGTATCCGTCACACGCATCCTCGAGCAGAAAATCAATGAACGCGCTGACGCGCTTTTTCTCGGAAGCGGAAACCAGGTTGGCGATCGCAGCGCTGTCGCCTGACAAGTCGGCGTCTTGCAACCCGAAGCTCGCCTTAAGGTAGGTCTGCGCCAGCGCCATGGCACTTACTCCATCGGCACGCTCCTGCTTTCCCTTCAACTGCGTCTTGACCGAATCCAGCGAGACCTTGTTCGCGCCAAAAGTGACGATGCAGGCGGTCACCGCGTGGCGCAGTGTCTTTTCCTGCTCGATCCGCGTCAGCTTACGGAAATCGTCCAGCTTCGCGAACGACCCGACCATATCCTTCAGCATCGCCTTGCCATTTGCAGGAAAGCGGTCAAATGCGGCGCGCCCGGCCGCCTGGGAAAAGCTTTCCCCATTCAGGCGCGCCTTGATCCGTTCATTGAAGCGCAACGGCGCAACCAGGGTATGCGCCAATTTTTTGCCAAAGCGCGCCATTGGGCCAAGGTCAAAATTCTCCCTTGCTTCGTCCAAAGCCTGTTGCTCGGCCTCAGTCAATGGCTTGCGCTCGATTGCGGGCTTTGGCTTGACCCCTTTCTTGATTAGCGCTGCATCGAAAGAGCGTTCAATCGCCTTTTCCATCGGGCTGAAAAAATCCTTGCACTGGGTCCGGAATGCAGCCATGAACTTCACCGGACCGTTATCGCAAAATGCCGAATGCTTTAGCTGGTTGGCCAACTTTTTTTCCTCGGCGCCGGACGCCTTTTCGAGCATGCCCCTGAAGTAGGCATCAAGCGCGGCCTTGCCTTCTTCCCGGAACCCCTGCGGCTTTTGATCCGGGCTCGACTGCACCGCGGCGATCTTCTTCGCCGGAAGCTGCTGCGCTCTTGCGGGCCGGGGCCGTTGCGTACCGTCGATGGCAAAGCTGTCGGTCAGGTCGGAGGCGCTTTCGCTGGCCGAATCTTCCTTGGCCGAGAATGGAACGCGTGAACTCGAATCGTCGGACGATTCGACCAGGGAGCTAGAGTCTTCGTCCCATTCAACCAGTGCGCGGGAACCCTGATCGTGAATCACCTCAGGCGAAACGCCTACCGACGCCGATTCCACAGTCATGCCTGGCGCGACGGTCTTGGCGGCTACCGCTAGCATTGTGTATCCGTTGACGGCCAACGGCCATCGTTGCAACCGCGGCCAGACAGTGGCCGGATCGACGCCTGGTGCCACTGATTCCACGGTCATGCCTGGCGCAACGGTCATGCCGGCTACCGGTAGCATCATGTCTCCGTTGACGACCGTCGACCATCGTTGCAACCGCGGCCAGACAGTGGCCGGATCGACGCCTGTCGGCACTGGTTCCACGGTCACGCTTGACGCCATGGTCTTGCCGGCTACCGCTAGCGCCGCGTCTCCAGTGACGGACATCGGCCTGCGTCGCAACCGTGGCCTAACAGCGACAGTATCGACGCTCCTAGCCACTGACTCCACAGTCGTGCCGTGCGTCTGAACGTTCTTGCTGATTTTTGCGAGCGCCGGCTCTTCTTTCACGGCCGACCGACTTGACCCGTACTGTTTTGCGCCAGTAGTTGATGTCCGCACTTTAATCGTGATGGACTTGCCAGAAGCGGAGCCACCAGCAACGTTTTCCTTGCCTCCCTGTTCCGTAGTTGCTCGCTTTGCGTTCTGATCGAGAAGATTATATGAATCGCGCAGTGCTGCGAAGCCACGTGTCGGACTGGTGTTTGCTGCTATCACTGGTTTCATTGGTCGACTCTCGAGAATAGGATGCGGTAGCTGCTTTCCATTGATTGGAAGCCTCTTCACAAACCTAAGTAACGACCAACGTACGGCGGTTCCATTGGCGACCTGCGGCCCGAAATCCGGGCAGACAATATTGGACCGGAGGGTCTAAATCGTCGCGGATCAGCGCGCTGTTACGGCGGGGAGGCCGGGGTGCGGGGTGTCGTGCACTGTAATCGCAATGCTGTCACATTTAAATCGGAGCAAATCGCCTTGATGTGTGATCTTTGGCGCAGGAGCAAAGGATCGTTGGAGCCCTGTCAGCGGTGCATGCCCCCGCCCCAGTCACGAATCCTCTGTGGACCATCTCGACGCGATTACTGGGGCCTTCGTCTCAACGGCCGTCAACGCGCCAACATATGCCTTCACATGGGGACCAAGCATGCCAAGCAGCGGCGAGGCAAACATCTCGTCGGTTGATTTGCCGACGAGGCAACCGGCAAGCAAATACATCAGCCCACCACCATTTCGCACCAGGAGATCGATATCACCGCGCGCCGCCTCGTAGAACTTGGCCGCGAACTCACGTGCATCCGCCGCCCGAGGTCCGTCGCTGTTTCGGGTCCGTGTCAGAAACCTTGCCGCCGCATCGATATCACGCCGCTCGGCAAGCTCTGCCGCGAAGTCGGTAAACGCCTGGATTTTTGCATCGGCCGCATTTGGCGGACGACGGTCCGAATCACGACGCGGGAAGACGGTGTTGCGCAAGTCGTTCCGACCGGCTTCCGCTTGGGCACGACCCATGACCGCATATTCCGGGTGTTCCCGATAATCGCGGTATTCCCGGTATTCCGCCATACCGGCGTTCAAGCGCGCCTGGAGTTTGTCTGGCGCCATGCTGAACCGAGTGACAAATTCATCGCACGCTTTCATAAAGGCCGACGCCACTTGCGCGGCTTGATCTGGCATCGCTCGCGAATGCTTATCCATTTCATGCAGCGGATGCCGCTTCCCTACGATTGGCGCCTTGATACTGACTTTTGTCCTGCCAGCTGAAGGCGGCGGCGCGGATGAAGACGAGGAGGTGCTGGTCCGATCCGATCGCGGAGCCGAGCTTGCAGAAGAAGTGGAAGAGGACGACGAAGTCGAATCCGACGCGGATGAAGTCGATGAGGACGATGGCAACGGTGACGACGGACCTGACGCCGACGACTGCATTCTATCCGCCGGCTTGCGCGGTGGGCGAGTGGAAGGCCGTGATGTGCGGTTCATTTATGGTTCCTTTCGTAGCAGCGACGGTGTTCGCCTCCCGTGCATATCCAAATTTGGCACACAGGCGATTCATTCATACCTAACGACGCGGCGCGCTTGATCTCCTTTAACCGCACAAACAATCATGAAACTAGGTTATTTCTGGTCATGCGCTGCCACTAAGGGCACGCCACAGGGCAGCCTCCGCTGGCCGATATCCCTTTAGCACGGTGCCAACCCAAAGCGTATCGAGATCATAGCCAAGCAGGCATGCTGATATCAGCGCAAGATACCTTTTGCCGTGCTCGGCTTTTCCGAGGCCAATCCCGTCCGTTTGTGTCTCGAGAAAATAGAGGGCGAAGCTTCGTGCATGGGATGCCGATGTGGTTGGAGACAACCGCGCCTGATTGAAGAGGCTGGGCCACTCTTTCAAAGGCGCTTCCAGCAACAGGTCAAGGAAAGTATTGAACGGGACGAGAGACGCCCCACGTGTCCTCGTTGGCCCGGTTGGGTCAAGACGATCTGCTCGTTCCGCCTTGACTGCTTCAATGATCCGATCGACTCCACGAAATGGCGGCGGTGTGCTCGACGCGACCGGTGCCACTGCAATTTCAGCCGCAGGATCCGCTGAGATTTTTCCCAACGGTGTGCCGCGGGAGGTGACGTGGGGGGCCCCACCTGACCGAAGCTCATCACTTTCCGGCGAATGTTGCCCGGCGTTGAGTGGCGCCCGGGTTCCCACCTTCGGCTTGTACAAGCTAGTCGAAGAAGAAGTGGTGGACGACGTCGAGGACAACGCCGAGGACAACGTAGTTGAAGCCGAATCCGTCGGCTTCGACGTCTGGCGCGCAATGCGTTCCGCGGGTTTGCGGGGTGCCCGGCTGGAACGATGTGGGTTGCGGTTCATTGCTATCCTCGGCTTAAACAAAATGGGTCGCAGGGTCGAGACGGCGTATCGATTTGGACGATTCGCTAATCGGTTATTTGTTTGTATGTAACGGCACGCCACAGACTTGTTCCGTAAACCAAACAAACAATTGGGATGTCCCGCCGGTGCAGAAGTGAAGGCGGTCACCATGCCGAACTTGTCCGACCGTTGCGCCCATTCATTCCATCGCATCTGGCGGACGGCACGCCACTTGTGGCCAATTACGCCGAGAGCCCGCCGGGAAGCATCAGCGGCGCAACAAAAATTCGGTCGGCCCGCTAAAATGGCGATCCTTCCCGCGCTTCTCACCACCATGTCCCCACCTAATTCAGATCGACCTGGAGACGCAGTTCCGTTCGACCGCGCCGAGCGCCGTACCGCGCTGGCCCTCATGCTGGCCGCGCTGTCCATGCTGGGGCCCTTTTCCGTCGATACGTATCTGCCCGCCTTCCCGAACATCGAAGCGTCGCTGGGCGCGAGTGCCCTGCAGGTGCAGCAGACACTGACCGCCTACATGTTCTCGTTCTCGCTCATGATCCTGTGGCATGGCGCGCTGTCCGATGCCTTCGGGCGACGCAATATCATCCTGGTATCGCTTTGCGTGTTCGCAGTGGCATCGCTCGGCTGCGCCGCATCCCACAGCATCGAATACCTGTGGGCATTCCGGATATTGCAGGGCATATCGGCGGGGGCCGGCATTGTGATAGGTCGCGCAATCATTCGCGATTTGCACGCGGGACCGGCTGCGGCAAAACTGCTGTCACTGGTAACCATGATTTTCTCTATTGCGCCCGCCATTGCTCCGATACTTGGGGGCTGGATCGTCAAGCTGCTCGACTGGCGATCGATCTTTTTGTTCCTGTTCGTGTACACCGTGGTACTGGTCTGGTACTGCTACCGGAACCTGCCTGAAAGCTTGCCAGTTGCATTGCGCCAGCCCTTCAATCCGCGCTTCCTGTTCGAAAGCTACCGGCTGGTGTTTCGGTCCGTGCTGTTCCAATTGAAGGCTGGAACGGTTGCTTTCAACTTTGCAGGGATGTTCCTTTATGTGTCGGCCGCGCCCTTCTTCCTGTCGCGCCACCTTGGGCTCGGTCCCAGCGAATACGCCTGGCTGTTCGTGCCTCTGGTGAGCGGTATCTTTATCGGTGCGCTGGCGGCCAACAGACTGGCTGGAAGAATTCCGATATCGCGCCAGGTTGCCATCGGCTTTTGCTTCCTGGTCGGTGCCTGCCTGCTCAACGTGACTTACCACCTGTTTTTGCCGCCCGCATTGCCGTGGTCGGTCGTGCCGCTTTTCTTTTACACCCTTGGCATGTCGATGGTGGCGCCAGGCGCTACGCTAATGGTTCTCGACCTGTTTCCGACAATTCGCGGCATCGTTGCGTCGTGCCAGTCGTTCACTATGACAATGTTGGGCGCGGTTGTCGCCGGTGCCATTGCACCTGTGCTGGCCGGGTCGGTGCTCTGGCTCGCCGCAGGGCAGCTAGCGTTCGGACTGATCGCGCTGGCGCTGTGGCTGGCAGGCCGCTCGTACAGGCATCATCTTGATGCGATGGCCCGCGCCAACGCATGGGAAACGGTTGAATAGAATCGGCGCGAGCTCCGTGTCAGGCGACGCGCTTGACCGCCTCTGGCCTGTTCGCTGCGGCGCTTGCCAGCGCGTTAAGGTGGGCCAGATGCGCGATCGGCAATGCCCGCATCGCTTCGCGACTCCAGATTTCATCGATCCCCTTTCCCGCGAGGCAGCCGAGCAGCAGAAAAACCACATCGCCTCCCGTATGCGCCGCAACCTCTGGAATGCTCTTTAGGCCATCAAAGTGATTACGGGCGAATTCGATTGCGCGCGTGCTGGCGATCGACGCGCTGCCGCAGAAGAGGCGTATGTACGAAGGGCGAGCGCCGGGACGCTCTTCCGCCAAAGACTGCAGGAATCGGCAAAATGCCTGCAGCTGTGCGCTGGCAGCTTCGGTGCCATGGCCCGGTGCCAACACAAGAGTCCGGAGCGCCGCTCGCATCCGTTCCTGGTTCAGTTCTCCGGATTGGACCGCGCCCGGCGAAATCACCGCTATTGGACCGGAGCCTGAGCCGCTGTCATGCATGCCAGTATCTCCCGCTGCTTGATCATGCAACTTCGAGGATGTCTGGTCGCCACTGAAGTCGCGCAGGAATGCTTCGCACTGTTGTCGAATATTGTCATGGACGCTGGGCGGCCTCCTGCCTTGCCGAGTCGGACGTTGAAAACGGCGGACATCGTGCAGCTGCCATGCTGCGCTTGCCATGGACGCTGCGTGTGTCGCGTGTGTCGCGTTCATGGCATTCGCCGCGTCTGCCGCATTTCCGTCCCTGCCGTCCCGGTTCGCGAGCCGGACGCCGGGCGGCAATCCGATGCGCTCTGCAGGGCAGACGGCGTCGCGCATGCGCGCCGGGAAGCCCGAGCACGGAAGCCCGGTGATGCCGTCCATCTCACGCGCGGAGCAGGTGGTGCTTGCGGCTCGCACGCGGCGCGTTTTTCCAATCTTCAAATCGCCCATTGTCTTGTTTCCTCCAGTTAGTGGTCGCCTGCCCGCCGGCCAAAAAATCTGTAGGTCGGATCAGGCAAATCGTCAGCTAAGTAACCACCTCACGGACTCGGTTCCCGGCAGAAAGGCCTTATTGCGGCTGAATGGCTCCAAACACTTCCTTCGGTTGACGCCGCTCAATCGGCCGGCCGTTCGACGCAAAAAACAGTCGGTACGAAACGTACACTGGAGGCCGCCGGCAGCGGGCTGATCGGCGTACCAATCCTCAAACAGAAGGGACATATCAGTGGCCTCCTCCGACGACATTGAGCACCGAAAAAACATCACTGCTGTCGTCGACCGACAGCGCAAAATACAGCGCGAAATAGACGCTGTTGACGCTGCCGCGGCGCAACCGTCCGGAGGCGAGCAGGAGTCGGTGCAGGCCGGGTTGCGGCGGCACCCGGCTCCGCCGTTTCCCGAACAACATCTGTCAAAGCCAGGCGTCGAATCCGAGCTGAACCCGCCGCCAGAATTCATGGCGCCGGATTACAAGGGCAGCGAAAAACTGCAGGACATGGTGGCGCTTGTGACCGGTGGCGATTCTGGCATCGGCCGCGCCGTGGCGGTCTTGTTCGCGCGCGAAGGCGCGGACGTGGCGATTGTTTATTTGTCTGAAGACGGTGACGCGGAACTCACCAAACAGTGCATTGAGAAGGAAGGCCGCCGGTGCCTGCTTTTGCCAGGTGACGTCAAGGACGCCGGCTTTTGTCAGAGCGCGGTGCAACGCACGGTGGAGACCTTCGGCAAGCTTGATGTGCTGGTCAACAATGCGGCGTTCCAGGAACATGCCGCACGCATTGAGGACATCAGCGAAGAGCACTTCGACGAAACAATACGAACCAACATCTACGGCTACTTCCACATGGCAAAGGCGGCTGTGCCACATCTCAAGCAAGGCGCCAGCATCATTAACACCGGCTCCGAGACCGGGTTATTCGGCAACGCGAATCTGCTCGACTACTCGACCACGAAGGGGGCGATCCACGCATTTACCAGGTCGCTTGCGACTAACCTGGTTTCGCGCGGCATTCGGGTCAATGCGGTGGCGCCCGGGCCGGTCTGGACACCGCTGAATCCAGCGGACAAGTCGGCCGAGCAACTCAAGACTTTTGGACAGAGCACCGACATGAAGCGGCCAGCACAGCCCGAAGAATTGTCGCCGGCCTATGTGTTTCTGGCCTCCCCGGTTTGCTCTAGCTACATCACTGGCATCATCCTGCCTGTCTTGGGGGGCGTGACCGGAGGCGCCTGATTTCCCGGTGCCGCGAACTGACGTTGTGCGGCCCATGCGCTGCTTGTCCTTGCGCTGACCCGGTGGTGGACTCTCAGCCGATTTGCGATAAGCCAGCAATTCGCCGGTCCTGAGAAACGAATGCTGAAACCAGCGGACACCAGCGGATAACAGCGATGGTGCAGCGGCACTGCTACCGTGAGCGGGGGCACGCAGCACGCTGGCTACGCGTGCTGCGTCGCAGCGTGAGCACGCCAAACGTGATTGTTTGCGCCGTGCCGCTGAACGTATATTGTTTTTGACGCCCTTTATGCCCGTTCCTGGCAACCATAGTCGCTCTGGCGTTACAAATCCTTCTGGATCGCACAGAGAAGGAGCTTCCGGCCATGGCCACGCTACTCGTGACCTACGACACAAAAAGCCCGTGGCTCGACTACGGAGGACTCATCCGCGCCATCAAGAAGCACAGCTGGGTACGCCTGACCGACAATGTGTTCGTCGTCCACACAACCGTCCCGGCCGACGCGGTCTTCGCGTCCCTGAGACATTTCCTGGACGATTCCGCCAATCTCTATGTAATAACAATCCGCAAGCCGTTCTCGGGCTTTGGGCCCGGCAATGTGAACGAATGGCTGTCAAAAAATCTCGCGAACGAAATGTCTCTGGAGCCGGACAACCCGGCCTGATTGCGCCGCGTGAGGGCAAACGCCATGACGAAGCTTAAGGGTCTAACCTCACTCGCTGGCAACAGCGGAGGTGGCGACGGGGATGGCGTCGGGCGCGGCCGCCTCGGTAAGTCGCCGGCCCCAGGCGCCGCGAGCGATCGCCACGAACTGGCCGAATCGCTTGATACCTGTCGGCGATGTGAGCTGTGGCGCGATGCAACCCAGGCCGTCGGCGGAGAAGGACCGCGCCATGCACCTATCATGCTGGTCGGCGAGCAGCCAGGCGATGCCGAGGATCTGGCCGGCCATCCCTTCGTCGGTCCGGCCGGCAAACTGCTGGACCAGGCACTCAAGCAAGCCGGCATTGCGCGCGACAAGGTCTACGTTACCAACGCGGTCAAGCACTTCAAGTGGGAGCCACGCGGCAAGCGACGCATACACAAGACGCCGGCTCAGCGCGAAATCGTCGCCTGCCGTTTCTGGCTCGATGAGGAACTGCGCGAGGTAGCACCGAAAGTGGTGGTGGCACTTGGCGCTACGGCCTTGAAGGCGGTACTGCGTACCTCAAAAGCCACCCTCGCGGAAAGGTTGGAACAACCGCTACAGTTCGAGGACCGCTGGCTGGTGACGGTCTATCATCCTTCCTACGTTCTCCGACTCCCCGGACATGAAGCGAAAACGCAGGCGTTTGATGCCATGGTTCGGGGACTCAAGAAGGCCGCTTCGCTGTCCGGCTGAAGCTGGCTCGTGGAACTGACTGGGGTGTCTCGCACCCTTCAATCCTTGCATCCTTCAGTGCTCGCATCCTTCAGTCCTGGCGTCCAGTACTGTCGGCGTGCGTGAGTCATCGCCGCCTGTTTCCCGTCCGTCAGCTTTCTCGTTCCAGCCTCGCGTAAACAATAGCGGCCACCATGCCAAACAGGACGTTGCCCAGGAAACTCGGCCAGCCCCGCATGTCGGCGAACCAGGGGAAAAGGCGCTGCATGCCGTAGAAATTCAGCAGATAGATAAGCACACCAAACACCGCGCCGGTAGCCAGCGCCATACCGGTACTCGAGTCCAGGTGGAACGGCGCGATAACGGCGCCGAGCACGACGCCGAACACGATCCCAAGCACATAGTGGGTCACCAGCGCGGCAACGACAATGGGGAGATTGAAGCCGCTTGACTGCAGCGCGTCTGGCCCCAGGACGATGGCGCCAACCATGCGCGCCGCCACCCAGGGGTCGGAACCCGTTGCGACCGTTGACCACAGGAGTTCCGCAACCATCAGGACCGCCCCGGCAAAGAAACCGGCGACGCCGGCGGCAGACCAATCTGAAGCGCGACGTTCCCAACGATGGGAGTGCAGGTGGAGTTCCATGGTTGACTTCCTTTCCGGTCAGGGAAATACAGGGACGTTGGGCTCTTCGCCGCCGAAGCTGGTTTCGGGATGCCGTTCGGCCAGCAGGTTTTCGATTTGGCGCACGCGGCGCGCCGGCACATCGGCAATCATTAAAACCTTCCCCTTGTCGAGTTCGGGGAAAAATGCCTTGAGGCGAGAGTTCGGCAGTGCCGCGGCCACCATGCTAGCGGCCCAGCCGCCGAACAGCATGCCGACGATTGTGCTCGCGAGGATGATCATGGGAGACAGTTCATAGAAGTAGATGATGCCGGCGCCAAACGCGACGCCCAGCGCTGCCCCCACACCCATGCCCGAGCCGATGCCATTGATGAGATCGGTTTTCAGGAGAAAATTGGCCTCCGGTAGATCCGCAGGCAAGGTGTTGCGACTCATGAAGCGAACATGTCGCTCCTCGATGCGCGCCAGTAGCAGGTCATCGAGCGTTTTACGCGCGCTTTCTATATCCGGAAGGAAGTAGTAAAGACGGTGTCTCATGATGTTCTCCGCTTGTTGGGGCAGTCCAGGACGCCTTCGCCATGCAATATGGGGCCAGCTTCCGGGTCGGCCGGGCGCAGAACCTGCTCCATGCGATCGGCCTGGCCTTGCTGTACCGGTCAGGCATTGCCTCTAAGTTTTAGTATAGGTCGCTTTGGGAGCGATGCAATGACCGGGCGCTTTGCTGTGCTGGCAAGAGTCAGGACGGGTCGACCGCTTACAACGCGAGGCTGTATTTGCAGCGTTGCAAGTCGGGCAACCGAATCAGTACCGGATGGCGTTCCAGACAGCCGGAGAACCGAAGCGAACGGCCAGTATTAGCCGGAATCCGAAGCCATTGAGAACCGGAGCAAGACTGCTAAAATCGAGTCTTCGCGGGTGTAGTTCAATGGTAGAACGAAAGCTTCCCAAGCTCTAGACGAGGGTTCGATCCCCTTCACCCGCTCCAGATCAGCTTCAACTTGACCACGCATTGATGTGTAGAGGCGCCGTGAGCGCCGACAGCGGAGCTTCGCGACCAATGCCGCACCAGCAAGGACCGCAGCCGTCCCCGGCGTGGTTTTCCCCCACTGGTCGACCGCGTCCAGGAAACCAGTTCTCTTCGTCACAGATCCGGCTTCGTCTGCCACAAAAGCGTACCAGCTCAATAAGCTGTTTACGACTCCAGGACAACTTGCTATTGTACGAACTTGACGCAACTTGACGTGCTGGCTTCTGTTCGATACTATCCGACCCCATGCTCAATCTAGACCAAATCAAAGTCATGATGACAAAGCGCGGTCTTAGCCAGGCGGGGCTTGCTGACCTGTGCAACGTGAGTCGAGAAGCCGTTTCCAATTGGCTTTCCGGCGAGTCGATCCCGCGTCCCAACAAGCTTAAGGCGCTCTCTGAGGTGCTCGATATTGATCTGGGCATTTTGCTGCGCGGAGAGGGATCACTTCCGAAGCCGGTACTGGCTTATCGAACCAAAAATAATCGAGTCGCCACGGGACCTGCCATGGAAGCCGCTGAGGAGCTGGCTCGCCACCTTAGAGAACTCGCACCTTTCGTGGGTAGCGAGTCATTGTTCTCGCCACCGGTTCTCGAATCGCCCAAATTGGACGACGATTACATAAGAAAAGTCGCACAGCAGATAAGGTCGAAAATCGGCCTTACCGCTAAAGCGCCTGTGTCGAGGGAGCGGCTTTTGGCTCTGCACCATGCTTTTGGATCGATTCTTGTTCCTGTCTTATGGAACGGCGAGAAGCGCGGCCACGAGAATGCGTTGAGCGTTTATCTTCCTGAATCCAAAACGTCGTGGGTAGTGTTTAGCCTGAACGCGAAAAATGACGATTTCAATTATTGGCTTGCGCATGAGCTTGGGCATTGTTATTCACTACACGCCCTGCAAGGTGACGATGGAGAAAGCTTCGCGGAGAGGTTCGCTCAAGAATTGTTGTTTCCTCATGAAGCATCCCTGGAAGCTCTCGGCGACATCGCGAATAGTGCTTCGCCACTGGAGCGCGCCGTCGATCTGGCTTCGGCGTACGATATTTCAGTCGTGACTGTTATCAGGCAGTCGGACCGCGCTGCGAAGGCGACGGGAAAACCACTGACAGGCCTGGAGAATGATGACTTTTGGACTCGTTGGAATGCTACAAGGACTTCGGTCCCGACCGTTGGCTTAGCGCTTTTTGGCAGCGAGAGTCTGAGTTGCGAAGAATACGTGGTTCGCTGCGAAAAAACGTTCGGGACGCCGATATTCAAGGCGATAGCGAGTAGACAGCATCATGAGGGCTGGTCCCCATCCTTTATCTCGTCCGCCCTGAATATTGGACTCGAGCAGGCTGTGGACCTTTCACGTGTTCTCATGACGTTGCACCCCCTTCAAAGTGAAGGTGCGCCTTCCCCGAAGAGTTGAGAATAGATCTCCCTCCATTTTGTCGGAAGGCACTCACCGAATCGTAGCCAGGACCGTACCGTGGAAATTCGCTCCGCTCGAGACAGTCGTCCGTCCGCCTCCAAAGACTTCAATACGTCAAGACTCGATATAACGTCAATGTCGTAGTCGCCCTCAACGCTCATCAAGTCATCCACGACGAACTTCAACGGCCACTCATCGGTGGCGATAACCGCTCCAAGAACAATCGCCGTCGCGAGCAGTTGCACGTCGCGCCCCGAGAGGCTACGAACGATTTTCAGATTCTTGTCGAGGCAATGGGCCTCAAGGATGCGGTTGGCGTATTGCTTCTGGAATTTGCTTTCAGCGTGCACTAAAGCTGACTCTGCGGCGGTTAGCTTAACGGCCGCCTTTTGGAGGTCTTCGCCCGTCATTGCTTTTGCTACCCAAGCGTAATCGTTCATCAGGCGGGGACTTGATCTGAATTCATCTATCAAGGTTGCCAAGGTGAGTAACCTGTAGCCCGCGGCCTCCTGGCCTAAGAACGGCACCACAGGAGAATGATAAAGCCGGAGAAAACTATTCGTGTCCACCAAGACAATTCGAGCGACCGCTTGCACGGGCGGTTTAGCGGGTGCGTCGTCAGAGTTCCTGTTCATCGTCGGCGGATTCTGTTTGCGAGCGGTTGAAACGTAAGGGGATCTTGCTTTTTTATTGTAATGGCGAGCATGGTTGCCACTGGTCATAAAGCGTCGAAACTTCGACTCATCCACAACGCTGATGCCGAAGTTCGCACGCTCTTACGCCGACGGGATTCTTCGAATTCGAATGTGTGATGTCGACTACTGCTTTTGAGCTTTTTGAGCGGGGACTCAGATCGGAGATCGAGTTCGTTTGAACAGCTCAATCTGCAGGCGCAATCGACATTTGGCACAAGCGTACCGCGCTTGGCACAAACAAACGCCTCGTACTGGGTCTTCCAGTGCGTGCTAGCCCTTCACCGCCTGCGCTTCGTCGCACCCAGCGATAGGGACGTGTCCCGGCACGGGCTACAATACCGCCTTTCGCCTTAACCGCCTCCCGCATGACCGATTCCTCGTCCAGCCGCTCCGGCAAGCCCTTGTTCTACGATCCCACCGAGCACCGCATCCGCAGTTTTGTAACGCGAGCCGGCCGCCTCTCCACCGCGCAGGCCCGCGCTCTGGAGACGTTGGGTCCGCAATTCTGCATACCTTATGCCAAGAGCAACATAAACTATTCCAGCGCGTTCGGACGGGAAGCGCCAACCGTCCTTGAAATCGGCTTCGGCATGGGCGAAACCACAGCCACGATCGCCTCCGGAATGCCCGGCACGAATTTCCTGGGAGTCGAGGTACACACGCCGGGCGTAGGTAGCCTGCTGAAGCAGATCGACGAACAGAAGCTGAACAACCTCAGGCTGATCCAGCACGACGCCGTTGAGGTGCTGCGCGACATGATTGCGCCTGCATCGCTCGCTGGCGTGCACATTTTCTTTCCCGACCCGTGGCACAAGGCCCGTCACAACAAGCGGCGCCTTATTCAGCCTGCGCTGGTCGACCTGCTGGCGTCCCGCCTTGTAGCGGGTGGCTATTTGCACTGCGCGACCGACTGGCAGGACTATGCCGAGCAGATGCTCGTGGTCCTCGGCGGTGAGCCAAGCCTTGAAAACACTGCAGACGGCTACGCGCCGCGACCGGATTACCGGCCAGTGACGAAGTTCGAAAATCGAGGCATTCGTCTTGGACACGGCGTGTGGGACCTGGTATTCCGCAAAAAGGGACAGGTCCTGCCGTAAGGAATTGACAAGTGGCTCGACTGAGCCATACTTGATTTGCAGCGCCGCCATGGTGCTGCAATGTCCCCACGGCGTCGCTTTTGATTCAGCGCCGCCGCGAACTTCGCATCGGCTGCGTCGTTAAATTCAGGTCCAATTAGAACGAAGCGGAGAAAATGCCATGCGCCGTACCGAACCAGAAGTTCTTGCAAGCTCCGCCCGACCGAGCCCTTACTATCGCCATCGATTGCCGGTGCGGCTAATGCACTGGATAAACGTGATTTGTCTCACAGTGCTTCTGATGAGCGGGCTCGGCATCTTCAACGCCCACCCGGCGCTCTACTGGGGTGACTCATCCTATAGTGGCCGCCCAGCAGTGCTTGAGATTACCTCCCGCACTGGCGATGCCAGCACGATTCCGCAAGTCACAACCGACGCTGATGAACCGGATGAAAACGATGGGCCTACCGTGCAGGGTCTGCTGCGCGTGTTCGGCCGCGAGTTCGATACCAGCGGTGTGCTGGGCGTGTCCACCGGATCAGACGGCACACTGAACGAGCATGCCTTTCCCAGCTGGTCCACCATCCCCGGCGGCTATTCGCTCGCAAACTCGCGGCTCTGGCATTTTTTCTTCGCGTGGCTCTTCGTTATCAATGGCGTGCTTTATGTGGCTTATGCCTTCTTGAGCGGCCACTTCAAGCGCGACCTGAAGCCAGATGGGCGCGACATGCGCAGCATCGGCTCATCGATCAAGGACCACATCAAGTTCAAGCATCCACGCGGCGAGGAAGCCAAACGTTATAACGTGCTTCAAAAGCTGACCTACCTGATTGTGATTTTTGTGTTGCTGCCGCTGGTGATACTGATGGGCATGGCAATGTCGCCGATGCTCGATTCGCTCTTTACCGGCTGGGTCAGCTTTTTTGGCGGAAGGCAGTCGGCGCGGACCATTCACTTCATCGTGGCATGGTTGCTGGTGCTGTTCGTACTGATTCACGTGTTTGAAGTCATCATCAGCGGCGCATGGAATCATATGCGCTCCATGGTCACGGGGTATTACCTCGTCAAGCCGGAAAAGAAAGCAGGAGTCGACAATGAGCAAGCTTAAAGTGCCGCACGATAGCGCACGGCGTCGACTGTTGCGTCGCTCGTTCGGCGGACTCGGCGCCTTGTTTCTCGCGGGTTGCGACCGGCTGAACGAGACGCCGTGGTTCACCAGAATGATGAGCGGCGCCGAGACCATGAGTCGCACAGTGCATAAGGCGATCGTGCCGCGCAAGTCGATGGCGCAGGAGTTTTCGGAAGCGGATCTGTCGCCGCGTTTTCGCAGCAACGGCACCAGCAATCCAGACAACCCGGCCTACCAGGCGATGGCCAGCAAGGGCTTCGCGGATTGGGCCTTGCAGGTTGACGGCCTGGTGGAAACGCCGGGCAAGTTCACGCTGGCGCAACTGCAGGCCATGCCGAAGCGCACGCAGATTACCCGCCACGATTGCGTGGAAGGCTGGAGCGCCATCGCCAAATGGACTGGGGTGCCGCTGTCGCAGGTGCTGGCCGCGGTGAAGCCGACCGCCGCCGCAAACTATGTCGTATTCCATTGCGCCGACCCTATGGGCAAGGATGGCAAGGACCTGTACTACGAAAGTATCGACATGGATGATGCAAACCATCCACAGACCATTCTCGCTTATCAACTTAACGACAAGACGCTGCCAGTTGCCAATGGTGCTCCGGTGCGCTTGCGGGTGGAGCGCCAACTTGGCTACAAGCATGCCAAGTATGTAATGCGCATGGAACTGGTCGAAAGCCTTGACCAGATCCGCGGCGGCAGCGGCGGCTACTGGGAAGACAATTACGGATACCAGTGGTATGCGGGGATCTAGCCAACTTCCACGACGAGGCGCGGGTCGAACGCGCCATTCTCGAACCGCAAACGACGCGCATCTGGCTCTGCACGGTTTATGACATAGCCACACGGATTGGCAACGACCTCGGTCCCGTTCACCACATAGCGAAAACTGCTGTGCGTGTGGCCATGGATCCACAGGGCGGATTTGCCAAGCAGCGGGGTCAGGTCGCTGACGAAGCTCGGGTTGGCCGGATGATCTTCGAAGTCGGCATGGACTGAGTTCGGGTGCGGCGCGTGGTGGGTCACCACAACGGTCTGGCCGTCATATGGCTGGTCCAGTTTTTCGGCAAGCCAGGTGCGAGCGCGCCGGTGTAGCGCGAGCGCGTCGCGTGGGGTGAAATAGTCGTTCCCCTTGCGGACTTTCACATGGTCGACGACGAAGCGGGCAGCGGCGTCCATGCCGGCTTCTATATCGTCATCCAGCGCGTAGTCTGTCCATAGCGTGCAGCCGAGGAAGCGGACGCCAGCCAGCACTAATTCCTGCTGCTCCAGGTAGTGCACATTGTCGATTGAGGTGCTTGAGAGTTTCGACTGCACGGAGTCAATGTCGGCCACATAAAATTCATGGTTGCCGCCGATGTAGATCACCGGGGTTGGCCAGTCGGCAAACTGGCGCAGACCGTCGAGGCCGTTCGCGATGTCGCCTGCCAGCACGAGCACGTCGGCGTCGGCCGGTTCAATGATGCGGTAGCCAGGATAGCGGTTGATCAAGAATTCGAGATGCAGGTCCGAGGCGATCTGGATTTTCATTTGCTGAGCCTTGCGGGGTGACGCTGTTGCAATACGACGCTGTGGTCATCAACGACGGTTGGACGAGTCCTTCCTTTGGTCAGGGGTCGAGCTTGTGTTGCGTGTTTGGCTTGGGTTTGGCTTGCGTCCCGCGTCAGTCTTGTGTCACGCGTGAGCCACCATATTAGGCCTCGGATTTTCGGGCGTTGCTGCACCAGGCGCCGCGACGTCAACCTTCGCCGGACATGCCAGCGATCAGCCCCACGATTTCGGCGCCGTAGGTTTCCAGCTTGCGTTCGCCAACGCCTGACACACCACGCAGCTGGTCCAGCGAAGTCGGGCGAAGTCGCGCGATTTCACGCATGGTTGCATCGTGAAATATGACATAGGCCGGGACGTTGTGCTTGCGCGCCGTTTCCACGCGCCACCACCGCAGCCGCTCGAACAGGTCCTGGCCTTCCTTGCCGAGGTTGCTCTCGGCATAATCCGACTTTGTACTGCGGCGCTTTTGCTTTACCGGCTTCTGGTAGTGCCGTAACTGCACCGACTGCTCGCCGCGCAAGACCGGACGTGCGGCATCGGTCAGCTTCAAGGCGTTGTAGGCTTCATAGTCAACCGACACCAGACCCATCGCAATTGCCTGACGCAAGATGGCGCGCCACTCGGCCTCCGCCACATCCGCGCCAATGCCGAAGACAGTGAGCTTTTCATGACGCCACTGCTTCACCTTCTCTGACTCCACACCGCGCAGGACATCAAGCACGTGGCCGGCGCCGAAACGCTGCTCGACCCGGTAGATCGAGGACAGCAGCTTTTGCACCGGCACGGTGGCGTCGAACTGCTGGGGCGGACTGATGCAGGTGTCGCAGTTGCCGCAAGCGTCAGACGCCTGTCCGAAGTAGTGCAAGAGCCGTTGCCGACGGCAGGTCAGTGTTTCGCACAGACCGAGCATGGCATCCAGTTTGTGCCCCTGGACTCGCTTGTAAGCGTCGTCCGCTTCCGACTCGTCGATCATGCGGCGCTGCTGCACGACATCTTGCAGGCCATAGGCCATCCACGCGTTAGCCGACTGCCCGTCGCGGCCGGCTCGACCGGTTTCCTGGTAATAGCCTTCAATACTTTTGGGCATGTCGAGATGCGCGACAAAACGCACGTCCGGCTTGTCGATGCCCATGCCAAAGGCGATGGTGGCGACCATCACAATGCCATCCTCGCGCAGGAAGCGGGACTGGTTGGTGCTGCGCTGCCGCTGATCCATGCCAGCGTGGTAAGCCAGCGCCGGGATGCCGTTCTCATTCAGGAATTCAGCGGTCTCTTCCACCTTCTTGCGCGACATGCAATATACGATGCCGGCGTCGCCCGCGTGTTCAGTCTGTAGAAAATCCAGCAACTGCTTGCGACCGTTTGCCTTTTCGACGATCTGGTAGCGGATGTTTGGCCTGTCGAACGAGGACACAAACTGGCGCGCCTCTTCCAGTTGCAGGCGCTGAAGAATTTCCCGCCGCGTGTCGGCGTCGGCGGTCGCCGTTAGCGCGATGCGCGGCACATCGGGAAATCGCTCGTGCAGGATGGAAAGCTTGATGTATTCCGGCCGGAAATCATGCCCCCATTGCGAGACGCAATGCGCTTCATCAATCGCGAACAGCGCAATGCGAATGGAGCCGAAAAGGTCCAGGCAGCGCGACGTCATGAGCCGTTCGGGCGCCACGTAGAGCAAATCGATTTCGCCCGCGCGCACCTTGCGCTCGATCGCGAATGCCTGGTCGCCGGTCTGCGAGGAATTGAGGAAGGCGGCGCGTACGCCGAGTTCGGCCAGCGCATCGACCTGGTCCTGCATCAGCGCAATCAGAGGTGAGATGACAATGCCGACGCCCTCGCGCAGCAAAGCAGGTATCTGGTAGCACAGCGACTTGCCGCCGCCGGTGGGCATGAGCACTAGCGCGTCGCCGCCGCGCGCAACGACGTCGACGATTTCAGCCTGGGCGCCGCGGAATACGGGGTAACCGAAAACGCTTTGCAGTATCTGCAGCGCGTCCGGCGCTTGGTGCGACACGGCTGGCACGATATCAGTCAGCCCATACCACCCAGCCGCTGTAGGCGCTGGCGATGACGACGAAGCCGAACACGATGCGGTACCAGGCAAATACGCTGAAGGTGTGGGTGCTGATGTAACGCAGCAACCAGCGCACGCAGAAGAATGCGGAGATGAATGCGGCGACAGTCCCTACCGTGAAAAGTGGCACGTCTGCCGCGGAGAGCAGCGCGCGGTCCTTGTAGAGCGAATAGACCGTCGCAGCCAGCAAGGTTGGTATGGCCAGGAAGAAGGAGAATTCGGTTGCCGCCTTGCGCGACAGGCCAAACAGCATGCCGCCCATGATGGTGGCACCCGATCGACTCGTGCCGGGAATCAGCGCAAAGGCTTGGGCAAGACCGACCTTGAGCGCATCCATTGCCGTCATGTCATCCACCGATTCAACGCGGGAGCGTGTCACCCTGCGGTGCCTTTTTTCCACCCAGAGGATCACGATGCCGCCGATGATAAAGGCGAGCGCAACCGGCACCGGAGCAAACAGCGTGGCCTTGATTTTTTTGGAGAACAGCAGACCGAGCACGGCCGCCGGCAGGAAGGCAATGACGAGGTTGATAGCAAAGCGTTGCGCCTTGCGGTCGCTTGCCAGGCCGCTAACAACCGCGGCGATACGGGCGCGGTATTCCCACATGACGGCGAAGATCGCGCCGGCCTGGATGACGATTTCGAAAATCTTTACTTTTTCGCCGGTGAAGTCCAGCAGGCTGCCGGCGAGGATAAGGTGTCCGGTGGAGGAGATCGGAAGGAATTCTGTCAATCCTTCCACAATGCCCATAACGATTGCTTTAATGAAAACGACGTAATCCATGCGCTCGGTTGCTCTAGAAAATGGGGAAATGGGATTGCACTACGGACCTGAAAACGGAAGCCCGCGCGGGGCCAAAGGTTACCACGAGACCATAGTGCGCCGGCGGCGGACGGTTGCAGTTTTGCGCTTTTCGTGCGGGACTTGTCGTGCGTTCGCAAAGCAATCACCGGGGTGGCTACCTGCTCTTTCTTGGGTGCTTCAGAAATCCTAAAGGCGGTCCGTCTTGACGATAGGCGACCAGACCCCTATATTACTGACTGGTCAGTAAGTTAAAACGTCCTATGTCACTCCCACTCAAGAACAAGCCTCGATGGACCCGCCGAAAGGAAGCCCGCCCCCAGGAACTGCTGGACGCGGCGCTTGACCTGTTCGTGGAGCGCGGCTACGCGGCAACACGCCTCGAAGACGTGGCTGCACAGGCCGGCGTTTCGAAGGGAACGCTTTATCTGTACTTTGCCAACAAGGAAGACCTGTTCAAGGCCGTGGTGAGGGAGAACCTGGTGCCGGTGCTGGACGAAGCGCAAGGACTGATTGACCAGTATCAGGGGACCAGCGCGCAGTTGTTCCGAGACTTCATTCTGGGCTGGTGGAAGCGGATCGGCGACACCAAACTGTCTGGCATCACCAAGCTCATGCTGGCGGAATCGGGCAACTTTCCGGAGTTGGCGCACTTCTATCACGAGGAAGTCATCTCGCGCAGTAACACAATCATTATCCGCATGCTCGAGCGCGGCATCGCGAGAGGTGAATTTCGCAAGATCGACACCGTCAATGCCAACATGGTGATCGTTTCCCCAATCATGATGCTGATGATGTGGCGTCACTCCTTCGGCGCTTCGCAATCCACGCCGATTTCGCCGCTCGATTTCCTTAATACTTTTATCGATTTGATCTCGAATGGGCTGTTGGTGAATCCCGGTCCAGGCCTTATGGAACCCACATGTTAAAGCGTCGCAAAATCTGGTTCGTCCTTCTTGCCATTCTGGTGATGGCCACGCTGGCGATTGGCGTCATGAAGAAAAGAAATGAGGCCGGTGCCCCCGCCGCTGTCGCTGCGGCCGGCGCAGGCAAACCAGCGGGCTCGTCGGGCGTCGCGGTGCCCGTGCTGGAGTTTCTGCCAAGCGATATTACGCAGGTGAAGCCACACGACCTCAAACAGACCCTGTCGCTGTCTGGCTCGCTGCGCGCGTTGAACCAGGCGGCTGTGAAATCACGCGTTGCCGGCGAAGTGGTCGAGGTGCTGGTGCGTGAAGGCGAGGCGGTCAAGGCAGGCCAGGTCGTGGCTAAAATGGACACACGGGAATACCAGGCGCGCTATGAACAGGCCAACGGCGCCTTGCAAGCCGCGCGCGGCCAACTCGATATCGCAACAAAAGCGCGCGACAACAACAAGGTCTTGCTCGGCCGCGGCTTCATCTCGCAGAACGCGTTTGACAATGCGGCGAGCCAGTTTCAAATCGCGCGGTCCAATGTTGAGTCGGCCCAGGCTGCGCTCGACCTGACCCGCAAGACGCTGAATGACACGACAATCCGCGCACCGATTGCCGGCATCGTCAGCAGCCGCACCGTCCAGCCCGGCGAACGGGTTCCAATCGACAGCCGCCTGCTCGATGTGGTGGACCTCAGCAAAATGGAAATGGAAACCGGGGTACCTGCCGGCGACATCGTGAACGTGTCGCTGGGGCAGGAAGTGGTTACCCGCATTGAAGGCGTCGCCGCACCGGTGGTTGGCAAGGTGGTTCGCATCAACCCGTCGACACAGTCGGGTTCGCGCTCCGTACTGATCTATGTGGGGATTGAGAACCCGGATGCGCGGCTGAAAGTCGGCATGTTCGGCGAAGCGCAGCTCACACTGCAAAAGAAAAACGGCGTCCTCACAGTGCCGCAATCGGCGGTGCAATCCAGCAACGGCAAAGCCGCCGTCTACGCTATCGAGAACGGCGTGCTGACACAACGCCCGGTGAAGCTCGGCATGAAGGGCCTGGACAACGATGGCTCGGCGGTAGAGGTGCTGGAGGGATTGACCGAAGGCATGCAAATCGTCCGCACCAACCTCGGCAACATGGCAACCGGTACCCGCGTGCGCCTCCTGCCAGCGAAGGAATAGAGCATGTGGTTTACCCGCATCAGCATAGGCAATCCGGTTCTGGCGACCATGATGATGGTCGCCTTCGTCGTGCTCGGCCTGTTTTCCTATCAGCGCCTGCGCGTAGACCAGTTTCCAGACGTGACGTTTCCGGTGGTGGTGGTGCAGACCGACTATCCGGGCGCTTCGCCAGAATCGGTCGAGTCGGATGTCACCCGCAAGGTGGAAGAAGCAGTCAATACCATCAACGGCATCAACAGCCTCACCTCGCGTTCCTATGAAGGGTCCTCGGTCGTCATCATTGAATTCGCCCTGACCATCGACCCGGCGGCTGCAGCGCAAGACGTACGCGAGAAAGTCGCCCTGGTGAAAGCGGCGTTCCGCAAGGAAGTGAAAGAACCGCGTGTCACGCGTTACGATCCGGCCGACCGGCCAATCTTTTCGATCTCGGTCAGCAACGCGCCCGGAGGACAGCAACGCAGCCTGCGCGAATTGACAACGCTGGCCGACCAGGTTGTGAAGAAGCGCCTTGAGAACGCGCGTGGCGTTGGATCCGTCACGCTGGTCGGCGGCGTGAAGCGAGAGATAGAAATCTACGTCAAGCCCAATGAAATGGAAGCGCAAGGCATTGGTGTCGACCAGATCATCAATGCGGTGCGCAATGAAAACCAGGAGCTGCCGACCGGCGCCATCCGCTCATTCGCCAACGAGCAGGCAGTGCAGATCCAGGGCCGCGTCAAGAATCCGGAGGACTTCGCCCGCATTGTCGTGGCACGCCGTGGCGGCCAACCGGTGACGCTCGGACAGGTAGCGACCGTGGTCGACAGCCAGCAGGAACAGGAGACGCTGGCGCTCTACAACGGCCAACGCACGCTGGCGCTCGACGTCCTGAAGGCACAGGGGGAAAACACGATCTCCGTGGCCGACGGGCTACAGGCGGCATTGAAGGACCTTCGGCCGCAGATCGACAAACTCTATCCCGGCGTCAAGCTCGATGTCATCAAGGACGGCTCGCGCCAAATCCGCGTCGGCGTTCAGAATGTGCGCCGTACCCTGATTGAGGGCGCGGCACTCACGGTCCTCATCGTGTTCCTGTTCCTGAATTCATGGCGTTCGACCGTCATTACCGGCCTGACGCTGCCGGTGGCGCTGATTGGTACCTTCCTGTTCATGGACATGTTTGGCTTCACGATAAACATGATCACGTTGATGGCCTTGTCGCTGTGCGTGGGCCTGCTGATCGACGATGCCATCGTGGTGCGCGAAAACATCGTGCGCCATGCCGGCATGAAAGTCGGCGGCCGCTTCAAGAGCCACAAAACCGCCGCGCTGGAAGGCACCGCGGAAATCGGCCTGGCGGTGCTGGCAACCACCTTCTCTATCGTGGCCGTGTTCTTGCCCGTCGGTTTCATGGGCGGCATCATCGGCCGCTTTTTTCATCAGTTCGGCATCACTGTCACCGCGGCCGTGCTGATCTCGATGTTCGTGTCCTTTACGCTCGACCCGATGCTGTCGTCAATCTGGCCAGACCCGTCGACGCATTCGCCGCATACCGGCGAAGCTGGATGGCGTGCTCCGCGCAAGGGGTTCTATGCCAACACCATCGGCCGTGTTCTGGACAAGTTTAGCGACATGGTCGACTGGCTCTCACGCACCTACCAGGTACTGCTGAAATGGTCACTGCGGCACCGCATCGCAACGCTTGCGATAGCGGTGGCCGCCTTCGTTGGCGGTCTGGCGCTTCCGGCATTGGGCCTAATCGGCAGCGAGTTCGTGCCGCAGGCCGATTATTCCGAGACCGGCGTCATCTTCAACACGCCCGTCGGCTCATCGCTTGAGTTCACCGAGAGCAAGGCGCGGCAGGTTGAGGGCGTGCTGCGAGAGTTCCCGGAAGTGCGCGACCTCTACACCACCATCAACACCGGCACTGCGCAGGGCAAGAACTATGCAACGGTGTATGTACGGCTGACGCCACGCAGTGAGCGCAAGCGCAGCAATACACAGATGAGCGTTCCGCTTCGGCAGCGCCTGGCGCAAATCGCCGGCGTGACGGTCACCCATATCGGCACGCTGGACGGCGTGGGCGGCGATATAAAGCAAATACGATTCAGCCTGCTCGGAACTGACCTCAAGGAATTGGCCAGACTGTCGGGAGAAGTGCAAAAACGCATGCTCGACATTCCGGGCATCGTCGATATCGATTCCAGCCTGAAGGCAGACAAGCCGACGGTGTCAGTCGAGCCGCGGCGTGACCTTGGCGCCGACCTCGGCATTGGCGTGGCGCAGATCGGTACCGCCCTGCGTCCGCTTCTGGCGGGCGAGGCGGCTGGCAGCTGGCGCGGCCCGGATGATGAGAACTACGACGTCAATGTGCGGCTTGCGCCGACTGACCGGAACACGGTTGACGATCTGTCGCGACTCATGCTGACCAGTTCACAGGTCAACAGTGACGGCTCGCCCAAAATGGTGCCGTTGCGGCAGGTCGCCACTATCAAGGAGTCAGTGGGCGCCAACCAGATCAACCGTCGCGACCTCAACCGCGAGGTGGAGCTTACGGCGAACGTGCTGGGCCGCTCGTCTGGCCAGGTCAACGCGGATTTGCAGACCTCGCTTAACGCAATGAACTGGCAGCCGGGCTACCGCTACCTGATCAATGGCTCGGCCAAAAATCAGCAAGAGTCGTTCGGCTATGCGGTATCGGCGCTGGCGCTGGCGGTGATTTTCATCTACATGATCCTGGCATCGCAGTTCGCCAGCTTCCTGCAGCCGATCGCCATCATGTCGGCCTTGCCGCTGACATTGATTGGCGTCTTCTTGTCACTCATGTTTTTCCGCTCCACGCTCAATATGTTCTCCATCATCGGCTTCATCATGCTAATGGGCTTGGTGACCAAGAACGCCATTCTGCTGGTCGACTTTACCAACCAGTCGCGCCGCGCTGGTATGGAACGCTCGGCTGCCCTGCTCGAAGCAGCGCATGTTCGCCTGCGGCCAATTCTGATGACGACGCTTGCCATGGTGTTCGGCATGGTGCCGCTGGCGTTCGGATTGTCGGAAGGTTCAGAGCAGCGCGCGCCAATGGGCCAGGCGGTGATAGGGGGAATCATCACGTCCTCGATCCTGACGCTGGTCGTGGTGCCGGTGATCTACACCTACCTGGACGACCTGGCAGTGTGGGCACGTCGCAAATTTGGGCATCCAGTGGTCCATGATGCGCACGAGGTAGGCGAGCCAATTGTTCGGGCCAAGGATACCCAGTCCCAATCTCTGCCCCGTACCGAGGATGCGCTTTGATAGAATCGCGGTTCTTTCATTTATCTGAGCTGTCCACGACGCCGCCATGAACATCGAACAAGCCCGCAGTAACATGATTGAACAGCAGATCCGCACCTGGGATGTGCTCGACCAGCAAGTGCTTGAGTTGCTGCTCGTCGTCAAACGCGAAGCGTTCGTGCCCCCCGCCTTCAGGGGCCTGACGTTTGCAGACACTGAAATCCCGCTCCCGTGCGGGCAGAGCATGCTGTTACCGAAATTCGAAGCCCGCTTCCTGCAGGAAGCCGCCGTCAAGAAGCATGAAAACGTGCTGGAGATCGGGGCTGGCTCCGGCTACATGGCCGCCCTGCTCGCCTACCGCGCGCGGCATGTCACCACGGTGGAGATAGAACCGGAACTGGCGGCGATGGCCCGGCAGAATCTCGCTTCGAACGGCGTCATTAATGTCGACGTGGCCGAGGGCGATGGCGCCAACGGCTGGGGCGACCAGGACGCGCAGTACGATGTGATCGTCCTGTCCGGTTCGGTGCCAGTTTTGCCCGACGCGTTCCTTAAGCAAATCAAGATCGGCGGCCGCATCCTGGCCGTTGTTGGGCAGGCGCCGGCCATGGCGGCCCGCATTGTTACGCGGGTATCCGAAGTCGGCTATCACACCGAAACCCTGTTCGAGACCTCCATCAAGCCGCTGCGCAATGCGGTGAACCCGAACCATTTCAGGTTCTGATCCGGCATTCCAATCTCCTCTCACACCAAAAACCATGCAACAACTTACCGCTCCCGAGGTCGCCGCATGGCTTGCCGATCCGGCCCGTCCCGCGCCGCTTCTGCTAGACGTCCGCGAGCCATGGGAATTTGAGACATGCCACCTCGAAGGCGCGCGCCTGATGCCGATGAACACGGTGCCCGCGCGGCAGCAGGAGCTTGACCCGGAACAGCCCGTCGTCTGTATTTGCCACCATGGCGCACGGAGCATGCAGGTGGCCGCCTTCCTGGAACGACAGGGCTTTCAAAACGTGACGAATCTGACCGGCGGGATTCACGCCTGGGCGTTGCAGGTCGATCCCAGCATGCCGACCTATTGAGCACCTTGCAAAACGACGTATTGATTCAGCTGTTCGACCGGAGAACGTTTATGCCCAAATCCTTCCCTGCCTTGCTGGCTTTCGGCGGCGTCATGGCCATATGCGCCGCGCCGTCGCATGCCATCAACTTGCTGCAGGTCTATCAGGAGGCGTTGGCAAACGATCCGGTGTACACCAGCGCGCGCTACACGCTCTCTGCAGGTGAAGAACGCAGCACGCAGGGCCGCGCCGGGCTCGTTCCGGCAGTTGGCCTGGCGGGCAACTACACGCGCAACTCGACCGCATTCAACATTGGACCGCAGTCGTCGAACAGCTCATCGGTTTCGAGTGGCTACACGCTGACGCTGACGCAGCCGCTGCTGCGCTGGGCAAACTGGGAAACCTATCAACAAGGCAAGCTCTCTGTGGCGTCGAGCGAAGCGCAATTCGCGCAGGCGCAGCAGGACCTTATCGTGCGTGTTGCCCAAGCCTATTTCGATGTTCTGGCCGCGCAGGACGCGCTGTCCACCGTCCAGGCGCAGATGACGGCCATTACAGAGCAGCTGGCTTCGGCCAAGCGCAACTTTGAAGTGGGCACGGCCACCATCACCGACACCCACGAAGCACAGGCCCGCTACGACCTCGCAGTGGCGCAGCAAGCCGCCGCCAACAATGACGTGGAGATCCGCCGCTCGGCGCTGCAGCAGATCATCGGCCGGCCCGCCGGCGACCTGTCACCGCTGCGTCCCGGCATCAAGCTCGCGGCGCCGGAGCCCGCGCAAATGGATCTTTGGGTTACCAATGCCGAGACCCAGAACTATGGCGTGATCGGGCAGCAGCTGGCGCTCGAAATCGCGCAGCGCGAGATCAAGCGCAATCAGGCCGCCCATACCCCGACCGTGGACCTTGTCGCGACCCGCAGCCACCTGAACCAGGGCGCGCCTTCCCTCACCATTCCAACCGCAGTGGTGGCTGACGCCAACGCGGTCGGCATCCAGTGGAACATTCCGATCTTTTCTGGCTTTGCTGTCACGAGCAGAGTGCGCGAATCCGTCGCGCTGGCTGAGCGAACCCGCTCAGACCTGGAAAATGCGCGACGCACTGCTGCGCAAAATGCGCGTCAATCCTTTCTGGGCGTGAGCAATGGTTTGGCGCAGGTCCGGGCGCTTGAAGCCGCTGAACTGTCGAGCCAGTCCTCGCTGGAATCGAATCAGCTTGGCTACCAGGTTGGCGTACGGATCAACATCGACGTGCTGAATGCGCAGCAGCAGCTTTTTTCAACGCGGCGCGACTTGTCGAAGGCGCGTTACGACACCTTGATCAATGGCTTGCGTTTGAAATCGGCCGCCAGCCTGCTGAAGGAAGACGACCTGGCACAGTTGAACGGCATGCTGCGTCCATAAGTGAACGGCCATCCGCGCATGCGTAGGCCGTCCGCAAGGCGCTTGTCCGCATGTCCGTTTGTGAGAACCCTGCTCATCCTTGAATCGTTCGCCGCAGGGTAGACACTGAAGTTGGTGAGCGTACGGGCCAATCC
The DNA here is from genome assembly GCA_028292265.1 of Herminiimonas sp. Lineage (GTDB taxonomy): Bacteria > Pseudomonadota > Gammaproteobacteria > Burkholderiales > Burkholderiaceae_D > JAQGMR01. Next base: position 53,771 of record JAQGMR010000037.1, read on the forward strand.
ATCATCGTTTTTTCCGTCGATGCGGCGCCCGCCCTGTTTGTTTGGAGTGAGTCAGGCCGGCGCCGTGTGGAGTGAGCCGGCACTGCGCAGCATATCGAGGCAGGCATCAATCAGGCGCTCCGCATTACCGGCAAGATCGAAGTTCTCTGGAGCCAGCAGCCAGTTGTTCATCAAGCCATCGAGCGCCGCGTGAAATATGACGCCGGCCAGATGGGTATCAAGCTGGGCCGGAAGCTGGCCTTTGGCGCAGGCGTTCTTCAAGATCGTTTCAATATTCGCTTCGCCCTGACGGAAGCACTCCTTCTGGCGTTGCGAAATTGGGTCGGCGTCTTCAAGATATTCGCACTTGTGAAAAATGATGTCGAACACCTTCCGTGACTGGGGGTTGCGAGCAGTCTCCTGAAGGACGAACACGCAAACCCTGCGCAGTTGCCCGAGCGGGTCGGCCTCAAGCTCCGGGTTAGCCTCGACCATGGCTTCCATGGGCAGGCGCACACGGTCCGCCATGGCGGTAAACAGATCGATCTTGTTTTTGAAATGCCAGTAGATGGCACCACGCGTCAAGCCGGCCTCCTGAGCTACATCGGCGAGCGAAGTGCCGGAGACGCCTTTGCGGTGGAATACATCCGCCGCGGCGTCGAGTATGCGGTTGCGCGTTTCCTGCGCTTCCTGCTTGGTGTTTCTAGCCATTCGTGGTTCTTTAGGTAACAAGCAGATAAAATCGTGCCTTTGGCTTCGATCATAGCAGACGTCACATACATTCACGGATGTATGTACAATGTTGGAACTCGTTTTGCTTTGTTTTCCTGAGGGTCGATTTTCTGCACGCCCCCATGGTCTTCACGACTTACCCTGCTCGTGCCGCCCGACCTTCCTTTTTTGTGTGAGAGTTTCATGCGTTTGATTCGTCCAATTATTTCCCTTGCCACTGGCGCGCTTATCCTTTCTTCCCTGGCCGGATGCGGCGACAAGCCTGTACAGGCCCAGGCGCCCGGCGGTGGCGCACCGCCGCCACCCGAAGTTTCGGTGGTGTCCGTGGCACCGGAACGCATTGGCGTGGTGACGGAATTGCCTGGCCGACTCGAAGCAACGCGCATCGCGCAAGTACGCGCCCGGGTGCCGGGCATTGTCCTGAAGCGCACCTTCCGTGAAGGCAGCGACGTCAAGGCCGGCGACGTGCTGTACCAGATCGACCCGGCGTCATTCAAGGCAAACCTTTCCAGCGCCGACGCCGGCGTGGCGCGCGCCGAAGCGAATTTGGCGGCAGCCAATCTCAAGGTGCAACGCTACCGGCCACTGGTTGAAACCAATGCCATCAGCAAACAGGAATTTGACGACGCGCTCACAGCGCAAAAGCAGGCGCTCGCCGATGTCGCAACCGGCAAGGCAGCGCGGGAGACGGCCCGCCTCAACTTGGGCTATGCAACCGTCAACGCGCCTATTTCCGGGCGTATCGGCCGAGCACTGGTGACCGAAGGCGCACTGGTGGGCCAGGGCGAAGCAACCCCGCTGGCGGTGATCCAGCAACTCGACCCAATCTACGCGACGCTTTCGCAGTCCAGCACCGATTTGCTGCAACTCAAGCGATCGCTCGCCAACGGCACGTTGCAAAGCGCAGGCAAGGACCAGGCGAAAGTCCAACTGGTGACCGAAGATGGCAATGTGTCTCCAGATACCGGCAAGCTGCTGTTCTCGGATGTGACCGTCGATGAGAGCTCCGGCTCGGTATCGATCCGGGCCGAGTTTCCGAATCCGCAACGCAATCTATTGCCCGGCATGTTCATCCGTGCCCGCCTCGAGCAGGCGGTGCGCAAGGACGTGATACTCGTGCCGCAGCAAGCTGTGACCCGCGGCGCGGATGGCTCTTCGGTTTTCGTGGTCGGCAATGACGACAAGGTAAGTACGCGAAACATCATCATCGACGGCGCCCAAAACAATCGCTGGATTGTGCGCGAAGGCCTGAAGGCCGGAGACCGCGTGGTCGTGGAAGGGCTGCAAAAAGTCAAACCAGGCGCCGCAGTCAAGGCCGTCGCCTGGAAGCAACCGCAAGCCCCTGCCGGGGCCGGCACCGTGGCAGCGAGCCCCCCGACATCGGCGGGGTCCGCGCCCGCGGCTCCAGCAGGCACTCCTGGCTCTACCGCTGCCGCTGGCAGCAATGGCGCCGGCAAATCCAGCGCACCAACGCAAACGAGATAAGGAAACCGGAACATGGCGAAGTTTTTTATTGACCGCCCGGTCTTTGCGTGGGTGATCGCATTGTTCATCCTTTTGGGCGGCGCACTTGCCGTCACGCGACTGCCGGTATCGCAGTACCCGACCATTGCGCCCCCTTCGATCGTCGTTACCGCAACCTACCCTGGCGCATCGGCGCAGATTCTGGACGAGAGCGTTATCAGCCTGATCGAGCAGGAGATCAACGGCGCCGACAACCTGCAATACATGGAGTCGCAGAGCCAGGCCAACGGACAGGGAACCATCACCGTCACGTTCTTGCCCGGCACTGACCCTGACCTTGCTGCGGTGGACGTGCAAAACCGCATCAAGCGGGTGGAAGCGCGCTTGCCGCAGGCAGTGACGCAACAGGGTGTGCAAGTGACCAAGTCGCGCAGCAACTTCCTGTTGTTTACAACACTGTCGTCGACCGACGGCCGGCTCGACCCGGTTGCACTGGGCGACTACCTTTCTCGCAACGTACTTAACGAAGTCAAGCGCGTTCCGGGCGTTGGCCAGGCGCAGCTATTCGGCACCGAGCGTGCGATGCGGATCTGGATCGACCCGGTAAAGCTCACCAACTTTAAACTTACCTCCACGGATATCGCCACCGCGATCCGCAACCAGAATGCGCAGGTTGCTTCGGGCACGCTGGGCGATTTGCCGACGCCGGACGCCGTGCAGATTTCGTCGCCGGTCGTGGTAACGGGCCAACTTTCAACACCCGAGGACTTCGGCAATATCGTCTTGCGCGCCAATCCAAACGGCTCGGCGGTGCGTTTGCGCGACGTCGCGCGCATTGAAGTCGGCGGACAAAACTATTCCACCGCCGCGCGGCTGGATGGCAAGCCGACATCGGCCATCGGCGTGCAATTGTCGCCGACCGCCAATGCGCTCGACACCGCAAAGCTGGTGCGGGCAAAGATGAATGACCTCGCGCGCTATTTCCCGGCCGGTGTGAAATATGAAATTCCGTACGACACCTCGCTCTTCGTCAAGATTTCGATCGAGGAAGTGGTCAAGACACTGCTTGAAGCCGTCGTACTTGTGTTCCTGGTGATGTACCTGTTCCTGCAAAACCTTCGCTACACGCTGATCCCCACGATCGTGGTGCCAGTTGCCCTGATGGGAACCTTTGCGTCGCTGGCCGCGTTTGGGTACTCGATCAATGTGCTGACCATGTTTGGCATGGTGCTCGCCATCGGCATTCTGGTGGACGATGCGATTGTGGTGGTGGAGAACGTGGAACGCATCATGAGCACCGAAGGGCTCTCGCCTCGCGACGCCACGCGTAAGGCGATGGGCCAGATCACCGGCGCCATCGTCGGCATCACCCTGGTGCTGGTGGCAGTGTTCATTCCCATGGCCTTCTTCGGTGGCGCCGTGGGTGCGATCTATCGCCAGTTCACGCTGTCCATGGTGTCGTCGATGATGTTCTCCGCATTGATGGCGCTGACCCTCACGCCGGCGCTGTGCGCAACGATCTTGAAGCCAGTTGAAAAAGGTCACCATGTCGAGAAAAAGGGTTTCTTCGGCTGGTTCAATCGTGGTTTTCAGTCCACCGCAAACAATTACCAAAGCCTGATTGCACGCATGCTCACCAAGGCCATGCGCTACATGCTGGTATATGGCGTCATCGTCGCCTGCGTGGTGCTGCTCTATGCGCGGCTGCCTTCGTCTTTCCTGCCGAGCGAAGACCAGGGCTTCCTGATCACCAACGTGCAATTGCCGCCGGGCGCCAGCGCCAACCGGACCGCTGAAGTCATATCGAAGGTCGAGAATTATTTTCTGAACCTGCCCTCGGTGGAACATACCGTCGGCGTGCTGGGCTTCAGCTTCTCGGGCAATGGCCAGAACGCAGGCCTCGTCTTTACGCCGCTGAAAGACTGGAGCGTGCGAAAAGCCGACGAGTCGGCCAACGCCATCGTCGGTAAGGCCTTCGCCGCCTTCTCCGCGATCCGTGATGCCATTGTTTTCCCGCTCAATCCGCCACCGATCCGGGAACTGGGCAATGCAACCGGCTTCACCTTCCGCCTGCAGGATCGCGGCGGGTTGGGGCATGAAGCCTTGCTGGCGGCGCGCAACCAGTTGATGGGGCTGGCGTCGAAAAGCCCGGTGCTCGGCGGCGTGCGTCCTGAAGGCCTGGAAGATACGCCGCAGTTGCAGATGACCGTCGACCGTGACAAGGCAAACGCGCTCGGCGTGACCTTCGCCGAAATCAACGCGACGCTCACCAACCTGCTCGGCTCCAACTACGTGAATGACTTCCCCAATGCGGGACGTCAACAGCGGGTTATCGTTCAGGCCGACGCGCCGCAACGCCTGCAGCCCGAAGACCTCGACAAGCTGTATGCACGCAGTGCTTCCGGCAGCATGGTGCCGTTCTCCGCCTTCGTTACCTCGCACTGGATCACCGGCCCGGTGCAACTGGTTCGCTACAACGGCTACCCGGCCTACAAGCTTTCCGGCGATGCGGCAAAGGGACGCAGCACCGGCGAAGCGATGGACGAAATGGAACGGCTGGCCAAACAGCTGCCGGCCGGCTTTGGCTACGAATGGACCGGCCAGTCTTTTGAAGAAAAGACATCCGGCTCTCAGGCGCCCGCGCTGTTTGCGCTATCCCTGCTGGCCGTGTTCCTGGTGCTTGCGGCATTGTATGAAAGCACCTCGATTCCGCTGTCAGTGATCCTGGTGGTGCCGCTCGGTGTGCTGGGCGCACTGCTCGGCGCCACGCTGCGCGGCATGCCAAACGACGTGTATTTCAAGGTGGGCCTGATCGCCATCATTGGACTGTCGGCTAAAAACGCAATTCTGATCATCGAATTCGCGAAAGACTTGCAGGCCGAAGGCATGGGCCTGGTCGAGGCGACGCTGGAAGCGGTGCATCTGCGCTTCAGACCTATCCTCATGACCTCGCTTGCCTTTATCCTCGGCGTGCTGCCGCTGGTGATCGCAACCGGCGCCGGTTCCGCCAGCCAGCGGGCCATCGGCACCGGCGTGATGGGAGGCATGATCACGGCAACCGTCCTGGCGGTGTTCCTGGTGCCGGTATTCTTTGTCGTGGTGCGGAAGATATTCAAGGGAAGCGAGCGGCAGCGTCGCATGTATGCGGCGCACATGACGCCGGAAGTGGAGACCTGATAATGATAACGAAGCGGGAGTTTCGAATGAAACATGCGTTGGGCAAGCTTGAAGTACCGCGACTACTGCGTGCGCTTTCCGCCACTGCCGCCATGGCAGCAATGGCGACCATGAGCGCATGCTCGCTCATACCGGAATATGTGCGGCCCGATGCACCGGTCGCACAGAACTTCGTCGGGCCTGCCGAGGGCAACGCGGCGCACACCCCGGTCGATACCGGGTGGCGCGAGTTTTTCCCCGACAAGCGCCTGCAGGCCTTGATTGCATCCGCCCTTGAAAACAACCGGGACTTGCGCACCGCGGCCCAGCGCATTCAGGAAGCCCGCGCCCAGTACAACATTCAGTCGGCCGACCTGCTTCCCAACTTCAATGGCACGGCGTCCCAAAGCCGCAGCCGAACACCGGGAAGTTTGACAGCCACCGGTGGTCCTGTGGTGGCGAGCAGCTATCAGGTCGGCCTTTCGCTGGCGTCCTTCGAGTTGGACTTTTTTGGGCGCGTCCGCAGCCTGAACCAGGCCGCCCTTGGGCAGTACCTGGCGACCGAAGAAGCGCGCCGCTCGGTGCAGATCAGCCTGGTCTCCGAGGTCGCCAAGGCGTACCTGTCCGAACGCGCCTTTGCCGAACAACTTGCCCTGGCACGCAGCACGCTGGAAGGCCGCCAGACCGGGTACAACCTGGCGAAGCAGCGCTTCGATGTCGGCGCCTCGTCGGCGCTGGATTTGCGGCTGTCGGAAACACTGGTGTTGTCCGCCCGCGTTGCGTTGGCCACGCTGGATCGCCAGCGTGCGCAGGCTGAGAATGCCCTGACCCTGCTGGTCGGAAAACCACTGGAAGGTTTGCCGCCGCCGCTGACGCTTGACGAGCAGAACATCGTGACTGACATTCCGGCCGGACTGCCATCCGACTTGCTCGAGCGGCGCCCGGACATTCGCGCGGCGGAGCAACGGCTGTTGTCCAGCAATGCCAACATTGGCGCCGCCCGTGCCGCCTTCTTCCCGCGCATTTCGCTCACAGCGGGCATCGGCACCGCCAGCAATGACTTGTCGGGCCTCTTTGGCGCCGGATCCAAAAGCTGGTCCTTCCTGCCGCAACTTGTTTTGCCTATCTTCGATGCCGGCCGCAACAGCGCCTCACTGGACCTGGCGGAAGTGCGCAAGAACCTTGCCGTTACCGACTATGAAAGAACCATTCAGGTTGCGTTCCGTGAAGTGTCGGACGCGCTGGTGGCGCGTGGGTCGCTGGAGGAGCAGATCGAGGCGCAGCGGTTGACGCAGGTCGCCAATCAGGACCGACTGAATCTTGCGGACCTGCGGTACAAGAATGGTGTGGCAAGCTCGCTTGATGTTCTGGATGCGCAGCGTGAATTGTTTTCTGCGCAGCAGTCGCTGGTGCAGGCGCGGTTGCTGCGACTGACGAACTCGATTGATTTGTATCGGGCGTTGGGGGGTGGGTTGAAGGAGACGAGTACGCCGGTTGGTAAGGGGTAGGCGGAGCGGTACGGCGGCCGAGGCTTGATTCGGCGTCCGGACCTGGTTTGAAAGGATGGCGGTGCACCATGCGCCGCCATTTTTTTGTCGGGCAGGACTGCGTTGTGGCGGGGTTTGCGGAGACTCTCTGCCGCTAAAGCAGTGGCGCCAGAAGCTTCACGGTTCGCTCCGTTGCGCCGCGATGCTGGGTGGCGAAACGCAAGGCAGCGGCACCCATCTCACGCCGCATGGGTTCGTCTTGCAGCAGTTGCGCCGCCTGCGCCAGCATGTCGCCGGCGTCACGCACGCGGCGCGCTGCGCCGGCGGCAATCGCGTCTTCGGTAATCGTTGCGAAATTAAAGGTGTGTGGACCAGCGAGCACCGGCTTGCCGCTGGCGCAAGCTTCGATCAGGTTCTGCCCACCTAGCGGCAGCAGACTGCCGCCGATGAAGGCAACGTCACAGGCGGCATACCAGGCAAACATTTCACCCATCGAATCGCCAAGCAGTACTTCAACATCGGGCAGCACCGTGTTTTGTAACTGGGAACGCCGCATGGTTCGCAAGCCATGCGCTTCAATAGCCCGCGCCACATCGTCAAAGCGTTGTGGATGGCGTGGCACGATCACAAGCAGTACGCCATGGAGCGGCGCCGCCTTCAATGCGTCGAGAATCAGCGCCTCTTCGCCGTCGCGCGTGCTCGCACACAACAACACCGCTCGCGAACCAATCGCCTCGCGCAACGCCCTGCCCTGCGTCACCGCCGCGGAGGGGGGAACGATATCGAACTTGATGCTACCAGTGACCTGCACATTCTCAACACCGGTCTGGCGCAGGCGCGCTGCATCGGCCGGGGTTTGGGCTGCGACAACGGCAATGGCGCGCGCCGCATCCTGCATCAGCGTTCCGAGACGCAGCGCCTTCCTTAGCGAGAGTTCCGACAGTCGCGCATTGACCAGCGCCACCGGCACGCTTTGCGCCGCGCATTGCGCCATCATGTTCGGCCAGACCTCGGTTTCCATCAGCACGCAGACACGCGGCGCAAAGTGGCGCAGAAAGCGTGCGGTCATCCAGCCGGTATCGTAAGGGAGATAGCATTGCATAACGCGCGGCTGATCACCGAAAAGCGACGCTCCGGTGGCCCGGCCAGCCGGCGTCATGTGGGTCAGCAGGATGGTGCTGCCCGGGCATTGTTCGAGCAGGGAGGTGACGAGCGGTTCAGCCGCGCGGGTCTCGCCGACGGACACCGCGTGGATCCAGATCGTTTTGTGATTTGGCGCAGCCGGTGGCGTTGCGCCATAAAAACCCAGGCGCTCGGCGAGATGGTGCCGATATCCAGGCTCCTTGCGACCACGCCAATAGAGGCGCAACAAGATGAGTGGAAGAGCGATCCACCATGCGAACGAATACAGGCGCCGCATCAGATCAGCGGATGGCCGACAAGGCGCGTGAGGATAGCAAGCGGGCTGGAGGCGGGATCGTACTGGCGCTCGACAGGAAGATGCAGCGTCTGCTCCATCATGTACTGGCCAGCCATCACCGCGTGCGAGGTTTGATCAGAAAAGCAGACCCAGACAGAGCCAGCCTGGAAGGGCACTGCGAGCTGTTCTGCATCCTGCTGGTAATCCACATCCAGCTTCATCGCGTCATGCAGTTGAAGCATGAGGTGGTCGTACTCGCTGCGCAGCGACTTCGTGACGCGCGCCATTTGGAGCAGTCTTGCGCGCCACGCGGAATAGGGTTTCGCTCGCGGCAGGAAGTGCATTGCAACCGTTTCGAACGGCTCGCCAACCCGCCATTCGCGCGGCGCGCCTTCTGGATTGACGTTGGCAAAAACGCGCAAGATGCGCTCACCGTAATTCGGGCGGGAGGGAAAGGCATCAACATGCAGGCGTCGATCGTCGGCACGCCAGGATTGCGAACGGGTCTCTACCCGCGTCGGACGAAAGCTGGTCGGGGCCATGCGCAGGGCATCGCCATAGCGTGGCAGCAAACCGTCGATCAGGGTGCGGGCATTGGCGCGGAAGCGCTGGATCATCGCGGCTAGTTGCGCCTGATCGGTCAGGGTCGCTACCGCGCCCTTCAGGTGGCCTGTGGCGTCGAGACTGATGTTGCGGATTTTTGGATCGCGGATTTCGGGGGTGAGGAAGCGCTTTTCGGTTGTGGTGAGGTCGAAGGCAAGGTTCGGGAAGTAGAGGACCTTGCCGGCCTCGAGCGCGCGGATCCATGCGTCGTTGGCGGGGACGGAATGCCAGTCGGCATGGGGGATTTCGATGATTTGCGGGTCCATGGGGGGTATTATGCCGTGTGGCTGGCTTGATGCTTCGCTTGACTAGCCGTGAGGGGAAATTGTGGAACTGACAAAGACTACAGGTCAGCTTTTGACGGCGCCAACTCGCACTTGTCCAACGAAACATTGCGCGACTCTTGAGAGAGTGTCCTAAATTCCAACTTGGTCTTCGCGTCACGAAATTGCTCCAAAGGGACTAGTCACTGTACCATCCGTTCTTGAAAACATATGCTCTGGCACGCCGAGTAGACCAATATGAAAACACGTAAAGGCATCGTCCTGGCGGGCGGAAGCGGCACCCGTCTCTACCCCGCAACTACCTCGATCTCCAAGCAGCTACTGCCGGTCTACGACAAGCCGATGATCTACTATCCGCTCAGCACCCTAATGCTGGCCGGCCTGCGAGACATTTTGCTAATCTCAACCCCGCAGGACACGCCTCGCTTTCAAGATCTGCTCGGCGACGGTACGCAGTGGGGAATCAACATCAGCTATGCAGTGCAGACAAAACCAGAGGGTCTTGCGCAGGCCTTTGTAATTGGCCGCAACTTTATAGGCGACAGCGACTCTGCCCTTGTCCTTGGGGACAACATCTATTACGGTCACGACTTCGACGCCCAATTGCGCAAGGCCAGTGATAACCGCGAATGCGCCACAGTCTTCGCCTATCACGTGACCGATCCGGAGCGTTACGGGGTGGTTGAATTTGACGAGAAGCGTCGCGCCGTCTCCATAGAAGAAAAGCCTGCAAGTCCGAAGTCGAACTATGCCGTAACCGGCCTCTACTTCTACGACAACCAGGTATGCGACATAGCCGCCAGCATCAAGCCTTCGGCCCGCGGCGAGCTCGAAATAACCGACGTCAACCGGACCTATCTCGAACAAGGAAATTTGAACGTGGAAGTGATGGGACGCGGCATGGCGTGGCTTGATACAGGCACCCATGACTCCTTGCTTGATGCGGCGCAGTTCATCAGCACCATTGAAAAGCGGCAGGGCTTGAAGATTGCGTGCCCGGAGGAGATCGCCTACCGCAAGGGCTATATCACTGCAGACCAACTGGAAGCGCTGGCGCAGCCAATGAAGAAAAATGGTTATGGCCGGTACCTGCTCAACATATTGCAAGACAGAGTGTTTTAATCGGCTGAGCCGTTGTAGACAGCCAAAAAGCCATCGGTTAACGCAACATTATTGCCCACTTTATTGGCCTTACACCCATGCAAAGACTCGGCACCGCCATACCCGATCTCGTTATCCTGGAGCCAAAGGTGTTCGGCGACGAGCGCGGTTTTTTTTACGAAAGCTTCAACGCACGCCGTTTTACAGAACTGACTGGCGTTGCTGACGAGTTCGTGCAGGACAATCACTCGAAGTCATCGCGAGGCGTTTTGCGGGGGTTGCACTACCAAATCAAGCAGCCGCAGGGCAAACTCGTTCGCGTGGTGGCCGGAGAGGTGTTCGATGTCGCAGTAGACATCCGCAAATCCTCGCCGACGTTTGGCAAATGGGTTGGCGTGCTTCTGTCGGCGGAAAACCGACGCATGGCCTGGATTCCGCCCGGATTCGCTCACGGTTTCCTCGTTCTAAGCGAGTCGGCGGAGTTCCTGTACAAGACGACAGACTACTGGGCGCCAGAACATGAACGCAGCATTCTGTGGAACGATCCTGCCATCGGTATCGACTGGCCCTTTGCAGGCGAGCCGGCGCTCTCTCTTAAGGACAGAGTGGGCACACTGCTGTGCGACGCCGAGTTGTTTGCTTAATGGTTTGCCGTCCCAGCGAAGCGCTCGCGCTAGGCCGCTAATACCCGGCCAAGGGGTGCCGAGAGGACTGGCAAAAGCGCATGAAAAACCCATTCAGGAACATGCCCTTCGAGTCGACGCACGAAACCTAACCGAGCAGTTGATCGACCGCCCTACTGACCACATCGAGAGTTGGCGGTATACCTTCATCACCCAGATTGACGATACGGGAAGACCAGTCGCCCTCGGTCTTCCATCGCGGCGAAGCGCAGTAAATTTCCACCGTCGGACGCTCGAACGCCGCAGCGATATGCGTAAGTCCGCTGTCGACCCCGACTACGAGCCGCGCGCGTTGCACCAGCAGCACAGCGTCCATTAGGGGCAGCTTGGGCAGTACAAGGGCGCCCGAGATGCCGTTGGCAATTCGTTTCGCCGCTTCCAATTCGGGCGGATCGCCCCATGGCAGGGCGATCTGCAATCCGCGTGCGACGACATGATTGCCCAGCGAGACCCAATCTTTTTCGTTCCAGCGTTTCGACGGCCCAGCCGTGCCATGGAAAAACGCGGCATAGGGCGTGCGAGGCAGCCATGCCGGATGGGCGGATAAAATGGGGGCTTGCCGCAGTCCAAAATCCGGCGGACCGTCAATCTGATATCCAAGCGCGCTCGCCGCAACCAGGCGCGCGCGCTGCACCGCATGCGTATGGAGCCCCACCGGTATGCTAAGTGTATGGAAAACGCGGGAAAGCGCTTCGTAACCGGAGCCTTCTGTGGCATTTGCAAGACCGACCCGTTGACCATTTTGCGCTAGGTGCGCCATGCGCATCACGGCACCGGTTTTGAACAAGCCCTGTGTATCGAAAACAATGTCGTATACGTCTTGACGCAGTGAGCGACGAAACTCTCGCATCTCTGCTCGCGTTTTCGAACTGAGGAGTGATTTCCGCCAGCGGCGCAATGCAATGGGAATGACGCGATGTACCGCGCTGTGCAGTTGAACCAGGTCTGTGTACGCTTCCTCAACTACCCAGTCAATTTGCGCATCAGGAAAATGATGATGAAGGTCCGACACCATCGGCATGTTGTGCACAACGTCGCCGAGGGACGACACGCGGACCACCAGGATTTTCAAGAGGTGCGAGCCCAGCCGGACTTTTCGTAACGAGCGTGAACGGGCACCCTCGCCGCCTCAGTACGGCAAAACCGCGTCCGGCTTCACACCCAGAATCGCGCGCCGGAATTCACCCTGAATGCGCGTGAGCGCCTCCGTCGATTCCGCTTCAAAGCGCATCACGATCACCGGCGTGGTATTGGACGAACGTGCCAACCCGAAGCCATCCTTGTATTCCACCCGCAAGCCGTCAATGGTGATGATGTGCTCGGCGCCGGGAAAGCTGGCCTCGCGCTGCATGCGTTCTATCAACTTGAAGCTTTCGCCCTCTGCCAGCTTCAGTTGCAGTTCCGGTGTGCTGGTCGATTGCGGCAGCGCGTTCAGCAATGCAGACGGGTCAGGCTCACGGCTCAGCAATTCGAGCAGGCGCGCACCGGCATACAGGCCGTCGTCAAAGCCGTACCAGCGGTCCTTGAAAAACACGTGGCCACTCATCTCGCCACCGAGCGGCGCGCCCGTCTCGCGCATCTTTGCCTTGACCAGCGAATGCCCGGTCTTCCACATCATGGCGTGGCCACCGTACTGCGCGATCCACGGTGCAAGATGGCGCGTGCACTTGACGTCGTACAGGATGGTGCCGCCCGGATGGCGCTTCAGCACGTCCTTGGCAAACAGCATCAGCTGCCGGTCCGGATAAATGATCTCGCCATCTTTCGTGACCACGCCGAGGCGGTCGCCGTCGCCATCGAATGCCAGGCCAATTTCATTGTCGGTTTCGCGCAGGCAGGCGATCAGGTCCTGGAGATTCTCGGGATGGGCCGGGTCTGGATGGTGGTTGGGGAAAGTGCCATCGACGTCGCAAAACAGTTCGGTGACTTCGCAGCCCAGCATGCGGTACAGGTCGCCGGCAAAGGCACCGGCCACGCCGTTGCCGCAGTCCACGGCAATCTTCATGGGCCGCGCCAGCTTGACGTCGCCGACGATGCGCTGCAGGTACTGCGTGCGCAAGTCATGCTGGCGGTAAGTGCCACTACCCTTCGCCAGATCGTTGCCGGCAATTGCCTGATAGAGCGCCTGGATGGCGTCGCCATAAATCGCTTCGCCCGACAACACCATCTTGAAGCCGTTGTAGTCGGGCGGGTTGTGGCTGCCGGTGACCATGATGCC
>JAQGMR010000060.1 GCA_028292265.1 Herminiimonas sp.
ACCCCTCTCATCATTGAACTGGTTGCTCGAACTTCCAGTTTGGCACTCTGATGCCGATTTGGTGAGGTGGGGTCCATCCCATTGCTTTGGGTCGGAACGAGGCATCGGTGAATGTCTGCGGTCGACCTGAAGCAGACCGTCCGTACTGACAATAACACGTGACATTTGTAGGCATCTGAGACGCCGCTGCCTGATGCGGGAATATTTCAGGTCGGACGTGCCAGGGAGTCCAAATGCGTGATTGGCCGGTATGACGTCCAGGCGAAACGGTCTTGGAGGCTCGTGCTCACGCGCCATTCCCTGCGGCCCGTTCCGCCATTTGCACCAGCTTGCGCGCCATGCTCCAGCGGTGCACCTCGCTCGGGCCGTCGTAGATGCGAAAGGCGCGCATGTCGGTAAAGATGCGCATGACGGGCGAGTCGGAGGTGACGCCCTGGCCGCCGAGCATCTGTACGCTGCGGTCCACCACCCGCCATTGCGCCTCCGAGCACACGACCTTGGCCCGGCTCGATTCGAAGTTGCATTTTTCGCCCTGGTCCAGCAGCCAGGCCGTGTGCCAGATATGCAGCCGCGCGGTGTGCAGGTCCATGTCGTTGTCGGCCAGCATAAAGCCCACGCCTTCGTGTTCGGCCAGTGGCTTGCCGAAGGCCTGGCGTTGGCGCGTATAGGCCAGCGCGGCGTCATGGGCACGCCGCGCCTGACCCAGCCAGCGCATGCAGTGCGTCAGCCGCGCCGGCGCAAGCCGCACCTGCGCGTAACGAAAGCCTTTGCCCACTTCGCCGAGCACGTCGGTGGCGGGCACGCGCAGGTTGTCGAAGCGCAGCACGCCGTGGCCCCCGGTGAAGCAGGCGTCCATCGCATCCATGGATCGTTCCAGCGTGATGCCGGACCGATCCATGTCCGTGAGGAACATGGTGGCCGAGCCGTCCTCCATGCGCGCCATGACGATGGCGTAGTCCGCGCCGTCGGCACCGGTGATGAACCACTTCAGGCCATTGATGACGTAGTCGTTGCCGTCTCGCATGGCCGTGGTGGCCAGCATCGACGGATCGGCACCGGCGCCGGGCGCGGGCTCAGTCATGGCGAAGCAGGAGCGGGTGTGGCCGGCCACTTGCGGGCGCAGCCAGCGCTCCTTCTGTGCCGGCGTGGCCACTTCCTCCATGAGGTGGATGTTACCTTCGTCGGGGGCGTGGATGTTGAGTGCCGTGGGGCCGAGCCAGGAATATCCGGCTTCCTCGAAAACCGCGGCCTTGGCGACGTGACTGAGGCCCATGCCGCCCATGCCGACCGAAGCATGCGGGGTGAGCAGATCGGCCTTGCGGGCCCGGCCAACGAGTTCGCGGCGCAGGGCTTCGCTTGGGCCGTGCGAGGACTGGCGCTCGTCGTTTTCAAGCGGGATCACCTGCTCGGCGATGAACTGCCGCGTACGGTCGCGCAGCACGCATATGTCGGGGGAGAGGGTGAAGTCCATAAAGGGCCTATTGGGAGTCGATGTCTGGTCGCAAAAAAACGGATGGGGGCTGCTGATTCAATCCAGCTTCACTCCAGTGGTCTTCACCACGTCGCGCCACTTGATGACATCAGCCTGAATCTGCTTGCCGAACTCTTCCGGTGTATTGGCCGTCGGCTGCGCGCCCTGGTCGCTCAGTTGTTTGGCCACCGCCGTGCTCTGGACGGCTTCGGCCACTGCGCGCTGCAGGCGCAGGCGGATTTCAATCGGTGTGCCCGCTGGCGCCAGCAGACCGAACCACCCGGATACTTCGTAGCCGGGTACGCCGCTCTCGGCCACTGTGGGGATGTCCGGCGCGCCGCGCCAGCGCTGGGCGGTGGTGATGGCCAGAGCCCGCACCTTGCCTGTGCGCACGAAGTTGATACTGGATGGCAGGTTGTCGAAGCCGACCTGCACCTGGCCGCCGATCAGATCGGTCAGCATTGGCGCCGCGCCTTTGTACGGCACGTGCACCATGTCCACGCCCGCCGTAGCCTTGAGCAGCTCGGCGCTCATGTGGGGTGATCCGCCGGCGCTGGTTGAGCCGAAATTCAGCTTGCCCGGATGAGCCTTGGCAAACGCCAGCAGCTCGGCAAGCGACTTCACCGGCAGATCATTGTTTACCAGGATGATGTTGGGCGTGGTCGCCACCACGGTGATCGGGGAGAAGTCCTTGACCGGATCGTACGGCAGGCTCTTGTTCAATGCAGTGTTGATACCGTGCGAGCTGGCCGTGCCCATAATGAGGGTGTAGCCGTCCGGCGCGGCTTGCGCCACGGCCACGGCGCCGATGGCCCCGCTGGCACCGGGCCTGTTCTCCACCACGAAAGGCTGCTTCAACCGTTCGCTAAGTTGCATTGCGGTGATGCGGGCGATCAGGTCGGTGGTGCCACCCGCCGGATAGGGCACGATAATGCGCACCGGCTTGTTCGGGTATTCGGACGCGGCCAATGCGGCCGACGTGGCAAGGCAGGTCCAGCACAGCAGCAGCGCGAGGCCGCCTCGGATCATTGTTTTCATGGCTTTGTCTCCGGTATTTTTGTTCGGTTTTCAGTGCGTGCCCGGCCCGCGCAGCAGGTGCGTGAGCGAGTCCGGCACCTCCAGCCTGAACCCCAGGATGGCGGCGGACAGTGCCTTGCCGTAGTTGTCCAGGCACAGGCTACGCGAGACGCCGCCGCCGAGCGCGCCGTGGGCCACAAAGTTCAGGGCCTCGATGTTGTCCACCTCATAGCGCAAGACCGCGCCGGTGATGGCGCCGCGGTAGAAGGCCTTGAAGCGTTCGGCCGTCAACTGCTCCTTGAGCAGCGGATAGAACGCCGGCTCATAGGCGAAGACAGCGATATTCGAGGTGTTGCCCTTGTCGCCGGAGCGTGCATGGGCCAGATGTTGGAGCAGGACTTCCATAGCGGCTCAGCTTTCGAAATATACGACGGTGGTGGGGACATGTTCGCGCGGCACCAGGGAGGACCATACGCCGATCACTTCGCGGGTGCGGTCCTGGTGGGGCACACGCTTCCCGGTGTGGCCCACGCCCGAGACGGCCATGGCATCGACCTCGCGGCCGACCTTGGCTGCTTCCTCGCGTGTGCGCGTGCGTGCGGCCACCCGCACGGCCAGTTCGTAGGGCTCGGGTGCATCGTGCGGCGTGGCGTCGCCGTGGATCGCGTTAAGACCGAGGAAATCAATGCGCAGGTCTTGCGCGTCCAGCTTTACCAGCTTGAAGCGCTCTTCCAGAATCCTCTTGGCAAGCTGTGCGCGGCGCAGGGCGCCCGGCCCGGCGTAGAAGAACATGTCTTCGCCGATGAAGCCCTCGGTGCAGCCCATGGACACCTTCAGCGTGGGCGTGCGTGGCTTGCCGGTCAAGCCGCGCACACGGACCCGGTCGGGCCCGATCTGTTCGACCTGCGCCTGGGTGAAGTCGACCACCACGTCGGGCGTGATGTAGTTGGCCGGATCGTGCACTTCGTACAGCATCTGCTCCTTCACGGTCTGCACCGTGACCGCGCCGCCGCTGCCGGCCACCTTGGTAATGACGACGTCGCCATTGGCCTCCACCTCGGCGATCGGGAAGGCCAGGTCCCACGGATTGGGCACGTCCTTGAAGCCCGGGTCGGCGAAGTAGCCGCCGGTGATTTGCGCGCCGCATTCCAGCAGGTGGCCGATGCCGTTGCCGGCGCCGACGCGAACATGGTCCAGGGGGTCCCAGCCGAACTCGTACATCATCGGTGCCATGAAAATTGACGGGTCGGCCACGCGACCGGTCAGGACGATGCGGGCACCTGCCCGCAGCGCCTCCACGATGGGCTCGGCACCCAGGTAGACCTCCGCGGAGATCAGGTCCAGCGCCAGCGTGGCGGTACTTTGGCCGTTTTCGAGAATGGTGTCGGTCAGGGCCAGCACCCGTTCTGTGATCAGGCTGCCTTCCACCGCGGCGACCTTCACCCCGCGGATGCCGGCCTCCTGCAGGAGCTGCACCACGCGCTCGGCGGCGCCGCGCGGGTTGATCCAGCCCTGGTTCGAGATGATGCGGGTGCCCTTGCGCATGCAGGCCGGCAGCACCGCCCGCATGCGGGCGTCCAGGTGCGTGTCATAGCCCGGAAAGTCTGGGTCACGACGTGCGCGCACCTGCGCGGCGGACACCGTGGCTTCGGCCATGGTCTCGAAACAAAGGTAGTCGAGCTCGCCGCGCTCGGCATTGAGGCCAGCCGGCTCTACCCGGTCTCCCCACCAGGCCGACCCCGTTCCGATTCGAAGTGTCTTGCTCATGGGTGGCTCCTCTCCTCTTTCATCCTTGAAAACCAAACCTATTGTATGGACCGAGGGAGCCGCCAACAAGAGCTTTGGTGGCACACCGCCTATGAATTGCTTTCATATG
This sequence comes from Herminiimonas sp., assembly GCA_028292265.1. Classification (GTDB taxonomy): domain Bacteria; phylum Pseudomonadota; class Gammaproteobacteria; order Burkholderiales; family Burkholderiaceae_D; genus JAQGMR01. Next base: position 4,365 of record JAQGMR010000060.1, read on the forward strand.
ACACAATGAAAAAATGGACAAGCTCGGCGACATGATGGTGTTTCTCCGCGTTGCGGAGGAGGGCAGTTTCTCGGCGGCGGGGCGCCACTTGATGCTCACGCCCTCCGCGGTAAGCAAGCTGATCGCGCGGCTGGAGGCCAGGCTCAACGTGCGCCTGTTCGATCGCATTGCGGGCAACATCCGCCTCACCCAGGAAGGCGATAGATTCCGCGTCACCAGCCGGCGTGCCGTGGATGCGGTGGCGCATGCGGAAAACATGCTCGGCGCCCCCCAAGCCGAGGTTTCAGGCGTCTTGCACATCCACACTGCACTCACCACCGCCAAATATCTGCTCGCGCCTCACCTCCCGGCTTTCCTCGACAAGCATCCGCAATTGCGCCTGGAGTTCATGCTGGGCACCGAGCGCGGCGATTTCGCCAAAGAGGGCATCGACCTGGCCATCCACAGCGGGCGGCCCACCGAACTGTCGCTCATCGCGCGGCCGTGGCTGAAACGGCCTTGGGCGATCGCCGCCTCGCCGGCCTACTTGCAGCGCCACGGAAAGCCCGCCCACCCGGCTGACCTGCAGCACCATCGTTGCCTGAACTTCACAATCCGGACGAGATGGAATTCCTGGACCTTCCATGAAAACGGCAGCGTGGAGACCATCAACACGCCCCAATACATCGGTGCCAACCAGGGTGAACTGCTGCGCACCCTTGGACTGGTGGGGCTGGGGATCGTGCGGCTGGCGCAATTCCATATAGCAGACGATATGGCTGCCGGCACCCTGGTGCCTCTGCTTGAGGAGTACCACGAACAGGCAGAAGACGACATGTTCTACGTTCTCTATCCGAGCGGACGCGCCATGCCGCCACGGGTGCGCGCCTTCCTGCGATTTCTGGACGACGTTGCCGCTGCCAATTTCAGCCTGTCTGAGGTGCTCTAACGAAACACGATTTCTCCGACACGCAACGCCGTGCTCGCGAAGTCTCATCTCGCGCGCGGAGACGGGTCAGGGTTTCGGAAGTGATCCAACAGCGTTGGCCCGACTTAGAATGTCCAACAAAAGGTGGGCTAGCGATCGAAGCAACCTACGCCGTACGTTGAGCCTTAACGAAGGACTGCTATCGGCTACGGATTCAACCGGTGGATGCAACACACTAGAAACTGCGTAAGCAGAAGGAGTGTTGCAGATGAAGCAAAGACCAAGGATCTATTACACGCAAAACCAGAAAGCGCTCATGTGGGAGCGCTGGCGCAAAGGTGATTCTCTCCAGCAGATTGCACCGCTGTTTGATCGAAACCATTCATCGGTACAACGCATTCTGGCGGAGACAGGTGGGATACAACCGGCGCAACGAAGTCGCTCGAGATTGGCACTGACTTTGACCGAGGCCCCGGACGACCCGCCAATCGTCCCGCAATGGCAGCGTGGGCGCGCGAAGCTGACCATGACGGCGGCCATCGAGAGAGGGCGGTCATGCCTTGTTCGTTCGTTCAGATTAACCTTGTGCGCCTTCCCCAGACGCAGATGGCAGGCATTTCGCCTCTTGCAACATGTGCGTGAACAAGTCGGCTGGCACAGCTTGACTGAAATAATAACCTTGCATTGCGTTGCAACCGTGGTTTCGGAGGAAGGTTAGCTGGTCTACTGTTTCGACCCCCTCAGCGATGACGTGCAGACGCAAGCTATGCGCCAGAGAGATGATCGACGCTGCGATCGCAGCGGAATCCGGATTGGTCGTGATGTCCCGCACAAATGACTGATCGATTTTGAGAACATTGAGAGGCAATCGAATGAGATAGGAAAGACTCGAATAGCCCGTGCCAAAATCATCAACCGACAAAGTTACGCCGAGCTTTACGAAATCGTGAAGCACCCCGATGGCGTGGTCGACATCCGTCATTACCAGGCTTTCGGTCAATTCGATTTCCAGGTACTCCGGCCCTAATCCCGTCTGGTTAAGCATTGTCGCCACCGAGGCCACCAAGTCTTCCTGGGTGAACTGGCGCGCCGATAAATTGACTGCCACTCTAAGATCCGCATATCCGGCGCGGTGCCAGGCCATGTTCTGGGCGCATGCGGTTCGGAGCACCCATGCACCGATCGAGACAATCAAGCCGGTTTCCTCAGCAAGCCCGATAAAGCGGCCAGGGCCGAGAAGGCCAAGCTGCGGATGGTTCCAGCGGATCAAGGCCTCCATGCCGGTAATCCGGCCGCTTTTTAGATTCACTTGCGGTTGGTAATGGAGCACGAACTCGTCCCGCGCAAGTGCCGAACGCAGGTCACCTTCTATACGAAGGCGTTCCAAGGTTCGTTCATTCATGGAAGGAGTGTAAAACTGAAATCTATTTCCTCCGAGTTCCTTGGCGCGATACCGCGCGATATTGGCGTGTTTCAGAAGGGTATCCGGATCACGGCCGTCCATCGGACACACGGCTACACCGACGCTGCAGGTCTGGACAAATTCATGGCCTTCAATCGTAACTGGATGGGAAATGGCAGCGATGACTTTTTGAATAACGGCGGTCAGGGCTACCTCGTCCACGCCACCTGCCAACACCAGCACGAACTCGTCGCCGCTTAGTCGGGCAACGGTATCCACCTCTCCCGCGGCAGCCAGCATTCGTTCCGCCATAACCTGCAGCATCTTGTCGCCAGCTAACTGGCCCAAGGTGTCGTTGACGAATTTGAATCGATCCAGGTCCACATAGAGTACCCACACCGGCGTGCCATAGCGTGTCGAATATGCGATCGCAAGTCCGAGTCGGTCGCGAAGCAACCCGCGATTAGCGAGTCCGGTCAGCGTGTCATGACTTGCCTGAAATTCAAGCTCACCCTCATAGCGCTTCGCCTCACTAATATCGTATTGCGCTACAACGAAATGACTTATTTCCGCGGAATCATCTAAAACAGGGACGACATGCAAGTCGGTCCAGTAAAGGCTACCGTCCTTACGGTATATGCGAAGCGTTGCATGTCCTTCCCGTCTTTCCCGCAGCGCGGCGCGGATTGGTTCGATGTTTTGTTGATCGCGATCGTCCCCCTGCAGATTCTTTAGGCTGCGCCCAATCACGTCGGCAGCGGCATAACCAGTGATACGTTCGAAGGCAGGATTGACGTACTCAATCAGATAGTCTGGCGGGGCGGAATTGGCAATGATGATTGCATTCGCACTGACCTCGATCACTCGTTCCCGCAACCGCAACGCCTTTTCGCTATGCACGCGCCCGGCGATATCTTCAGTTAGACGTTGATTCGCAAACTGAAGCGCCGATGTTCTCTCGCCCACAGCGCGCTCGATGCGCAAATTTCGTGAAACAAGGGTATAGACGTAGGCGGCCGAGAGAAAACTGAACAGTATTCCGCCGATTAGTACATACAGCGAGCCGCTATGGTTAAGCATAAAAAGTGTCGGCTGTGCCGAGATCACCATGTGCCACGGTGATCCCGGCATGTCAATCCGCCCTGAAATGCTGTCGGCGTGGTCATACCAAAGCCACGCCGGCGATAGCAGTTTGCTAGCCTTGCCTCCTGACGGTCCCCACTGGAAGACCTTGGTTAACGCGGCAGGCGTATCGCCTGCATAGATCGTCACCCCGACGCCTGATTGCGCCAAGACCCCGCGCGATGCAAGAATTTTTTCCATCATCTCGCCGGCACGAAACACCGCGGCAACGTCGCCGATCAGGACACGACCACGTAGTGGATCGGTCGCCTCACGGGTTGCTCGGTAAACCGGCATAACGATGATTACCCCTGGGTGTTCGTCCTGCCCTAGCACCAGTCGCACTAATCCCGTTGCAGAAGGTAAGCCGGTTTCGCGCATCCGTTGGATTGCACCTATTTGGTAGGAATAGGAGAAGGCATCGAAACCGAAAGCTTTTTCGTTTCCCTGTAGTGGTTCCAAATAGTGCACAACGTCATAGAGGGGGCGAATCCCGGCCTTAACCATCTTGCCGTTTCGCAGTTCGGTTATACCAAAACCGGGAAAGGCTTTCTGCATGCTGGCCTCGTATGCGGATCGCTCATTCGCTTCGACCAAGCGGTGGAAATTGAAAGCTTGGATATAGGGATAACGGGCCAGAAGTGGCTGCACAAAGCTGCGGAACTGCTCCCGTCGCACGTCACCGATGGATACGAAGACCCGTTCGACGCTATGCAGCGCTGCCATCACATCATCGACCCCCTCATTGACGGCAACCAACCTCAATTGCGCCATCTGCTTGAAGTCGGACGAGTGCTGATCGAATTCGATACGACGTGCCGCCGCGAAAAGTAGCGCGGTAAGGGAGAGGCCAACGGCGAGGGCAAGAATGGAAGAGATCGAAACAGAAAAACGCAGACGTTTCAATAAAAGTTGCGGCCGCGACCGAAGACTTTTGAAGAAGAGAAGCTGGCGGTAACGGAACGCGGCGTCTTGAGTTTTGCCGGTTTTTGACGACCTTTGGGCTAGCATTGACATCCCATCCGGCCGAGATGGACGATGTGCCGTCGCCCTGTGCCGGTCATACGCGGACCGTTTCCGATTCAGGCTCGCTTGAGTGGCACATGAACATTGTTTTAACCCTTCAGTGGGCGACCCGGGTTAAAAGCTGACGCGGTACCTCGGGCGAATTAGCGGCTTCAAAAACCCAGAAAAACGGTCTATCAGCATTTGGGCAACGGGCCCGAAGCTTATCCTGCAACGAGTTGCACGTCGGGGTAACGTGCATGAAACGCCGGCAGCGCCGCGATTACAAGTTACGTAGCGGTTGCCGATGCCATATCGACCCAAAACCCGGCAGCGATACGGGCCGGTCCTTCCCCTTTGTATATCGGTCCATTCCTCGAGGTCTCCGATCACTTGATGCGAAACTGGCCCGGCTCTTTCCCGACTAACCATTTTGGTTTCCTACCTCGCCCCGACCAAGTCATACCCGTGCTTGGGTCCAAATATTTTGCTTGGGCCGGCCTATGCGCAAGGATTTTTCGATTGACCGGTAGTGGCCCAACCAAGTCGTCAACCGTTATTCCGTATTCCTGCATTTTCGCCTCAATATCAGCGACCACGGTGGAGACTTCGTTCTGGCGCACCTGCTCCGCTTGCCGTTGCAGCGCCTCTATCTGTAATTGCAGTTCTGAGTAAGTGGTCATTAATCAATACGTTCCCTATTCCAGTTGGCGAGGTATCGAAGTTTCAGCCCCGCCTGCGACAATAACGCCCGCGACTTTTCACATGCCGGCTTCAGTCTGGGGACTAACTCCCTGCCGGGAGGATTTTCTGTTCCAGTTCCTTGGCCTCAGAACCTGAAAGGCGGCCATTGCGTCAATTGATCGTCGGCGCAGGCTCGCACTCAACTTGGCAACTAACGGAGTTCTCATGATGCCCCTGGATAGATGAAACGTCGATATAGGATGTATTAAACTATGTTCATATATGGCCTCACCGCAAGAGGGACGTGGAGG
>JAQGMR010000041.1 GCA_028292265.1 Herminiimonas sp.
CTCGTGTCCGCCGTGTTGTCGCTCCTGGCTGCCTCCAGCCAGCGACGTCAGGCTTACGTGCAAGCCTGACGTGCCTAATGCGATAGCGAGCGGACTGATCCCACTGGAGCGCGTGCGATGAACCGAAGCTGGATTCAGTAGACCGCGTCCCCGTCCCGGGCGGCTCGCACCGAGCAACATAAACCAGGCTTGAAGCGCCGCGCCCCAGTGGGCCGGCGAGCCGCCCGCCAAAAAACATCATCGCGGTGTTGCCGATCAACTTCCCTTACCTCGCTGAGCCCGAGAACAACAGGCCCGCGAGCGAGGTCAACTGCCGTGCCGTCCTGGCGGCGGTTAGCCTATTTGTCTCTTCTGATTTGGCGTCTCGGCCAATTTGGCCAGAACTTTTAGAAGGGCTTAGCACCGGATGCCAAAGATAACGGTACCTAACAACGACCTATTGGAACTGGTTTCCATGTTAGCCGACTCACTGACCGCGATAGCGCATGTAGTCAGTAGAACTGAGGAAGCTCTTGCCACAAGTACGGCACCGGAAGGTATAGATGTTGAGCGGCGTAACGAGTTGTTGGAGGCGAGACAGGCGCTACTACTGGCTTCCCTCCGTGAGATAGGAGCCGCCTGTTTGAAGTCGCACATCGACGTCAGCGAAATCATGGCAAAGATAGACGGTAACTAAGGAGCGAGCAGTCCAGCCTCAGTTTTCATGCTGCGGAATCAGTCTTGGCTGTGGGTCGTCGTTAAACCGCCCTCGGCTCACTTTCCTATTTGCGAACAATCAATCGCTCCAACATTCGCAGGAAATATGCTAGGTCCTTAGTATGTGAACTTTGCACGGCGTGTCGGGGCATTTTGCGTCCAATGCGCGCGAGCCGCTGCCAAGCGCCGTTATGAAACGTCACTTCGCTTCCGCGCAATTAAAGATCGGTGGCCGCAACTGCCGCAGCTGTACCCGAATTGCTTCCGAAAGAGTATGCGCTGCAAGATCGAACGTGAAATGCGCCGCGTGTCAGCGCCGCCACAGGACGAACACGTTAGCGAAGGCTGTATCGGGTATTTTTTATTTATTTCGATTGCTTCGGCGAGAGTACGTCCATGCAGGGCGCACACGAAAAAAGGGCCTCTTCGGAGGCCTTTGACTCAGAACGCGTGGTTTAGATGGACGGGGTATTGGTCTTGCAGGTTCCGCCAACAGCCCAGGTTATGCCATTAACACTGTAAGTCGAGGTAACGACATAGGTTTCGCCTGAGAGACCTTGGGTGCTGATCGCTATCGCGGAAATGACGCTACTGGCCGTCGCAAGTCCGTTCACCTTTATCGATTGCCGCCGTAGTATCGGCTGACACTCCCTCGAACCGTGCGTCGATCGTCATCGCCCAAGCTTTAATTAGACGGTTCGAGTTAAGGACCGATGCACCGATTCAAACCGAATCGCCTTCAAAACGGTCGGCCCTGTCCCGGTCGTATGTCGGCTTCCGGCCCCAAAGCAGTCACGTTCAGGCATGGAAATTTGCTGTTGACTCGAACACTAAACGCAGGCCGGAGCCCATATGCAGCCAAGCACAAACGCAACGTAAACGTACGCGACACAAGACCAAATACCGATGGAAGCACCCCGAATTAGTTTCATCAACCAAGAGCGCGGAAAGTAGCTTGCTGTAAAAAATGCTAGGCACAGTGCCAGGAGGAGCAAGATTGGCTCAACGAGTTGGGGCAGTGGCCAGTGCAACCGGTACTCCCAGTACATTAGCGCGATTTTCGTAGCGGGAACGCATCCTGCCGCGAAAGCAAGTGCTGCAATATCGGACCCTTGATGGTTTTTTTGAAAATTCATGGCCCCGATCTAATTGGCCGCTTGTGGCCGGTAGCGGACACCGATGACGTCTCGCATAAAAGGGCTCGGGCCTGGCCTCCGCGCGCCGTGCTCAGCGCCTATACAATGCACAGGTGCCGAGCTTTCTGAACCGCAGTAGGGATTGCACGATCTGGTCGCTGTGCGATCCGCCGGTATCGCGAAAGACTGCGTCAAGTTTATGCGTGAGGCGGTCGCTGAACATCTGGTTCTACGAACTACAAGTCAGTGTAAGTCCCCCTGAATTCCCGTAGACTCTGACGCGTTTTGCTCGGCAAAGCCCGGCCAGCGAGTGTTGCGCAGCAGTTCCGCCACGGCGCGACGGCCCAAGGCCAGGCTACTGGGCGCAGGCACGGTGGCGGTCGGCACATCAGGTCTCGAACTCGGGTTTGAACACACGCCGTACCAACCAAGAAATCTCTGTCAGTGGTGATGGGTTCTTGGAGCGTTTTCGAGGTATCGTGTCACGGCCTCAAGCAGCGACGCATGCTTATCGTACCGGCCCTTCGAACCCCTGATTGGTTGAATGACCGACCGTTTTAACCCATCCTAAAGTTCCTTCTAGTTCTAGTGGTGGGCGGACTAGTAATCGTGCTCGGCGCTGTCCCAGCGATGGCGCTCGGCCTGCTCCTTAATTAGTCATAGCTCGCGAATGTGACTATTGGCGGGTTATCGCGGACGTTTATCGACGCTCGCGCATCAGACGCCGTAGAAACCGGACGATAAATGCCGACCGCGATGCGGTAGCCCGCATTGTGTTCATTCGCGCCAGTCGGCGGATTCGTCGAATTAGCGTGAGGCCGAAAAGTAAAGAAGCCCGTGCCATTGGGCTTCCTCACGCAATTACGCGTTCAAGGTTTTTGCTGCCTTGCGACGTGATGCGACGAAGCCGAAAAGTCCCAAGCTAATCAAGGCCATGCTTGCCGGTTCAGGAATCGGGTTCGGGTTCGTACCTGGAGGCGAGAAGGGAGTCAAGCTCACAGTGACCGTACGGACGCTGTCGATGGTGGTGCCATTCGGCGTAGCGGGCTTGATGTCTGTAGTGACACCAGCTTGATAGGGTTCAACGGAAAAACCAGCTGAATCTTGAGTAAGTAACGTGAGAACGCCGCCGCTGACTTTCCAGACGAAGCCGATGTAATTATGATAATCGGTTCCGAAATTTCCGCTTGCCGGGCCATCGAGCAAAAAGTCGTTGCCAGTCGCGCCAGTGACGGGCGAATCGGAGGGCAAGCCACCGTAATAGGCATGATTCAGCAGGATCGAGCCGTAAACCCCACCGCTCAAAGTTCCTGTTCCGCTTAGGAGCGCCAGATAGTTGTCGGAAAAGGTCAGGTTGCCACTAAAAGCGGCTCCGGAACCGAACGTTTCCGCAACGTAGACCATGTGCGATGCAGATGCGGACACACTTACGAACATCAGTGCAGCTGTAGCAATCGTTTTTATTCTTAACAACATTTGTTTCCCCTTAGGATTAAACCGCGAAACCTCAATAGTTGCTAAGCACAAATCGTGCTTATAATAAACGTGAGGCAAAACAACGGCTTGCCGAAATCTAATGTCTTTCTTTAGAAAACCCGTAAGTTTTTTCGACAACACGTGTTGCTTATTTGATCGGTAGCCACTAGACACGGCATCCTAGTCGGGGAAACCTCCCCAAGACCGCAGCCTTGGCCGCCTATGAATCTCTCGGCTTTCTTCCCGCGCTCCACCTCTTTTCTGGTTAGCGTTATGGTGTTTGAGTTAACAACCTGCTTTCCGCCTGCGGGCGGTACAGTTTTTAGCCCCCTGCTCTACGGCCTCGGGATCTCCGGTTCAATGAGCGCTGGGAACGGGTTGCCCCGGTACGCTGGCGGCTTGAGGTTCAGGACCATACCGCCAGCAGGTGCGCTGCTCCCGAGAGGCAGTGCTTCAAGTATGTTTTGCAGCGAACACGGGTTTACCGCCTTCGCCAGCTGCTAGGCGAACGTCGCTTCTTGGCCGGAATCGGACGGTCAAATGGCGAGCTTACCTTTCCCAACCCTGTTATCAGTATCGTGGAGGATAACTGAGCGAATGACGGCTGCGTCACAATGCAGGCAGCACGGAAACCCGCCGCCATTGACACGTCGCGGCTTGAATTCCTAATGACAGCCCGCCGGAGGCCGGGACGACAGGTAGATGACGTTCACACCTCCGGATCATTATCGAGTCACTGATCCGCCCCGTCTTCATCCGAGTCATCCAGATCCTGTGACGGTGTCAAGTTTGCAGAGAATCGAGCTGCACAACCTGTTAAACGTTCAACCAAGTGAGCGACGATATTGCATCGTTGTAGTAGAAACTGATCGGCCATTTCAGAACCTCTGAATTCTACACAAAGTGGGTCCAGAAGATTTTCCTCTAGCTCCACATAATGCTCAGAAAGCTCCAAACCGTCCGAATCAGGATAAGGGTAGATGATCCTAGTGAAATTCAGGTTACGATATTCAGCGGAAAGTGGGGCAAAACACGAAAAAAACTTACTGCTCTTCACTTTAAGATGACTGCCATCGATCGCTCGACCGTTAATAGTTCTATTTGGTGAGCGAGCGTTAAGTAGAACTGTGAAGGTAATGCTCGTGGCGTTTCGTAAATTGAATTTGTCGAATAGCAACCTTGAAATGTCTATCTCTGCAATATCAAAAAGTCGGTCCCGGCGGCCCATAGCGTAAGCTCGCATTGCATTTAAATCCCGAGTTACTTGGCCGGTGTTGGTCGCACCAAAGTATCTGGTTACCGACGTAAACCAGAACCATTGCACAAGGTGATCAGCTTGATTTTCGCTAAGTTCCGGATTCAAACGAAACAATTCGGTTAAATGAGTTAACTGGAACCCATAAGGGATGTAGCCGAAATCAAGTATGCCAAGCCTTGTTTTCAGAAACGAGAGTGCGGCATGAAGCGCTCTTGCGGCATGCTCGGCTGCACTCAGCAGCTCACTCGGCGTCTTTTCCCGTAGCTTTTGTATGTCGTCTTTGTTGACGCCAAGCCCGGCCGAAGCGGCGATTGACCGCAAAATGATTTGATCGCCGACATCCTCAAATCCTTCTTGAGCGCATGATTCTTTGATTCGGTTTATTGAATCAGTTAAGTCGAAGCCATTGCTCCAGGTGGCAGCCATCATAAGATCCACCATTGTAAGCTTGCGACCTGTACTGTTAATCCTTTCAAATATCGGTGCAACTTCTTCTATAGTCATGTCGCCGATTTTAACGACCGCAATCTTATAATCCTTTATCGACTTTAGTAGGCGTTCGGAGACGTCAAAGAACGTGTCGCGCCTATCATGGCCATCAAATTTCATACACTGCCGAATGAAATCACGGGTGTCTATTAGGCGATTCAAAGGAAAAAGCGTCGTTGAATCCCGTCTACGAGGATATACGAATTCTTCCGCCTCTAAGTCGAAATGTATATTCCACTTACTACTATCATCGCTACCGTCCCAAAATAAAGCTCCACACAGCGTAGTAAGCCGTTGTTGACCGTCAAGAAGGTAATTCGTTGGATAGGATATGTTCCGATTGACGTCCACTTCCAACCCAAGGATGGAACGTTCGCTACGCAAACTTTGAGAGCTATTCCAGATAAGAATGCTTCCAATTGGGTAGCCGCGGTATATGCTGTCTAATAACTTGAGCATATCGGACTCTTTCCAAACAAACGGACGCTGAAAGCGTGGCAGTTTAATCTCGCCCGACTTAACGAGAAGCGCCAATTCTTCTAGGCGCATGATTTCAGGTTTGGGATCTCTTACCTGCATGGCGTTGCCTTAAGCCTCGAAGACTTTAAAATGCAAGGGATGGATAACGCTCCGCGGGTTCATGTTCTGGAGGACGTTATATTTTTTCAGAAGGACCTGCATTTTTGGGTAGCCGAGTTCCATCCCGTTGCGCCCGGGTAGAAGGATCACGGCAATGGAATTGTAGAACAAACAGACCAACTCGACGTCTGACAACTGAGATCGCAGGAAATTTGTATAGACCTTCTTCTCAGATTCAGAAAGGAACTCTGCACAGTCAACGAATTTAAGGATATGGTATAAATTTCTAAAGTAGTGGGAGAAACTGTCGATATTTTGTGCAGCTACGGCCGTATAGGCATTAATGACTTTTAATTTGTGATATTCAAGCCGTTCAATCATGTAATTGTCAATAAAACTTACCCCGACATTAAGGCGCTCCTGTATATTCGCGATTTCTGAGAGCGTTAGATCGGGGCAAATGGTCGGATTTATCGACTTTGTGTCTTTCATGCGAGTAACGATGTCGTCGCTCAGCTTCTGAAGCACCTGGAATGCGACAAAATCGTGGTCAGAGTTGCGTAACTTTTCGTCAAAAGCCACTAATGCCTCAATGCCAGCCGACCCGCCCTTAATGGTCAGCTTTGATGTGATATCTATGTGAAGCTGGATGAGTTGAAAAAAAGTGCTGTCAAATCGCTCACGGCCCATCGCATTATGCGTCTCTCGTAGATCTCTCCGCTGGAGGAGTAAGGTCATGATGATTCCGGCGAACGCAAATCCAGAAAATAGGGAATTTATCGCACCGAACTTGTCGCCGAATTGACCCCTTGCGGCGATTAGATCTTTATGCGCTTCGTTCGCAATATTAATGTTGCCATCTATCCAGATTGAAGCATAAAGCCAGAGGCCGACAACCACTGCAAATATCACTGCGAAGGTAAAAACATCTCGCCCTCCTGCCCATCCACTTTTTTTTGCCACCGGCCCCCCCCTTTGGATCGTGCACATTAAGGCCATATAGGTTATATGACAGAAAAAAGAGCTTACTACTGCGATGCAAAAGTGGCAACCTCTGTCCGGTAGCCTTGAACTTGCTACTTCTACAGGGGAAGCTTCGCCAGCGGAGGGTCAGGACAAACTTCCTAACCTAACGGATGCCTCCTAAAACTTGAGGGCAGCATTATTTGGACTTTATGCAAGATTGAGGATGGGGAGTTCGCGAAGCGGATGGGATTGGCACCTAGGTCACTTGGGGCGGCGTCCGACAAATCACCGATGCAATACGGTCACCCCGATCGGTTGTCGCGAAGCAGCTGGGGGGAGTGACGGTCCGCTTCCGACCCCAAGCGGACGTCATGGGTTTCCCCAGAGTTTACGGGCACATTCGGTAAGCACATCGCAGTCATGCGCGCACGAGCTGCGCGGTCAGATGGAATGGGTTCAGCCGTGTCTCCGGCGCCCCCGCCGCAAGCGCAGGATAGGCACCTCGGGCGCGTTCGGCAGCCATGAGCGCTAGATAAGAGGTGAGGTAGTCGACGTTCTTGTCCAAGTAAGCAATGGGCGGGCAGAGGCGGTTCTTTTCTTCGACGGCTTCAATCATCGACTCGACAACGCCTAGCAAGGCGAACTGGAAACGGGCGGAAAACCGGCCAGGCGCCAGCGGCAATCTGGGCACTGAATCCGTCATACAGGCTCTGCCCGACGGCTTCACGTTGCTGATTTGCGGACCGGTCAACACAATCAACACCACCCTCTATGAGAAGTCGACGTTCAACCTCACGACCGACATTGTCCCGGTGGCCAGTGTTGTTCAGGTACTCCTGGTGATGCTTGTGAGCCCGACCAGCTCAGCGCAATCGGTACCACGGTTCGTTGCCCATGCCAAAGCCCCCCCGGGCAAGTCAACGTCGCCTCAGGCGGAAATGGCACCCCCCATCACGTAGCCGGAGAGCTATTCAAAATGATGGCTGGTGTCGACATGGTCCATATTGCCTACCGCCGGTCCGCTCTCGCGTTGAACGACCTTATGGGTGGCCAGGTGCAAGTCATGTTTGAAGCCATGCCGTCGGCGATCGGGCAAATCAAGGCCGGGAGGGTGCGCGCGCCGGCGGTTAACACATCGACGCGCTCGCCCATATTCCCCAATGTTCCAGCCGTGGCTGAATTCCTGCCTGGCTTTGAACCGTACTCCTGGTATGGCGTTGGAGCACCGCGCCGTACTCCTGCAGCAGTCGTCTCTTTGTTGAATGACGAGGTCAACGCCGCCCTTGCCGATGGTCAGTTCAAAGCACGACTGGCGGCACTTGACGGCTCGGTACTCGGGGCACCAGCGTTGACTTCGGCAGGCTGGTGGCCGCCGAAACAAAAAAATGGCGCGACGTCATCCATGCCGCCCAAATCAAGCTCGACTAAGCGCGAAGTTGGACAGAAAGCGCCGCTAAAGCTGAGGAAATCTGCCCCTTCGGCCAGCCCGCCCAAACCCGTTGAAACTGTATTTTCAAACGGGTTCCCGGGCATCGATATTCCGCCATTCTTAGCCATCGCCAAAACTGACCAGAACGTAAGAGGTGTAGCTTAAGAGCTGGCCTGTTCGACCGATCTAGTCCAGGCCTTTGAGGAAACGGCTTTCGAAAACGTCCCGCGGCACCGCCTTGCTAATTAAGAACCCTTGCATCTCCTCGCACTTCAGTATGCGAAGCATTTGCGCCTGCTTTTGAGTCTCGACCCCTTCTGCCACCACCTTCAGCTTCAGCGAGTGCGCCATGTTGACAATCATCGATACTAACGCCAGACCTTCCGGCCTGGTTCCCATCTCGCTGACGAACGAGCGGTCCACCTTTAGTGTATCGAGTGGAAGCTGTGAAAGGTAGTTGAGCGAAGAAAATCCCGTTCCGAAGTCATCGATGGCTATGCTGATGCCCAGTGCGCGAATGGCGCGCAACGTTGTCGTGCTGTGGCCCACGTCCGCCATAATGACGCTTTCAGTAATTTCCAGTTCAAGCCCTTCTGCGGCTCGCGGGTTGCTGGCAATCGTATCGTATATTTCGTCGACGAAGTTACGGTTTCGAAGTTGAAGCGGCGAGACGTTTACGGCGATACGAACAGCGGGAAGACCCGCCTCGCACCAGCCGAGATAATCCGCAACGGCTTGCCGCATGGCCCAACGGCCGACCTCGTGAATGAGGCCGGTTTCCTCCAAAACTGGTATGAAGTCCCCCGGCGGCACGAGGCCCGATAGCGGATCGTTCCAGCGGATCAGCGCCTCGGCGCCGCAAAGAATGCCGGTCGCCAAGTCCACTTTTGGCTGGTAATGCAGCACAAACTGATTTCTCTCGATTGCTTGGCGCAGCTTGTTTTCCAGTCGGAGCTTCGCCGCAACCGTTTCAGTCATCTTGTGAGCAAAAAACAGGTACCGCTCGCCCCCAAGCTTGGCTTTCTTTAGGGCTGCTTCCGCGTTGTTGAACAGCGACTGAGCGCCGTCGCCATCTTCGGGAAACTGCGCTATACCTGCCTTGTATGCAATGCGATACGGAGCGCCATTCAGGATGAAGGAATGGTCCATGAACGCAGCCATCTTGTCTTCTATGAGCCGGCGGAAATCGCCGCCTTGCCTGACTTCCGGCACGACTACCGCGAAATGGTCAGCGTCTATTCGCGCCAGGTAGTCGGGACCTCCCAGACTATCGGAAAGCCAGCGAGCCACCTGCTTAAGGAGCGCGTCGCCCGCCGCCTGGCCCAGACTATCGTTGATACTTTTAAACCGCTCAAGATCAATTAGGCCAACGGCCGACCTAAAGTTTGCTGCGGTTGCACGCTCAAGGTGACGCTCAACCCGCTCCAAGAATAAACTTCTGTTCGGTAACCCGGTGAGTGCGTCGTAATAGGCGAGGTAATGCAGTCGTTCTTGCTTGGACAGGTAATCCATCGCGAACGAAATGTCGGCCGTAAGCTCCGTCAAAAGCTTTACCTCCGCCGCGTGAAAAAAGTCAATCTCATCAGCGTACAATGCCAGCACACCAACCGCCTCGTTGGAAACGACAAGCGGAAAGACCGCTAAAGAACGGATTCCACCGTCATAAAATACCTTGCCCAGCAGTATGGTCGGGTCATGTAGCAAGTTATTGGACAGCATTACGGTGCCTGACGTTACGGCGTGCGCAATCATGGATTCTTGTACGTCGGCCGAAGCAAAAAGTGCCTTGACCGCAGCCAAGAGCTTTTTATTCTTGCCGGACGAAGCGACCGGAACGAACTGCATCGTCGACCGGTCAACCATGCTGATCACTGCCGAGTGGAAGCCGCCTTCTTCAACCGCAATCCGGCACGCTTCACCAAACAGCTCAACACGATCCTTGATCCGGACAATCAAGGCGTTGATCTGGCTGAGCACTGAATACACTCGGTTCAGCCGCTTGATACTAAGGTCGTTTTCGCGCAGCGCGTCGTTACTGCGCGAAACCGATTGCTCCAGCAACTTCATGTCGTGAATGTCGGTCGAGGTACCAAACCATTGGTCAACTGTGCCGCTATCGTTTTTTACCGGCACGCCGCGCACCAGCCACCAACGATATACGCCATCCTTGCGCCGGAAGCGGCATTCGGCCGAATAGGTGGTTACCGCTGCGGCGGCAGCCTGCCAAGCTTCCCATGCCCTCTGTTCGTCCTCTGGATGAAGGGCCCGGGTCCAGCCGTATCCGGAGCTCTCTTCTAACGAGAGGCCGCTGTATTCTGCCCATTGCTGGTTGAAATAGGTAAGCCAGCCGTCACTACGGGTGGTCCAAACCATCTGCGGCATCGCTTCGGTCAGGGTGCGAAAGCTCGCTTCGCTCGCCTTCAACCCTTTTTCTGCTAGCAGTCTCTCAGTTATAACGCTCGCCGACGGAACGAGATACGTGATCTGCCCGGTTTCATCTCGCAAGGGCTGCAAAGAAAAGTCGACGTCGATGAGCTCTTCATTTACACCGCGCAGGCGAACCTCGAATCTCGAAGGTTCACCGCTAGCTGCGTTAAGGATCGCTGCCTGAAGCCTCTCCCTTGCATCGTTGGACGATGACCACCAGTGAGCGTCGACGAAGGGCTTGCCAAGGACATCCTCCGCTTTGAGCCCCGCCGCCTTCAGCGGCGATGAATTAACCTCAACCAGCACCCCCTGTGGGGTTAGCAATCCCACGAAAAGACTCGGCCCAAGTCCGTCAATCATGTCGCGCAGGTGTTTCTGACTCAGCCGCGCCTTATCTTCGGCCCGGGTGCGGTCGGTCACGTCGCGGGTGGACCCTGCAACAAACTCTACGTCGCCATCGACAATTGGTCCGGGGGAAAAAATATACTCGTAAACCCCCTCCTCGCCCGACGGTCCAACAAAGCGCGTCTCATCGGTGATAGATTTGCGCGACTCAAATACATCTTCTATCTGAGCCTGCAAACGCCGCGCAAGGTTATCAGGGTAACCGAGGTCGAAAAAGTTTTTCCCCGTTACCTGCTCAAGAGAAAGTCCCAACAGGTTAAGCAGCGGCGCGTTGGCGAACACGAACCGCCCGGCACGGTCGAAAACGAAGGCAAAGTCTATCAATGAAGACAACGTGGTGCTTAGAAGGCGCTCCCGCCGTTCAGTTTTTTGGGTCAACTCCTTCAGCAACTTCTCGGTGACCCTGCGGGCAGTGATGTCCGTGTGCATTACCACGGCGCCATGTGGCGAATCGCCTGCCAAAGATGTGGCAGTCAGCAAGAACCAGCGCTGCTCCGTGGGCGAATGGCATGGGTATTCAAGGGCATAGTGTTTCGCCTCCCTGCGCAAGATCGAGCGAATTCCTGCTGATGCAAAGCGAGCTTCCTCAGAATCATTTCCGCAAGCGTCGTCGCAAATCTGCAGATAGTCAGTTCCAACCCCGTGGTCAGCGAGCGTCAGGTGGTTCCCGTCTGCGAATCTGCGCCACTCGTCGTTGACCGAAACGATTCGGCCATCGACATCAAGCAAGGCGATATGGGCAGGCAGTGCATTGAGGATGGCAGACTGTTTGGCTTCCTCGGTATGACGCAACTGTTCCTGAGCGCGACGCAATAGGAATGCGCGCCCCTGCCGATCCCCCACAGCGTCCACTTCCCCCGCCGTCAAGTTCTCAATCTGCTGGGCGGTATCGTGCAAGAGATTGATCAAGCCGGACAGTTTTTCTTCGATGTCGACGATATTGCCTGAACCCGGTTTCTTCATGCTGCGATGCTTTCGATCCCGAGCGCTTGTAACACGACTTGCGTTTGCGTCAGCGTGCCGACAATCCGTTTAACGGGGGAAGGCGTGAGCCTCACAAGAGTCGGGGTCATGAAGATAGCGTCCGCGAGGGCTTGCTTGGGCTCGCGAAGCACGTCTACTACTTCAATCTCATGGCGTCCGTCGAGGTGCGTGCGGCAGAGCGCGTTCAAGTTGGCGAGCGCCTGTGCTGAGTTTTGTGCATCCCCGGCCACAAACAATCGAAATTTGATTATTGAGTGTCTTTTCATGGCGCCTTATTTTCGCACCCGTACTGCCGCATCGGCGCCACGGAGCTCGGCTAACCTGGTTTTTCCGTGTGAGAGTTCGCGCTCCCGACTTTCGGTCGTGCGCGCCAGCAGCGCTTTTTCGACCTGCTTGGCGATTAGCTCCGTCTGCAGCGATTTCAACCGCACCTCGAGCTCTGCCTCCTGAGCATCTAGCATAACGCCCTTCAATTTGGCCGCCACTTCGGTAACTTCGGCCTCTACCCGTTCCGCGCTCTCCTTTTCCCAGCGCATTGTGCCCATGAGGACTTCGCCGCCCGCCGTATAGATATCTGCCAGCTCAACCCCGTTATTGCTCAGGATCAGCTCGCGGACCTGATTGGAGTGCGCCGTGCCTCTTGATTTGATGATTGATATGCCGCGGTTGCGCTCGCCCGCCTGCACCAGGTAGTTAAGATGGATCCATGTGTCGGCCAGTGTGGATATCTGTAGCGGCGATCCGCCTTCGTCCTGAGACGCCATCTCATCAAGCAGACTGGTACAAACCAGGGTCGTGCCGGCCGCCTTTGACCAGTCAATCAGTCGTTCGGCGACGCTGTGCGCGGTCAATTCGTTGCCAGACTTGGAGATGGTCGAGACCGGATCAATGACCAAGCAGCGCGCGCGATGTTCTTGCGCCGTCGTCTTGATGCGAACTAAATATGTTTCTGCGCTGCCCGTGATTGTTCTGGCCGAGACCATTCGCAAGGTGCCGTTCTTGACGTACCTATCCAGCTTGATGCCCACCGACGCAAGGTTTCGGACCACTTCCGTTCCATCGGAATCAAAGCTCACGAACATGGTGCGCTCGCCACGTCGACAGGCTTCTTCGGCAAAGGCGCCGCTCAGGGTGGTTTTCGCGGTCCCGGGAAAGCCGGTAATCAATACGCTTGCGCCGCGGTAGTAGCCGCCGCCGAGCATGGTGTCGAGTCGCTTGACACCGCTGGACACGCGCTCATTGGTCACATTTGCGTGCGACTCGCCAAGTGTACGGGCCACAGCGACTTCAAGGCCGGCGGCGCCTATCAGGAACGGTGATTCGTTTTCGTCAAAGCTCGAGCCGCGGTACTTTTGCACCCGGATATTACGCTGTGACACGCCAATCACCACGCTATGGTTCAGGATAATGGAGCAGTCCACCATAAACTGCATGAAGCCGAATGCCTGCTTCTCGTTACAATCGCTCCCGGCGCCTGCCTTCCCAGTGATCAAACCGGTCAGCCCTTGGTCAAGCAGCCACTCATGCAAGCGATAGAGCTCGCGCTGGCGGGATACAGAATCGGGCAGCAGAGCCAGCACAACGTCCAGGGCGTCGAAAACGATGCGCTTGGCACCCATCTCTTTCGCCTGCGCAGCCAGCGCAGCCAGCATGCCGCTTAGGTCGAAGGTGCCTGACTGGACCAGGTCCGGACCGGGCTGCGCTTCGAGGAAGTACAGCTTCTTGCGCTGAAGGGCGGGCAGATCCCAGCCGAAACTGTCGGCGTTGGCTACGATGCGTACTGCCGTCTCTTCAAATGCGACGAAGATGCCCGGCTCGCCACAGGCGCGCGCGCCGTGTACGAGGAACTGGAGCGCCAGGATGGTCTTTCCGGATCCCGGACCGCCAATCAGAACGGTGGTCCGGCTTCGTGGCAATCCGCCGCCAGTCATTTCGTCAAGGCCCTTTATACCGGTCGACGCCTTGACATCCGACCTAATCGGCGAGGCTCGGGTAGGCTTCATGTTACTTGCGCTCCGGTGGTAGTTCGATATATCGCATGGATCAGTACGCTGCTGGAGAAGGTGCCTGCACCTTGTTTGAATAGCCTGAGATGAAGTCCTTGGTATTTCCGGTTGCGAAATCGAACACATGACGCCTGATGCGACCGATGTCACCGCCATAAACATGGATGCTGATGGACACTCGGTCATCGTGGGCGTTGGCCACCCGGTGGATATCCCCGATGGTTGGCGAGACGCTGTCGACAGCGCCAGGCTCCAGAATATCTTCACCCAGATATTGCATCGACTGTCCCGGAGCACCCAGTGCAAAACGCTCTCCACGCTCGGCGCCGTGCAACATGCCGATCAGCGCCCAGACGGTGTGATTATGTATAGGCGTCATCTGGCCCGGACCCCATACAAAACTGACCACGGAAAATCGTTCCTTGGGATCGCAATACAACAGATATTGCTGGTAATACTTCGGATGCGATCTCGTAAACTTTTCGGGCAGCCAATCGTCCTTCGCGATCAGCGTTGCAAGCATCGCTCCGCCGGCACGCCTGATTTCTTGCTCATCATGCTCGGCCTTGTCAATCAGGCGCGAGAAGTCGCGTACGAAGTGTTCGAACGCAGGCGCTTTTATCATATGCAGTCCTTTTCAATCGTTCATCTATAAGTCGTTTTAAAAAATACCTACGAAAATCACAGAATAGGCGCGACGAACAAAGTAGACATTTAACGACGCTCCGATGTACAACCGGTGACGGTCCGAGGAAGGCGTAGATCATGCAAACACGCACTCGACTTTCCCTCGCTGTTTTTTGCGGCGCATTGCCTGTCCGTTTTGCGTACCCGCCCCTCTCTATTCGCCACCGAAAAAATGACGTCAATAATCCCGAAAATCTACTATCGCCGTGCACTTCTATATCCTGCGGAAGCGCCTTGAGCAAATGGCATCTGAATAATGCTTCGGAGCGAACTGCATGCTCAATAGGTGTGATCGATGAATCGCGGCGCGCTGCTTCCGATCACGCCGGTGCGCTCGCGCAGATCATTGATGGGAAATTATTCGGCCCGGATGCCGTTTTCCTTGATCAGTTTTCCCCACTTTGCGTAGTCTTGAGAGAACATCTTCTTGAACGCATCCATGTCCATGCCCGTGGGGGGCGTGCCTACGTCGTTCATGAAAGCGACAATTTCCGGTGAGCGCAACGCGGCATTTACCGCAGCATTGATTTTTGCGGCAATCGGAACTGGCGTATGCGCTGGGGCGAAAATGCCGTACCACCCGACAAGGTTAAACTCTGGGAAACCCAGTTCAGCCATGGTTGGCACATTTGGCAACGCAACTATCCTGGTATCGCCGGTTACTGCGATAATCCGGGCCTTACCATGGTTGGCGAAGTTGATGCCAGACACGACATTATTGAAAATGAAATCGACGCGCCCCGCGACGAGGTCCAGCATGGCCGGCGCGTCGCCTTTATACGGCACATGTATCGCTTGGGCCTTTAGCTTCCTGTTCAACATTTCCCCGAAAATATGCAACGTACTGCCATTACCGAAGCTGGCATACGAAAGCTTACCGTCATGCGCTTTCGAGTACCGGACGAACTCGGGGAATGTGCGCACCCCGAGCGCGTTCCCCACCGTCAGTGCAGTCGGCACCTTGGCTACGATCGCGACGGGGAAAAAGTCCTTGAGCGGATCATATGGCGTATTTTGCAGCCATGGCAGTTGCACCAGCCCGGAGGGTGCGGTAAACAGCAACGTATAACCGTCGGCCGGCGCTTTTGCCACCATATCGGTGCCAATGATCGAGCCCGCGCCGGGCCGGTTATCGACCACGATGGGAGTATTGAGGCGTTGGCGCAAATCATTTGCAATTCTTCTCGCCACCGCGTCGATCGCGCCGCCGGCCGGGAACGGCACCACCAGCCGTATCGGCCGCGCAGGGTAGTCTTTCGCGGCATCGGCATCTTGCGCGGCGCATAGCCCCGTACACAACATGCCAAGCAGGAATGCCAAAACAATTCGAAGTTGCAACATTTTTTTCTCCAGTTGGTGCGGGATAGGTAATGAAATTCAATCGCGGTGGTCGAGCAATTCAATGAATCCAGGCTGGGCCCGCACGCGTTTCACCCAGTCTTTTATTGCCGGGTATCCGTTGAGGTCGTAACCACCCATGGCTGCCATGCTGGTATAAGGAAATAACGCAATGTCAGCGATCGTATAGTCGGCGC
Source organism: Herminiimonas sp. (assembly GCA_028292265.1). Classification (GTDB taxonomy): domain Bacteria; phylum Pseudomonadota; class Gammaproteobacteria; order Burkholderiales; family Burkholderiaceae_D; genus JAQGMR01. The sequence goes on from JAQGMR010000041.1 coordinate 16,074, forward strand.
CGCACAGGAATGGCGTCCTTGCGAGCTGTCGCTCCATCGTGCTCAGTGCCTTTTCACCGCCCTGGCGCAAGCTCATGAGCTCTTGCGTGAACTCATCGCTGACTTTCGCGATTGAAACCAGATAGCGTGGCCGCGCCATGTTCTTCAGATGGTCATACTGTTCGAAGAACAGCCATTCGAGGACGCGCGCCTGTGCGAGCGGCGCGGCCGGAAGGTAACTGCTACCCGTCGCGAGATACCACAGGATGGCATTCGATTCCCGGATGGTGCTTGCGTCGTCAAGCAACAAAACCGGAATCCGTGCCAGGGAATTGAGTTGGAGGAACGCTGGCGTCTTGGTCTGACCAGCGGCTATGTCAAGGATATGGCGCTGGTACGGCAGCTTGAGATGACTCAGCAGTAGCCTGACTTTCCATCCGTTGCCGGAGAGCCGGCTGTCGTACAGAGTTGGCATGTCGCTCCTATGCGTTGCGGTCGAGCGCATAACGCGCCAGTTCCGTATTCATGCTGCGTTCTACATCGGGATAGATGTGCGGGTCGTAAATCCCGGCACCGAGCGGCAGTTCTCTTTTGCTGACTGCAACGATGGCGACGTGCGCGCCGGGCGTCAGCTCCGTAACGGCCAGGACGTCGCCGTTTCGAACATCGATGGCGGCAATCAAATCCGGAAAAGTGGCGATGCGCTCGCCGGACCACTCGGCCGTCATAAACTCGTTGCACACGCCGAGGGTGAGCGGCGACTTGGTTGTGCCGTCCCGGATCGTCACGGTGCCGACATCGAAGCCTTGCTGATAGGCCACATCATTGTCGAGCACGGTTCCCACTGCCAGCAACCGCCCCTGCGCGAAGTCGAGCACCGCAGCCAGTTTTTCGTCGCCCGAGGGACCGGCGGCAAGCATGGCGCGCCCGAGTTCCAACTGGTAGGTGATCGCATCAAGCGCCCCGGCGCTCGCAACCAGCGCGGCCTCCACAGGTCCGCGGCACGCCATGATAAGACCGCCGTTCTGGATAGCCGCAGCGCGCATCAAGGACGAGGTGAGTTCGATATTGCCGTGCACGGTAATCGTAAGATTGTCACCGACGCCACACTGGAACAGTCGGACTCCGGGTTGCGAAGACAAGCCGAGGCTGCCCATCTTGACGGTTGGATGGCCACGGCCGTTACAGGCAGCGTCGAGCAGAGGGATCCCGAGCTCGGCCGCGATCAGCCAACTGTAGGTGCCCGGAACATGGCCGGGAATTACGGCGCGCACCGCTGTTCGACTGGCCGCCAGCAATTGCCTGGCGGCGCGAATCGAATGATCGGGATTGGCCAGGTGCTTGCCGCCGCCTGGTGCGCCAACCGCCGTCACGATCATAATTTCGGCCTGCGCATCAAGCTCGGCTATGCCCATCAGTTCGACCGGGCCGCGCGCCAGAGCGCGCTCGCAAAACAGCCGGTTGGCGGCGATGCGGTTGCGGCCGTTACCGCCGGCCGACAGCAGCATGCCACCGACGATGGCCGGATCGATATCCTCGGGTCCCAGGCGCCGGCTCATCGCGCTGCGATCCCGGCGATGTCGAGCGTGGCGGCGCTGCGCGCTTGCTGCGCGCTCTCATAACCTGCTTCCGCATACCGTACGATGCCGATGCCGGTATCGGCATTCAACACCGCAGCCAGCCGTTCGGCTGCCAGCGGCGTGCCGTCGGCAACCAGGGTGTGTCCAGCGCTTTGCGACTTATTTCCATTGGCATGGATCGCCACCAGCGTGGCGCCACCGGAGCACGCCAGCATTGCGTTGAGCAGCGGCCAATCGGAAACCGCTTCGCTGCCGTCGCGCATTTTTTCGGTTTCGCGAAATGGCGATGCCACCGAGCCGGCGTCCAGGTGGTCGCGGGTGAAGGCGATCGGCGCCGAAATGCGTCCCGCCGCCACCGCCTGGTTGACCAGCAGTGCCAGCCGTGTGCGTTCGCCATGTCCGAGCCAGCCTATACGCGCCGGCAAACCCTGGAACTTGATATGCCGCCTGGCCAGCCTGATCCACTGGCGAATCATGTGGTCCGCCGGAAAATTCGCTTCGACGATGTCGTCAATGACCGCGATGTCGGCCGGGTCGCCCGACGCCGCGACCCATCGAAACGGCCCGATCCCGAGGCAGAACAGCGGCCGAATGAATAGCGTGACGAATGACTCGAGCGCCGCCGCTTCCACCACGCCGGCTTCCACCGCGCGCGCGCGCAGGGTATTGCCGTACTCGAATGCCAGCGCGCCGTGGCGCTCGAAGGCCAGGATTGCACGCGCATGGCGCACCAGCGTCGCGGCTGCCCGTTCCAGCGCTTGCGCTGGATTGTCACGCATCAGTTGCGCCGCTTGCGCCGGTGTCAGGCCCGACGGAACATAACCGTGATACGGGTCGACCATGCACTGGTCAGTGACGATATCCGGACGGAATTCGCGTGCCAGCAGCGCTTCATAGACGTCCGCCACGTTGCCAACCAGGCCGACCGAGCCGCCGGTACGCTGCGCTACCAGCTTTTCGATCCGCTGCAGCGCCTGGTCTACCGAGTCGGTCATGCTGTCGAGGTAACCGGTGTCGATGCGCTTTTGCAGGGAGCTGGGGTCGACATCAACCACTAGTGTCGCCGCTCCGGCCATCTTGCCAGCGAGCGGCTGCCCACCACCCATGCCGCCGCAGCCGGCGGTCAGGATTACACGCCCGGCGAGACTGCCGTTGAAAAAACGTTGTGCCGCGCCAATGAAACTTTGATAGGTGCCCTGCACGATGCCCTGGCTGCCAATGTATTGCCAGCACGCGGCCGTCATTCCCGGCAGGATCGTCAGGCCCGCCTGTTCCAGGCGGTACATCGCGTCGTCACCGGCCCAGCGTCCCATAACATTGCCGTTGGCGAGGATAACGCGCGCTGCTCGTACGTGGGTATGAAAACGCGCCACGGGCTTGCCCGACTGGATCACCAGGGTTTCATCGTCGTCCAGCGTCAGCAGCGCCTGCACAATTGCATCGAAACTTTCCCAGTTCCGGGCCGCCTTGGCAGCATTCATGTAGATCACCAGGTCTTCTGGGCGCTCGCCGTTTTCGAGATTGTTCTCGAGCATGCGCAGGATCACCTCCTGATGCCATCCCTTGCAGCGAAGCGTCGTGCCGCGCGCGGCTTTGATATTCCGTGGGGTCGTTCGGATAATGGTTGACATCTTCGATTCCTCAGTTCTCAGTTACCGTCTTCAATGGTTCAAATATAGTCTCAGCCAGCGTAGCGTCCAGGCTTCGTACCGTCTGGTAAAGCACCCGCGTGCCGTCCAGCAGCTGCGCCGGGTCGGTCCACTCTTCAGCGCAATGGCTGCGACCATTCAGGCAGGGAATGAAGATCATCCCCATCGGTCCCAGCTTCGCCATGTAAGCCGCATCGTGCCCGGCGCCGCTAGGCAGGCGTCTCGAGGCATACCCAAGCGCCGCGGCGGATGCCTGCACGGCATCCATCACCAGCGCGCTGCAGTCGGTCGGAGCGGCGCTGCTGACCTGCGTCAGCGTGGCGCTCAGGCGCAAGCAATTCAAGTCGTCCCGCAGCGCGGCCATCACGCGTTCGGGAAATTCATCGAGGATGGCGCGCTTGTCGCTGCGCACTTCCAGCATCATTTCAACCATACCCGGCACCGCATTCGGAACGTTGGGACTCATGCTTATGCGTCCCACCGTCGCGACCACATAATCCGGATTGCCGCTCACCGCCGCAGCATGCTGATATACGGTGTCGATCACCCGCGCCGCACCGACCAGCGCATCGCAACGTATATTCATCGGCGTCGTGCCGGCATGGTCGGGCCGGCCGGTCACCACGATGAGGACGCGACGTATCCCGACAATATTGGTAACCACGCCGACCGCTATCTTTTCCAACTCGAGCACGGGACCTTGCTCGATATGCAGTTCGATGAAGGCGGCTATGTCGCCGGGCCGTCGGACTGCCTCGTGGAGTCGATCGGGATCGCCTCCGATCCGAGCCAGGCCCTGCGTCAGCGTCTCTCCATCGGCGCTAGTCGCCGCCAGCATCGGTGCGTCCAGCAGGCCGCACATGCCGCGGCTGCCGATGCAGGAGATACCATAGTCGCTGGGTTCTTCGGACAGAAAGTCAATCACCTCGAACGGGTGCTGTAACGCGATTCCCTGTTCATGCAGCGTTTGCGCGACTTCGATTCCGGCCAGCACACCAATGATGCCGTCAAACCGTCCGCCGCCGACCACGGTGTCACAATGGGAACCGGTCGCTATCGGTTTGCGGTGTGGCTGTTGCCCGGCGCGCTCGCCAATCAGGTTGCCCGCCGAGTCCTGTCGTACGCTCAGACCGGCGGCTTTGAACTGTTCGCTCAGCCACAGGCGCGCCTCCATAAAATGCGGCGAGAATGCCCGGCGCGTCCACGGCAAATCACTCCTGGTCATCGCACTGAGCTGCTCGACTCGCGCCCATAGCCGCTGCGCGTTAAGTGCAGGAAAATCGAGATCGATCATAGTGCTCGGGTTTCGCGGCTGCCAGATTTAAGCGCCGACTGATGATCGTCGTGCGTATCGATTAATGCAGCAGCGTGCGGCCGCAGGAATCGACCGGAGCCGGCCGCATTGGCGATTCCGGGCCGGTTCGGCGTATATTCGTATGCCAGCGCGCCGCGGCAGAACGTCGCGGCCACGCGTACCGTGAATTGCATGCCTTCGAACGAACTCCAGTGCACCGCCGACAAACTGGTCGACGGATCGAACGCATATTTTTCGGGCTTGAGCAGGACGATGTCTGCGTCAGCCCCGATTTCAAGCAAACCCTTGCGGTCATGCAAAAGGAAATGGCGCGCCGGATTGCGGCTGAGATGCTTCGTGACCATCGTGGGCGATAGACCATGTTGTTCGCAGCCGGTCCAGAAAGCCGGCAGCAGCGTTTCAAGACCTGGGCCGCCCGAGGAATTTTTGAATATATCGGGATTCGCCTTGCGTTCAAGACCCCAGCTCACATGGTCGGACGAGACGAACGTACAGTCGCCGCGACCGATATGGGTCCACAATAATTCGCTCTCGGCCTTGGGGCGGATAGGGGGATAGTGCTTGGTTTTGGCGCCGAACCGCTTGCTGTGATCTTCATGGTTGAGCATCAGGTACTGGACGCAGGTTTCGATGCTGGCCCGGTGGCCGGCGCGGCGGTACATATTGCATAGTGCGAAACCACGCGAGGTGGAGACGTGTACCGCATGCGCGCGTGCACCGGTCTCCGCGCCGATCTCGTAGATCAGCGCGGTCGCCAGATTTTCGATCAGTGGTGGATGCGCCCGCAGGAACGCGTCCCAGCCGGTGTCGCCCGCCGCTATCAACTGTGCCACGTTCTTGCGCGTAAGTTCCTGCATTTGGTTATGCACGGCGCACGCCAGACCCGAAGGTGCGATGAGTCTGAACGCCTCATAGAGGTCATCCTCTGCGACGCGGGGAAAGCGACCGGGGCTGGCCTCGAAGGTGGAAAACTTGAACGCGCACACACCGCCCTCGATCAGCCCAACCGCAGCAGACATGCCATGCTTCTCGTTAAGAGTGCCGAACAAGGCCACATCGACATGGCAGTCGCGCTCGATTTCGGCAATCTTGGCCGCCAGCGCAGGCGCCGACGCGACCGGTTCCGGATCGTCATAAGGCATGTCCACCATGACCGTAACGCCGCCCGCCGCCGCCGCGCGCGATGCCCAACCCAGACCTTCCTGATTGGCCTGGCTCCCTGCATGGACTTGACCATCAATCACGCCGGGAAGAATCCACATGCCGCGCCCGCCGACGCTGTTCGAAGCCGATGGCGGCGTACCGGCCCCACAGGAGCCGCGCGCGACAATTTTGCCCCCCCGTACGCCGAGCCAGCCGTCCATTTCCACCTTCTGCGCATCGACGATATCGCCGCGCACTACCAGGTCAAAATCGCCCATCGCCTCGCTCCCATTGATCAATGTTTAAGCGCTCAGTGTGGGGTTGCTAAGCCAGAATGTCCTATACTTGTTTGTAGTAAGTCCATAACATACGGTTAATGATGCATCTCAACTTACGGCAGATCGAAGTGTTCCGCACGATCATGCTAACCAGTTCCATTAGCGGCGCCGCCAAGCTTTTGCACGTCTCGCAGCCGGCTGTAAGCCGGTTGCTTTCGCATACCGAGCAGCGCCTTGGACTGCAACTGTTCGAGCGCATCAAGGGCCGGCTGTATGCGACACCGGAGGCCAAGCAGTTGCTCGTCGAGGTAAACGCCGTTTACCAGAGCGTGCAGCGAGTCAATGAAGTGACGGAGGACATCATCGAGCAACGCACCGGTTTCCTGCGTCTCGCTTGCACTGCCAACCTGAGCCAGTCGCTGCTTCCCAAAGCAATTGGCGCGTTCCTGAAGCAATTTTGTGATGTGCGCATCATCCTAAAGACCACGTCCCCCACTGAATTGCTGAACGTCTTACTCACCCAGCAGGTAGAGCTCGGCATTGCATATATGCCGATTCCGCACCCAAATCTGAAAATGAGTCTCCTGTACGAGAATCGCATCGTCGCTGTATTGCCGCAGTCTCACAGGCTGGCGGACTACCCGGAAATCCACATCAGCGATCTAGTTGGCGAACCGTTCATTGGTTATGCCAGCGATATTCCGATCGGCCAACTGGTGCGGCAGCTCTTCGACAGTATCGACCACCACCTTGCACCACGCGTGGAAGTGCAGCAGGTCCATGTCGCCTGCGGACTGGTCAGGGCCGGTGTCGGGATTGCGCTGGCGGATGAACAGACGGTGCTCGGAGGCGACTGGCCGGATCTGGTAATCAAGCGTATCTCGCCGAACATCCCGACCCCCGTCCATGTATTTCATTTTTTGTACCAGCCCCTGTCGTGGCCGGCGAAAGAATTCGTGAAAACCCTGACGGCGCTTTCTCTCGAAGCGGCTTAGTAGCGCATGAGGTAACGAACGTGGGCGTCGACCGAGAGCAACTGTCATCTAGGAGCAAGATGGCGGTCGACTTCGGCAAAGAAGTTCGTCCGCGTTGACAGGGCATATTTCGGCAATATGGCAAACGTCCCTTTTCTTCGGCCGGGGGTGCCACCGAAGACGATGTTTCTACCGGCAGTGTCCATGTTGCTGATGGCGCTGGCGGCGTCGCCACTGATAGCAGTGATCCTAACGGTGTCGGCGCTCCTCATGACGCTCCTGTTGGAGCGCCGACACACTCTTTACTAGATACGCTGGTTAGGGACCGCTTCCTGCTGTGGGGGCGGGCACGTGTAGCAAAGGCCGCCCCAACGCTGCCGTAGGCTTCCCCTGTCGATGGCGAGCTGGCCGTTGATTAGCGTTGCCAGCACTCCTTCGGAAAGCTCGTCGGTCTTTACGAACGTTGCGTTGGCCATATAGCGTGATGAGGCAAAGAGTCACGTGATCCGGTCCTAGCCGAAATCCCTCGGCCAGCGAACGTGCATCCTCGAGGACGCTCTGGTGCGATAGCAGTACGCCTTTTTGTCGGCCGGTGGTGCCGGAAGTATGAAATAGCCGGGCCACTGAATGTCGATCGAGCTCCTGATCCGTGCGCGGCGTCGTTAGCTGTCCCGATAAGCCGTCGAGTTGGGCTCCCGCTTGTTTGCCCGGTAGCAGAATCTGCGGCTTCTCCACCAACCCTTCTACTGCTTTCAACGCCAGCGACACATATTCTTTCGTAGCCATAAGCAAGCGGCTCTGGCCATGGTCAAGAACCTAGGCATACTCCTCCGCTGCCAGGCGGTTATTGGCGATCAAGGCTGTCCGGCCCAAGGTGAAATAGGCGCAGACCGTAGATGGGTCGCCATACAGCCAGCTTTCATCCGTTACCCATTAACATGCTGACCCGAATCGCCCGCGGTGCAAGCCAGTTCGTCGAACAATTGCGCAAACTGTTTCGACATTTCGTCGTTGCCTTTCCGGCTTCCTACTTCCAGAACCAGAATGTTCCGTTTACTAGCGGATAGGTCTTCTCTGTTCTCAGCGTTCGCCAGCATCCGGCCCCGCCAGTTCTTGCTGCGTTAACGCTACCAGTTCCCCTGGAGGGACTCCGAGCGCCGCAGCCAATTTCAAAACGGTGGTAAGCGTTGGCTGACCGCGCCCCAACTCCAGGTAGCTTACAAAATATCGCTCGATGTCTGCTCTGAAGCTCACTTCTTCCTGCGAAAGTCCCGCCTCAGTCCGCAGCTTGCGCACAACCCTTCCAAACGCCAACGCCACGAGCTTGTCCAAATTTTTCCCTTTTTTGTAGCGGGAATGTGGAGTTCTGGGGTACCCTGTGGCTACGTTATGGATAACGTTGACAAACTCTCTTTTCCGTGTTTAACAACGGAGCTTTCTTCGATGGATTATAGAATACTTCATAAACCACTGGTCGCTTCTTGATTCAGTGCACGGCACGGAACGTTGGATGAACGACCGAATCGGCCATGTGACGGGTCGAATACGGAAGTCCGCAACCGAAATATCGGTTCGAGAATGCCGGCCTGGCGGCGCTACCTCTGCCCCGGGCGGGCATAAAAATTAAAGGAATTATCTATGTTGCGGGTTCAGGACTCTTGGGAAGACGAATCGTCTAAAGGTTTTGGCAGCGGGCGCTACTTCCGGCTTGCCGAAATCACCTCTGGCCACCTACTCCATATCGAAGGAGTTGAACGATCCGAAGAGGCTTGCAAAAAACATTATGTCGCGACGAATGTCGATGAAGTGTTGGCATTTCTTTACAACGACATTTTGGCTGACGTCCGACTAAGTGTTCTGTCGTGGTGTGGTTCAGTCATCAGTCCAGTACGCGAGATTGTCAACGCGTTCGACAGCGATGGCCGTCAGATCTACGTTTGTAAAGGTACGGATTACAGGATCTATACCATCCCGCGTTGGGACGATTCGCGCACTACGCTCACCCTGCAAACACGAGTTTGGCCGTTAGAAGATCATTGACCGCGGGTGTTCATTCATCTGTACCGATGTACGGCAAAGAATCTCGAATATCGGCTCGAGCGAACGATGACAAACCGGATTCTCCTATGACCTCAGCCTTTCCCCAATGACGCGGACAACTGAAATATATGTCGTCGACGCGGAGATCATCGAATTCCTCGCAGGAAGAGATGACCTGCCGCTCCTAAAACGCAAGGTCGGCTCGATACTTTATGTCGATGTAGCTCACCTGGCAGACCTGAGTTTCCTGGCCTTTTGCCGCCTGCGAAGCCTCGTTATGGACAATTACCTGAATGTACGGTTCACCGGCACACTGGAAACCGATCAGGTGGGAGAACGGGCGTCCGTGAGTGCCGCGCTGGTTTCCGCTCACCGAGCCCTCATGGATGACTACGAGGCTAGAGCTGTTCCAGTCGAAAAGAGTATTGACGAAGACGAGCTGATTATCATCTGTAGTGACGTACAGGCGACGCAGGATCGGCTCAATGACGTTGAACCTGAGCACGCAGTGGAGGCATTATCAAAGGCGCCGACGGTACTCACGCTCGATGATTTCATAAAGATGCTGGTCGCCGAGGGGCGGCTTCATGCTTCGACGCTGCAAACGCTAAACCTGAGAACCACAGAAGACAATTCGGCTAAGTCCAGCAAGTCTCCGAACGAATCTGACGTCGGCTATCGTCAGATTTTCGAGCCGTCCGAGCTTGAAGAAGTGAAAGCCAGGTTAAGCCTTCAACCCGGCGACATAAAGGAGCTGCTTCGTCGCAACTTGACTAAGCTACAGGAACTGGGCCCGCGCAGAAGATACGCACCGGCTCCGACTCTGGAATCGCTAAAAAAACTGGAGGAGCGCTTTCCCAATTTTGCCCAAGTCACCGATCGACTCGAGCGGGAAGTCGCCTTGGCGCGACTGTCAGTTAACCCTATAGCGTTTTCGCAGCCGATACTGCTTTTGGGCGATCCCGGTATCGGAAAGACTGCTTTCGCAAAGGCGCTTGCAGCGACGTTTGAGACCCACTTTTTCGAAATCCGTATGAACAGCCTCACCGCTGGCTTCGCTATTGGCGGCCATGATCTCTCCTGGTCCAATGGACGACCTGGCATCCTTTTCAATGAAGTCGCCTTGAAAGAGTTCATCAATCCCGTTGGCCTTCTTGACGAGATTGATAAGGTCTCCTCAGATCTGAAATACGACCCCATAGGGCATTTCTATACGCTCCTGGAGTCTGATACGGCCAAGCGCTTTAGGGACGAAGCGATCCCTTTAGATCTGGACATGTCTTACATAACTTGGATCGCGACGGCGAACAACATCGACGGACTCGAACCTCCGCTTCTGTCTCGATTCAGTATCTTCGAAATACCGCCGCCGACGCCACTGCAGTCGCGGACTATCGTCCGCAACATATATCGCACACTGCTTGAGAAGGCGACTTGGGGATGGCACTTTTCACAGGAAATCTCGGACGAGGTACTCAGCGCGGTTAGCGGCGCCCCGCCGCGCGAAGTGCGAAAGATTTTGCTAGATGCGCTTGGCAATGCCGCTCGCCGAGAGGATACGGAGCTATACGTTTCGCATCTTGATGCTTTGGTGAGATCGAGTAGCAGCCGGAGTCGAATAGGCTTTTGTTGAAATGTATGTCGCCGACTAACCTTCACGCGCCTTCTGTTTCTAAAATCGGTGGGGTGCCGCATCGGAGGATCGTAGCTATGGCTTGTGCTTGCCGCCGAGAACGCCAGCATGGGGAACTGATGGTACAGGGCCCGGCCCGCGATGATAAGTTCGGACCAAAGTCCATTGCTTCAAGGATGGCTCGGCGCTTAGTGCCCATGTGGGAAGGCTATGAATTGCTAGCGGAATACGATAGTTTGTGCCAACGGCAATGAAAAACCGCGGCACGCGCTGCAAACCTTCTGCGAATGTACGCCATCGGTTGAGCAGATCACACCTGGCGACTGAAGGCGCTTCCTACCTCGTCTGCATACTTGTTAAGCCAATTGAGCGACGTCCTTCACCAAGCGCTACTGGGAGAAGTTGTCGGCTTGCACGACTTTACGTGCCTGAGCCGCAACCAAGTAGTCCTCCGCAAGACTTATTGGAACTGCGCCATGAAATGCATCGATAACCCGGGTCGTTTTCCTTAAAACCCATGGCACAGCGTTTGACCGAACAATTTCCGCTACTGTCGTTACTGGCGAGAAAATTTTCAAACCTATTGTTCGGCCGGGGCTCGGCCGCGTCCGACTGCGGGAATTTTCAAACCCCGCTACGATAATAAGTCTCCCAGCAGCCCTTAAAGATCAACGGCTTAGGCGTTCCCAGTTTTCAGACCTAATTAACGGGCACCATCCCGTCGGTCCATCGGAAATTCGCCAACTATGGTTGAAATCCCAGTAACCGCCCTCTGCCATAGCCCGACGGCGGCCTAAGGCTTGGTCGACGAGTTGACTGCTTGCTCCAGGAAGCGCCGTCCCGCGTCGGTCAGGTGCACCGTCCCGTTATGGCCCGGCGTGCATCCAATTAAACCGGCTATGCATGCGTCTTCCCAAATAGACAAGCGCGGGCATGACGTCTTCCATACGTCGACGACTTCTGCATACGAATACGTGCCCGTCGCTATCCATTCGAGCAACTGTGCCGTTAAGGCTGTCTGAGCGTTAGTCATGCGGCCTCTCTTTTTAAACTGGTAGTCGGCTAAACTACTCGGTCAGACCGGAACGACTATCCGGCATCATTTATCGAGTGTAATACCGGCTACTACGCTGCCAGGTATGACCGAAGCTTGATTCGGTCCGTCAGCAACCGTCTCATCCGCCATCCCCAACATCCCCGTCATTCGTCTCAATGATGCTCCGAACCTTGTTAGCAAACGACACCATGGAAAATGGCTTCGTCATGACCTGCATGCCGGGATCCAGCATACGGTCACGGACCACAGCGGCTGCCGCGAAGCCGGTAATGAACAGCACCTTCAATCCCGGATAAAGCTCGCGCGCCGCGTCGGCCAGTTGTCGACCGTTCATGCCCCCCGGTAGCCCAACGTCAGTGATGAGCAGATCAACGTGCGGCATTGATTGAAGCATTGCCAACGCTTCGGCTCCGTCAGATGCCTCGAAAACGTTGTACCCCAGATCTGTAAGCATCTCGGTACTCATATCGCGAATTGGCGTCTCGTCTTCGACCAGAAGCACCTTTGATTTGCGTTTGGCGCGCGGCGTGTCGGCATGCCGTTCAGCGACGGTGTCAGGCGGTGCCTCGGCAAGATGCCGGGGCAAATACAGTTGTACCGTCGTTCCCTTGCCCGGCTCTGAATACAGGCGCAGGTGCCCTCGCGACTGCGTGGCAAAGCCATAAACCGTAGACAAGCCCAGGCCCGCTCCCTGGCCGGTTGGCTTGGTCGTAAAAAACGGGTCCACGGCATGCCGAAGAACCTGGGGTTCCATGCCGACGCCCGAGTCGCTTACGCAGATGCACACGTACTCTCCCGCTTCCAGGCCGAAGTCGGCAGACGTGATCACCTTGTCGAGCGTGACATTGGAGGTTTCCATGGACAGGCGCCCGCCTTCCGGCATCGCGTCGCGGCTGTTCACGGCCAGATTCAGCAGCGCGTTTTCGAGTTGACTCACGTCGCACAGCGCCGTCCACAACGAGGTGGCAAGAGCCACTTCGAGCGATACGGCCGAACCCAGTGTGCGCCGCAGCGGCTCTTCCATCGATCGGATGAGCAGATTCACATCGGTTGGTTTCGGGTCGAGCGTCTGGCGGCGCGAAAATGCAAGCAGGCGGTGTGTCAGCCCTGCGGCGCGGTTCACCACATCCAGCGCCCCTGTGATGTAGCGGGAAACGTCCGGGCTGCGGCGCTGGTCAATACGAATCTGCAGCATCTCCAGATTGACCGATATCCCGGCGAGCATGTTGTTGAAATCATGCGCTAGACTGCCGGTCAGTTGGCCCGCCGCCTCCATTTTTTGCGCCTGTCGCAAGGCCAGTTCGGTATTGCGCAACGCCTCGCTCTGCGCCCTTTCCGCAGTGACATCGCGCCCAATGGCGAACAGGGCATTGTGGTCATTATTGGCAGACCACGAGATCCACCGGTATTCACCGTTCTTGTGCCGCCAACGGTTTGTGACGCAAGTCTGGGCTGATGCGAGTGAGGCAGCGACAGTCGCTTCGGTGGAGCTCAAATCCTCCGGATGGACGAAGTCGCGAAACGATTTTCCGAGAAGCTCTTGTTGCTCGTAACCCAGGACAGCGGTAAACGCAGGATTCACTGCAGTGAGCAGGCCTTGCGGCGTATAGAAACCAATAAGATCCGGGGAATAGTTCCACAGCCTGTTGCGCTCGATCGTGCGTTCGGCAATGCGCTGTTTCAGATGCTCATTGAGCTCGCGAAGTCCATTATCGCCATTGGCGGACTGTGGCGTTCCGGACGTGCGTCCCGTCAAGATTGTGATGAAGCCTGTTACCTGACCGCGTTCATCTTTCATAGGAGAGACTTCCGCGCAGGCCCAAACTCGTTCACCGTTCTTGCCAACATACCAGCGTTCCGCCTTGCTCCTTCCCATCGAAACGGCTGGCTCCTGTTCCGGCCCGGGACGGTCAATGCCCTCGCCTTCCCTTGGGAAAAAGGATGAATATGGCTGGCCCAGGATCTCATCGTGATTCCACCCGAGCAGCCGGACCGCGCCTGCATTCCAGTAGATTATTCGGCCCTCGCTGTCCGACGCAACGACCGCGAAGTCGGTAATACTTTCCAGAATTCTCTCGTGCAGCGCAGCGGCCGATGAATGCGTTGGCAAAAGATTTTTTCGTGACATAAGCAGCTGATTGGTTAGCTAGTCGTCGGTGCACACTAGACCGCTGCAAATCGGTGCAGTTCGCGGGCCCGATGCAGCATTGACTCAATGACGGCGCAGCTTGGGATTCACGGTTGCGGTATGCCGACCATACCTGCAGGAAAGCGGCAGAAACGGGGAAAATTTGGCGCCGATTTGCAGCACCACTTCTTCGCGAGTATGTCCCACGCTTTACGGCGCAAAGCCAGGATAGACGACCACCGTGCGAGGACGCGCGAAGTCTCGAGTGCAGTCCTGAAAGGGTCGCCGCACCGGGTACAATATTTTTTCCTTAAACGCAGGGGCCGGAGGGGAAACCGCAGGGCTCTTTCGATGTGGACATATTAATTATCATAGGACTGATTCTTCTGAACGGCGTCTTTGCGATGTCCGAACTGGCTCTGGTCTCATCCAAGCGAATGCGGTTGGAAAAGCTTTCGGAAAACGGAAGCCGGGGCGCCCGGTCAGCGCTCCAGCTGGCAAACAGCCCGAGCAGCTTCCTCTCAACAGTGCAAGTTGGAATTACCCTTATCGGTATCTTCAACGGCGCATTTGGTGAAGCCTCACTTGTGGAGAAGCTCACGCCTGCTATTGCAGCAGTTCCCCATTTGGCGGATTACGCGCGTCAGATCGCGCTTGGTACCGTTGTTATCAGCATTACGTTTGCGTCGATTATCCTGGGCGAGCTTGTTCCCAAACGTATCGCCATGCAGCATCCGGAGGCAGTGGCGACGCTGATTGCAGCGCCAATGCAGTTTCTGTCGCGACTGATGGGCCCGTTCGTCAGGGTTCTCTCTTTTACGACCGAGTTTATTTTGCGCCTGCTCGGCTTGCACAAGCCCAAGAACAACACGGTAACTGAAGAAGAAATTACGGGGATGTTAAAGGAAGGCGCCGACGCCGGGACATTGGAAAAGACGGAGCACGACATCGTGACGCGCGCGCTTCGCCTGGATGACGTCCGCATCGCTGCCTTGATGACGCCGCGCGCAGACTTCAAGTTCATTGACCTTAACGATACGGTCGAGCAGAACCTCGTGAAAATTGCCGATAGTCCCTTTAGCCGTTTCCCGGTGTACCAGGGCGACAGGACGCATGTTATCGGCATCGTCCACGCTGGCGACCTGTTCGAACAAGCCATCAGAGACAAATCACTTCTCAATATCGATATTGCCGCTGTTACCAAGCCCGCGCTGTACATCCCCGAATCCGTAAGCGCCATGGATCTGCTGGAGGCGCTAAAAAAGAACCGCTCGGAAGTCGCGCTCGTTGTTGACGAGTACGGCGAAATTGAAGGCATGGTCACGCTTAGTGATGTGATGGGCGCTCTTGTCGGCGATGTTTCGATCGTAGACAGCGACACGCAAAATGCAGACGCCGTTCAACGCGAGGACGGAAGCTGGCTTATTGACGGTGGCGTATCGTTTGACAGGTTTCGTGAGATTTTTAGCGCGGAGGTGCGCTTTCCGGAAGAGTCGGCCGGCACTTACCATACGTTAGCCGGCTTTGTACTCACCCAGCTTGGCCACATCCCGAAAGCCTCCGAGCACTTTGAGTGGAATCGCTACAGGTTTGAGGTTGTTGACATGGACCGTAACCGGATCGACCGCCTCATGGTGGCCGCTTTATCAGATCAACCGATACCGACGCAGGGGACCAAGGCATAACCAGGCCTTCCATTGCTGTTCTTTTTGCAATCCGAGCCGAGCCGACCGCGGGAAGCGAAATTGACAAGATTGCCGCTATACAAAGCGTATTCTCGTGCACGCATGGTAGGACGCCGCTTTCCGAAAGGTTGGCGGCCTCGGCGGCATTACCTGGCGCGCGTTAAACTTGCGTCACACCTGTATCATGCGAGCTAGTATCGCGCTTCAAGGAACCACAGAATGACAGTCGAGAACAAGCCGGCGCTTGCCAAGTTTAGCGAAGAGCAGCGCTTCCAGTTGCTTGTCGCGGGCGTGAGTGACTACGCGATCTACATGCTGGACCCCGACGGCTACGTCAGCAGCTGGAACGCTGGAGCCCACCGCTTCAAGGGTTACGTGGCCCAAGAAATCATTGGCAAGCATTTCTCCGTTTTCTATACCGAAGAAGACCGGGCGGCAGGTGTGCCATACAGGGCGTTAAGCACCGCCCTGCGAGAAGGAAAATTCGAGGCCGAGGGCTGGCGCGTACGCAAGGACGGCACACGTTTCTGGGCCAGTGTCGTGATCGACCCGATCCGGACGGAAGCGGGAGAACTGGTCGGATTTGCCAAGGTCACCAAGGATATTACCGAGCGCAAGATGGCGCAGGAGGCCCTGCGCGAGAGTGAAGAACGGTTCAGGTTGCTGGTCCAGGGCGTTACTGACTACGCCATCTACATGCTGTCGCCGACGGGCGTTATCACCAACTGGAACGCCGGCGCGGAGCGCATCAAGGGATATAGCCACGACGAAGCGGTGGGCCAACATTTTTCACGTTTTTATACCGAAGAAGACCGGCTAAGCAATGCACCCGCGCGCGGGCTCACCATCGCTGCGAGGGACGGTCGTTATGAGAGTGAGGGCTGGCGCGTCCGCAAGGATGGCTCGCGGTTCTGGGCGCACGTTGTGGTTGACGCCATTCACGATTCAAACGGAGAGCTGATTGGCTTTGCCAAGGTCACGCGCGACATCACTGAAAAAAGAGAGGCAGAGGAGGCGTTGAAACTCGCCGATGCCGCCCTCTTCCAGTCGCAGAAAATGGAAGCCATCGGACAGCTCACCGGCGGCATTGCGCATGACTTCAACAACCTCCTTGGCGTGATGTCGGGCAGTCTGGACTTGCTATCGAGCCGATCAAGGGACGAGCAAGATGTCCGTCTGATCGAAAGCATGCAGCGTGCCGTCGCCCGTGGTGCAACCCTCACTCAGCAGCTGCTTTCGTTTGCACGCCAACAGCCATTGCAGGTTGAACGCCAGAATATCAACTCGGTAATCGGCGCTTTCGAGTCAGTACTTCGCCGCGCATGCAATCCGACCATCGCATTTGAAATAGACCTTGAACCTGAACTGGCCCCAGTGATGCTCGACGCGGCGCGGTTCGAGGCAGCGCTGCTTAACCTGATCGTCAATGCCCGCGACGCGATGCAAAGCGGCGGCCGGCTTACCGTACGAACCGAGAATGTCTTGCTGGCGGACGGACAAGTTGGAGCACTGAAGGCGGGCCGCTATGTCAAATTGACTGTCATCGACGCCGGAAGCGGGATGGCGCCCGAGACCATGGCGCGCGCGTTTGAACCCTTCTTTACGACCAAGGAAGTTGGCAAGGGCACAGGGCTGGGATTAAGCCAGGTTTACGGGTTCATCGCGCAATCCGGCGGCGAAGTGATCCTGTCCAGCGAACTTGGAAAAGGCACGTCGGTAAGTATCTATTTGCCCGTCACTGATCAAGCGGAGAACAGCGCTGCTTCCCGGCGCAATGAACGACCTGCGGCCGACACAGTTCTCATCGTGGAAGACGAACCAGACTTGTTGAAGGCAGCGGCCGATTTGTTCCGCTCGATGGGTTACGAGGTACTCACCGCGGGAGAGGGAAAAGACGCGATCGATATCTTGGAACGTAACAACAACATCGGCATCGTCTTCACCGATGTAATTATGCCCAATGGTATGAGTGGCATAGAACTCGCGCGTCAAACGCAGCGCCGCTGGCCAAAAATAAAGTCGATTCTGGCGTCCGGCTATCCACTGCCCGCGCTCAAGGCAGAACACGGCAACATCGACGACTTCCCGTTTGTCAGCAAGCCGTATCGGCTGTCGGACCTTGCTCGCAAGTTGCGCACGCTTGGGTAGGGTTCGTTGAGGGTCCGTTGAGATTAAGTAGCACCCCCGTCGCCTTCACATTGCGGCGAGGTAGCGCGTCAAGGTTTCGCCTATCCGGTCTGCGCTGACAGGGCCTTCTTCGTAGCGCTGCCGCTCTCGCTTTCCAGCGCGTTCCAGGTCAAATCCAAAGCAGTCCAATCCAAGCAGGCGCACGTCCAGCGGCTTGCCGACCTGCGAATCGGCGAGCAGCACTTCGGCATCGTCTAGCCCAAGCACGGACGCGCCTTCCCAGTCAGCCGTGCCGACCCAACCCATGCGCCCAAAACCGCCGATATAGCGTGCGCGTTGCGGCAGCAATCTGAAGAACGCGAAATCGCCAAGGCCAAGATAAGGCTCGGCACTTGGGTGGGCCCTGAGATAGTGCCGGACCAGTGCCGGCGAGGCTTCAATGCGCGCTACATCGCCGAGTAGCGAAACCCGCTCCGAAGCCAATATGTCGTGCTGCTCAGCACCGTGGACGAGGAAACTGGCCCGCCCGTCGGCCAAAACGTTCCTTGTGTGCTCCGCCAGGGTGCTAATGAGAAAAACCGGCGCATGCTGCGCATCAAGAACAAAGGGCAATATCGACGCGAATGGGTAGCCGGGCAGTTGAACAGAATGCGTTGCGAGACTGCCGTAGGAGGCACTGTGCAAAAGATTTATGACAGAAGAAAATTCGATGTTCATTGGCGGGGCGCGGCAATAATTTGGCTGGCGACGGAATTGGAAATCAGGAAATGATTGGATAATGGTCCCGGGCCGATTTGGACAAGGACGGCCTTACCCCGGGTCCCCGAATTTTCGGATCTGGCAGCGGTCAATATACTTCAGGACGGCCTCACGGTCCGACGTCACCCGTTCTTGTCTTTTGCTACGGTGCGAAGGATGAGAGTTACGATTCCAGCATTCGAGGATACCTCACCATGATTGAACTGCAGGTAGAAGGAATGAGTTGCGCGCATTGCGTTGATCGGGTCACCAAGTCAGTCCAGGCGCTCGACGCCAAGGCCTTGGTGGATGTGGATTTAAAGAGCAACCTGGTGCGCGTCACCACCGCGCTGGACCGGGCTGTGGTCGCCTCGGTGATCGAGGAGGCTGGTTATCCCGTAAGGTCGAGCGCCACGCGTGAATGATGACGGCAGCCATGATTTGGTCGTCGTCGTTGGAGAGATCACCCAGGAAGCTTTCGTAGTCTGTTTGGCGTCGGCATAGATCGGCACGGTGGTTTGCAGGCCACGTCCCGACCGCGAAACCATGACCCATGACCTGTTCCTCGCCTTGGCCGGTGCAGCGGACAACACGCTCCGCTCGCCGCGCCGACGTTCAGTTCGCCCGGGCCTGTATCGGTTGCACCCCAGTGGCCCGGCCGCCCTTCCCCTCCTTGTCGCCCGGTCGCCAGCGTCGCAGCAGCAGGGCATTGCTGACCACGCTCACTGAGCTGAGCGCCATGGCGACGCCAGCTACCACGGGATTGAGCAGCCCAAAGGCGGCCAGCGGTATTCCCACCAGGTTGTAGATGAAAGCCCAGAACAGGTTTTGCCGGATCTTGTTGTAGGTCCGTCGCGAGATGTCGATCGCATCAGCCACAAGTTCCGGGTCGCCGCGCATCAGCGTGATACCTGCCGCCTGCATGGCGACGTCGGTGCCGGTGGACATTGCAATGCCCACATCGGCCGCCGCCAGCGCCGGTGCATCGTTGATGCCATCGCCGACCATGGCGACTCGCTTCTGAACACCCTTCTCATGCTTCCTCCCATCCGCGTTACCCGGCACGTTCCTGGGCACGCTTTCGGCAAGCTTCCCGGTCACGTCCCTGGGCACGTTCTCGGCTACATTCACGCCGAGCTTCTGGTCGGCCCTCGGCTGACCGTTTCCGCCCGCCCTCAGGCTTGCCACGACCTGCGCCTTGTCAGCGGGAAGTATCTCGGCACGATAATCCGTAATGCCAACCGCCGCCGCAACGAGACGCGCGCTACCGACGTTGTCGCCGGTGAGCATGACAGAGCCAATGCCCATTGCAGCCAGTCTCGTGACGGCAGCTTTTGCGGAAGGCTTCACGGTATCGCCGAAAGCCAGCAGGCCGGCCAGTTCCAGGCCTGATTTGCTGTTCAATGCCAGCCAGGACAAGGTGCGTCCGGCTTGCTCGTGAACGCTGGCGACCTGCTCGAGGATGCCGGATGAAATCCCCAGTTCTTGCATCAGCCGCGTGTTGCCTAGATATACGGTCACGCCGTCCACCTCCGCCTGCACGCCACGGCCCGGCAGTGCCTTGGCGCTGGTTGCTGGCGGCGGGCCGATGCCGCGCTCCAGGGCAGCCTTTTGCACCGCCCGGGCGAGTGGATGATCGCTGTATTGCTGGACTGCGCTCGCCAGTTCAAGTATTCGACGCTCTGGCTGTGATCCGCTTTCAATCGCGGTGACCGCGGGCTTCCCTTCGGTCAGCGTGCCAGTCTTGTCGAATGCCACTGTGGTGACCGCGTGCGCAATTTCCAAGGCTTCCGCGTCCTTGATCAGGATGCCGTAGCGGGCCGCGGCCCCGGTCCCTGCCATGATAGAGGTTGGCGTTGCGAGGCCTAACGCGCATGGGCAGGCAATCACCTGCACCGCCACGGCATTCAACAGCGCCTGCTGCCAGTCGCCGGTCACGAGGCCCCAGGCAAGCAGCGTGACAGCAGAAATCAGCAGCACGACTGGCACAAAGACTGCGCTGACCTGATCGACCAGACGCTGGATCGGCGCTTTCTTCGCCTGCGCGTCCTCTACCATCTTGATGATCTGCGAAAGCATGGTTGCGCCGCCAACCGCAGTGGCGACAATGACGAGCAATCCTTCCGCATTGACTGCGCCGCCGGTGACGGTGTCGCCGATTGCCTTTGCTACCGGAAGGCTTTCGCCGGTCAGGAGCGATTCATCAAGGTTACTCTCGCCTTCAATGATCCGGCCGTCGACCGGAACCCGCTCACCGGGCCGCACGACCACGATGTCATCGACGCACACCATAGCCAGCGGCACGGCGACTTCAACGCCGTGGCGGCGCACATTGGCGACGGTTGAACGCAGCGATTCAAGCGCGCGCAATGCGGCAACAGTCTGGAATTTGGCACGCGCCTCCAGCCATTTTCCCAACAGGACAAGCGTAATGACGAACGCGGAGGACTCAAAGTACAGATGCTCCGTGCCGCCGTGGCTGGCGAGCGCAAGCAGCAGGTAGACGGACAGTCCGTACGCCGCGCTGGTGCCGAGCGCAATCAGCAAATCCATGTTCCCGGAGCGCGCCATCAATGCGCTCCAGCCAGCCTTGTAGAAGCGGGCACCCAACCAAAATTGCACCGGCGTTGCCAGCATCCATTGCACCCAGCCGGGCAGCATCCAGTGAACGCCGAATGGCAGTCCCAGCATTGGCACTGCAAGCGGGAGACTTAGCGCGGCGGCGGCCGCAACGGGCCACCATGTCGGCATGCCACTTGCCGAGGCGGTGGCACCAGCGGACAAGTCGCTGGCCGGCGCCGCCTCGTAGCCCGCCTTGCGGACCGCCATCAGCAAGGATTCCATCGGAACGCCGAGAGACTGCACCTGCGCTTTTTCAGTTGCCAGGTTGACGGTTGCTTCAATCACGCCGGGAACCTTCTTCAGCGCCTTTTCCACCCGACTGACACATGAGGCGCAGGTCATGCCAGAAATGGAAAGCGAGATGGTTTCCGCCGGAACTTCGTAGCCGGCCTTTTTTACCGCGGCGGACAGGGCGTCAATGCGCAGGTTCGAATCGCCCTGGATATTTGCCTTTTCGGTCGCAAGGTTGACCGAGGCACTGACGACGCCGGGTACCGCCTTCAATGCCTTTTCGACACGTGACACGCAGGAGGCGCAGGTCATGCCCTGGACGGGAAAACTGAGATCGGTCATTGCGTTGCCAGAAGTTGCTGCGGTGTTCAACGTTGGTGCTCCAGAAAGGTATCCAGACCAAGATACACCAACCAGCGACAGCAGCAACGACGGCAGGAGGCCAGAGATGGCTATGGGGCTTGCAAGGAATCCGGTTACTCATGCGCCAGGCGCCAGGCGCCAAGGACGGCATGGCATGGCAACAGCGCCAACGCGAAACGCCGCAGCGCATCCCGCAACACCGTACGCGCGTTCCCTGGAACTTCGTCGATTGGCCGCCTCGATAGCGGTCCCAATCAGTAGGACGGCTTCAGGCCAGCGACGCTTCTGCGGTGCCCGCACGCCGGTTCAGCATCGTCCGACACTTCGGAAAGTTGATGCAGCCCCAGAATGCACCCTTTGCAGAGGCGCGTGAAACCATCTTGACGCCGCAGGAGGCGCAGGTCGGCGTTGCGTAATCGCCGGAGAACGCGCGCTCGAGCAAGTCCTTCTGCCGCGCCGCATCGAGCGCCTGCAGTTTCGCAACAAATGCCACGCCGCTAACAAGCTGAATCTGGTTCGTCGCAGCGAAAGCTGTCGCGTCATCGGTGTAGTTTGCGGTCGTGATAAATATGCCGCGTTTGACCTTTTCATGGGTCATCACGCCCAGCAGTTCGCGCACCAGCGCCACACCGACCGGTTTTTGCCACGCCTTGCACTGGACGATTGCGATGGGCGCAGTACGGTTCCCCGGCTTGAACAGCTTTATGTCGATTCCACCATCCGGGCCCGCAGCCAGCGTTTCGGCAGTCAGGCCGAAAGCGTCGTAATACCAGGCGCAAAGGTGCTCGAACCTTTTCCATTCGAGCGATTGAAGCGATTGCAGCGACCAGGTGCTGGGGTTTGAGGGAACGAAGAGCGTGGTGCCGCCCGCATTGGGCAGAAGAGGCTCAAGACGATGCTCCGGGGCAGACGAGGTTACGGCTTTGCCGGTTTTGTTGGAAGCGCGATGCGGCTGCCGCATCGCGCTTACCACGGCAAGCGCAGCGAAAAAAACGAGCGCCAGCCAAGCCAATGGCCGCATCGCAATGGCCAATGCAGCGAGGATCGGATTGCCCGAGAAAAAAAGCGGGAACAACCATCGGATTGCCGCGAATGCCGCGACACCCATTACGCCGCTCATCCACCACGGAAGCAGCACCAGAACGCTGGCCAAATCCTTATTCTTGCGACGACGTGCCATCCACCCTTCCCTCTGCATTTCCAGATCATGCGCCAGATAAAAGTCGGCTCCGAGTTACTGGCCGACCTTGTCACTCGGGAAGCGCATTGAGTCGCGCAGCAGATAGCTCATTGGCATGTTCAGGCTCGCGTTGTTGAAGGCAGGCTGTGGCGTCCTGAACCACTTGTCATACAGTTTCGTTAGCTCGCCAGAGGTCATCAATCGCGCCATTTCAGTGTCGATGACTGTCTTGAATGCAGGATCGTCCTTGCGAAACATGGAAGCGTAGGGTTCGGCGGAAAGCGGATCGCCGACGATCTGGAACGCGGCCGGGTCCTTGGCCTTGGCCCGCAAACCGTACAGGACAACGTCGCCCATGGGGAACGCCGCCACTTCGCCACGCTCCAGCATGCGGAAGGACTCCATGTGGTCGCGGCCGTCGACGATGGTCATGTTCAGTCCAGTCGTTTCATTGCGGTCCTTGACTACCTTGTACTGGACCGCGCCCTTGGTGATAACCACTTTCTTGCCGCGCAAATCGTTCCAGTTCTTGATGTTGGAATCGGTCTTGACCAGCATCTTTGCCGCCGCCACGAAATGCGGGATGGTAAAGGCGACTTGCTTGCGGCGGTCCGGCGTGTTGGTTGTGGTGCCGCATTCTATGTCGGCCTTGCCGTCGACGATCGCGGGAATGCGGTTTGAGGAATTAACCGGAAGGTAGACCACTTCCAGGGACGGCAGCTTGAGTTCTTTCTGGACCGCGTCGACAAACTTTTGGCACAGTTCCACTGCGTAACCGACTGGCTTTTTGCTGTTGTCGTCGATAAAGGAAAATGGCACCGAGCCTTCCTGGTAGCCCACCACGATAGTTTTCGTGCTGCGAATTTTCGAAAGCGTGTCGGCATGGACGCCGGACGTCGCAAGCAGGCAGGATGCCGTCAAAAAAATAGCCGCGCCCGCGGAAGTTGTTGAAAGCCGAACCATCTACTGCCTCCCAGTTTTTGCTCTTTTTCGGTCGGTAATCGGATTACTTCAAATTTATGGTATCACTTTCCCTAAAGAAATAAAGTGCCGCGCACGCGACTTCGTGCAAAGCGTAGGGCGCCCACAACGAATCACGCCCGGATCGCCAAAAACGGAAGGGCCGGCAAGGATTTGCATCCTTCTGGCCCTGTGGAACTATCTTGCTAGTCGTCTGAGAACTCGCGCGTCAGGGGCTGACCGAGTCAGGGTTAAGCAGCATTCCGACGCGGATGAGAAAGAAAAAACCGCAGCATTTCACGTGAAGCATCCGGTCCCCGTGGATCGGTATACGACCCTGCTCGCGCGCCGCCGGACCAGGCGTGTCCGGCGCCATGCACAACCCAGTGTTCCGCGAATGGCGCTTCTTCAGCACCGTAGTGAACAGTCTGCGTGTACGCCCTTCCCTTCGCCGACGTACCCTTGCTTATCTCTGGGGCGCGTGCCGAAGCTCCCTTGTCCGCGCCTTGCAGGCTTTGCGCGAGGGCGCCAACCCCGTTGTCGGGATGGACGGTGGTATCGCGGTCGCCATGAAACACTATCGCCGGGACCGGCCGAGAATATGCACGAGCGCGGGGGGACTTGCTGCCCTGCTTCATCGCTCCGAAAGCGGATGGCACGTCATGCGCCGACCCGACGGGAAGCCCGGAGTGGATGCCAACAGCGGCATACAAATCGGGATACGCGGCGGCGACAATCGCGGCCATCGCACCGCCAGCAGAGAGGCCAGCCACATAGACCCGCTCCGGATCAATCTTATAGTCACGCATCGCCTGACGCGTGATGTCCGCGATCATCGACGGCTCGCCCTTGTCACGCTTCTGGTCTATGTCGTTAAACCAGTTCCAGCAGTTGGAGCCGTTGGCTTTTCGAGTCTGTTCCGGATAAAGCACGATGCAGGTATTTTCCTCCGCGATGCGGTTCATGTTTGTGCCGGCGGCGAAGTCGTCCGGGTTCTGTTTGCAGCCATGCAGCATCACAATCAGCGGCACTGGTTCGCCACGGTAGCCACTCGGTACATACACCTTGTAAGCGCGGGTCCCGGCCTGGTTCGTCATGGACGCCGACAGATACTTTCCCGGCGTGGCAGCGGCGTCTGGCGTCGGCTCGATATCGACTTCCTCAACGGTTTGCGCTGCGCTTCGACCGAACTTTGTTGCCCGGCGTAGGCGGTCGAGCAGGGACCGGGGTCCTGCGGACGGCTTTTCCTCGGTTGCCGCCGTGGGACGCGGAGTTGAAGCAGCGGGCACTGCATTTATGTCGACCAACGTCGGCCGGCTGGCAGCGTTCGGTCGCGAAGCCTCTACACCAGTATGCCCGGCGGTTTCGGACCCGCCCTGCAGCGCGCGCTGGATTGCCTCAGTGGCCGCTGCCGGACCGGAGGTCCGTAGCAGCTCGGTAGCTTCCTGCATCTTTGAAAGAAAATCGTCATTCAATTTCATGAATTACCTCACTTGTGTTTATCGGATCCGTCCGGCCAAGGCGGCCTTGACGGCGGGACTTGCATGAAGCGTTCCCAATACGGTGACCGAATCGATGGTTGCCGCGGCCAACTCCGGCGGTACATCGAGGCCAATACTGGCCAGGCCCAGCACCTGGATTTGCAATGTCTGTCCGGCCTGCTGAACCAACTCCAGGTCGGCCCGCGAAAAGTGTTGAAGTCCCAGAACAAGGCTCTTGCGAGATACCGTTTGCCGAATCACGTCGGCGTGCAGCGTGATCTGGTTGCGGATGGCTGTGCGAATCAGATCCGTGCGGTTTGAATAGAAACCTTCCTGCACTAGCAGATCGATTTGTCCAAGATCTACTGGCCCAAGATTGATCGTGATCTTTTCGGAATCAGCTAGCCTCGGTTTTACTTCCTGTTCTTTCACGTCTTCTCCTGAGCCTCTTGGCCACTTTGCGGCATTTCCATCCATCCGCCATCCGGCTGCCATCTGGTTGGATGGTGTATGCCTACAGGTTACGCTGCGCCGCACAAAAGTCAAGGGGCGATTTGCATGAAACCGCTAAACAAGTCTGGGGTAACCGGAAACGCGACGCATGGCATGAAGCCACGGTTTCTGAAAGGAAAAGTGCGGGAATTTGCAAAGGCTGTGAAAGGCCGGCAACCGCGACAAGGAAGGTCCCGGCTCCCGACCGTCGGCATGTTTCCAGGCCGACCGTGAGCCGTCAGGGGCTTGCGTCGGACGCCGACTGCGCGCCGTCGCCGGCGTAGCCACCATGACGCAGCCGCCGCTCCGCTTCCCGCTGGTCAACGATGGCGACGGTCATCATGGAAAGTTCGGCGGTAAGCAATTTCAGAATGTCGTCCGAACTGACAATGGCAAGCAGCGTGCCATCCGCGCGGATCACGGGCAAGCGGCGAATAGTGGCGGTGCGCATGCGCCGCAGCGCTTCCACGATGCCTTCGTTTTCGAACACCGTAATTACCGGTGTGCTCATGATGTCCCCGGCAGTAAAGACTGGGACATCAAGATCAAGGGCAACGGTCTCAAGCACGATGTCACGATCAGTAATGATCCCTACCGGCACCTGCTCCCGCTCTCGGCCCGAGACAACGACGACAGCGCCAACATGGTTCCTCCGCATCAGTTCAGCCACTTGCGGCACAGACGCCTCCGTACCGCATGTCACGACCGACGTGCTGCAACATTCGTTAATAGGCATGCTGATGCTCCTTCCTTGCGTGTCTTGCCTGACTGGTATTCCGTGACACCGGATGATTGAAAGTCGTGGCCAAGCCTGGGAAATTTCGACCGCTCATTCGCGATGCGGTTCAGCCAGCGGGTAATGGATCCCACACGATTTCGACTGTGACAGGGCAACATCAGTGCATGGTGACAGCACTCTATAACCCATACCGAGCATCCGCTCGGGAGGCAGCGGTGTAGTCGCGCAGCGGTCCTAACGCATCCCAAGCTTGATGAGATCCGAATGGAAAGCGGTGACGCAGCAGTGAACCGGCCGCACAGTCGGGCACCATGCCACGCCTATGCGGCAGCTTATGGGCCTCCCGGCGCAGCCTGAGCCGGACCTACCTGCCACGCCGGCGCATCGCCGGTGCCTGAAGGTGGTGTGGCGCGATACCGGTCAAGGAGCCAGAGGGCCCAGCTTCCAACGCCGGCGGCCCACGCCATGAACAGCAGGAAGGTGCCAAGCACTGGAATCAGCGCAACGAGGCGCAGCAAAATGAGCGCCAGGGCTAAATACCCTAGCTGACGCCACCACCCCCCATTGTCCGGCTGCTTCATCGCAGCTGCCACGCGCCATCCGACCGCAAATGCGAGCGCAAGATAGCCAAGCATCAGTATCACGGGATAGAGGGCAAGAAGCCCCAAGCCGATGGGCGCACCTACGACCGTGATGATGAAAATGATCGCCATGGGCGGCACCGCGCACAGCAAAACGAGACCGACCAGCAGGCTGCGAAGCGGCCGCTGCAACATCGCTTCTCGCGTACCCTGCACCGCCCCGGGGAAAACCATTGCCAGCAGCGCGCCGCTTACAAGCATGCTGAAAAACAGCACAGGGTGAAACCAGCCCGGTCCGCTGCTTCCCGATCGATCTGCTTTCGCGGCGGGCGGCGTTTCGTCGCGCCGAACCTGCCCGGTGACGCGCGCGAGCTGCTCCGCCGGCAACGCCTGGGGACTCGAATAGAACAAGTCTCCCCGCACGGTTGCGCCCGGCATCAATACAATTTCCTTCGCATAGAGGCGAACGTTGCCGGCAATGTCGCCTGATACCAGGATCTTTCTGGCATAGGCCTTCACGCTCTTGTGAAGGGTGCCGGCCAATACCAGCTCGTCAGCGGCTACCAGCAGCGGACCTGCGATGTCAGCAGTGCGCGCAATGCGAACGGTTCGACCGGCGACCAGCACTTCGCCGCCAACTTTTCCGGTGATGTCCACGCTCTTGCCAGCGACCCTGAGGTCTTGCCCGATGTCGGCATCAATCACGACCTCGTCACCCGCAATCGCCGCGTCTACACCAACCGCCTGATTGACACTCACGCGCCGACCGGCCGCGAACAAATCAGCTCGCACGGGCGCCACGATGGCGACTTCATTCCCACTAATGTAAACGTTTGGCGAGTCGTCCGGCACCAGCGCAGCAAAGGCACGTGGCGCTGCGACTTGCAGCACAAGAAAAGCGACGATAACGCCGCGTCGCACTACGCTTTTCATGGCTCGTACCCTCCTGGTCGATGAATTAAGCGCCGCCTCTGCAGCGGGGTGGACTTCGGCAACGGCGTCAACTTCGGCAACGGCGTAACGCCTGCAACCGAGTCGCGTCCGCAATGGGTACGCAGCAACCCATAACGTAGCGGTGGGCTGCCTAAGCTGCGCGAAGATGGAAGCGCCAGCGGCGTTCCGACCGCTGGCTTTCCCGCTAAGACCGTTGCAGTGACCACTGCGGCAGAACAACCGCGGCTGCAGTGCTTCCCCTTCAACCGCGTTGCCTCTTAGCGGAATACCATCACCGGCACGGTCGAATGCGCCAGCACCTTTTGCGTCTCGCTGCCAAGCAGCAGCCGGTCGAGGCCGCGCCGCCCATGCGATGCCATGAAGACGATGTCGCAGCCATGCTGCTTCGCAGCCTTGACGATTTCATCCGATGGATCGAAGGAAAGTGCTGTCATGGTTTGGCAAGGCACATCAGCGGCCAGAGCCAGGGCCGAAACCTTGTTGACATGGGCTTGCGCTGCTTCCTTCGCGCCTTTTTCATAGCCTGCAACATCCGGCATGAAGGCCGTTTCGCCGAGCGGGGAAAACGGATAAGGTTCTGCGACGGCCAGGCCGATAATCTTGCCGCGCGTGAGCTTTGCGAATTCGACGGCCGCGACGATCGCCTTGTTCGCCAGTTCGGAGCCGTCCGTTGGCACGAGAATAGTTTTAAACATGAGGTCACCTGCTATTGAGAGGGGATGGATGGACGGCGCACCGACGCAGAATCCACGCGCAATGCAGCGCTCCTTTTTTATTACACTTTTATGCTATAGCCCGCTCTGGAAGAACGCCATGGGCACAATTGATTTGCATCAAAATTGGGCAAACGATAAAGGCATGCAAGATTGGCCAAGGCGGCTTGTCTTGCGCAGGACCATGGACGACCGATTAACCGCAACATTAGCCAGCATGCAGGGCGTGCGCCGCAAAAGAACCACGAAAGCAATGCGGGGAAAACACCATCCCTTCTGAACGTCCTCCGGCCGCGTCCTAGCCGCCGCGGGTGGCTTCGGATTCTGGCACCGGGGGAGCAACCGTTGCGGTGACACCGGTCGCCAATGCGCGATGCAGTTCAGCGCGCAAGACGACAATCTCGTCACGCAGATGGCGAATATCGGAATGCAATTCTTTCTCGAAGCGCTTTTCGTCTTCGCCCACGAACAGGGCGGCAATGCTGCCGGTCACGACGGAAAAGACCGCATAGCCAAGCAGCACGATGAATACCGCGAATATGCGTGAAGCCGGCGTGGACGGCACGATGTCGCCGTATCCCACCGTGGCGCCGGTGATGAACGCCAGCCATAACCCGTCGCCATAGCTTGGCACGCGCGGCTCCAGCCAGTAGAAACCCACTCCGGCGACCGCCAGCAACAGCGCCGCGATCGCGAGCACCTGCATCAGGCTGGCCGGGGCCAGGTGCTTTGCCGTGATCATTGAAAGGCGCAAGAAAATCAGGCCGCAGAAGCATAGCCGTAACGCCCACTCAATCGGTGACCACTCTGGATCGGTGGGCCATGCACTGACCACGGCTCCCAGGAAAACCAGCACGTCGAGGTAGGCGTTGCGGGAGCGCGCACGCGGACGCCCCGGATGCCGCAGGCCGCGCCGCCAGTCAAGGGCGACAAGAACCGCCGTGAGGCCATAAAGGAGGTTGCCGGCGTGGCGCCAGTCTGGGCCGGCGCCACTCAGTAGCAGGTAAAAAGCCGGAATTGACGTGACGAGCGCCGCGAAAAACAGCGGGCGCTGCAGCCCGGGGATGGACGGTATCTTCATGGTGTTTCCAGCAGGTACTTTAAGGGAAAGCCGATGGTCGCATTGCTCAAGAAGGGCCTCCATTTGTCTGGAAATGTCTGTTGCGCGCGTTTATATTTTGAGTCGCAGGTTGTCGCTGGAGTTTGAAGGATACGATCTAATCGGCTTCCAGACTACGGCGATGGCGAATACCCACGCCAGTTTATTCCGAGCATACTGGCAAGCTGTTAGTGCACGGTCGCCCGCCGACCTGATTTGTGATGGACCGCATGGATGCTTCGGAAACCATGCGCGCAGCGCTGCACCGTTTTCAACGACCCGGCATCGCATGCCGCAAACCGCATCGTGGGGGGAATCATGAAAAAACCGCTCTACAAGTCGCTCTACCTGCAGGTCCTGGTCGCGATAACGATCGGCATCCTGCTAGGCTATTTCAACCCCCAGCTTGGGGCAGAGATGAAACCGCTCGGCGACGGGTTCATCAAGCTCATCAAGATGATTATTGCGCCCATCATCTTTTGTACCGTGGTGATCGGCATCGCCGGCATGGAGGACATGAAAAAGGTCGGCAAGACCGGTGGACTGGCGTTGCTTTATTTTGAAGTCGTCAGTTCTATCGCCTTGCTGATCGGCTTGCTGCTGGTGAACGTGGTGCAACCGGGCGCCGGCATGCACATCAACGCCGCCACCCTGGATACCAAGAGCATCGCGGCTTACACCGGGCCGGGCAAGATGCAAACCACCGTTGGGTTCCTGCTCGACATCATTCCGTCGAGTGTTGTGGATGCGTTTGCCAAGGGCGAGATCTTGCAGGTACTGCTGTTTTCGATCCTGTTCGGCTTTGCGTTACACCGCTTTGGCGGCCGCGGTACGCTGGTATTCGACGTTATCGAAAAGATGTCGCAGGTTCTGTTCGCCATCGTCGGCATCATCATGAAGGTGGCGCCGATTGGTGCATTTGGCGCGATGGCCTTCACCATCGGCAAGTACGGCCTCGGCTCGCTGCTTTCGCTGGGCAAACTGATGGGTACTTTCTACCTGACCTGCCTTCTCTTCGTGTTCGTCGTGCTGGGCACCATTGCCCGCTTCCATGGCTTCAGCATCTGGAAGTTCATCAAGTACATCAAGGAAGAACTCTTCATCGTGCTGGGCACTTCTTCATCTGAGTCGGTGCTGCCTCGGATGCTGGCCAAGATGGAAAACCTCGGCGCCAAAAAGTCGGTGGTGGGCCTCGTGATCCCAACCGGCTATTCCTTCAATCTCGACGGCACATCGATCTACCTCACGATGGCGGCGGTTTTTATTGCGCAGGCAACCGATACCCCGATGAGCCTGATCCAGCAACTGACCCTGCTCGCGGTGCTGCTGCTGACCTCCAAGGGTGCGGCCGGGGTTACCGGCAGCGGCTTTATTGTGCTGGCCGCCACGCTATCGGCAGTGGGCGGTGTTCCGGTCGCGGGGCTGGCGCTTATCCTTGGCATCGACCGGTTCATGTCCGAAGCGCGTGCGCTGACGAACCTTGTTGGCAACGGCGTAGCAACCATTGTGGTGGCAAAATGGACTGGCGAGCTCGATGTCGCCCGCATGCAGCAGCACCTGAACCAGGAGACCGCAATCGAAGCAGACGAGCCGGAGGTTCTGATGGAGCCGGACCTGATCGATTCCCCGGTCAAGGCTTATAGCAGCAAGGCGATCTAGGGAAGTGACGGTGGCAATGCCCCGGCCTTGCCGCGCCACCGACCCCGTGCGCCTGCCTTGCGCTTAAAGCTGTTCGCGCAAGGCGGCGGCGTCCAGCAACTGCTGGACCAGCACGCGCATTGACTCGTTAGACATCGTTTCGGCGTCCACCGCGCTGGTCTGCACGACCGGGAGTCGGATAACGACTTCATCGTCGTCCGAGCCGACCGCGCGAAGCCGGTTCGCCGCCTCGACGGCAAGCGTGACGTCGTCGTCATCCTCGTCGAATTCGTTCGCCTGCAACCGTAACGCGGCGAGCGAGTCGCTCCGACCCGCGGCCTGTGCAAGTTCGATTGCAGCGGCTGCGTCAATCGCATTTCCCCTTAAATCAATATGTGTGATGCAGGGGTTCACCGACAACGTATCCGCGATCCGACACGCTGTCCCACCGTTCACCCCGCAGTTGTGCAGATAGACATGCGAGGTCGGCCCGACAACCTGAAACAGTTCGACGAGCGGCAGGCACGGTTCTTCATTCATGCACAACAGGTTTTCACTCAGGTCGAGCCGATACACGACAGGGTTGCGCTTCATGATCTCAACCAGGACCTGGACATCGCGTGGCCGGAGGCCGTTCTTTCGCGCCACCAGCACCACCGGGCAGCGCGGGTGGATTTTTTCCAGGGCAGGCAGGACTTCATTTAGAAAGCGCTCGCGTCCCACGCCGCTTGCATCGAGCTTGATGGGGACATGCCGCGCCTTCGCAAGCACTGTTGGAAGGGTGAGCGTCCGCGTTATCGAGTCAAATTGAATACAGGTGGGGCGGCGAGCGCAAAGCAGGGTGTTGACCAGCTGGCACAGGGCCCGCTCGCTGTAGACAACTTTTTTGTCCGCCTTTTGGATCCCCGGCGTAGTAGCTTTTTGGGTTGACTGGAACTGAAACCGCAATGAGTCTGCTTCTTCCAAAAGGATCTGTGCCCTGCCCCGCCAAAGATTTGTCCGCCTGGGCGACGCGGTCCAGGAATGCGGTGCGGTGAAAGGCTGCTCTATCCCTGGCAAGGCAGTCGATCCGTGAAAATTCTCCGGTAGCGGAAGGGGCGCCGGCATAACGGTGGATGCCAATGCGGTGCCTGACCATGCGCCAGTTTCTGAGGCGGCGGTTGCGCACGCATCTTCCGAGCCGGTGGTTGCACTTTCGCTGGCTGAAGACCGCGTCGCGCTGGGTGCAACGACTATGATGCCTGGCACTGTCACAGGCAGTGACGCGCTGCTTTTCGTGAGTGGTCCGTGGAAGCCCGGATCGGGGCTGCTGTCGCGACTTCCCGGCCGTGCCGGCGCATCAAGCGGCACATTACCGCTGCGGTCATGGCGCCTGATTAGTTGAGGCCTGGAAGTACCTCGTCCAGACAATGCAGCGGCGGTTGAGTTGTTCGACATGACTGTTGTTCCTTTCGCGGAGGGATCGAGACACGCTACCGCACTGATGTTTGGCGCGGTGGTGAGGCAAGTGTCACGCGTAACGGTGGACACCAACAGCGTCCATGATCCGGTTCAACGGACAGCTTGATGAACTCGATGAGGAACGTTGCGCCGAGCTTTGTTCCAGACGCCCGCCCACCCGATGCTATTTATTTGCGGGCGCCTGCTGTACGCCGGATGCGAGAGATTTGGGCCATGGGCCGCTGGTTGCAGGCGGCCGCGTCGTTTGAAGCAGGATTAGTCCAGCGCCACCGGTTCAGTGCCGCCCAGGTATGCCGCCTGCACTTCGGCGTTGTTCAGCAATTCCTGTGGCAGGCCCTGGGTAATGAGGCGCCCGGTTTCCAGCACATAGCCGCGGTCGGCCACTGATAAGGCCATGTGCGCGTTCTGCTCGACCAGCAGGATGGTGGTGCCCCGCGTGCGGATGTCGCGAATCACGGCAAAGAGTTGCTGCACGATGATCGGCGCGAGTCCCAGCGAAGGTTCGTCGAGCATCAGCAGGCGTGGTCGTGCCATCAGTCCGCGCGCCACTGCCAGCATCTGCTGCTGGCCGCCCGAGAGGCTCCAGCCCAGGGCACCAGAAAGGCGCTCCAGGTCGGGAAAAATACGGAACATGTCGTCGACTTCCGAACGCATTTGCGCCTTCGGCATGCGCGGCCGGCTTGAAGCACCGAGCATGATGTTCTCGGTTACCGTCAGGCCAGGAAAAATGCGCCGCCCCTCCGGCACATGCGCAATGCCAAGTCGCACGATGGCTTCGGCCGACATGCGCTGAATCGGCTTGCCATCGAACAGGATTTCGCCGCCCGCCTGGACCAACCCGGAAATGGCGCGCAGGGCGGTGCTCTTGCCCGCGCCGTTGGCGCCCAGCAGGGTCACCACCTGGCCCGCTTCGACACTGATGGAGATGCCGCGCAGCGCCTGCACGCTGCCATAGGATGCCGTGACCTCACGCAGTTCAAGCAGCGGCATGCACAACCTCCTCGCCGAGATAGGCCTTGATAACTTCTGGATGCTTCATGATTTCCTGCGGTGACCCCTCGGCAATCTTGCGTCCGAAATTGAGTACCGAAATTTTGTCAGACACTTGCATGATGAGGCGCATGTCGTGCTCGATCAGGAAGATGGTCAGGCCATGGCCGCGAAGCCGCTTGAGCAGGCCAACCAGCGCCTGCTTTTCTGTCTGGTTAAGTCCGGCTGCCGGTTCGTCCAGCAGCAGTAGTTTGGGATGTCCTGCCAGCGCCCGCGCAATTTCCACCAGCCGCTGGTGGCCGTATGGCAGGCCCTTGACGATGTCGTGGGCGCGCTCCGCCATGCCGACGAATTCCAGTGCCGACAAGGCCCGTTCGCGCAATGCAGCGCTATTGCGTGCTATCGGATTGTTTTCTCGCTGCGCGCCAACCATGACGTTTTCAAGCACGGTCAGGGCCGGGAACAGCCGGATGTTCTGGAAGGTACGGCCCACCCCTTGCGCGGCGCGGTCGTGCGGCGACATGCGGGTGATGTCAATGCCGTCAACCAGTATCTGGCCTGCCGTGGCGCTGTAGATGCCATTGAGGACATTGAGGCTGGTCGTCTTGCCCGATCCGTTCGGGCCGATCAGGGCATGCACAGTGCCGCGCTGGACCACGATATCGAGCCCGTCGACCGCCTTCACACCACCAAAATGCTTCTGCACATTGCGCAATTCCAGGATAGGGCTGGTGGACTCGGACGGAACATCGAACGCGAGCGGTATGATCGGTCCCGTTACCGGAATGCGGGGCTTGCGAATCCGGAACCACACCGCCTTTGCAATGCCCCAAATACCCTCGGGCATGAAGACCATGATCAGGATTACCGCCAGGCCATAGGCGGCGAGATACGCTTCGCGCAAAAAGCGCAACCATTCCGGCAACAGGATCAGCAGCACCGTGCCAAGCGCCGACCCAAACGGTGATTGCGCGCCGCCAAGCAGAGCCATCGTCATGAACTCGATGGCGACCTTGAAGTTGAAGTTGTCCGGGCTGACATAGGCGAAGCCGGCGGCATACAGCCCGCCGCCAATACCGGCCAGAGCGGCGCACATGGTGAACGCGATGACCTTGACCCGTAGCGTCGCGACGCCGGCGACTTCGGCCGCCATTTCGTTTTCGCGAACTGCCCTCATGGCACGGCCGATGCGGCTGCGAGGCAACCACCAGACCAGGCAGATCATTGCGTACAGCACCGCCACACACAACAGCAGATAGGCACGATCGTCGGTCAAGGCATAGCCGAAGATCGAGGGACGCGCTATACCCGCCACACCGTCCGGACCACGCGTGACCGCGCCCCAGTTGACCATCACAAGGTCAAAGATTTGCTGGAAGCTGATGGTGACCATGGCAAGGTAATGTCCGCCAAGGCGCAGCGTGGTGAGGCCAAGGACAAAGCCGGCGACGCCCGCCATTGCGATGCCGATCAACAGCGCAACCCAAAAATTCAACCCATACACAACCGTGCCGAGCGCCACTGCATACGCACCCAGTCCGAAGAAGGCGGCTTGCGCCAGGTTGATCTGTCCCGTGTAGCCCAGCACCACGGTCATGCCTAGCACGGCGACGCCATAGGTAGCGGCCTGCATGAAGATGTTGAGCACGTACTGGTTGACGTGGAACAGCCACGGGATGAACGGCAGCGCAATCGCAAACAGCACGAGCAGGGCAATGCCGAGCAGGCTCGAAGCCGTCATGCCAGCAATTACCGGTGCCTGACTGGCGCCGCCGGATGCGGGCTGGGCGGGGACCTGAACGGAGGTGATTGGTTTCATGCTTTCTCCGAGACCTTCTCGCCAAAAATACCTTGTGGCCGGAACAGCAGGAATATGAATAGCAACAGGAATGCAAAGGCATCCTTGTACGGCACCGAAATATAGGCGGCCGCGAAACTCTCTACCACGCCTAGCAGCAGGCCGCCAACGATCGCGCCCTTGACGTCGCCGAAGCCGCCAATCACGGTGGCAGAAAACGCCTTCAGCGCAATGATGGAACCCATGCCGATCGATACAAACAGGATCGGCCCCACCAGCACGCCGGCCAGTCCGCCGAGCGTTGCGCTGTATATGAACGTGATGGCGATCATCCAGGCTACTGGAATGCCGAGCAGACGCGCCATGTCCTTGTCCTGTGAAGTCGCCTGCAGTTTTTTGCCGAGCAGCGTGTGCTCGAAGAAGAAATACTGAAACGCAACGGCGATCGCGGTCACCACCATGATCACCAGGTATTGGGTATCGAGGAAAACGCCGCCAAGCTGAATGCCTGCGGTGTCGAAGACTTTCTCGAGTGGTTTCGGTTGCGGGCCATAGACCGCTTGCACCGAGTTTTGCAGGAAGATCGACGCGCCCAACGTGCTAATGATGACCGGCAGAAAGGACCGGTTGCGCAGCGGGTAATAGACGCCATAGTTGAACAGCACGCCGAACACGGCCATGACGACCAATGTCAGCAGCAATGCCAGCCAGTACGGCGCATGGAGCGAAGTCAGCATGGTCATCATGGCGAAGGCGCCAATCATGGCGAAATCGCCCTGCGCGAAATTGACGACGTTGGTTGCGCGAATGATCAGCACAAAGCCAAGCGCCACGAGCGAGTACACCGCTCCGATTGCAAGGCCTGAAAACAGCACTTGCAGGTTGATCGCCATGTCGTACATCCGTTACCTCTGGAAGGTCAGCTGGGGTCGGCGTGGAGGGTTGCGGGACGCCGCTACCATGCAGTGATGGCGGCGGCGCCTTTCAAGCCTTGCTTTTCAACTTTGTGCTACAAGCACTGCTTGCAAAGCTGCTGCGAAGCGTGCCTTCAAAGCTGCTGCAGGAGCTTCTGCAACGCTTATTTCTCTCCCGCGAAGTCGATGTGCTTGATATACACGACCTTGCCCTTGTCGTTCTTGACGATGTTGTAGCCGTGCAGGCCATCGCCATTCTTGTCGAAGGTGTAGGTGCCTTCTATACCCTTGTAGCCCTTGATGTTGAGCATGGCCTTGCGGATGTCGTCCGGCTTGGTGCTCTTGGCATCACGAATACCGGTCGCGAGCAACTGTACGGCGTCATAGGCCCATGCCGAGTACAGGTCCGGCTCCATCTTGTACTTGTCGCGATAGCGCTTGGCATACGCTGTCGCTTCAGGGCTGGAATCGATGGCGAAGTCCGCGATCGAGTAGGTGTTGTACAGCGCATCGCCAGCCAGCTTCATTGCCGTATCGGTCGAGATCGAAGGTGAACCGACCCAGGCGATGTTGACACCCAGTTGCCGCAGCTGCTTGGCGAAGATGCCAACGTCCGGCGAGTTCGTGAAGTAGGTCGCCAACACGTCGGCGCCCGACTGTTTGATGGCCAGCACGATCGGCGTGAAGTCCTGCGAGTTGCTGGTGAAGCCCTGCACCGTCGCTGGCGTGACGCCATAGCCTTTGAGCACCTCGACCAGATTGTTCTTGCCGCCATTGCCGAAAGCGTCGGTGGCATGCACGATGGCCCACTTCTTCAGCTTGAGCTCATTAAAGCCGTAGTCGCCGATCACCTTGGCGGAATAGCCGTCGTTCGGGCGCGCCCGGAAAATCCAGGGATTGCCAGAATGGGTCAGGCCAACGTCGGTGCCACCGACCACCATCGGCAAGCCAACTTTCTGGACCGTCGGCGAGATCGCCTGGATCTGGGTGCTGCGCACTGAGCCAATCAGCGCCGAAATATCACCGGCACTGGTCAGCTTGGACACGGCCAGGATGGAACCCGGGTTGCTACTCTGGTTGTCTTCGATACGCAGTTCAAGCTGGCGCCCCAGCACACCGCCAGCCTTGTTGATCTCTTCCAGTGCCATGCGGGCGCCGTTGATCTGGTACACGCCAGCCTCGGCGTTGGGTCCGGTGCTCTCAGCCATCAAGCCGATCTTGATCGGGTCTGCCGCCTGCGCGTTAAATGCCATAGACGCCAGGACTGCGGCGCACGTTAAAGCGAATTGCCTTTTCATCTTGTCTCCTCAGATGTGGAATGAAACGACGGTATGCCGCGAGTTTTTTCGCTGTCCATCCCGCCCGGTGCAAATGCCTGCAATGCGACCGCACGACCTGGCGCGGCCGCTGTTTCGCGACCTTGCCCTGCCTCCCGGTTTGATCAGGTGGCCTGACCAATTGGCCGGATAATTTCATGGCAGCCCCGGCTTGTCAACATGGCAGCGCAACATCGGCGTTGATAGCGCGGCCGCCGTGCCCCGCGCACTGACTTATAATCTCGCGCAGCATGACCCGCTCCATTCCCCCATTAAATCCCCTGCGCGTATTCGAGGCCGCTGCCCGGCTCGGCAGTTTCACGCGCGCCGCCGAAGAGCTGCACGTGAGCCAGTCGGCCGTCAGCAGGCAGGTATCGATCCTCGAAGATTATTTGAACCTGAAGCTTTTCAAGCGCGAGTTGCGCGGTATCGCATTGACTGAAGCGGGGCAGGCCTACCAGAAAGAAATTGGCCCGGCCTTCGCGCGCATTGCAATAGCCACCCAGGACTTGCTCGCCGACAGCCGGGGCGGCCCGGTAAATCTGCGCGCCTACACTACCTTCGCCGCCAAATGGCTATTGCAGCGCCTGCCGAAATTCGAGGCGGCGCACCCGGACATCCAGGTGCAGCTCTCTACCATCGTGACTCCGGTGGACTTTGAAAAAGAAAATGTAGATGTCGCGATCCAGTTCGGCGATGGCAACTGGGACGGCGTCAATTGCGAGCGGTTGTTCGACGATAAAATTACGCCGGTTTGCAGCCCCAAGCTGCTGGAGGCCATGCCGCTACAGCGCATCGAAGATTTGAGACAGCATCGCCTGCTGCATTCGCGCTACCGCAAGACTGACTGGCCAGACTGGCTGTCCGCCGTCGGCCACCCGGAGCTTGCCGGGCAGACCGACACCATGCAATTTGCCAGTTCGATCGTCACCTATCAGGCGGCCATTGACGGCCTTGGCGTCGCCATTGGCCAGGTCGCGCTGCTGGAACAGGAACTGCAAAGCGGCCGCCTTGTACGTCCGTTTACGCAGGTGGTGCAGCGACCATTTGCCTACTACCTCCTATTGCCCCGGCGTGACTCGATTCCCGCGAAGGTCGAAAAATTCCGCACCTGGCTGCTGCAGGAAACGGCGCCGCTGCGTGAGCCAAATTCGCCGTGACGGATACCGGATTCAGTACTACCCAAGACGCACCAGCGCATCGACCGCCAGCACACCCTCACCGGCGTGGCGCACCAGCAAGGGATTGATTTCCGCCTCGACCACATTCAATTCCGGATGGCACGCCAGTTGTGACAGCGCGACCAGCGCGGTGGCAACTGCTTCGAGGTCGCCAGCAGGCTTGCCGCGATAGCCCGCCAGCGCCTGCAGCGCCTTGACTTCGCCGATCATTTCCCGGGCGGTATCAAGATCGACCGGCGCCATGCGCATGCTGCGGTCGCGATAGATTTCAGTCAGCACGCCGCCCGCGGCCAGCATGACGATCGGCCCCACCTGCGGGTCAACGCGATACCCGACCAGCACTTCACCCAGGCTCTTTTCCATCGACTGCAAAAGTATGCGTTCGACCGGCGCTTGCGGCAAATGGCGCGCCACGTTTTCGCGTATCTGCACTAGCGCGCGTGCCAACTCTTGCGCATCGCGGATGCCGAGCACAACCCCGCCGACATCCGTCTTGTGCGCGATAGCGGCCGAGAGCACTTTCGCCACCATGGGATAGGCCAGCGCCACGTTTGGCGCGCCATTGACGGCATCGACTGCGACCGCAGCGGCATGGGGCACGCCGATCCGGTCGAGCAGCGCATAGGCTTCCATTTCGTCGAGCATGCGGTCGGCGCCGTCGGGTGGGACGTTGCGCGCGAGGGAATTAGCCGGGCGCGGCACGCAACGCGCAAAGGCCGCGGCGATAACGTCGGCGCAAGCCTCCGGCGTGCGGAAGGCCGGCACCCCGGCCTGCGCCAGCGTCACCAGCGCCGCATGCGCTTCCGGTACCAGGAAGGCCACCAGCGGCTTGGGGCCGTCGATGCTGTCAAGGATGGGGCGCACCGCAAGATCGGGATGGTAGCGGGCGGAGGAGCCCACAACGGCCACGACCAGGTCGAATTCGGGAGCGGCCATCATCACGTCGAGCGTTGCCTTCATCACCGTGTAGCGGGTGCCAGCAAGCGTGAGGTCGACGATCGTGCCCTCGCTGACCTGCACGCCGGCCGCCGTCAGCTTTTCGAAGGTTTCCGTGGAAGGCTTTTGCACTGTCACGCCGCGCACGCCAAGCTGGTCCACCACCATCGCTGCCCCGCCGCCTGTGGTAGTCACGACGCCGACCCGGCGCTGCCGCGGCGTGTTTGCTGAACGCGGCGCGACGCGTGACAGCAGCGGCAATCCTTCAATCAGCCCTTCCAGGGTGTCGACCCGCGCGATGCCGCAATCCTTGAGAAAGGCATCGGTCACGTCGTCTTCGCCGGCCAGTGCGCCGGTATGGGAAACCGCAAGACCGGCGGCCTGCGCCGAGCGTCCCAGCTTGTAGGCAATCACGGGCTTGCCGCGCGCGGCCGCACCCAGCGCGAAATCACGAATCGCATCGGCGCGCCGGAGCGTTTCAAGGAACAGCAAATAGCCACCGATCTCGGGATCGTCCAGCGTGGCCGCGCAAATTTCGCCGATACCGAGATCGACTTCATTGCCCACCGAGACCAGCCCCGCGAATCCTATGCCGCGCTCCTTGCCGCGCGATACGAGCGCGCCAATCATGCTGCCGCTGTGCGAAGCCACGAAGATTTTCCCGCCTGGCATGTCCGGTTCGGCGAAGGCGGCATTGGCGGACAGCACCAGGTGTGCCGCGACGTTGACCAGGCCAAGGCTGCTCGGCCCGACGATCCGCACGCCGGTCCGGTGGCTGATCTCGCGCAGCTTGTCATCGCGCGCCAAACCTTCGGCGCCTGCTTCGGAAAAGCCGCTCGCGAGGATAGTCACGACTGAGACGCCAGCCCGACCGCATTCGTCGACGGCATCAATCACGGCTTCAGTCGGGGCCAGGATGTAGACATGCTCCGGCACTTCCGGCAAGGCCGCAATCGATGGCCAGGCGCGCTCGCCCTGGACGGTGTCGCGCCGGCTGTTGATGGGGTAGATCTTGCCCCGGTAACCCGCCTTGTGCAGGAACGGCACCGGCCGACCGCTGGTCTTGGCCGGGTCGTCGGAAGCACCGTATATGGCAACGCTGCGCGGATGAAACAGTGCACGCCGCCAGTCCGCACGACCTGCCGTTTCAGCCGTTGCCGCGTTGGTGCTGCTCGCCTCGTGGGCCTGGCGGCTCTCGCCATTTTTTTCCGATTCACTGCCCGGTTCCCGCGTGGAATTCGACAAGCTTTTTCTCCTTTTTTCGGTCCTGCCCATCCGCGCATTATGGCATTCTGCCTTGGGGCGACGTCTGCCGATTTGGTATGGCGTCATGCGCTTTTGTAAAGCGCGCCGCAGACATGACTTTTGGGAACCGGCACGTTCGCAATGCGAAGTTGCCGGTTCACGCCGCGCGGCGCAAAATTTGCCCACCATTCCCGACTAAAGTGAGCGCCATGGATTTTCATCTCAGCGAAGAGCATCAATCTTTTTCGGACGCCGTGCGCCGCTTCGCGCGTGCCAAACTGGCGGGCGGCGCGCTGCAAAGGGCGCATTCGGCGCGCTATCCATGGGACGCGGCGGAACTGCTATCGGAACAGGGCCTGCTCGGCATCAGCTTCCCTGAGGAAGATGGCGGCCAGGGCGGCAGCCTGATGCATTCGGTGCTAGCGATTCAGGAAGTGGCGCAGTATTGCCCCAAGAGCGCCGACATTGTCCAGGCCGGCAACTTCGGGCCCATTCGAACCTTCGTCGAATACGCCACTCCGGACCAGAAAGCGCGCTTCCTCCCTGGCCTGCTGGCCGGCAAGACGCTGATATCCCTTGGCATGAGCGAACCGGATGCCGGCTCCGCCGTGACCGAACTCAAGACCAGCGCGCGACTGGAAGGCGAGCACTACGTCATCAATGGCAGCAAGGTGTTTTCGACCCACAGCCCGGAAGCAAACCTGTTCCTGATCTACGTGCGCTTCGGCCCTGGGGTGGACGGCATCGGCTCGGTGCTGGTTGAGCGCGACACGCCCGGCTTTTCAATCGGCGCGCCCTCGGCATTCATGAGCGGCGAAGAATGGTGCCAGTTGTATTTCGAGGAATGCCGTATTCCGGCGGCCAATTTGCTGCTCGGCGCCGGTGGATTCAAAAAACAGATTGCGGGCTTCAACGTTGAGCGTCTCGGCAATTCCTCGCGCTCGCTGGCGCTCGGCCGCTACTGCTTCAACCAGGCACGCGAACATGCGCTAACGCGCAAGCAGTTCGGCCGCCTGCTCTGCGAATTCCAGGGCATACAATGGAAGTTTGCCGACATGGCAACGAAGCTGGACTCGGCCCAATTGCTGCTCTACCGTGCGGCGCTCGAAGGCGAACATGGCTTGCCCACCGCGCACAGCACCGCAATCGCCAAGCTGGCCTGCAACCAGGCCGGCTGGGACGTGGCCAATGAAGCCCTGCAGGTGATGGGCGCAATGGGCTACAGCCAGGAATCGCTGGTCGAGTACTGCGTGCGGCGCATACGGGGCTGGATGATTGCAGGCGGCTCAATTGAAATGCTAAAGAACCGTATTGCCGAAGGCGTGTTTGAGCGCAGTTTTTCGCAGCGTACGTCGAAGGCGGGATAAAGCTGCGCAGTGGCGTAGCATCCAGGCGTGGCGCGCCTGGGCAGCGCAGGAACCGTCCACAATGCGGCCACGGTCCATCGTAAATGCGTCCACAATACGGCCCCGATCTGGCCAATATATCGCCCACAAACCAGCAGGCAAGGAACTAATCAATGGCTTTAACGCAGGATGGCAAACCGCTGCACGTCCTTTTGTCGGAAAAGGCGGAAGCCGACTTCGGCGGTCGCATCGCCGAAGTCCTCGCGGGCCGGCCGCATCGCTTCGTCCACCCTGACCATCCGGTCGATGCTGACGGAGACATTGGCGCCGACCTTGCCTTGCTCACGCGCGACGTCACCGGTCTTTCCACCAAGGCCCTGCTTACACCAGCCACGGCACATTTTTATGCGCTGTTGCGCAAGGCGCGCTCGCTGCAGTGGGTGCATTCGCATTCCGCTGGCGCGGACCGCCCGATTTTTGGAGAACTGCGCCAACGCGGCGTCACCGTTACGACCTCATCGGGCGCCAACGCGGAGCCCGTAGCGCAGACCGCGGTGGCCGGCTTGCTGGCCCTGTCACGGTGCTTCCCGTCATTGATGGCGGCGCAGCGGCGTGCCGCCTGGGAACCGCTGCTCGGGCCGCGCGCGCCAAAAAACCTGCGCGGCCAGGTTGCCATCGTGGTGGGTCTTGGTCCGGTCGGTCTGGAAATCGCGAGCTTGCTGAAGGCGCTCCACTTGAATGTAATCGGCGTGCGTCGTGAACCTCAGCCCTGCCCGCCCTGCGATACCACCATAGGCTTCGCCGACTTGTCGACAGCGCTGCCGCGGGCCGACTGGCTGGTGCTGGCCTGCCCGCTCACCTCCACTACAGAAGGCATGATTGACGCCGCGGCCATGGCACGCATGCCGGCTGGCGCGCGGATCGTCAATGTGGCGCGGGGCGAGGTCATTGTCGAAAAAGATCTGGTCGCGGCCTTGCAGTCAGGCCATCTCGGCGGCGCCTTTCTCGATGTGTTCGAGCACGAGCCGCTGGCAAAGGATTCGCCGCTATGGGCAATGGAGAATGTGATTGCGACGCCGCACTCAGCCGGCCATGCGGCGGGCAACAACGCGGCAGTGGGCGAAATTTTTCTGGATAACCTTGCGCGCTGGCGCGACGGCAAGGCCTTGCGCAACACGGTGCCTTAAGCTCGGCAAACCTTTGCAAAACTCGGACACGCAACCATGGCAAGGGTGCTGGACGAAGACGAGCCAAGCGTCCTTGACGCGGACAAGATTTGCACTATTTGCGGCTAGCGCCGACGACCCGCGTCCGGCAGTGCGGTTTTTTTCCCTTAAGTCCGATAGCTCGGGTCCATCCGGTCCAGCTTGCGCAATAACGCGGGCCATTCCATCAGGCCATACGGCCGGCGCGTGCCCGGCTGGTAATTGTTCCAGGTCGCTTCCAGCACCGGCTGCGGTACCTTCACGAAGGGGCTGTTGCAAGCCATGGCGCCGAGTTGCGCGCGGCATGAGAGCTCCAAACGGTGCATCCAGTTGAAGGCTTCGCCGACCGTGCGGCCAACCGTTAGCACGCCATGGTTACGCAAGATCAGCGCTTCCCCCGTGCCAAGGTCGGCCACCAGCGATTCCTTTTCCGCCTCGTCCAGCACCACGCCCTGATAGTCGTGATAGCCGATCTTGAGGAAGCGCATTGCGGTCTGGGTGAGCGGCAGCAGCCCGCATTCGAGCGAAGACACCGCCATCGAGGCCCAGCTATGGGTATGGATGACACAGTCAACCTCCGGGCGCGCTTCATGCACCGCGCTATGAATCACATATCCCGCCTTGTTGACGCCATAGTTGAGTTCGCCAAAATCCGGCTTGAACAAAACATTGCCATCCTTGTCGACTTTGATCAGGCTTGATGCCGTGATTTCTTCGTACATCATACCGTAGGCGTTTATCAGGAAAGAGCCATCCTCGCCCGGGACACGCATGGAAATGTGGTTGGCCATCATGTCGGCCATGCCGTAGTGCTCGACCAGGCGATAGCATGCGGCAAGGTCGACCCGCGCCTTCCATTCTGCCGGGGTGCACTGCTCGCGTACCGATGCAATGCGGAGTTGTTCAATATCGCTCATGTGATTCTCCATTCTGTTGTGCCGGTCGCTGCATGAAGCCTCGCGCAGATTCGACTCTTCGGGCTGACGACTGCGTGCCGCCTTCACTGTACTTTTCCGCGCCACATCGGCCTAGTCAGGACTTCCGGGTTCACGACATTTTCGGGCGTTCCCGCGCACCATGCAACGACCTGGTCAAAGGCATGGCCGAAG
The DNA here is from genome assembly GCA_028292265.1 of Herminiimonas sp. Taxonomy (GTDB): domain Bacteria; phylum Pseudomonadota; class Gammaproteobacteria; order Burkholderiales; family Burkholderiaceae_D; genus JAQGMR01. The sequence continues at coordinate 60,954 of JAQGMR010000041.1, forward strand.
CCGAATTCATAGGCGTCGCGTTCAACGTGCCCGAGGTGCGGCGTACACAGCGCATTGTCCAGCGCCAGCAGCGGATGGTTGGCGCGCACAACCGGCTCCTGCTCATAGACATCGACCGCCGCATGTCCCGGTCGCCCGGCCTTGAGCGCGGCTTCCAGCGCCCCCGGCGCGATCAGTTCTGCCCGGCTGGTGTTGACCAGCAGCGCGCCGGGCTTCATGCGAGCCAGGTCTTGCGCGGTGATTGCGCCACGGGTGGCGTCGGTCAGGCGCATGTGCAGCGAGACCACGTCCGACTGCGCCAAGAATTCCTCTTTGCTGCCAGCCGTATCGAAGCCGTCGGCGTGGGCCTTGGCCAGCGTCGACTCGCGGCCCCATACCAGCACCCGCATGCCGAATGCCTTACCGTATCCCGCGACCAGCTTGCCGATTTTGCCGTAGCCGTAAACGCCGAGTGTGGAACCGTGTAGCACCGTGCCGAGTGTGGTTTGCCAGCCGCCTTGCTTCAAGTTGGCGACCTCTTGCGGTATGTGCCGTACCGAGGCCAGGATCAGGCCCCATGTAAATTCGGCGGTGGCATACGAGGGACGGGGAAACTGGCCGGAGCAAACTGTAATGCCGAGCCGGGTACAGGCCGCGACGTCGATATGGGGCGTGACACCGAACTGACTGATCAACTTCAGGCGTGGAAGGCGTTCAAGCAAGGCCGCGTTAACGATGGAACGCTCGCGAATCAGCACCAGCACTTCAGTGTCGGCCAGACGCGCGGCAAGTTGCTCCGTGCCAGTGACATGGTCGCTCCACACCTTGACCTCGTGTCCGCGCAGCCGCTCGAAGCAGGAAAGGGTCGGTATGGCGCCTTGATAATCGTCGAGGACCGTGATGTTCATTGCGCTGGTTCCACTGCAATGTTGTCAGCGAACAGGCGGGCCGTGAGTTCGGCGAATGCCAGCGGGCGGTCGTATTGCAGCCAGTGTGCCGCATCCGGCATGACGGTGACGCTTTTGCCGTGCATGTTTTCGATCGTGGCCCGGCGCTCTTCGAGCGCGTGGCGCTGGTGTGGATCGTTTTGGCCCAGCAGAACATGGACCGGCATTTTCAGCGCTTCGAGGATTGGCATCAAGTGCGTGGCGCGTGACAGGCTGCGTGATACGAAGCGGGTCTTGCGTACGCAGTACTCCAGAAGATCCAGCGCCGCTTCGCTGTCACGGTCTGGCTGGCATAGCATGAAATCGCGCAGCGTCATGCCGATGCCGGCGCGCACGCCGTGCAGGCGGGCCTCGTTGGCGGCACGTGCCTGAATCGCTTTCACTTCATCGGATACCGGGCCAAGGCCGGGCGGGTTGATCAGCAGCAGGCGCCGGATTTCCGCCGGATGGTGCGATGCCAGCGTGGCCGCGACCACGGTGCCAAATGAAAAGGCAGCAATGTCTATCGGGGCCTCGGGTTGCTCGCTGCATTCCGCCAAGCGAATAACGCGTATGGCTTCCCATACCGGCAGTGCAATGTGGTTGATATGGGTTATGTCGTTGATCGCGTCCGATTCACCGAAACCCGGCATGTCGAGCGCAATCACGGTATGTCTGCTGGCCAGGTCTACGAAATTGGCATGCCAATGCGGCCACGCACCATGTCCGCCGTGGATCAGGAACAGCGGCGACCCAGCGCCGCCGGCGACGTAATGCACCCGGCCGGCAGAGGTCTGCACGAAACCCTCATGGGCGCCTTGCGGCAAGGCCGGTGAACTCACCGGTTGCGCGGCATTGGCGCCATCAGATTCGTGGTCGACGCCGATGTCCTCACCTGCTTTTTCCATCATGCCTTCTCCGCCTGCAAGCCCGACAGCGAATCCAGCCGCTCCAGGGCCCATATCTGTTGCAGCAAGCGCGCTGCACTGTCCTTGCCAATGACAGGCGTGGCCAGTTCAAAAAACTTTTGCTCCAGATCCGCATCCGTCAACGGCATGTCCGGATCGCCTTTACGGGTCGGCTGCAAGTGGCTTTCAGTCCGGCCGTTGGCTGTGCTGATTTGTATGCGGGCCGCGCGCTGGCCGGGGAATGCGGCGTCCAGTTCCGGGTCGACCGCCAGTTCAATTTTTTTCATCAGCGCGCGCACCGCGCCGTCGTTCATCCGTTCCGGCTCGAACGCGCCAAGCCGCACACTGCCATACAGCAGCGCATGGGCGACGGTGTACTTGATCGAGAAGCGTGCTTCGGCGGCCGTGGTCGGCGACTCATAGCCGGCAACATCCAGCGCAGCCTTGTAGGTGCCGATCCGTACCGATTCAATGTCGGCCGCCTTGACAGCGAGTTGCGCCTGCAGCGTTAGCGCGCCATCGATTGGCGCGAAGGTATGCCCGCAGCAAGCGTGGTTCTTGAACGTGATTTGAGTAATGTGAAACTCCCGACCGAGAGTGGCTACCGCGCGTTGCCAGTCCGGGCCATCGCTCATGGCGCGCCCGAGGCCTGCATCGCCTTCCAGTATGTCGAGCGAGCCGGTTACGCCCTGCTCGGCGGCCAACGCGGCGAGCACGCCGGCTTCAGCTGCACGACCGGCATGCAACGGCTTGGACATCGAGTCCATGCGGAATGCTTGCTGCAATCCTGCCGCGAAGGTGGCGCAGGTGGCGAGTGCATCCGCAAAGGCGCGCTGATCAAGTTGCAGCAGCTCTGCGGCTGCGGCGGCCGCGCCAAAGCAGCCGATGGTGCCGGTGCTATGCCAGTGACGATAGTGCGCGCGGCCCATGGCGGCGCCAATGCGGGTTGAAATTTCATAGCCCGCTATCACCGCGCGCAGTAGCGCCTCGCCCGACAATTGCCTGGCCTGCGCCAGGGCTAGCGCGGCGGCAATGGTTGGCGCGCCGGGATGGTAGATCGCTTCACGGTAGATGTCGTCGACCTCGGCCGTATGCGATGCCGTGCCGTTGATCAGCGCGGCGGCACGCACGGTGGCTGCGCCTCCCAGTGCCAACCGCGCGCGGCCATGGCCAAGTTCATCGCGCAGGGCGCGTTCCAGCAAGGTGGCCGGCGGCAGGACCGCGCCGGGATAGAGCGCGGCATGCCAGTCGAGCACGGCACGCTTGGCGTGGTGGGCGAGGTCTGGCGTTAATGCCACTGCGCGCTGCGCAACCGCAAACCCGGCGAACTGTTCAACGACATGCATGGGATTCAAAAGCCTTAGTCACTTAGTCAACCTGCGCATGGGAAATCTTGACGATCCTGGCCCACTTCTCGGTTTCGCTGCGCATATAAGCGCCGAACTGCTCCGGCGACGATGCCACCGGGTCGGCGCCCTGCTGCACAAAGCGCTCGTGCATTTCCTTGTCCTTCAGAATGCGCGCGATATCGCGGTAAATCTTGTTGGTCACTTCGGGCGACATGCCTTTGGGGCCGACCAGGCCAAACCAGGAACTGGCCGAGAAACCGGGATAACCGGATTCGGCAACCGTCGGCACATCGGGCAAGGTCGCGGAACGTTTTTCGCTGCTGATGGCAATGGCCTTCAGCTTGCCGCTGCGAACCAGTTGTATGACCGAAGGCGCCGTTGCAAACATGAAGTGCACTGATTCGCCCGCGAGGACGTCGGTCAGGGCACCAGCGCCCTTGTAGGGCACATGGGTGATATCCAGACCGGCTTCGGTCTTCAAGAGTTCGCCCGCGAGGTGAGACGCGGTGCCGCTGCCGGTCGAGCCAAAGAAATACTTGCCCGGATTGGCCTTGACCAGCTTGATGAATTCGCCAAAGTTCGCAACCGGCATGGCCTTGGGGTTCACTACCAGAATGTTCGGGCCGTCCGCCACCAGCGAGATGGGCGTGAAGTCCACAAGCTGGTTGAACGGCATCTTCTTGTACAGGCTCGAATTCACCGCCAGCGGGCCGGTAGAACCCATGAACAGCGTATAGCCGTCCGGCTTGGCCTTGGCCACGGCGGCGCCGCCGATATTGCCTCCGGCGCCGGGCCGGTTTTCCACGATGATTGGCTGATTCCAGCTTTTGGACAGCTCCTTGCCGAGCAGGCGCGCGATGATGTCGGTGGTGCCGCCGGGCGTGAAGCCGACCACGATTGTCACGGGCCGGTCAGGCCAGGCGGTTTGAGCCCACGTTGCCTGCGTCCAGAGGGCCAGGGCAAGTGCTCCCGCCACCACCGCGAAAGTGCGCATTCCAAAAGCCTTGAACATGTTGTGAGCCCGGTTGAATTGATTATTTTACGGAGTGACGATCAGCCGAATTGACGAATGATGGACTGCCGGATTTATGAAGCGCCGTACCGATTATTGCATTGGCGCCGAACCGGCAGCCACTACTTATTTGGTATGTGTCTGTGCGCTTTTGTAAAGTAGCGACCGCATGGCGCGTCACTGTGCGCTGCACCATTAAGCCTGATCGACGCAGGAAGGATGATTGACTCATCAAGCCTGATCGACCCATGAAGCGTAATCGCCGCGCAGGAAGCTTAATCAACCTTGGCGCCGGAAGCCTTGACGACCGTCGCATACTTCTTGAGTTCGCGCTGGATCAGTGCCACGAATTGCTCCGGCGTCGAGGGCGACGGTTCCGCGCCCAACTTCAGCATGCGCTCGCGCACGTCCGGCGAACGCAAGGCCTTGCCGAGCTCCGTGTTGAGTCGCGACACAATCACGGGCGGCGTTCCCGCGGGAGCCAGCACGCCGAACCAGGTGTTGATGTCGAAGTCTTTCAGGCCATACCCCGCGCCGGCCTCCGACATGGTCGGCAGGTTCTGCATCGTGGCGGCGCGGCTGCTGGTGGTGACGGCAAGCGGCTTCAGCTTGCCAGCGCGGATGTTCTGCGCCGCCGACGCCAGATTATCAAACATGAGATCAGTTTGTCCGGCCAGCAAGCCAAGCTGTGCCGGCGCGGCGCCGCTATAGGGAATGTGGACCAGGCTGACTTTGGCCATGGACTTGAACAGCTCGCCGGCGAGGTGCCCGGCGCTGCCGTTTCCGCCAGAGCCATAGTTCAACCGGCCGGGGTGTGCCTTCGCGTACTTCACCAAATCGCTGACGGAATTGATGCCCAGCTTCGAAGCGTTGGCACTGTTCATGACCAGCACGTTGGGTACGGTCGCCACCAGCGTGACTGGCGCGAAATCCTTGACCGCGTCATACGGCATTTTGGAAAACAGTGACGGGTTGATGGCGTGCGTTGCCACGGCGCCCATGACGATGGTGTAACCGTCCGGCACGGATTTGGCCGCGATATCGGCGCCGATATTGCCGCCAGCGCCCGGCTTGTTGTCGACGATGACGGTCTGGCCAAGCCCTTCCTTCATGTGCTCGCCAAGAATCCGTGCGATGCCATCAAGCGGGCCGCCCGGCGGATACGGCACGATGAAGCGAATCGGCTTCGACGGCCAGGCGTCCGCCTGCGCCGCGACCGGTGCGGCGAGCAATACGACGGCCGCCAGCAGGAGGCGTGACGAAGCGAGCGTGGTGCAAAGCGCGCTCATCAGGCCCCGGCACATCAAGGCACGAAGCGACATGGGCGAAGCCGACGGGGACCGCGGGACCAACATCATTCCACCTGACCCTTGAGCTTGTGTAGCGGGGCAACGCTCTCGATGTGCAAGCGCTTCCGGTTGGGCTCGACTTCGGTAAGAGCAGTGGTTTCGCGCATGGTGGCAAGCGAGCGCCGTGTCAACTCCTGATACTCCTCGGTTCCCTTGGTTTTCCATGCAATTTCTTCGTCGCGCAGCAAGCGTATGATGCGCGCCGGCGCGCCCACCACCAGGCTGCGTGGCGGCACCACCATACCGGCTTTCACAAAGCACATCGCCGCCACAATGGACGATTCACCGATCACGGCTTCATCCATGATGACGGCGTTCATCCCCACCAGCGCATTGCGCCCGACCCGGCACCCATGCAGCACCGCGCCGTGCCCGATGTGCCCATTGGCCTCGACCACGGTGTCGCTGTCCGGGAAGCCGTGCATGACGCAGGTGTCCTGCAGGTTGGCGCCCTCCTCCAGCATAAGCCGGCCGAAGTCACCACGCAGGCTTGCCGCCGGGCCGACGTAGCAGCGCGGGCCGACGATGACGTCGCCTATCAGAATTGCACTCGGATGCACATAGGCTGTGGGATGGATGACCGGCGTAATGCCGTCGATGGAATAGACCTTGTTCATGGCATCTCTCATGACATTGTTTTTTTGCGTTCCGCATTTTCGCATGCCGGCGCTGCCGGGCCAGTAAGCTTGCCGCCTTGCGAACCGCGCATCCTGTGAGCCTGCGCCAAGCGCATTACAATAGCCGCTGCCTTTTCGTCATCAGACATGCATCACGGCTGCCTGCATTTCCTGCCGCCACTTCATCCCTATCAAGACAAGGAATCGACACCATGAATTCACGCTGGATCGACATCGATAATTCCAACGGCAACAACTTCCGCGGTTACCTCTCGCTGCCGCCGACCGGCAAGGGTCCGGGCATTGTGCTGATCCAGGAAATCTGGGGCGTAAACAGTCATATACGCGCTGCCGCCGACCAGTACGCAGCTGACGGCTATGTAGTGCTGGCGCCCGATGTGTTCTGGCGCCTGCAACCTGGCGTCGATCTTGACTACAACGACGCCGATTCGAAGAAAGCGTTCGACTACATGAACCGGCTCGACTTTGGCCTCGCGGTGCAAGACATGGGCCGGACCGTCAATACGCTGCGTGCGTTGCCTGAAGTGACCGGCAAGGTCGCTTCCCTGGGCTATTGCATGGGCGGTTTGCTGTCCTATCTGTGTGCCGCCAATGTCGGCGTCGATGCGGCAGTCTGCTACTACGGCGGCGGGATCAGCAAGCAACTGGACCAGGCCGACAAGGTTAAATGCCCGATCCTGTTCCACTTCGGTGAAGAAGACACGCACATTCCAAAGGACGCAGTGGATGCGGTCAAGGCGAAATTCGCCAGTGCAAAGAACGCGGTAATCGAGACTTATCCCGGCGCCGCTCACGGCTTTAACTGCTGGGGACGCCCGAGCTACAACCAGAAGGCTGCGGCAGTTGCCCACGGCCTTTCCCTCTCCTTCCTCGGCAAGGTGCTGTAAAGCGCCAACAACCCACACTCATGACTACTTCGAAGCTGTTTCAGCCATTTTCGCTTGGCCCACTGACTGTACCAAACCGCATCATGATTTCGCCTATGTGCCAGTACTCCTCCGTCGACGGCGATGCCAACGATTGGCACATGGTGCATCTCGGTAGCCTGGCAATTTCCGGGGCGGGCGTGCTGTTTCTGGAAGCCACCGCAGTCAATGCCGAGGGCCGCATCACCTATGGCTGTCTCGGGCTCTACAACGAGGCCAATGAGGCTGCGCTGTCTCGTATCGTCAACGGCCTGCGCCAGGTTTCACACATGCCGCTCGGCATCCAGCTTTCGCATGCCGGACGCAAGGCCAGCAGCCACAAGCCGTGGGAAAGCGGCAAGCAGATTGCGCTGGCGGATGGCGGCTGGGTCAGCATGGCGCCATCGGCAGTGCCGCATAGTGAGCATGAAGAAGCGCCGCAGGAAATGAGCGCGGCGGATATAGAACGGGTTATCGGCGACTTTGCGCGCGCGGCCAAACGCTCGCGCGCGCTCGGCTTCGAGGCAATTGAACTGCACATGGCGCACGGCTACCTGATGCATCAATTTCTTTCGCCAATCGCAAACAAGCGGACTGACGAATGGGGTGGATCGCTGGAGAACCGCATGCGCTTTCCGCTCGCGGTGTATGAGGCGGTGCGCGACGCGGTCGGCACTTCGATCGCGGTCGGCGTGCGCGTCTCGGCGTCCGATTGGGTCGAGGGCGGCTGGGACGTGGAGCAAACCGCCCAGCTTGCCAAGCGCCTGGAATCATTGGGCTGCGATTTTATCGACGTCTCATCCGGTGGCGTGTCGCCGATGCAGAAGATCCCGGTCGGCCCTGGCTACCAGGTGCCGTTTGCAGAAAAAATAAAACAGGCGGTCCGCATGCCGGTGATCAGCGTTGGCATGATCACGGAACCAATACAGGCCGAGAGTATCGTGGCCGAAGGCAAGGCCGACATGGTAGCGCTGGCGCGCGCCATGTTGTTCGACCCGCGCTGGCCATGGCGCGCCGCCGCGCAACTCGACGGCAAAGTGGAGGGGCCGCAGCAATACTGGCGCTCGCTGCCCTCAGGATCGCCCCGGGTGTTTGGCGAGATCGCGATCGGGCAGCGCTAGCGATCAAAGACTCCCTTCGCTTGAAGGGAGTCTGGCAGCGCTAACAAGCAAAGACTCCCTTTACGCGAAGGGACTTTACCGCTCGGTCTCCGCTCGTGGCGGCTGGCGCAGCGCCGACGAAGAACTTACTGCAAGGGCGCCCCTGCAGCGCCTCGCGACCGCCCAACGGTCGCCTTCCCGGCCCGCCTTAACCCATTCAGCGCATCCAGACCCCTCCGTAACGCCTGCCGCACCCTTCCCGTCTTGTGCTCGGTCAGCGTTGCAAAACCATAGCTGTACAGGTACATCACGACCAGCAGCGCAACGAAATAGGCACCGCCGACGACGGTGGGTTGCTGCACGAACCGGATGCCGAGGCAGTCATAGGCCATCGCAACCAGCAGCACGCTGAACGGGAAATGCACCAGGTAAGTCGTATAGGAAAAATCCGCCATGGCGGCATGCAAGCGGGCCGATCCGAACCGGAAGGTCCGCAGCCGCGAAACAGACAGCAGCAGCAAACAGAAGCCGATCGCCACGGCCAAGTCCTTGAGATAGTGGATGGCAAATGAATCCGGCACATTGCCTGCCTTGAAGGTATAGCTGTACTGCACGCCGACCAGGATTGCCCCGAACAGCAGCAAGCCTGCGACCGGATGGATTTTGACGGCAAGGCGCTGCTGCCAGGCCAGCGCCACGCCGATCAGCCAGATGCTGAACCATGCCAGGATTTCCTTTGGCAGCACGCACAGCAGCACGACCCCGAAGGCGCCAAACGCGAGCCTGGCAGCGATGCGACGACTGGGGGAAGCGGCGCCGAGAACGGCCCAGAACAGGCAGTAATACCACCATTCATAGGCGAGACTCCACAGCACCACGTTGCTGCCGTACACCGGCGATAGCCAGGACTGGGTCATTGCCGCATTGCCGAGGAAGGTACGCAGGTTCAGCGTCTCGGCGACGACAGAGCCAATGGGCGTGGAAAGGTATTGGCGATGATTGGTATAGAGCTGCGAGTCGTTGAAGAACAGCAGCCCGATCATGTCCAGAATGCCGCCGACAAGCAGCGCTGGCAGCAGTACGGTATAGATACGGCTTGCACGATGTACCGCGTAATCCGTAGCGTCGTATTGAGCGCTCGCAAATCGTTTTGCGGCCGTGCCACCAACCAGCATGCCACTCATGACGAAGAACACGACCACGGCCGGTGTCCCAAGTCCGGTCAAGAAATAGAAAGCCTTGAGGGCGATGCTCTTGTGGACCACCGCGCCATAGTCGACGAACAGCAGGTGTCGCAGATGCTGTAGCACCACGAGCAACGCCGCGATCCAGCGGCAGCAATTCAACAGCGTCGCATACGGAGTCGGAAGATTCAACATGCGGCTGTCTCTATATGGTTTTTAGACTGCATCGTGGTGGTCGCGTTGCAGCGTCCGGGTTGCAGTGTCGGCGATCCAGTGTCGACACCTCGTCTTCACATCGCGGCGAAAACTTTGGCGGCGTATTCGCCTTTCAAGCGATACACCGCGTCGGTTGGATGCGTGCCATCCGGACAAATCGTGTGCACGTCCGCGCCCGCCAGATAGTTGGTGAGGTACTGGTATTCGTCGATCAGTTTGATGTTTTCCTGGGTCGCCACCTTCCGCATGGCATCGACCCAGATGTCGAGTCCGTTTGGCCCGCTGTCGGTAGTGGGATTTGGTGTTTCCAGGATCACGGTCTTGCCGTGCTGTTTGGCCTTCTGCACGAGCGAGGTCAGGCAAGCAGTGTATTGGGCCGGCGTTTCGTACGCGAGGTCATTGATGGCATGGTTGATGATGACGATCCTGGCGCCGCTGTTGGTCATTTGCGTGTCCCATACAGGGTGCTTGCCGTCCATGCCGTTGAGAAGCTGGCAGGCGGTGGTGGCGCTGACACCTTCGTTGCGCACCGTGTATTGGATTGGCAGTTTGTACTGCGGCAGGGACTGCTGAAAAACGGCCGGTTCCGGATTCTGGACCTGGGTGCCAACGCCCGATGCATAGCCCCAGATCGTCGAGTCGCCGTAGTAGTCGATGGATGCGATGGTTGGCGCTGCGGGTGGCGTCGTGTTTGGATCTGGCGTGGCCGGGACCGAGCCAGAGGACGATCCTGTGTTTGGAGCGGCCGCGGCGCCAGTGGCGGCGGACCCTGCGGGGGAGCTGGAGGCGCCTGCGAGCGGCGCGCTGGACCCGCCAGCGGCGACAGTATTGTCAGCGCTGCCTCCGCCGCCGCAGGCAGCCAGCGTCGCGGAAAGCAGCGCAGCCACGCCGTACAGGGAGAGCCGTTCAGTTAAAGCCTTCAGCATGCGATTGACCTGGTGGGTTGTTCTATGGATTGGATGGCGGGAACGAAGTCCGATGCCCTTGTTGGCGTTCGACACTCTTCCCATCCGGCATGCTGCCATTGTGACGGCGCAAGAATTGCGTCGTATCAATCTGGGTCAAGCTTCGTGATTGAAGATGCTGCGAAAGAAGAATGGTGAAGAATTTCAGAGGTGGTGGGCGGGCCATTGCGTGCAAGCACAGTGCCTATGCAAAATCCCGGCTGCGCACATCGATCCGCCCCAGCAGATGCGACAGATCGACGAAGCGCTTGGCCACCAGGTGCCGCACCTTGTTCTGGCATTGCCAGATGCCGTACACGCCGAGAAGCGTGGCATCGAGCACTTCCTTGCGCTGTTTTTCCACCAGCGCCGGCCACACAATCACATTGACCAGCCCGGTTTCATCTTCAATGGTGACGAACATGGTGCCCTTGGCGGTGCCGGGACGCTGGCGCATGGTGACGATGCCGCAACCGCGCGCAAACTGGCCATCGGCAAAGGTGTTGAGCACTTCAGCCTGGACGAAGCGTTTTGCAGTGAGTGTTTCACGTAACAGCGCCAGCGGATGGCGACCCAGCGTGAGTCCCAGCGCATGATAATCGGCGACCACGCTTTCGCCTTCCGAAGACGGCGTGAAAGCCACCCCTTCCTCGCGGATCGCCGCTTCCCGCAGCAAGCCCTTGTCGGGCACGCTCACCACTGCCTGCCACAAGGCTTCACGCCGGTTGCCGGCGAGCGATTCGAGCGCGTTGGCAGCGGCCAGCGCCTGCAAGTCGACGCGCGTCAGTTGTGCGCGCATGGCCATGTCGCGCACGTCGGCAAAGGGGCGCACCGCGCGCGCCTCCTCGATCCGCCATGCCGCTTCCTTTGGCAGGCCGCGCACGATGTTCATGCCGAGGCGGACCGCGGGCCTGACCGCTGGTGCCGCACCTTCCACCGATTCCAGCGCCGCGTCCATTCCGCTAATGGCCACATCCACCGCCCGCACTTCAACGCCATGCCGGCGCGCATCCTGCACCAGTTGCGACGGTGAATAGAAGCCCATCGGCTGGCTGTTCAACAGCGCGGCGAGGAACGCTTCCGGCTCATGGCACTTGAGCCACGAACTGGAATAGGCCAGCAGCGCGAAGCTGGCGGCATGGCTCTCTGGAAAACCGTATGCGGCGAAGCCCTGTATCTGGCGGTAGATCGCATCGGCGAACTCAGGCGTGTAGCCACGCGTGCGCATGCCGTCCAGCAGTTTGGCATGAAATTTTTCAAGGTTGCCCTTGCGCTTCCAGGCCGCCATCGCGCGTCGCAACTGGTCTGCTTCGCCGGCGGAAAAGCCGGCGGCCAGCATGGCGATTTGCATCACCTGCTCCTGGAACAGTGGCACGCCGAGGGTGCGCGCCAGCGCCTTTTCCATGTCCGGGCTGGGATAAGTGACCGGCTCCAGGCCTTGCCGTCGTCGCAGGTAGGGATGGATCATGCCGCCCTGGATTGGCCCCGGACGGATGATGGCGACCTCGATCACCAGGTCATAAAAACGGCGTGGTCGCATGCGCGGCAGCATGGTCATTTGCGCCCGGCTTTCGATCTGGAACACGCCGACGGTATCGGCTTCGCAAATCATGTCGTAGGTGGCGACATCTTCCGCCGGTATGTCTTGCAACTCGAAGGGTTCGCCGCGCCGTTGCGCAGTCAGGTCGAGCGCGCGGCGGATGACGGACAGCATGCCAAGCGCGAGGATGTCGATCTTGAGCAAGCCGAGCGCGTCAAGATCGTCCTTGTCCCACTGCACCACGCTGCGGTTTTCCATCGCGGCGTTTTCGATCGGCACCAGGCGCGACAGCTTGCCGCGCGCGATCACGAAGCCGCCCGGATGCTGCGACAGATGGCGCGGAAAGCCCATCAGTTTTTCCGCGATCTCCCACCACTGGCGGGCCAGCGTCGATTCCGGGTCCATGCCGCATTCAACGAAGCGCTCCGAGAGGCCGCTCTTGCCATCCCACCAGCGATGGGATTTTGCGATCTGGTCCACCATCAGCGGGTCAACCCCAAGCGCCTTGCCCACATCACGCAGCACGCTGCGTGGACGATAGCTGATGACGACGCCAGTCAACGCGGCGCGGTCGCGGCCATACTTGTTGTAGATGTACTGGATGACTTCTTCGCGGCGCTGGTGCTCGAAGTCGACGTCGATGTCGGGCGGCTCATTGCGCTCCCTTGAAATGAAGCGCTCGAACAGAAGGCTGGCGCGCGCCGGATCGACTTCGGTAATGCCCAGGCAATAGCAGACGGCGGAGTTGGCGGCGGAGCCGCGGCCCTGGCAAAGAATGTGCTGGCTGCGGGCAAAGCGCACGATGTCGTACACCGTGAGGAAGTACGGTTCATAGGCCATTTCGGCAATCAGTTGCAGCTCATGTTCAATCTGCTCCTGCACGCTCGCCGGTATGCCGGACGGGAAGCGGCGATGCGCGCCGATCCAGGTTTGGCGGCGCAGATAGCCGCCCGGCGTTTCCGCAGGAGGCACCAGCTCGTCCGGATATTCATAGCGCAATTCGTCGAGCGAAAAGGTGCAGCGCTGTGCGAGCCGCACGGTTTCTGCCAAGGCTTCGCGCCGATACAGGTTGCCCAGCCGAAGCCGCGAGCGCAGGTGCTGTTCCGCATTCGGCGCCAACCCGTAGCCACATTCGGCGACCGGCAGGCCGAGACGGGTCGCGGTGAGCGTGTCCTGCAGCGGCTTGCGCGAGCGCACATGCATGAGTACATCGCCCAAGGCCACGACCGGCAAGTCCTGCGCCATCGCCACCTGCTCCACGGTGTTGCGATGTGCTTCGTCGCGCGAGCGATGCAGCAGGTTCAGGCCGATCCAGGCGCGGCCCGGAAAAGTCGCCTGCAACCAGGCGGCCTGGCTGGCCAGGACCTCGGCGGTGATGCCGTAAGCCGGCGCCAGAATCAGCAGGCAATCCGGCAAGCCGCGCAGGTGTTCCTGGCCGGGCCCCGGGTCCGAGAAATCCTCGGGCGTGAGGCGATACCTGCCCTTCTCCGCGCTGGTTCGTCCCAGCGTAATCAGTTCGGACAGGTTGCCGTAGCCCTCGCGGTTTTGCGCCAGGGCGATCACGCAAAATGCCGCACTGTCTTTTCCGCCCTTCTCTTTCTGCCCCTGCCCTTTCTGACCCTGCGCTTTCTGACCCTGCGCTTTCTGTCCCTGCCCTTTCTGCCTCGCCTCTTCCTGCCTCTCACCCTTCTGCACCAGATGAAACTGGCTGCCAATCAGCAAGTGCAGCCCATGCTTCTTCGCTTCCACATGAGCCCGCACCACGCCGGCCAGCGAGCATTCATCGGTGAGAGCCAGCGCGGCATAACCCATTTGTGCCGCACGCTCCACCAGCTCTTCGGGATGCGATGCGCCGCGCAGGAAAGTGAAATTGGAAACGCACTGGAGCTCGGCATAACCTGGCAGCGACGGAGGGAGAGAAGCAGGCAGCGACGCTGTCAAAGAAGCAGGGAGAGAACCAGATGGGGAAAGCCGCGGGCGCGGTGATTGAGGAGTGGTATCCATGGCAGCTCACGCAAACAGCCCGTGCAGGAACCAGTGCACTTCGCCTTCTTCATCGCGCTGGCGATAAATCCAGTAGCACGCCGCATCGACACCCTGCGCCACGAAATAGTCGCGCACGGCGAAGGCCTCATCCCACCAACCGCATTCAATGCGCTCCGGGCCATTGACGAGGCGCAGCGGCGAACCGTAGAACGGGCGATCGTCCCGCATCAGCAAGGCGAGCGGTTTTTCCAGAAGCCAGAACGGCCGCTCGCTGGCGGCGGCATCAGCGAGCGCCACGCGCTGGCGCTGCGAGTCGGTGGCGGGTAGCCAGCGATTGCAGATTTCCGGCCGGTAGTCTGCCTGCGGCGCGGGCGCCAGCACGGCTTCAGCGCCAAGCCGGGCCGTGAGCAATTCCAGCAGGCGCCGGTAATCCGCTGGTGTGCCGCCCGGCTCCGGAAACAGCGACTCCGACGCCGGCGCAAGCCTGCTGGTCTGGAGCGCTTCCAGCTTCAGCGCCACAACCGGTCCGCTCAGTTGCAGCCGGCCCAGCCGTTCTTTCAAAAGACGGGTCAGATGCGCTTCCTGCCAGGCCGCTTCGGCCAGCGTGATTTCGAGCGGCGTGGGAGCCACCGCCATGCGTCCCCGCTCATGCTCCATCAGCAGTACGAAGCGCGCCACTGCCAAGTGCCGTGCAACCAGCCAGCCCGTCATTTGCAGCAGCAGGCGGCGCGCGCCGAACAGCACCGCTTCCGCATGCTCGATCCGGTCCGGCAATTCCAGTTTCGCGACGAAGCGCGGCGGCGCTTGCACCCATTCAAACAGCTCAGGCGCTTCGCCATAGGCGCGATCGAGCTCGTCCAGAAGTTGATCGCCGCAACGACGTTGCAACCCGGCGCGCGGCAGGCGGCGCACATCGGCCAGCGTGCGACAGCCGACGCCATCAAGCCAGTCTCGATGGGCACGGGCGGCCGGCAACAGGGGAAAGGGCAAGCGGTCGAGATGGCGGGTCAGGCTGGCGAGTCGCAACCTGCGGCGGCTACGGCGCCCGGGCGCTCCACCTTGTAGCGTCGGCGCATTCGGGAGCGCGGCCAGCAGCCATGCGCCCATTGCAGTCGGCGCCATCGACAGCCGCAGGGTAAAGCCGAGCGCCTCGACACTGGCGCGCACCCGGCGGCACAGCGCCAACCGGCCGCCAAAAGCTTTCAGGCTGGCGGTGACATCAAGCAGCAGGCTGTCCTGCGCGGCCACCGCAACTTCGGGGGTGAATTGCAGCAGCGCCAGCGCAATCGCGTCCATCGCTTCCTGCTCGCGTCGGGCATCGCGTTCATGCAGGATGGCTTGCGGCGCAATCGCATTCACGCCGCCGCGTCGCAAGCCGTGCCGCACACCCATGACTGCTGCCTGGGGAGTCAGTGTCAGCACCTGGTTTTGTTCCATCACCACATGCGGCCCCGCTTCACACCAGCGGGGCCGCAAGGCTTCGAGAGATAAAAGCGGCAACTGCACACCGATCCATTGACGCATGAAGCAAAAACTCTTTTAGTCAGAAATGGCCTCTCGCCAGGAGCCTGCACGGTAGAAGGTCGTGAAGCATTGCAGTCACGGTTCTTCTGCCGCGCAGATTACTGGCGCACGGGGCGTGGGGCTCGGGTGGAAGGCGGCGCAGGTTCGGCCACCACTATTTTGGCAATCGCCAGCACGCCGGGAACCCATGGGAAGGGAGCCACTGAAGTGGGATTGGCAGCCAGTTGGGAAGCAAAGCGGAGGATGCCCATTTTTTCGGCAGCGGTGAATTCGTCGTCCTTGGCCGATTTCTTCCCCTTCACATTCAATTTCTTCCATTCCGCATTGATGCCTTCCGGCGTCATGCCATCGACCTTGCGCAGGAATTTCTGGAAGGCTTGCACGCCCGCCTTGGTCATTTCCATGCCGGATTTATAGGCATGACCCTGATCGGCCCTTTCAAAATCGCTGAAAGATGGAGTAAGCACAGGAGAAAGAAATTCGGCCCAGTCGAGCTCGTTGTTCTTTGCCGCAAACGTGCTCACTGCCTGCCACTGGCTTGCCAGGTCGGTAGCAGCGGTGCGCAGTGGCGTTACAGGCTTGGCCTTGCCCGACGAGCTTGCTGGCACGGCGGCGTCACGCGAAGGCATGGCGGTGGCAACAGCGGTCCTGCCACTTGGTGCGACCGGCCTTTTTGTCATTTTTGGCGGCGTGGTTTTACTCAACACCGGCCTGTCGGTGACACGACCTGCCACGGCGGACGGGCCTTTGCCAGCCCATTCGGGACGCGTTGCTTTTGCTGTGCGGGTCTGGAGGCGCGGTCTTACGGTTTTCGGTGCGCGTGTCGACGCGCGCCTCGGCGTGGGCTCCATGATGTTGGCCTTCAGGAGGGTTTCAAGACTCGCGATGGTTTTCAGCATTCCATTATTGGTGTGTCGCGGGCTTCGCAGGTAAACGCGCTCCTTATCGAGCTCTGACTGGATCCCCCTATCTTCCCTGGCCGCGGGTGCCAGGATACTTTCAACGTCCTTCAATACGGCTTCCACCAGCTTCACAGCATTGGCCCGCTGGCTGTGCCGGGCCAAATGATTCGCTATGCGCTCACCCAGGCTTTCGCTGCTCTTTTCCCGCTGAAAAATCTCAACCGAACCATCCTTCACACTCACACGGGCGCGCGGACGCGTGTCGGTTGTAGTGAACTCGCTCTTCAACTGCTCCATGCGCTGAAGGACCCTTGCCGCCGTGTTCGTCGTTTTGTTCATGGTTTTCACCCTAAAAAATCCGCAATTTGGAAAGTTACGATTATTTACGCTACGAAATCTTCGTAACTACGGTGCGAATCTGGTTCAAGGGAAGCCGTTTCTGTTTGTGGATTTCGTAAAATCCTGACTTTGTCGCCCGCCATGACGGGCAAGGTTCTGGACGAAAATTGCAGGACGATCGGTTCATCGCGTTGGGGTCCGCGACGCTTGACGATGTCAATGGCCAGTCCGGCCGATGTCGGTCGCAAGGCCAGTCGCAGCGGCGCCGGCGAAGAATCCTGCGCGGCGGCCAGCGGCCTGAACATCCAGAACACCGTATCCGAAGCCTGGGCCGCCAGATGCAGGCGGCGCAGCGCTTCGGAGCGCATCTGCGGCTGCCAGAACAGCAAGGCGCCGCAACTGCCGTTTTGCAGGATTTGCTCGGCGCTCCACAAGGCATCGGCGGTGCGGCGAGTCTGGATCCAGAGTAGCTGCTCTGGCGCCATGCCCCAGTCAAGCCAGGCGGCCGCTTGCGGCAGGTAAGGTGGCTGGACCAGCGCAACCCGGCGCTTGCGCGCAAGGATCTCGAGTGCCGGCTTCAAGAGGCGCATTTCGCCGATGCCCGGCTGTTGCAGCAAAAGCTCAATCAATGCGGACCGGGGCCAACCCTGGTTAGGCAATTCTTGATCGAGTTGCTGATATCCGGTCGTGGCTGCTGTTGCTTGCCATGAGCCCATCTGGTCGGCCCGCCAGATGGAATGCGCCAGTGGCGCAATGGCGGCAGCCAGCGCTGCGCGAGAGGCGCACTCCACCATAATCCTTCTCCTGTAGTGCAGTTTCTATTTTGGAAAAGATGAAATCACTCATCCAACTACTGTACAAATATACAGTATCAAGAATTGAGAAGGGAGAGAATTCTGGGAGGGGAAAGGGACTTTTGGCAGTCCGGCACCTGCCCTGCCACGGGGGCAGGGCTACTGACATTCATGTAATCAAAGACTTGGAAAGGACATCTAAAAACTTTGTGAGATGTAACTTTATTGAAGGGGCTCGTGCGGTAGTACGTCTTCAAAAGCCATATTCTGAAATTCGGCTTCAAAAACCGCCTTGAAGTGTTCCAGCTGTTCGGGTGACATTGCCATGACGGCAAGGTCTTCAGGCGACATTTCCATTTCATTGTTCTCTTGCGCATCGGCCTGCATCGCCTGCAGTTCCGATTTGATTTCACTCACGGATACCCACGGAACAATGGGGGCGAAAATCATTTGCAACGCATTAACGATCGCATGCGGTGTACGCGCCGCATCGGCCGAGGCGAGCGTGGGTTTTAAAATATAACGATCCTGGTAGCTACGGGTTACCGCTGCCGGCACCTCGTTGCGCCACGCCGCTTCAACGTTGGACGCCGCGCGCCGCATGTGAACCGCCAGCATGGCTGCGCAGCCATTTTCCTTTAACGCCCGGCCGGCTTCCTGGCGCGCCGAAAGCGCGGTTGCATCTTCAGCCAGGCCGGCGCTGTTCGCGCCCTTCAGGAAAAGCAGTCTGGGGAAAACCGGAACCTTGTGGGCGGCCGCGCCATTGGCAGCCTCCCCTACCGTTTGTTGTTCGGTGGGGCGCCGAATTCCAACCTGCGTTATGTGCGACATCTGTCCTCCATTTTCCTGTGCGTAGCCACAAATCTACCGACCGGCAAGTCTCAGGCCGCCAACCTCAAGCCGCCAATCTCAGGCCCGCAAATGCATTTCTTCGGTAGGCATCGGTGCATTGACCGGTGTGCTGGCGTCGCTCTTCACATAAGACGCCCACAATTGCGTCAATTGCATGAAATTCAGCAGCACAGTACGCAAATCGCTCAGAGACAGCTCCGTGTCCGCAAACATTTCATAGAGAAGGGAGACTTCGCCGCCCGGTCCGGCCAGCGCGGCCTTCACGCCCCCGGTGTCCTGCCACAGCAAATTGTAGGATAGCAGCGTCTCGTAGACTGGCAGTCGCATTTCCGGCCTGGCCTGGCCTAGCGCAGACGAAAGCACCAGTCGGGAAGGCTCGTCCGCCCATTCAATCTGCACCACCGTTTCATCGTCGAACTGGACTGCCCAACTCCCTTCTTCGCTCTGCATCACCGCATCTATTTCCAGCGTCGCTGGTCCGATTTCCTGCATCAAAAGCTGGATCGATTCCGGAATAGCAGAAGACATGGCGTTCTCCAATCAA
Source organism: Herminiimonas sp. (assembly GCA_028292265.1). Taxonomy (GTDB): domain Bacteria; phylum Pseudomonadota; class Gammaproteobacteria; order Burkholderiales; family Burkholderiaceae_D; genus JAQGMR01. The sequence goes on from JAQGMR010000041.1 coordinate 79,945, forward strand.
GTGGGCGGCGAGCGTAAATTGAGTAACGGGTTGAGAGCCGATGTTCCATTACCGGATTTGATATCGGTTAAACGGCCAATGAAGACCAACTAATAGCCGGCTCATTGTTCTGGTAAGTAACACGACGCGCGCAATTGTTCCTTTTGCGCTACGTCCGAACTCATTTAGTCGATTAACGGCCATTTATCGCTTGGCCCGTGGCTGCGCTTGAGGGCCAGCCGGATACAGGGAGTCCACCCCGGCAGAAAAACCAGGCTGCCATGCGCGAGAACCGGTCCTTTCTGTGATCAAAGGACTGCGCCAAGGGACCACCCCGGGCTTGTCGCTGTTCCAAACTGCCCGGTTTCGCTTCCGGCTCACGCCGCTCAGGCTTCTAGAGGCCGGTGTTTCGGCCGTTGCGGGTTGAGGTTTCGGCTGCGTGCTGCACCTGGTGCATGAGCCTGGCTGCGGGAGCCGGTTCGCCGAGCAGGTAACCTTGGGCTTCATCACATCCGAGCGATTTCAGGATGGCCAGTTGTTCCGGCGTTTCCACGCCTTCGGCCACGACGCGCAGTGCAAGCGCCCGTGCCATGTTGACGATAGCGGCCACCAGCGCAGTATCGCCAGTGGTCTTGCCCAAGTCGCGCACGAAGGATTGATCGATCTTGAGGATATCAATTGGCAGCGCCTTCAATACCGACAGGGAGGAGTAGCCGGTGCCAAAATCATCAATGGCGATGGTGATGCCGCCTTCACTGATCTCGTTAAGCACCCTGGTGGTCTGGTCGAGATCCCGTATAAGCAGCGATTCGGTAATTTCCAGTTGCAGGCAGGACGGCGGGATGTCGTGCTGGCGCAGCATGCTCTGCAGGGCTTCCGGCAGACTGTCGGCAATTTGCGGTATGGCGATATTTACCGCGATGGAAAGCTGGCGCAGCAATGGCTCGGCATCCAGCCACTGTCGCGCCTGAGCGCAAGCTGCCTGCAAAACCCATTCGCCGATCGGCACCAGGAGGCCGCTATCGGCTGCTTCGGACAGGAACGAGGCCGCCGTCATCAGGCCATGCCGCGGGTGCTGCCAGCGCAGCAGCGCCTCGACCCCGGTAATGCGTCCTGTCAGCAGGTCGAACTTGGGCTGGTAATAGAGGAAAAATTGACCCATTTCCAGCGCCTGCTGCATTTCGTTTTCAAGTCGGATCCGCTCCATCATGCGGTCATTAAGCTCCGCCCTGAAAAACTCCACGCTACCGGTGCGACGCTGTTTGGCGTGATACATCGCGAGGTCGGCGCTGCGCATCAATTCGCGTACGTTACTGCCATCCTGGGGAAACAGGCTGATACCTGCGCTGAGCGAGGTCTTGAGGTTGTGCTCAAGCGCCAGGCACGGCGCCGCATTGGCGTCCACGATCTTGCGGGCAACGGCGCCCGCGTCATGGGCGGTTGAAATACCTTCCATGATGACGACGAATTCGTCGCCGCCCAGGCGCGCAACCACATCCGACTCGCGCACCGCGCCGCGAATGCGTTCCGCTACCTCGATCAGGACGGCGTCGCCGACGTCGTGGCCGAGCGTGTCGTTGATCGTCTTGAAGCGATCCATGTCCATGAACACCACGGCCAGTTGCTCCTTCTTGCGCGCTGCGCGTGCGATGGCATGTTCCAGGTGCTCGAGCAGCGACCGTCGGTTGAGCAGGCCAGTCAGGGGATCTCGCGTCGCAAGTGCATGTGCCCGTTCTTCGGCCTGCCTCCGCTCGGTAACTTCAGCGGCCAGTGCTGCGTTAATGCGCTGGAGATCGCGCACCTGCTGCGCCTGCAAATCACGGTTGAGATTGGTCAATTCCTGGGTTTGCGATTGCAGCAGCATGTTCTTGCTGCGCAGGCCGACAAAGGTGGCGACCTTGTTGCGCAGTTCCTGCGGTACGACCGGCGTAAAGATGTAGTCGACCGCCCCGTTCTGGTAAGCCTTGAGGCGGCTGAATTCGTCGGCGCAGTGCGCCGTGACAAAAATGATGGGCACATCGCAGCCACGGGAATGCGAGTGTATGAGCTCGGCGGTCTCAAAACCGTCCATGCCGGGCATGCTGACATCGAGCAGAATCACGGCAAAGCGCTCGCGCAATACCTGGCGCAGCGCCTCTTCCCCGGAGATGGCTGTCACGACTTCATAGTCGCTGGTCTCCGGATAATCGACGAGTATGCTTGCTAGCGCCTTAAGACTGGCGGTGTTGTCGTTGACGATTAATACTTTGGACTTCAAGGGAGCCTCGCGATGGTTAGCGGCGCAATCGCTGCACCGCGTTGCCATCGTGCACTATTTCGGCCTCACCCTTATTGATACGCCGTAATAGGCGTGACGTCTTGAAGCAGATTCCCGTGCTGGCGCGCTCAGTGAAGTTTGACCCTCGGCGCCGTTTTTTGCCGCAGCCACTGCGCCAGGGTGTCCAGCGCCATGCGCATGAAGCCATGCAGGGCCATGAGATGCATGCGATAGAGCGAAATGTAAAGGAATCTTGCCAGAATTCCTTCGACGCGCATTGACCGTCCGATAACCTTGCCCATGAGGTTGCCGAGGGTGTCAAAGCGCCCGAGCGAAACCAGCGAGCCGTGGTCCTGGAAGTGAAACGTCCGCAGCGGTTTGTGCTGAAGGCGGCGGCATAGCGCGCCATACAGGAAACTGGCCTGCTGATGCGCTGCCTGGGCACGCGGCGGCACGGATTTTCCCTGCTCCGGCCATGGGCAGCTGGCACAGTCGCCCAGCGCAAAGATGTCCGGGTCGACGATCGTTTGGAGCGTTTCGCTAACAATGACCTGCCCGAGTTTATTGACCGGCAATCCGACGCGCTCAAGAATCTCTCCCACGCGAATGCCGCCAGCCCATACCGTCAAGGTGGAAGGAATCCGCTTGCCGCTCGCCGTCAGCACGGCATCCGGCCGCACCTCGCTGACCTTCTCCCCGGCCAGGATAGTGATATCAAGCTTGTTCAAGAGCCGGGCCGTTTCGGTTGCGATGCGCTCTGGCAGCGGTGGCAAAATGCGCGGCCCGGCTTCGATGATGGTAATTCGTATATCGCGTGTCGGATGCAAATGATGCAATCCGTAAGCGCCGAGCGTCTGCGCGGTACCGCGCAGTTCTGCTGAAAGCTCGACGCCGGTCGCCCCGCCTCCGACGATGGCGATATCCACTGTCGGCCGCGGGGCGGTTCCAAGATCCGCCAGCCGGTTTTGCGTGCGCATGCAGGCGGCAATCAGTCTGCGCCGAAACTGTTCGGCCTGCTGCACGGTGTCCACTGCCATGGCGTGTTCCGCCGCGCCCGGTACGCCGAAGAAATTGGTCACGCTGCCAATGGCCAGCACCAGGGTGTCATAAGGAATCTCCCGCATCGGCAGAATTTCCGTGCCGTCCTGGTCGCTTACGGCTGAAATCCTGATCACCTTGCTGGCACGGTCGAGATCGATCAAGTCGCCCTGCTGGAATTCGAAGTGATGCCAGCGTGCCTGAGCGACATAGTCGAGTTGATGTGCGTTTGCATCCATGCTGCCCGCCGCCACCTCGTGCAGCAGCGGTTTCCACAGGTGCGTTGCGCTCCGGTCAACCAGAACGACTTTGGCGTTATCTCCCCGGTTCGCGTAATCGCCAAGACGCGTTGCGAGCTCAAGCCCGCCAGCGCCGCCGCCCACCACCACGATGCGGTGCAGCCGGGGATTCAGAGCGGTGTCTCGCCCTCGCGAGACCGGTACGATTGCTTCCATTTTTGCGTGGCTCTTCTGAAACATGCCGCACGAACTCCTCGCATGAATGCGCTAGACCACACAGCGCTAGCAACACGCATGCCGTGGATACGGCTGCCCCAGCTGCGGCAAGCGACGTGCGGTCGCACGACTCGTTGCAGTCCATGTGTTCGACGTCCGGCAGTAGAAACGTTCTGGCGTGTGCTTGCGTGTTTCCTGCGCTTGAACAATTTACAGCGCGGTGCACTATTTTCAAGCAACGCCAGCTGCCCCGACCGGAGCGCCGGAGAGAACCGCCAATGACTCGCGCATGCATTTTGCTACGGCGTTGGTGTGTGAGCCCCACGTTTGCGCAACCACAAGGCCCAACGAAACATTGGCCGCCTTTTCGTGTCCATTGATTAAGCTTTGCACCATGGGAGAAATGCGATGATGAATATTGATAACTCCGAACGTGGAGACAAGCGCAACGGTAGGCAACAGGATTTTTTGCAGAGTCTCGTCGACTTCACCAAGGATCACCGCGCCGTTTACTGGTCCGGCAGCCTGTCCCAATTCATTGAGAACGTCCTCCCTGGCGATCCGCAGGGCGCGGCGCGCAGTTCACACCAATACATCTGGGACATGATCCGCTGGACCCGCTGCGACGATGAGGACGGCAATTTCAAAAGCAAGCTCTTCGCGGACGAACTGTTTGGGGTTGATGAATCGATCGAGCGCGTGGTCGACTATTTCAAGGCCGCCGCAGCAGGCTCCGAAGTCGGTCGCCGCCTGCTGTTGCTGCTTGGACCTCCGTCGGGTGGCAAGTCGACGCTTGTGATTCTTCTCAAGCGCGGGCTGGAAGAGTACAGCTATACCGATGCCGGGGCCCTGTACGGCATCCAGGGGTGTCCCGTTCATGAATCGCCGCTGCACCTGATTCCGCACACGCTGCGTTCCACTTTCCGCGAGACCTATGGCGTTGAAGTGAGTGGCGAAATGTGCCCACATTGCCGGGCCCGGCTTGAGCATGAATACGCCGGCGATTTCCTGCGCATGCCGGTAGAGCGAATCTTTATTTCGGAAGCCGGCCGCAGCGGGATTGGAACCTATGCCCCCCACGATCCGACCACCGCCGACCTGGCAGATTTGGTGGGTTCCGTCGACCTTTCCAAGGTCGCCGAGTTTGGCGACGAGGGCGACCCGCGCGCATGGTCGTGGTCTGGCGCGGTGTACGCCGCAAGTCGCGGCATGCTGGAGATGATCGAGATACTGAAAGTTAAGCGTGAATTCCTGTACCTGCTGCTCACGCTTACGCAGGAAAAGAACGTCAAGGTCTCGCGCTTCCCGTTGATCTATTTGGATGAAACGATTCTCGCGCATACCAACCTGGCCGAGTTCCGCAAGTTTTTGCAAGAAAGCGAGAACGAAGCTCTGCTTGATCGCATGGTCATCATCCAGGTCCCGTACACACTCAATTACAAGGACGAGGCCCGCATTTACAAAAAGCTGATATCAGCCGCGGCCCCGGCGTTCCGTGAAGTCCATCTTGATCCGCATGTGCTGCATGCGGCGGCCGTTTTCGCCACCCTCACCCGCTTGCATGAAGGCGAAGAGAAGGAGCAGGAACTGGTCAAGCGGGTGCGGGTGCAGGCCAATGAAGAAGTGGAAGGAGTTAATCGTTCCGAAGCCGAACGCGGCCGGCAGAAGACGCCGGACGAAGGCCTGGGCGGCGTGTCGCCCCGCTTCGTCATCAATGCGCTCTCCAATGCAATCATTCAGTCAGACAAGAAGAGTCTGTCCACCATGGATGTATTGCTCGCACTGAAGGACGGGATTGAAAACGATGCGCGCATCGATCCAAAGAAAAAGAGAAAGTGGGTTGATTATCTGGTCCTCGCACGCAAATACTTTTACAACCGGTGGGTGAAAGAGGACGTGCACAAGGCGCTATTTGTCTCCTTCGAACAAGAGGCGCAGGACTTGCTTGACAAGTACTTGGACGAAGTCGAAGCCACACTGGACAACCGTCAGGTGAAGGACCCGATCACGAACGAGGAACGTCGGCCGGACGAACGATTCCTGCGCTCAGTGGAAGAAAAGATTCATATCTCCGATTCGGGCAAGCAGTCTTTCCGGCAGGAGGTTGTGCGCAAGGCGATGGTCGCGTTCAAGCGCGGCGAAAAGTTCACGCTGGACCGGCATGCGCAACTGCACGACGCAGTCCAGCAGTACTTGTTTGAACAGCGGCGCGACGTGTTGCGGCTGGTGAGTTCCAGTTCGCGTCCGGATGAAGAAGTCAGGCAAAAAATATCGGTGGTAGAGAAGCGACTGGTGGACGAATATGGTTATGACAGCCATAGCGCAAAGGAGGCTCTGAACTATGTGACCACTCTTCTTGCCCAGGAGTAGGAAGGTGCAGCAAAACGGTGGCAATCCGAAAAACAATAAGCCATGCAAGGAGTACCAGGATAACGACGGGTTTGAATCTTTCATTCGCTGGCCTTTTCCGTCGGATTGTCGCTGCATATTGATGGGAGAAGCTTATGGCGAACTACATCACAATGGCCACGGAAAGCCCGTGGTATGACCTGTTCTCGCGCGGTGCGCGAGACTGGCTGCGTCACAACGAGAAAGTGCGCGAAAGCGTTCAGCAAAGCCTGCCCGACCTGATCGCGGGTTCCGACCTGATTACCGGTCCACAGGACCAGACCGTACGAGTGCCGGTACGCATGCTGGAACACGCGCGCTTTCGTTTGTCCGACTCCCATCAGGAAGCGCAGGCCGATGCAGGCCAGGGCCAGGGCAAGCCGGGCGACGTGCTGCGGCCGGCCCAGCGTGGCAGCGGTGACGACGGACAGGGCGACAATGGCGAAGGCGAAGTCAAGCTGGTGCTCGAACTCCAGGTCGACGACATCATGGACTGGCTGTGGGAAGAGTTGAAGTTGCCCGACCTCCAGCCCCGTCGCAATACTTCCGTGGAAGACGACGAGTATGTCCGCGAGGGATGGGACAAGCACGGCGCTCGGGCGCGACTCGACCGCCGTCGCACGGTAAAGGAAGCGGTCAAGCGGCGCGCGATCCAGCCCAATGCCGTGCCCTTCACCAACGAGGATCTGCGGTTTCGCCAGCTGGTCCACCGCAAGAAACCGGCAACCAATGCTGTGGTCCTGTTCGTGCTCGACGTATCGGCCAGCATGACGGAGGCGGAACGCAAGCTTGCCAAGAGCTTCTTCTTTTTTGTGCTGCAAGGCATACGTCGGAAATATGGCAAGGTTGAAACCCGCTTCATCGCGCACACCACGCAGGCGTGGGAGTTTTCCGAAGCGGATTTCTTCCAGGTCAGCGGTACGGGGGGCACTGGCGCATCGACGGCTTTCAATCTCGCGCTCGACATGATTCAGACGCAATACGATCCTGCGCAATACAACTCCTACATGTTCTATGCGTCCGACGGCGAAAACTTCACCGAAGACCGTGCCGCGGCCAGCGAGGGTCTGGCCCGGCTTGCCGGCATGCTGAATTACATCGGCTATGCGGAGACGGTTCCGGGGTCCTCACGCACCACGGAAACGGAAATGAAAATGATCTGCCGGGAATTGGAACACAACGGCGCCGCGATCGGCACCAGCGTCCTGTCGCGGCCGGAGGATGTTTGGGCCGCGATAAGGAAATTTCTGGTGCAGGAAGCCGGACAGAAGGAGGCCGCATGACGCATGCCGACACCCAGAAGGCTGCCCCGTCGACCCTGCAGGATTATTCCGAGCGGATAGAGGCGTTGGCTACACGTCTCGGCCTCGACTTTTACCCGGTCGACTTTGAGATCGTGCCGAACAATTTCATGACCGAGATTGCCGTCTACGGCTTGCCGGTCCGCATGCCGCATTGGTCCTTCGGCATTCGCTACATCCATCAACTGATTCGCCAGGGGATGGGTAATTCCCGCATCTTCGAGGTGATGTTTCCGGGTGACCCCTGCCACGCCTACCTCGTCAACAACAATACCGTTTCTGAAAATACGCTGGTCGTTGCCCACGTGCTCGGCCACGCCGACTTCGCCAAGAATAACCAGCTGTTTTCCCGCTTCATGGACATGGCCGGCGGGCACATCCTGGAGCAGGCGGCGGCGCGTGCCCACGCGATCGATGCCGCCCTGCAGGAACACGGACAGGAACGGGTCGAAGCGGTGCTGGATGCAGCGCTTGCACTGGAGCCGCATATCGACATCAACCAGGACTTGCATCGTCCGCTCTACCCAACGACGCGGCCGGTCACGTCTGTTAAACCACAAGACCCTTTCCATACGCGCTACAACGCGTTGCCCGGCGAAACGCCGCGCCAGGCCTCACCGCAGGAATCGGGACGCTTGCGCGTGCCGCCCAACCCAGAGTTCGACCTGCTCTGGTTCATCGCAAATTACGCGCCCGAACTGGAAGGCTGGGAACGCGATATCTTCCTGGCGGTGCGGGAAGAGTCGTACTACTTTTACCCGGTGTTTGCCTGCCAGATCATGAACGAGGGGTGGGCTTCCTACTGGCACGCGCGGCTGTTGCGCGAAGCCGATTTTCTGCCACAGGATTTGTACCTTTCGGCGATCAAGGCGCACTCGGACGTCGTGCGCCCCTATGCCGCCGACAACCAGCTGGCGCTGGCCGTAAATCCGTACCATCTCGGCTTTTCGATGTGGGAGTATTTGATCGAGAAGCGCGGACTCGAAGAGGCACGCCGCATCTGTCGCGAGGAGGATGACTTCGGCTTCATCCGCAATTATCTTGATGACGAGTTGGCCCAAAAGCTGGAGCTGTTCGTGTACGAGACGCATGACGATGGCGGCATCCGGATAGCAAACCGCAATATCCATGCGGTGCGTGAAGCAATCCTGGCGCCAAAATTCAATTACGGCGCGCCACGCATCGCCGCGAGCGAAATCAACCTTGATGGCAGTCTGGATCTGTTGCACGATCATAAAAGTGACGGGCGCGGGCTCGATATCGGGCGTGCCGAGCGGGTGCTGGATTACATCTCGCGAGTGTGGCGCCGCCCGGTCAGCCTTCATACGGTCGGCCACAGCGGCAACGCGCGTGTCATCAGCAGCAAGAAGAAGGATCGGTAGAACAAGGACCGATAGCGCCAAGACCGGTCGCAGCAGGATCGGCAGCGGATGTTCCTGAAAAGGCGTCGGTCTTCTTGCGGCGAGGCTGACCCCAAGAAGCGACGTCGAGATCGTTTGCGGGATACCGGCAGCGCGTCCGCAGCGTTTGATGGCCGACGGAAAACATGCGCTTGCGTTGGCGCAATTTGCGTCACCGTTTCAGGGCGAGAAGCGATGCTAATCTGCATGCATGTGCCGCATTCCAAAAATTGGAAATCTGTTCCCTACGCCCGGATCGGTGCGACGGCGCCTGCATCGCTGGGCCTTGGGACTTCTCGTCTTTGCCGCCGTAGCCGGCTGTGCCTCGCTGCCGGACGTCCGCTATCTGAGTCGCAGGCTGGATGCTCCGGAATTGCCGACCGTCGTGAATGGCGGCCGGGAACTCGGCGCGCAGCGCGCCCAATCGCTTCTGGCGCAGCGCCTGCGGCATTCCCACGTCAACCTGGCGCGGCTCGCGGCGCTGGAGGAAGCGGCGACCGGCAGTCCGCTGATTGCCGGTAACAAGGTCCGATTGCTGTTTGATGGCCCCCAGACTATCGGCGCCATGATGGAGGCGATTCGAGGCGCCCGGAACAATATCAACCTCGAGACCTATATCTTCGATCAGGACGAACTGGGCACCAAATTCGCCGATTTGCTGATAGAGAAGCAGCGTCAGGGCGTTCGGGTCAATATCATCTATGACGGTGTCGGTACGATTGGCACGCCAGCCGCATTTTTCGAGCGGCTGCGCGCAGCCGGCGTCAGCCTGACCGAATTCAATCCAGTCAATCCGCTCAAGCGCAGCGGCGACGCGTGGCGTCTGAACAATCGGGACCACCGCAAAATACTCGTAGTTGACGGCAGGATCGGCTTCACCGGCGGCGTTAATATTGCCAAGGACTATGCGAAGAGCTCCCTGTTTCGGTCCGGCCGTCGCGTGAACGCCGAATTGGGCTGGCGCGACACGCATCTGCGGATCGAAGGACCGGCGGTAGCGTCGCTCCAGACGCTATTCCTGCGCACGTGGGCGAGCCAGCGCCAGGAAGACTTGCCCGATCTGGATTACTTTCCGGTGCTACCGAACGCGGGCAACCAGGTGGTACGCGTCATCGCCAGCGAGCCGGGTGGGAATTTTGAGATCTACAAGGCGTATTCCGTCGCACTGGGCCAGGCGACAAAGTCCATACACCTGACCGTTGCCTACTTCGCGCCGGACGTTCAGATACTCGACCAGATATTGCGGGCGGCACGGCGCGGGGTCGAAGTGACAATGATTTTTCCAGGCATATCAGACGCCAGTCTCGCCTTCTATGCCGGGCGCTCGTTCTATGAAGAACTGCTGTCGGCGGGCGTGCGGATTTTTGAATTGCAGGCTTCAGTGCTGCATGCAAAAACCGGTGTTATTGATAGCGCCTGGTCGACGGTGGGATCGGCCAATATCGATATCCGCAGCTTCTTGCACAACAGCGAGATCAGCGTCGTGGTGCTTGATGATGAATTCGGTCGTGCAATGGAAGCCGCCTTCAAGGAAGACCTCAAAAACTCGACTGAAGTTACTCGTGCGCAGTGGGATCAGCGCCCGGCGGGCGAACGTCTGAAAGAATGGGCTTCTCGCAACTTCGACTATTTCCTGTAGACCCGTCCGGCTGCCCGTAACGCCTTGTGCTTCACTTGCTTGCTGCCCATTCTCTTTTTCCGGGCATCGGCGCTTGCCGCTGTTTCGCTGCCGCCCAATCAGACCAGGTGACAGCGTATCGTGGACGGCGCGCCGCACAACTTGCGCATCAATTCTTCCGATATTGGTGCATCGACGTCAGTGATGGCATAGCCAATGCTGCCGCGTGTCTGCAATTGTTGCGCCACGATGTTGAGGCCACTCTCGGCGAAGCAGGCATTCATGCTGGCAATCACGCCGGGAACGTTACGGTGCACGTTCAGAATGCGGCTGGTGGCTGCTTTCTCGATGTGCGGCACTTCCGGAAAGTTGACCGCGGACCGGGTTGTGCCTGCGGACAGGAATCGCGCCAGCTTGTCTGCCACTTCCCTGCCGATATTATCCTGTGCTTCTTCGGTACTGCCGCCGATATGCGGCGTGAGGATTACGTTGTCGAGGCCGCGCAAGGGCGACACGAATTCGTCCTTCTCACTCTTGGGCTCCACCGGAAAAACATCAAGCGCGGCGCCGGCGAGTCTTTGTTCCCGTAGCGCCGTGTTTAGCGCCGCGATGTCGACGACGCCACCGCGCGAGGCGTTGATCAGGACGGCGGTAGGCTTCATGCAGGCGATGCGTTCCGCCGTCAGGAGGTCGGTGGTGGCAGCACCGCCGGGCACATGCATCGTTACAACGTCCGCTTGCGCCAACAGCGCTTCGAGAGTGGGAACTGGCCGCGCATTGCCAAGTGGCAGCTTGCTCTCCGGGTCATAGTAAAAGACGCGCATGCCAACGCTTTCTGCCAGGATGCCAACCTGCGCGCCGATGTTGCCGTAGCCGATGATTCCGAGCGTCTTGTTGCGCACTTCATAGGCGCCCTGGGCACTCTTGTCCCAGATGCCACGGTGAGCGCGGGCGTTTTTTTCCGGTATGCGCCGCAGCAGTAAAATCGCCTGGGCAATCACCAGCTCGGCGACCGAGCGGGTATTGGAATACGGCGCATTAAAGACCGGAATGCCGAGGGCCATGGCAGCGGTCAGATCAACCTGGTTCGTGCCGATGCAAAAACAGCCGATCACGTCCAGCCGGGGTAGTCCGGCAAGAACTTCCGCAGTGAGGTGGGTGGTGGAGCGAATACCAACGGCGTCCGCATCGGCCAGCGCCGCAGCCAATTCCTTGCCGGATAGGGCACGCGGGATTTCCGTAATGTCGGTGAATCCTTGGCCGCGCAGATGCTCCACGGCGCTTGGGTGTATCTTTTCGAGAAGGACGATTTTTGTCATGAGCCAGCTTTCGGTGTAAGAACAATTGTTAGAGCGCGTTGCCGGAACGAGGTGCCACTGAAGTGCAAGAATGTCGTACCAGAAGGCGCTGTAAAAAGGAATTGCGGGGCAACCGGATGGTCAACATTTGACGGGGTAATACCCCACTTTTTCAAGGGCACCCTCCCATTCATGAGTCATGACGCAAATCAGCCCGGTAGCGTAACGACCCCGGCAGAGCAGAAGGCGAGCCGCGAGACCATCACGTCGGTGCGACGCTGGACCGAGCATCTTTTCACCTTTCGCAGTACACGTCCAGAAGGCTACCGGTTCACGCCCGGTCAATACGCTCGGCTCGGGTTACCCGAAGGCGATGGCATGATCTGGCGCGCCTATTCGCTGACATCAGATCCGGCACAGCAGGAACTCGAGTACTACGGCATCGTGGTGCCCGGCGGCGCCTTCACCACCCAATTGAAGAACATGGAAGCCGGCGCGCCGATCTGGATCGAAAAGCAAAGTTTTGGCTTCATGACAGCGGACCGGTTCAGCGATGGCGAAACCTTGTGGATGCTGTCGACCGGCACTGGAATCGGGCCTTATCTTTCAATCCTGCGCGATGCCGCGGTGTGGGACCAGTTCCGCAAACTCGTCCTCGTGCACTGCGTGCGTCATGCCGCCGAGCTAAGCTACGAAGAAGAAATACGGAATTTGCAGGCCGCGCCCCCGACCGCTGCACAGCACCCTGGACGCCTGCAACTGATTCAATGCACCACACGCGAGAGCGGCGAGAACGCGACAGCCGGCGGTCGATTGCAGGGCCGTATTACGACATTGATCGAGAGTGGCGAACTGGAGCGCAAGGCTGGCTTGCCACTCGTACCGGAAACGGCGCGCGTCATGCTATGCGGGAATCCGGAAATGATTGCAGAGACTCGCCGCATCCTGCATCAGCGCGGCATGAAGCCGTGTCGACGAGCGACGCCGGGCCAGTTCCTTACCGAGAATTATTGGTAGGAGTTCGCCGGAACACGGGCGCCAGACTCAACTTCGACGACGGCTGGGAAACTGGTGCCGCCGCTGAGTTTGTTGAGTAGGATGTCAGCCGCATTGGAATACCCGCCCGGTTGCACCGGCCACAGAAAGCGGAGCGCTGAGGTCTTCGGGGCAGGCGGCGGCGACGCCGCCTGCCATCGCCAGCAAGCCGTCGCGTCGCCTCATACGGCTAGCCTAGTTGAAGGTCTTGCCTTCGGCCGCGAGTTTCGCCAGAAGCGGTGCCGGCTTCCATGCTTCGCCATGGCGGCCTTTGGCGTACTTCTGCATCGCCATTACTACGTTGGTCAGCCCGACGCTATCGGCATAAAACATGGGGCCGCCACGGAATACCGGGAAGCCGTAGCCCGTCAGATAAACCATGTCGATGTCCGAAGCACGCATCGCAATGCCCTCCTCCAATATTTGCGCGCCTTCATTGACCAGCGCAAAGACCAGACGCTCCACGATTTCCTGGTCACTGATCTTGCGGCGCTCAACCCCGATATCCGCCGAGTGCTTGATGATCATGTCGTTGACCAACTGGGAGGGATACGGCTTGCGGTCGCCTGCCTTGTAGTCATACCAGCCAGCGCCAGTCTTTTGCCCGTAGCGGCCCATCTCGCACAGCAAATCCGCGGTCTTGGAGTAAGTCACCTGTGGCTTCTCAACATAGCGCCGCTTGCGGATATACCAGCCAATGTCGTTACCGGCGAGGTCGCCCATACGGAACGGCCCCATGGCGAATCCAAATTTTTCCACTGCCTTGTCGACCTGCTCCGGCAAGGCGCCCTCTTCCAGCAGGAAGCCAGCCTGGCGGCTGTACTGCTCGATCATGCGGTTGCCGATGAAGCCGTCGCACACGCCTGAAACGACGCCAGTCTTCTTGATCTTTTTCGACAGCGCCATGGTGGTGGCCAGGACGTCCTTGCCGGTCTTCGCGCCACGCACGATTTCCAGCAGCTTCATGACGTTGGCCGGGCTGAAGAAGTGGGTGCCGATGACGTCTTGTGGCCGCTTCGTGAAACCGGCGATCTTGTCGACGTCCAGCGTGGAGGTGTTGGAGGCGAGGATGGCGCCGGGCTTCATGACTTCGTCAAGTTTCCTGAACACGCTTTCCTTGACGCCCATATCCTCGAAAACCGCTTCGATGACAATGTCCGCCTGCGCGATGTCGTCATACGACATGGTGCCGGTGATGAGTCCGACGCGCTGCTCGAACTTGTCTTGAGTCAGCTTGCCTTTCTTCATCGTGTTTTCGTAGTTCTTGCGGATGGTTCCCAAGCCCTTCTCGAGCGCCTCCTGTTTCATTTCAAGAATCTTTACCGGTATGCCGGCATTCGCAAAGTTCATCGCGATGCCGCCGCCCATGGTGCCGGCGCCGATCACGGCAACCGACTTGATATCGCGCATCGGAGTCCCTTCCGGCACATCGGGAATCTTGCCAGCGGCGCGCTCCGCGAAGAAGGCATGTCGCAATGCCTTGGACTCGGGGGTTTGCACCAGGTCGAGGAACAGTTCGCGCTCAAACTTGAGCCCTTCGTCGAACTTCATGGTGACCGAGGCCGCCACGGCTTCTACGCACTTCAGCGGCGCGGGGAATGGTCCGGCCATTGCCTTTACCGTATTGCGCGAGAACTGCAGGAAGGCTTCGTAGTTGGGATAGTCCACCTTGAGGTCGCGCACCTTCGGTAGCGGACGCACGGCCGCCACCTTGCGCGCAAAAGCCAATGCGCCCTCGTTCAGGTCGCCGTCCACCAGTTGGTCGAACAGGCGGGTCTTGAGCAGTTTTTCGGAAGCCACTGGCGTGCCGGAGACGATCATGTTGAGCGCCATTTCAAGGCCGACCACGCGCGGCAGGCGTTGCGTGCCGCCGGCGCCAGGCAGGATGCCGAGCTTGACTTCAGGAAGCGCGATCTGCGCGCCGGCGCTGGCGACGCGGTAGTGGCATCCCAGCGCGAGTTCCAGGCCGCCACCCATGGCAACGCTATGAATCGCCGCTATGACAGGCTTGGAAGCGTTCTCAACCACATTGATGACGGTATGCAGTGTCGGCTCGGCCAATGCCTTGGGCGAGTTGAATTCTTTAATGTCCGCGCCGCCGGAAAAGGCGCGGCCGGCACCGGTTATGACGATAGCCTTGACGGCAGGATCGTCGATCGCCTTCATCACGCCGCTGACAATGGCCGTGCGGGTGGCATGGCCCAATCCATTGACCGGAGGATTGTTCAACGTGATGACGGCGACGTCGCCATTGACTTGATATTCGGCAGTCATGTCTCTTCCTTTGGCTGGTTTTGTTGGAAATGCGGCGCTCCGGTCGGAACGAGCATAGGGACGGATTCGGTGATGCGCAAATGATGAACTATACCGTAGAAAAGAACGATCGTATTATTCAATGATTGCGTGTCATCCGGCGCGGGTTGGCGCCCTGGTGGCCTTCAACCACTTGGCCGTCGTCCCGCAATTCCGCAACACATTAAAGCAATGCGCCGAAAATCTGAGCTCAGGCACCGAGCAGCCGGCGCCCAAGGACGGATTGCATATCCCGCCGGCCATCTGCGATCAGGTAGATGATGATCTGAGTCGCCATGACGCGGTAGATGACACGGTAGGGCTTGAATGATGTTTGGCGATACTCTTTTATTCCGAGCGCAACCAGTTCTTTCGGGTAGCTTCCGCGCTCCGGAAACCGAGACAGACTTTCCACGATATTCATAAGCTTGTCCAACACGTGATTGGCGTTGGCAATACAGTCAAACTCGGCAATGTAATCGTGAAGAGCCTCCAGGTCCTGCTCCGCACCTTGGGTGAGCACAACGTCGAACTGATCGCCTGCCATCAGGCAGTTGGACGCTTGGCGCGCAGGCGCGCTACGACTTCGGCGACTGGTTTAAGTTTGCCATCCGCCACATCTTGGTTGCCCAGAGCCAGAATCTTTAACAGTGCCATCGTTTCCTGGGTTTCCTCGAAAGAGGCCACGTCCTGGAGAACAGCCTTGGCTTCTCCGTTTTGAGTGATGAGCATCGGCTGGCGTTGCTCGGCGAGACGTTTCAGGACCTCGGCCGCATTGGCTTTGAGGTAGCTGATCGGCTTCACTTGAGATAAATAGCGCATGGTCTTGCCCCTGATCTTTGAACGAGACCAAATATAGACTGATAAAGGTCTGATCGCAAGACGGGTGGATGGAATGCGTGCCGTAGCCTGATCATCCGGAGCGGCCATAAGATGCCATGGACTCGCCCGCTGCTCATTAGCCCGCTGCGGAATTCATATCCGGCGCGGAGAATCCATGACATGCCGGCCGCTCCATCGCCCCGGCACCCGATGGACGGGAAATAACGAAGGTGAAGGACGTCAAGGTGCCGGCTTGCTTGCGGCATCGAGCGCGCAAGCAAGCTGTTTCAGAACGATCTACCGCGGCGCGTAGCGTTAGGGGTTACCCCTTGTTCCCCGAAGCCGGCCGCTTCATCTGGCACGAAGTCGGCTGGGTCGCGACATAGCTGTCAACGACTTCGTCGGTGCGCCATCCATAGCCGGTATTTTCCTGATCGTACTTGACGTCCTTGCCGTTGACTTTTACCCAGGTCGCAATCCACAGCGGCTGCTGCAACTGGTGATCGGTCTTGCGCATTTCGACTTCGCCGTTCAGGCTCTTCACCTTCATGGATTCCATCGCAAAGGCGACCTTGACCGGATCGGTCGATTTGGTTTCCACGATGGCCTGGCTCAGCATCTTCACGCCGGTGTAGGTGGCCATGGCGTAGTAGTCGTCGTTGTACTTTTTCTTGAAGCCGTCAACGATTTCATGACCGACATAGCCCTTGTTGTTGACGTTCCAGTAGCCAACGTACTTCACGCGGTCGGCACCCGAGGCGCCCATCGCGGTCGGTACACCGGTGGTTGAGCCGTAATAGGTGTAGAAGGTGGCCTTCAGGTCCGCGTCTTTCGCAGCCTTGATCAACAGCGCCAGATCGGCGCCCCAGTTTCCGGTGACGACCGTGTCGGCGCCTGAAGCCTTGATCTTCGCTACATACGGCGAGAAGTCCTTCACCTGTCCGATCGGATGCAGGTCATCGCCAACGATCTGTATGTCCGGCCGCTTGCGCTTGAGGTAGTCCTTCGCCGCCCGTGTCACCTGATGGCCGAACGAGTAGTTTTGCCCGATGATGTAGACCTTCTTGATGTTCTTGTCCTTGGCCATGAAGCTGGTCAGGGCTTCCATCTTCATGTCGGAATTGGCGTCGATGCGGAACTGCCAGAAGCTGCACTTGCTGTTGGTGAGGTCCGGGTCGACCGCGGCGTAATTGAAGTAAACCACTTCCTTGCCGGGATTGCGTTCATTGTGCTTGTTGATTGCGTCCAGCAGCGCGGCAGCGGCGCCGGAGCCATTACCTTGCGCGACATAGCGAAAGCCCTGGTCGATGGCCGCTTGCAGTTGGGTCAGGGATTCTTGTGGACTGGCCTTGTTGTCGAAGCCGACAATCTCGATGGTATTGTTGCCGGCCCATTTTTCCTTGTTCGCGAGTTCGGCGATGTACTGCCAGCTATGCAGAATGCCCACCCCGACCGGCGCGAACGGACCGGACAGTGGGTCAATGAAGGCGACTTTGACGTTGGCTGCTGAAGCGCTTTGTGAGAATGCGGCCGCAATTGACAGAGCCAGGATCAGGGGATTGAGTTTCATGGTCATTTGTCTCTTCCTTGGGAATCGTTTTAAATGTCATGCCCCAGAACTAGACCCTGGGGTTTTGCCCTACCCGCTACCGTGTCCGAAGACTGCGTTGGTCCTGGACTCGTAAAGGGATTCTAACCAGATTATGTGGCAAATAGTGCAATAAACGACCGCTTGGAACAGCTTGTTGCTGACCGGCTTCCCATCCTTGTTTTAGTTTGCTGCGCGTGCCTAGAACCCTGCGCGACAGGCGTATTCCGGGGGCAACTTGTGACAGCACATTCCGCTTCGGGACGTGCTGTGGGTTGAGGCTTCTAGACTTCCAGCCACTCTTTCCGCAATGCGGCGTTTTCTTTCAACTGTGCCGGGGTTCCCTCGAACACAATCGCGCCATGGCCCATGACGTACACCCGCTGGGATATCTCCAATGCAATTGCCAGCTTCTGTTCCACCAGCAAGATCGAGATGCCGCGATTCTTCAGTTCGTTGAGGTATTCGGCGACGAGACCGACGATCTTGGGCGCCAGGCCCTCGGTTGGTTCGTCAATCATGATGAGGTCCGGGTCACCCATCAGCGTGCGGCAAAGCGTGAGCATCTGCTGCTCGCCTCCGGACAAGACGCCGGCCTGGGTATGCTGCCGTTCGCGAAGGCGCGGAAACATCTGATACATGTCGTCCAGCGACCAGCGTCCACGCTTGTTGGCGCCACGACCCGGTTTTTCGCCAAGGATCAGGTTCTGTTCCACGGTCAGTGACGGGAAAATGTCACGGTTCTCGGGCACGTAGCCCAGACCCATGTGTGCGATCTCGAACGCCTTTAGTCCAATGATTTCCTTGCCCTTGAACATAATGGAACCGGTCGAATTGACCTGTCCCATGGCCGCCTTGACCGTAGTCGAGCGGCCCACGCCGTTGCGCCCAAGCAGGCTGACAATCTCGCCTTCGTTGATGATCATGTCAACGCCGTGCAGGACGTGGCTTT
The DNA here is from genome assembly GCA_028292265.1 of Herminiimonas sp. GTDB lineage: Bacteria > Pseudomonadota > Gammaproteobacteria > Burkholderiales > Burkholderiaceae_D > JAQGMR01. Next base: position 98,368 of record JAQGMR010000041.1, read on the forward strand.
TGCCGTAATAGGCGTGCAGATCGCGGATTTCGAGTATGGCCGTCATGCGTGACTTTCAACTGGGGCATGGCCGCCCAAATAGGCTTCCTGCACTTTGGGATTGGCGCGAATATTGGCGGGTGTATCGCAGGCGATTACCTCTCCGTACACGACCACGGCGATCTTGTCGGCCAGTCCGAAGACGACGCTCATGTCATGCTCCACCATCAGGAGCGTCTTGCCGACCGTGACCTTGCGGATCAATTCAACTGCCGCATCGGATTCGGAACGGCTCATGCCGGCTGTTGGTTCATCCAGCAGGATGACGTCTGCGCCGCCTGCAATCGTGATGCCGATTTCCAGCGCACGCTGCTCGGCATAGGTAAGCAGGCCAGCGGCGGCATTGCGCCGGCGCTTCAGCCCGATCTGCTCGAGCACGGCTTCGGCGCGCTCGTGTGCATCCTTCAGTCCGTTCAGGCGATGCCAGAAAGAGTACTTGTATCCCAATGACCAGAGCACGGCGCAACGCAGATTTTCATAAACGGTCAATCGATGAAAAATGTTCGTGATCTGGAAGCTGCGCGAAAGCCCAAGCCGATTGATTTCAAACGGCTTGAGCCCAAGAATGCTGCGGCCATTCAGAAGAATGTCGCCGGAGCCGACGTTGAACCGACCGGATACCAGGTTGAACAGGGTCGACTTGCCGGCACCATTCGGGCCGATGATGGCGTAACGTTCGCCCGCAGGTACGCTCAGACTGGCACCCCGGATAATCTCGGATTTGCCGAATGCCTTGTGAACGTCAGCCAGAACCAGGGCCGGCGTGCTCATGCATCCCCCCGGCGAATCAGCTCTTCGATTTCTGTATTCACTTCGCCCCACTCGTTCTGAAACACATTCCGGGTCTTTCGGAAAGCAAAGCCGCCAACCGCAATGAGCAGGACGGCGACGATCCAGCCCGGTGCCGCCGCCGTGTCGACGGCGATGCCGAACAACTGGCGCGTGGTGCCGTTGGCCGAGTCCAGCGTCAGGTGGTACAGCATCTCGATGGCGATGACCGCGCCTAGACTCATGAACAGGCCCGCCACGCACACCGCCAGCAGCGGCCGCAGGATTCGATGGTAGCGGCCATATTTCGCGACCCGCAGGTTGAGCATCAGGATACTCGCGACCCCACCCGGCGAATACATGACCATGACAATGAAGAAGATGCCAAGGTAGAGTTGCCATGCTTTCGTAAAATCGGAAAGCAGCACGGTGAGGAACACCCCGATCACGGCGCCGATAAGTGGGCCGAAGAAGAATCCAACGCCACCGATGAAGGTGAACAGCAGGATGGCGCCGGAGCGGACGGCGCTGACATTTTCCGCCGTGACGATCTCGAAGTTGATGGCGCCGAGCGACCCGGCAATGCCAGCAAAAAAGGACGAAAGGATCAACGTAAGGTAGCGCACGCGCTGCGTGTTGTAGCCGATAAACTCAACCCGTTCCGGATTGTCGCGTGCGGCATTGATGATCCGGCCTAAAGGCGTTTGCGTGAACGCGTACATGCCGATGGTGCTGACGAAGAGCCAGAATGCAATCAGGTAGTAGACCTGTATTTGCGGTCCGTATGTGATGCCAAGCACCGGTTGCCCGATGACGCGGTTGGTGGAAATGCCGCCTTCGCCGCCAAAGAACGACGGAAACATCAGCGAGCAGGCAAACACCAGTTCAACGATGCCGAGCGTGATCATCGAAAACGTAGTCCCCGCCTTCTTGGTCGTCACGTAGCCAAAAAGGACGCCGAACACCATGCCGGCCAGCCCGCCGATTACGGGTATCAGGGTGACCGGTATCGGCAGCGTCCCTTTGGTAGCCAGGTTCATCGCATGGATGGCGAAGAACGCGCCAAGCCCGGAATACACCGCGTGCCCGAACGAGAGCATGCCGCCCTGCCCCAGCAGCATGTTGTAGGACAGCGCAAAGATCATCACTGTCCCCATCTGGGACAGGATGGAGAGCGCCGCGCCGCGATTGAATATGGTGGGCGCGAGGATCAGGATCAGTGCAAAGACGGTCCAGATGAACCACCGGCCCAGATTTACCGGCGCGAACTTTACAGTGCTGGTTGTGGCAGTCATGTTCTTAATTCTCTCTTGTGCCCATCAAGCCCTTGGGCCGGAAGATCAGTATCAGAACCAGCAGCAGGTAGGGCAAGATCGGAGCCGTTTGGGCAATGGTGAGATTCAGCACCGAGAAGCCGAACGTTTCGGGCGTAATTTGCAGGCCCACTTTGGACAGCACAGTCAGTATTGAATAATCCAGGGCGACCGCATAGGTTTGCAGCACACCAATCAGAAGTGAAGCGACCAGAGCGCCGACCAGTGAGCCCATGCCGCCCACCACGACGACCACAAAAATAATGCTGCCGACTGTGCCCGCCATGCCAGGTTCGGTGACGAAGGCATTGCCGCCGATGACGCCGGCCAGGCCGGCCAGCGCGCAACCGCCACCGAACACCAGCATGAAGACACGGGGCACGTTGTGGCCGAGCGCTTCCACCGTGTCGGGATGGGTCAGCGCAGCCTGAATGACGAGGCCGATGCGGGTGCGGGTCAGCACCAGGTACATTGACGCCAGCATGACCAATGCGACGAGCATCATGAAACCGCGATACGCAGGGAAGGTGGTGGTGTACAGCTTGAAGAGAGAGCCGGACAGCTCGGCCGGAATTTGATAAGGGACCGCTGCACGTCCCCACACCAGCTGCACCAGTTCAACCAGGACATACGACAGGCCGAAGGTAAACAGCAGCTCGGGTATGTGGCCAAACCGATGTACGGCACGCAGTCCGTAGCGTTCGACCATGGCGCCGATGACGCCCACAAGTAGAGGCGCTATCACGAGCGCCGGCCAAAAGCCGATCCAGGTGCTCACCATATAGGCGAAATAGGCGCCCAACATGTAGAAGCTGGCGTGCGCGAAGTTGAGCACGCCCATCATGCTGAAAATGAGGGTGAGGCCGGAGGAGAGCATGAATAGCAGGAGCCCGTAGCTCAAGCCGTTCAATAGCGTGATCAGCGTAAATTCCACGTCGGTACCCTTGGCAAATACGGCATGGAGCGCGCGTATTCTGTTGATGCCGCAGAAAAGCCTTCTCTACAACAGAGAAGCTCGTTGTCGTCACGCCCGCCGCGGCGCTGAGCCGATGTGGCCATGCCGCGTGCCAGGAACGGGCAAGGCCAAGAAGCCCTGCCCGCTTCGCGCCCTTCGCATCGAAGGAACGCCGCAGTTCAACCGTTTAGAGTTTAGACGGCCGCTTCATCTGACACGATGTCGGCTGCGCGGCGACGTACGGGTCCACTTTGGCATCGGTCTTCCAGCCATAGCCCGTGTTTTCCTGATCGTATTTCACGTCTTTGCCGTTGGTCTTGACCCAAGTGGCGATGTAAAGCGGCTGTTGTGCCTGATGATCCGCCGCACGCATTTCAGTCTCGCCATTGAGCGACTTGACCTTCATGCCTTCCATCGCAAACGCAACCTTTACCGGATCGACCGATTTGGACTCCTTCATCGCTTTCGACAGCATGGCCACGACCGTGTGGGTATCCATGACGTAGAAATCGTCGTTGTATTTTTTCTTGAATTCATCGACGTATTCATGTCCGACGAAGCCCTCGTTGTTCGGATTCCAGTAGCCAACGTACTTCACGCGGTCGGCGCCTGCCGCCCCCATCGCGGTCGGTACGCCGCTGGTGCTGCCGTAGTAGGTGTAGAACGTGGCCTTGAGGTCGGCGTCCTTGGCAGCCTTGATCAGGAGCGCAAGGTCGGCGCCCCAGTTGCCGGTCACGACGGTATCGGCGCCGGCAGCTTTCATCTTTGCTACGTACGGAGAGAAGTCCTTCACGGTCGCAATCGGGTGCAGGTCGTCACCAACGATCTGGACGTCCGGACGCTTGCGCTTCAACATTTCCTTGGCGGCGCGGGTCACCTGGTGGCCATGCGAGTAGTTCTGGCCAATGATGTAGACCTTCTTGATGTTCTTGTCTTTCGCCATCTGGCCCGTCAAGGCTTCCATCTTCATGTCCGAGTTGGCGTCGAAGCGGAAATGCCAGAAGCTGCACTTGCTGTTGGTGAGGTCAGGGTCGATGGCCGAGTGGTTCAGGAATACCACCTCCTTGCCGGGATTGCGTTCATTGTGCTTGTTGACGCCGTCGATCAGTGCCAGAGCAACCGCGGAGCTGTTGCCCTGCGCGATGTAGCGGTAGCCCTGATCAATGGCGGCCTTGAGCTGGGTCAACGATTCCTGCGGGCTGCCCTTGTTGTCGAAGCCGACAAATTCCAGCGTATTGTTACCCGCCGCTTTTTGTTTGTTCGACTGCTCGGCAAACATTTGATAGCTGTGTAGCTGATTTTGCCCGATCGGGGCGAAAGCGCCTGAGAGGGTTTCGATCAAGGCGATTTTTACATTCTCGGAATGGGCTACTGGAGCCGATACGGCGGCAGCTACGGACAACGCCAGCACCAGCGGGCGAAAACTTGACTTCATTTGTCTCTTCCTTAGTCTCGGGGGTATGGATTCTTGTATTTTCTGCTTGGTCAAACTTATGCAACTGATGGTGATGCCACTGCCTGCAACGCGGCTATCCATGATGGACGGCCGGGCGCCTGTGCAGCTCAGGCGCCGGGAAACTTGTAGTCCTTGAAGCTTTCGCGCAGCCGGTTTTTCAATATTTTTCCGGTCGCCCCGATCGGCAGCGCATCAACAAATGCGACGTCGTCCGGTGTCCACCACTTGGCGATCCGGCCCTCGTAAAAGAGCACCAACTCCTCCTTGCTCACTTCTGCGCCGGGGCGCTTTACCACAACCAGCAAAGGCCGCTCATCCCACTTGGGATGTGCCAGGCCAATGCAGGCGGCCTGCAGAACCGCCGGATGGCCCATGGCGATGTTTTCCAGGTCGATCGTGCCGATCCATTCGCCGCCGGACTTGATCACATCCTTGCTGCGGTCTGTAATCTGCATGTAGCCGTCGGGATCAATGGTGGCTACGTCCCCGGTCGGGAACCAGCCGTCCTGGAGCGGATCGCCACCTTCGCCCTTGTAGTAGCTGCTGATAACCCAGGGACCGCGCACCAGCAGATTGCCGTAGGTTTTGCCGTCCCACGGTAGCTCGGCTCCGCTGTCATCGATAATCTTCATCTCCACGCCGTAGATCACATGGCCCTGCTTTTCCAGCAGCGCCTGCTGCGCTTCTTCCGGCAACGCGCGATGTCGCGCTTGCAGCGTGCATGTCGTACCGAGCGGCGACATTTCTGTCATGCCCCATGCGTGCACCACCTCGATGCCGTACTGGTGGCGGAGCGTCTTCATCATCGCGGGTGGGCATGCGGAGCCACCGATCACAGTGCGCTTGAAGGTCGAGAATTTAAGGTTGTTCTGAGCAACGTAGGTCAGCAGGCCAAGCCAGACTGTCGGCACGCCGGCCGAGAACGTCACGCCTTCCTGCTCGAACAGTTCGTAGAGCGATTTGCCGTCCAGCGCCGGTCCGGGGAACACCAGCTTGGCACCGGTAAGGGGCACCGAATACGGCAAGCCCCACGCGTTGACATGGAACATCGGGACCACCGGCAGGACGGCGTCGCGGCCCGACACATTGAGTGCGTCGGGCATTGTCGAGGCATAGGAATGCAGCACCGTCGAACGGTGGGAATACAGTGCCCCCTTGGGATTGCCGGTCGTGCCCGATGTGTAGCAGAGGCTGGACGCGGAATTCTCGTCAAAGATCGGCCATTCGTAATCGGCGGAACTGGCTGCAATCAGGTCTTCGTAACAGAGGAGGTTCGGTATTTTGGTTTCGGCGGGCATCCGGTCGCGGTCGCACAGCATGACGTAACCCTTGATGGTCTTTGCATGCGGCGCCACGGCTTCCACCAGCGGCAGGAACGTCATGTCGAAGAACAGGTACTGGTCTTCGGCATGGTTGGCGATGTAGGCGATCTGGTCTGGATGCAGACGAGGATTGAGGGTATGCAGTACTGCGCCAGAACCGGAAACCGCGTAATAGGCTTCGAGGTGACGGTAGCCGTTCCAGGCCAGCGTGGCGACACGGTCGCCCATCTGAACGCCGAGCGTCGCAAGGGCATTGGCGAGCTGGCGGGAGCGTCGATGGCAGTCGCGGTAGGTGTACCGGTGGATGTCGCCTTCGACCCGGCGGGAGACGACCTCGTTATTGCCGAAATAGCGGTCGGCATGCCGAATGATGCTTGAGATGAGCAGCGGCTGGCTCATCATCTGGCCCATCACGGGGCTCTTGCGATATTCCGACATGGTGTCTCCGATTCTAATCGAGCCGCGGGACACGTTTTACGTGCCTTCTTTAACTCGCGTACGCCTGCAAAACCTGCCGGATTTTGGAACGACCGTACTAAAACCGTCAACGCATTTCGATGCTGCGTTGCACAACCGCTGATTAAGCTACTTTCTGTTCCACCGCCGATTTGTAAATCGTTGATTTCGGCTGCGCCATTACGCGCCGCAGCATCGGCTCGAAAAAGGCCAGCGTCAAAGTATCGTAATCGGGATCAAATGCAGGCGCATCATATTTTTCGCAAAACTCGAGCGTGTAATCGTAAAGCGGCTGGCCCGCAAATTGATCGCGCAAATTGCGGTCCATCCCAAGGTGATGAAAGAAATAGTAGCCCTGGAAAATGCCGTGCTTTTCGACCATTGCCAGATTCTCGGCGCTGACGAAAGGCTTAAGGATGGCGGCGGCAATGTCGGGATGGTTGAAGCTGCCAAGCGTGTCGCCGATGTCATGCAGCAGCGCGCAGACAACGTACTCCTCGTCCCGACCATCGCGATGCGCCCGTGTCGCTGTCTGCAGGCTATGCGTCAGGCGATCAACCGGAAAACCGCCACAGTCACCGTCGAGCAAGCGCAGGTGCTGGAGCACGCGGTCCGGCAATCCCTTAACGTACTGTCGGAATTCAGTCCCGATGACCTGCCAGTCTTCGGCCGTGCTTTGCTGCATGTCGCGAAAGGTGGCGCGCTGTGGCGATTCGTTTTGCATGGTGTCTCCGGCGTCGTGCTTCAAGTTTTTCCGATCAGGTGGCATAGCCAGGATTTTTGCGGTCCAGTCGACGCAGCAGGCCTGGCCAGGCGAGCATGCCGCCTTGCGATTTGGTGACCTCTTTCGCCTGTCGTGCGGCACCCTCAAGGACGGCAAGCGGGATGGGGTTCAGTTCGCCGCCACCGGCCTGTGCGCGCACTTGTATCGTGCAGGCTGCCTCGAATATGTACATATTTAGGAACGCGTCCGCGATGGTCTTGCCGACGGTAAGCAACCCGTGATTGCGCAGCATGAGATTGTTCTTGTCGCCCAGGTCGGCAACCAGCCGCGGCTTTTCGTCTGCGTTGAGCGCGACGCCTTCGTAGCCATGATAGCCGAGGCTGGCCAGAACAAACATCGATTGCTGCGAAAGTGGCAGCAGGCCGCCCTTTTGCGCCGACACCGCTACGCCATTGAGGCTGTGAACGTGCAACACGCAGTGCGCATCGTGCCGCACCGCGTGAATGGCGGAATGGATGGTGAAGCCAGCGGGATTAACGTGGAACGGGGAGTCGTCGAGCTTGTTGCCGCCCAGATCGATCTTGACCAGCGACGATGCGGTGATTTCGTCGAACATCAATCCGTATGGATTGATGAGAAACTGGTCCTCGGTTCCGGGAACGCGTGCGGTGATGTGGGTGAATATCAGGTCGCTCCAGCCGAAGTCGGCAACGAGCCGGTAGCAGGCGGCAAGGTCTACCCTGACCTGCCATTCTTCGGGGGATACCCGTTCTCGCATGGAGGAGATTCGCAGCTTTTCGGGGGCGTTCATACGGTATTTCCCTTCTCTGTCAAAATAGATGGGTGCGGTGTTTCGGAGGTGTTTCGGCTTTTTCCCGCAAAGAATGGTTGTCTTCGACAGTATCTGCTCGATCCGGGATCAGGACTGTCAATTGCTTTACATTTTGAGGTGTCTCAGCGATTGATTTGCATCACTGCCAAAAACGCGTCGCGGCGTCCGTCGCGGCTTGCGGCACGGTGACATCGGTTGCCGCAGAAAGCGCACCGCGCCAAATTTCGCGAGTTGGGCCAAGCACTTCGCTACCGCGGCCGCGAGGACGACTACGACCGCTTTTATACCATTGCAGAAGGCGCCGTGCCCCTTTTTTCCGCTCGGATTGGCGGCCACTGGACTGAGAAGGTGCGGCACAGAGCGGATGACTGACATGGCAAGATTGCGCGGGCAAGAACGGCATGGACCCTTGCATCGCACCTTGCAGGCGGTCCTGTACATCAGCTTGAAAGTCAACTCGCTGCGGCGGGACGCATTGCATAACCCGCGCAGAGCGCACTGAGCGTTGCGGGCAGCATCAAATAACAACCTGGAATTTTATGAACGCACCAATTGGATTGCCCAAACGGCCGGGCGCAAGCACGGCCGGAATTACACTGGATCAACTGGAAATCGACAATACGTTTGCGGGTCTGCCGCCAAAGTTTTATACCCGCTTGCAGCCAACACCTCTGCCGCATCCCTATCTGGTAGCGGGCAGCGCCAGCGCCGCCGCGTTGATCGGGCTTGATCCCGCGGCTTTTAGCTCGCCGGAGTTTGTCGAAACGTTTAGCGGTAACGCGGTTCATCCCCTTTCGCGTCCGTTGGCCGCGGTATATTCTGGACACCAATTCGGCGTATGGGCCGGACAGCTTGGCGACGGCCGTGCGATTCTGCTCGGTGACGTAGCGGCCCCCGGGCAGCCGGCGCCGGGTCGGCTCGAAATCCAACTGAAAGGCTCGGGGCAAACGCCCTACTCGCGCATGGGCGACGGTCGCGCGGTACTGCGTTCGTCGATCCGCGAATTCCTCTGTTCCGAGGCAATGGCCGCGCTCGGAATCCCAACTTCCCGCGCCCTGTGCGTGACCGGCTCGGATTACCAGGTCATGCGCGAAGCGCCGGAAACCACCGCTGTAGCGACACGGATGGCGCCCTCGTTTGCACGCTTTGGTTCGTTTGAGCATTGGTACTACAACGGAGAGCATGATGCGTTGAAAACACTGGCCGACCATGTGATCGAGCGCTGTTATCCCGAACTGCGGGACGCGCCGAATCCCTATCAGGCGCTGCTTCAGGAAGTGACGCGGCGCACCGCCCAGATGGTGGCGCAGTGGCAGGCCATTGGCTTCATGCATGGCGTGATGAATACTGACAATATGTCGATCCTCGGCATCACACTCGACTACGGCCCGTTCGGGTTCATGGAAGCCTTCAACCCCGCCCACATATGCAACCATACAGACCAGCAGGGCCGCTATGCCTATGCCATGCAGCCCCAGGTAGCTCACTGGAACTGCCATGCGTTGGGCCAGGCGCTTCTGCCCCTTATTGGCGAAGTCGACGCGGTGCAGGCGGCGCTGTCGGCTTTTGGGCCTGCTTACAGCGAAAAAATGGACGATCTTCTGCATACCAAGCTTGGCCTGTCGGCGCGACTGGAGCAAGACACCGCCCTGTTCGAGGGCCTGTTCCAGACCATGCAGGCAAGCCACGTGGACTTCACCCAGTTCTTCCGGCGTCTGGCTGACTTGCAGGTTGAGCGACCCGAAGCTGATGCGCCACTACGCGATCTCTGCATTGACCGTGCCGGCTTCGACGCCTGGGCGCTACAATATCGCGCCCGACTGAAGCAGGAAAACAGCGACGACCGGGGGCGCTGCCTTGCGATGCGCGGTGTTAACCCCAAATACGTGTTGCGCAACTACCTGGCGCAGGTCGCGATCGACAAGGCCCAACAGAAGGATTTTTCGGAGACCGCGAAGCTGCTTTCGATATTGGAAAGGCCCTTCGACGAGCAGCCAGAAAACGAGGCTTATGCAGCGCTGCCGCCGGACTGGGCGAGCGAGCTTGAGGTCAGTTGCTCATCTTGACTGGCGCGTCGCAGATCAACGGCTTCGGGGCTCGGTGGTCAGTGACATCGTCGCCTCATGACGCCACGATGTACGAATCTCACGACCTCGCGACCTCGCGAGACCTCATTCCCGCATTACGTTATGGTCGCATGACTTTGCAAGTTCAGGACCTGGCAAGCTGGCAAGAATATTTAGGAGAGAAAGTTCATGGGCAAGGAAAAATTAGTACGCACCGACGCCGAATGGCGGGAAATGCTGGACCCCATGGAGTACCAGGTTGCGCGACAAGCTGGCACCGAACGGGCATTCTCCGGGCGCTATTGGGATCATCATGAGCATGGCATTTATACCTGCGTATGCTGCAACACGCCGCTGTTTGAATCGGATGCCAAGTTCGATTCGGGATGTGGCTGGCCGAGCTATTTCAAGCCGCTAAATCCTGATAATGTGCGCGAGAACGTCGACCGTAGCCACGGCATGATCCGCACCGAAATAATCTGCAACGTATGCGATGCGCACCTGGGACATGTGTTTCCGGACGGGCCACCTCCCACTGGCCTGCGCTATTGCATCAACTCCGCGTCGCTGCGCTTCACGCCCGAAGGCACGACGCAAGCCGCGACAAACCAGGTAATCCCTTGATGAAATTTCTGTTTGATCTACTCCCCGTAATACTTTTCTTCGTTGCCTTTAAATGGGGCGAAAGCCACACGGACGTAGCGCAGTCGCTCGTGGGCCAATACCTGTCCGGTATTGTTTCTGGCGGTGCGGTGCTCGCTTCGCAGGCGCCAATAATTCTCGCGACGGCGCTCGCGATCGTGGCGACTTTTCTGCAGATCGGGTACCTGCTCGCGCGCCGTCGGCATGTTGACGGCATGCTTTGGGTTTCGCTCGGCATCATTGTCGTATTCGGCGGAGCAACGATCTATTTTCACGATGAAAATTTCATCAAGTGGAAGCCGACTGTTCTTTACTGGTTCTTCGCCGCGGCCCTGTTGCTGTCGAAGGCGCTGGCTGGCAAAAACCTGATGCGCTCAATGATGGGCAAGCAGATCACGCTCCCAGATCTGGCCTGGAGCAAATTGAACCTGGCATGGGCGCTGTTTTTCGCCTTGCTCGGCTTCATTAATCTATATGTTGCGTTCAGCTTTTCCACCGCAGCCTGGGTCAATTTCAAACTGTTCGGTTTCACAGGCTTAATGGTGGTCTTTATCGTTATCCAAAGCGTTGTGCTTTCCCGCCACATGAACGATACAGAGCAGGATTAGCTGGTGACGACTAGCTGGTGCGGTTGTTCAGGAATCACTGCCTCCAGTGATTGCCGGCAGTGATTGGCTCGCTGGTTTCGGCTAAGCAGGAACCCGCGTTTTACAGGACACCTCAATGAAATCACGTACCGAACGCATAGACGAAACGCTGCGCGCAACTTTTTCGCCGCTTGAGTGTCAACTGGAGGACGAATCCGCACTCCACGCTGGGCACGCTGGTGCCGCGTCTGGCGGTGGCCACTACCGCGTACGTCTAGTATCATCCCGCTTCGAGGGGCTGAACCGGCTTGCGAGACATCGGCTGGTGTATGATTGTCTGCTTGAAATGATGCAGGCAGAAATTCACGCCCTCAACATCGTTGCATTGACTCCGACTGAAGCGTCTGCCCAGGTTTCCGGCACGACACCAGACAGTCGCACCAACTGAATTGATTCAAGCTGTTGATTGATCAATCACATTCGCTCTACACCATCAACCAGTACCGTTTTTTGGGATTCAAAGATGACATTACAACCTGCTCGCCTATTGGCGCTTCTCCTTACCCTGGCTTCACTGCCCGCCTTGGCCCAGAACGTTGCTGTGGTCAACGGCAAACCAGTACCTTCCGCTCGCGTCGATGCGATGGTCAAACAAATGTCGACGCAGGGACAGCCAGACACACCGCAACTGCGCGCGATGGTGAAGGATGAACTGATTAATCGCGAAATCCTGATTCAGGAAGCGGACCGCCTTGGCCTGTCCAATTCTGCGGAAGTGAAAAGCCAGGTCGAAATGGCGCGTCAGTCGATTGTGATTCGCGCGCTGGTCGCGGACTACGTAAAGAAATCCCCGGTCAAGGATGCGGACCTGAAGGCCGAATACGACAAGTTCAAGTCACAGGCCGGCGACAAGGAATATCACGCACGTCACATCCTGGTTGAAAAGGAAGACGACGCCAAGGCGATCGTTGCGAAGCTTAAGGGCGGCGCGAAATTTGAAGAACTGGCCAAGCAATCCAAGGACCCAGGTTCCGCTGCAAACGGTGGCGATCTGGACTGGGCATCACCTGCCTCGTTCGTGAAACCCTTCTCCGACGCGATGGTCTCGCTCAAGAAAGGCGAGTTCACCGAGACGCCAGTGAAGACGCAATTCGGGTACCACATCATCAAGCTTGACGACGTCCGCGCCGCCAAGGTACCAACCTTCGAAGAGGTCAAGCCGCAGATCGCCGAGCAGATGCAACAGCAGCGCCTGCAGGCCTATCAGCAGGAACTCAAAAGCAAGGCGAAGATCCAGTAACGCGGGTCTGGTCGCACCGGAAGTCGCGGCAGATAATTAGAGCAAACGCAAAAAGCCGACCCGAGGGTCGGCTTTTTGCTATCCATGGGGGTTGGTCTCATGGCCAGAGTTCGGCGTGCGGGATTGCATCCTGTCGAATAATATGGAGCCCTCGACAAGTACCAACGTCGTATTCGAGAAGCTCGAACTGCCCCGGCGGTTCGTACTCGGCCAAAAAGGCAAGTTGCCAAACCGGAACGCATTAGATATCGATGGTTATAAAAAGCGTTGAGGACAAATCAGGCATGCATTGCGTCGACGTTACAAGCCGTCCGGACGGGAAGTTTAGCTACCAGGTATTTCGAAAAGACCCGGAAGACCAGGGTCGTTGGACTCTCGTAGGCGACCATTCCGGCATGCATTTCCAGACTGGGGAAGAAGCTTTTGGCGAAGCTGCCCGGAGGGTTCCGTGGCTGGCGGACTTGATTATTTCAGGGCCGGTTTGACTTTGCACTTGCGTATGAAACCACTGACGATTCCCAGATACAGCCATCGATTCCGCTACGTATCCAGTTCGGCGATGCTGACGTTAAGCGGCAGCCGGTGTTAACGCACGCGACGGCCAAGCTCTTCGCAAATTTGCGCTGGAAAAGCCACAGAGAAACGCGCACGCGATTGCCCGATATGCGCTTCAATCGCAACCATCACTTTTGGCGATTCGCGAAAGTATATAAATGTGTACATTAAGATGCGAATTACGATCCTTCTTATATAACTGTATGTACTGAAGCAAAGGCTATTCTATCGACTGGGCCAAGCGCGGCCCGTGTGAAGCATTCCCGATCCCGCGCCGCGCAATATAGCCATCGCACCCCGCAACGCTTGGCTCGAAGCGCGCATTTCCGTACCGCGCATGGCGTCCCGGGCCAGATGCGGGATGCCTTCTTGCATTATTATCGAAACTTGAACGCCGCTCGTGGCGGCGCATCGTCAACCGGTATCGACACTGCGATGGATTACAGGGACAGGACCATGGACATCAAGATTTATCACAACCCGAACTGCAGTACTTCGCGCAATACGCTTGCCCTCATTCGCAATGCCGGCGTAGAACCCGAAGTGATTGAGTATTTGAAAACGCCGCCCGACCGTGCTCGGCTCAAGGAAATAATCGCAAAGGCGGGCCTGACAGTGCGCGGCGCGATCCGTGAGAAAGAGACTTCCTATGCGGAGCTGGGGCTTGCCGATACAACGTTGACTGACGACGACTTACTGGACGCAATGCTGGCACATCCCATTCTGATCAGCAGGCCTTTTGTGGTGACGCCAAACGGTGTTCGCCTCTGCCGTCCGTCTGAACTCGTGCTGGACATGCTTCCCGCACGATAGAAACGCCCTGTCGTCCCAACTGACGCCCTGAGACCCAAATCTGGAGACAACAATTGCGCAAAGTAGAGTGGACTAACGGTACAGAGCACTGGACCAAAAAAGGCGACATCAAGCTGTTCCTGTGGGAGAAGCGGTCAACCCGGCCAAGCGTGCGCAAAGGCACAATCCTGTTCGTGCACGGTTCATCCATGGCGTCGCAACCGACCTTCGATCTGCATGTGCCGGGACGTCCGTTTTCTTCCGCGATGGACTGGTTTGCGGCGCAGGGCTACGACACCTGGACCATGGATAACGAGGGCTATGGCCGGTCGGACAAGCACCGCCCCATCAATAGCGATATCAGCACCGGCGCTGACGACCTCGTGGCAGGTAGCGAATACATTCTTGAAAAATCCAATGCCGGCAAGCTTCTGATTTACGGCATCTCGTCAGGCGCATTGAAAGCGGCCATGTTCGCCGAACGTCATCCTGAGCGGGTGGCACGACTGGCACTGGATGCCTTCGTCTGGACCGGCGAAGGCAGCCATACCCTCAACGAACGCAAGAAAAAGCTACCCGAATTCAGCGCCAGGAATCGCCGACCCATCGACCGCGCTTTTGTCCACAGCATCTTTCAGCGCGACCATCCCGGCAGCGCAGATGCGGCAACCGTTGAGGCCTTCGCCGATGCCATTCTCACGCTGGACGACTCGATGCCGACCGGTACCTACGTCGACATGTGCTCACGGCTGCCATTGGTAGATCCGACCCGCATCAAGGTTCCGGCAATCATTCTGCGTGGGGAATTCGACGGCATTGCGGCGATGGACGACTTGATCAAATTTTTTATCCTGCTGCCCAACATGGACAAGCAATTCAGTGTGATGGAAGGCATCTCGCACGCCAGCTTCCAGCAAAAGAATTACATGACGGTCTATCACATCCTCCACAGTTTTTTTACGATGCCAGATAACCCATACAAGGGTTGAGCCATGCGCGAAACGTTTCGCAGCTTGCTTGCCGTGGGAGCGCTGTCGCTGATGGTTCAGGCGGCCAGCGCGCAATCGTATCCGACCCGGCCAGTGAAGATCGTGGTGCCGTTCGGACCGGGTGGCTTTACCGACGTGGTTGCACGTATCCTTGGCCAGAAATTAACGACCGCCCTTGGGCAGTCATTCATCATTGAAAACAAGCCGGGGGCCGGGTCGAGCATCGGCACTGACAATGTCGCGAAGTCGCCTGCAGATGGGTACACCCTTCTCATCGTGTCCACCACGCATGTCATCAGTCCCTGGCTTTACAAAAGCCTGCCCTATGACCCTGTCAAGAATTTCACAGCGGTTTCAAAACTGGTCGAATCGCCCTACGTCCTGGTTGTGAACAACAAGGTTGCCGCCAAAAGCGTAAAGGACTTCATCGCACTGTCAAAATCGCAGCCCGGCAAGATTAATTTTGCCTCATCTGGCAATGGCAGTTCGCAGCACCTGATCGGCGGTCTGTTCAACGCCATGACAGGGGCCGGCCTGACACATGTCCCCTATCGCAGCAGCAGTCTGGCATCGCAGGATGTGCTTGCCGGCGTTGTCGAAAGCACTTTTGCCGGCGTTCCGAACGCGCTAACTGCAATCCAGTCCGGTCGTGCGCGTGCCTTGGCAGTCACCTCTACACAGCGCATTCCGCAATTGCCGGATGTGCCCACCATGCAGGAAGCCGGCGTAGCTGGATATGACGCATCTATCTGGCTTGCCTTGCTCGCGCCTGCGGGCACGCCGAGGGAAATCGTGGCGCGCCTCAACGCAGAGATAGCCAAGGTGATGATGTCGGCGGAGGCAAAAAGGGCGTTCTACGATAATGGCGTGCAGGTCAGCCTTTCGACGCCTGAAGCCATGAACGAGCTGATGGTGGTGGAACGCGAGCGCTGGGGCAAGGTTGTGAAAGCGGCGGGCATTGAGGTCGATTGAGCCGCCGATTGAGCGTGAAAGTGCTCGGGAGCGAGTTGATCAGGCAGCGGAATCCTGACTCGACGCAATCCCTTGTTGGAACGGCACCAACCGTGGGCTACACTGCGATGGAGCACGGTTTAACACGTGCTGCACAACAGGGAGGAATGCTGTGGGGTGGATACAGAGATGGGTTGAACGACGCCGAATAAGAGCGCTGAAGGCCAGAGTGGCCCGTTTGAAAATCGATGCGGTAAAGGCTGAGGAAGAAGATCTCGTCCGCTTGATGCCGGCGGTTGAAACCATCAGTGCCAGAATTCGTTCGGAACGCCTGGCGGTGCTTGAAAAAGCGCTGGAAAAAATCGACACGCAACGCAGCTGATCAACGCATGGGATGGCATAACGCCATCACCATGCGCCGTGTTGCCAGCCTAACGGCTGGCAGGCTCCTACCGTACGCCGCCGTGACGGTGACGGCATACACGGGCGATCCGCCGCGTTCCATCGCGGCAGGTCACTACGCGATGCCTTCTGCCTCTGTTGCGGTACTCGGCATCGGTCAGCTTGGTGGTCACGACTGGATGATCCACCTGGGCACTGCCCGATTTGAATTGGACTTGCGCCTGGGCCGATCCGGCGAGGCCAAGAGCAAAGGCGAGCACGAAAAGCGATTTTTTCATTTTTTCATTTTTCCTAGGTTGCGTTTGTGTTGATTGCTGGTCCGGTTGACGGGGCATTCGAATCTTCATGTCCACGCCAACGTCGCGATGCCGGCGCCCGGCTCTGCGAGATGCTGACTGCTCCCGGGACCGGGTAGATGGCCGATTCAATCGGCCATCTACCGCCCCTCAAGCATTGACGCCGTGCCGCTTGATGTCAAGAGAGAGCGCGTCAGAATTCGAAAAACCGATTATCGCCACAACACCAGGCGCCAACCACGCGCATTACCGAAACTTAATCTTGAAATTCGTGTCTCCCCGTGCTTGAAACAGATTCCGACTTGAGGTCTTTCATCGCGCAGCGCGTTACCTTAGACCGGCTGCTCTTTACCGTGTTTCTCTAACAGCGCGAGCACCTGTTCCGCATGCGGAATCGGTGCTATCGCGCCGTAGCCAGTCGTCGTCAATGCCGCCGCGGCATTCGCATAACGGGCAGCGGCGAGCAGTTCATCACCGTGACAAAGTCGCGCCACCAGTGCGCCACCGAAACAGTCGCCCGCCCCGGTAGCATCGACCGCATTAACCGGGAATCCCGAAACGCGCGTGCGACCGGATGCGGATGCGACGATCACCCCCTCCTTCCCGAGCTTGAGCAGCACATTCTTTGCGCCGGCCTGGAAGCACCAGTCGAGAACCGCATCCTCATCGTCGCAGCCGCTCAACACGCGGGCGTCGTCAATGCTGGGGAGAAAATAGTCACAGAGGCCGATGGTGGCGCGGATGATCGCCTGTGCTCTTGGTAAAGGCCACAATTTCAGGCGCAAATTGGGGTCATACGAAACGGCGACCTTTGCGTTACGAGCCTGCTCGATCGCGGCAAACACGGTATCGCAGGCGCTTGCGCTGATGGCCTGACTAATGCCCGAGACGTGCAGAAAGCGCGCGCTGGTTATCAGTTCAGGCGAAAAATCGCTCGGCGTCATCCGGCTGGCGGCGCTACCGGCACGCAGATAGCTGAAGCTGTGGCCCTCTTCGCCGTGGCTAACGAAATAGACGGCTGTGTGTGCGCCCGAATCCATTTGAACGCCACGCGTGTCGATGCCTTCATCCTTCCATAGCTGCATGAACAGCTTGCCGAATTCGTCGTTGCCGAGCCGCGTCAGATAACCTGCAGAGACGCCTTGGCGCGCTACCGCGATGGCGAAATTTGTGGTGTCGCCGCCGAAGCCCTGTTTGTAGGAAGCCTCTCCTGGACGGGTCTGGTTAAACTCAACCATCGGTTCGCCGAGGGCGACAACGCTGGGGTAGGTCATTTTTTTGTCGTTCCCATGCGAACCCTATGGTTGGTTATTATTGCGATGTTCGGGCTGACTGTTTTCGCAGTGCTTCGCGCCCTGCCCGGAGTAACGCCGCGTGATTTTCTCGAGCGCACCGGATGCATCTACGGCTTCCGCAGATTTTATCGGATTTGCGGGCTCTGTCGGCAAGACCGGCTCAAGGCACCGTCGGCATTATGACGAGAGCGGCTGCAGCAGGTAAGGTCGCCAGCGTCGTAGGCGCGCCAATGGAGAGTCCCAGGCGTCAATGCGGCTTTGCTCAACTCAGTCGACGTGCCCAAAGGCCGCACGAAAAAAGTACCTGTGTTGGCAAGCAGGCGGCGCGACTAGTCGCGCCGCTCCGCCCTTGAAATCGCTCCCCGCGCCATGCAGTCCTCTTTAATTGTCGCGCGCTTTAACCTGCGCGACGGTATCGATTACTTTGTCACCTGCACCGATGCTGAACTGCTATTACCCGCCGCATCGATAGCCACGGCTTTCAACGTATGGATTCCATTGGCCACCTTGCGCGTATTCCAGTTATAGCCAAGCGTTCCGCCTGTCCCCTTTGCTTTTAAAACGCCATCGATAAAGAGCTGCTGGGTAATACCGGCGGCCCCCCCGTTGTCAGATGCATTGAGGCTGACGGACACCGTGCCATTGACCATGCCGGCAACCGGATTGGCGATTGCCACGACTGGCGGCGTAGTGTCCGCCACTCTGAGAACGGTCGTTGCGTTGGCCACGTTTACCGAAACAGCAGGCGACGGTGCTGCATTGCCTGCGGCGTCATAGGCCACTGCTACAAGATTGGCCATACCATTAGCGACGCCCGTCGAGTCCCAGCTGAAACCAAAAGGAGCACTGCTGTCGGAGGCCACGGTGTTTCCGTTGACTTGCAACTCCACTCGCGCCACGCCTACGTTGTCGGCTGCTGAAACGTTCACGGCAACCAGGCCCGTGACGCTGGAGAAGGCAACTGGGGCGGAGATCGAGGAAGTTGGCGCCTGCGTGTCAATCGTGCTGACCGTGGCTACAGCAGCCTTGACACCGGCAGCGGCATCGACGCGGCCATATCCGTAGTAAGGGTCGCGTCCGGCAGCGCCCAGGTCAACGGCGCTTGCGTACATCAGGCTTTCGATCTTGGTGCCGTCGAGCGCAGGGTTGGCCGCCATCATGAGTGCGGCTACGCCAGCAGTAAGTGGACTGGAAAAAGAGGTGCCGGTCCACGCTTGGTAGTTTCCACCCTGCGATGTTGTCCATATTCCCGCACCAGGTGCCGACAGCGCCACAAAGGCACCGTAAGTTGACCAACTGGCGACGGAGTCATTTGAGTCAGTCGCTGATACGGGGATCATGGTGGATGTGGCTGCAACGTTCGCATCGACGCCATCGTTACCAGCGGATACAAACACCAGTCCGCCTTTGCCCTTCATGTACTGGGCGGCACTTTGAACCGTCGAACTGGCAGCCATACCGCCATAACTGACGTTCGCCACTCTGGCGCCATGGTCGGCCGCGTAGGTCAAGCCGCTGACGATAGTGCTGTAAAACGCGTAGCAGCCGTTTCTGGTGGGGTCGAAGTAGGCTACCCGGATTGGCATAACCTTTGACTTGCCGGCGACACCGGCGACGCCCGCGCCATTGTTAATCGCCGCTGCGGCGACTCCAGCGACCGCCGTACCGTGCCCGCAGGCATCACTGGTGTCTGAGTTATTGCTATAAAAGTTGTACCCGGCTACCAGGTTTGGCGTCAAATCCGGATGAGCGCCGTCGACGCCTGAGTCCAGAATTGCAATCGTTACGCCGGCGCCTTGGGAAGTGTCCCATGCACTTGATGCACCGACTTTCGGCAAGTGCCATTCGCTGCCGAAATACGGATCGGTCGGAGCGAAAGACGACTTCACCCGACGATCTAGTTCAGCGGTTTTGATATGCGGATGACCGGAAAGCTGCGCCACTACAGCCCGGGGCGACGCGTTTGCCGGAAGCTCAACAATATACAAATTGCTTTGACCGACCTTATGTGCTTTTCCTCCATGTGGGGAAAGTATAGTCGTCAGGCTTGCGGTCGATAACCCGGCGCGCGGCTCAACCAAAATTCGGGTTGCGGCAAAGTCGTCGTTGGAGTTTGCGAAGGGGGGCGCCGCATTGGCCGATAAAATCAATGAACCAGACAGTGCCGCTACAGTGCCGAAAGAAATGATCAGTTTGGCGGAAAGAGCTTTGGTACCACTAGCGCGGAAAGCGTGAGTTCCGAAGTGCAGGGATGATGATCGCATGAGGTTTCCTGTTTTTAGTTTTCTAAAACAGGACCGCAATAACTCCCATTTCTTCGAACCGAAGAGCTTAGTGGCTCGAAGCGGAGCGATGCTCCGTTAACTCCCTCAATGCAGCGGAGAGAAGTCTATCTGGCAGTCCTGCCGTCCTGGGGCTCAGCGCCCGTTAGACCGATGACTTTGCGTCCTCCGCTTTCGCGGAGTATGCCGTTTACAGATTCAGATTTGAGGCTTCAAATTGCGGCTTACGAAAGGATATTACATTACAGCAATGTCGAATAACCAGTCTTTATTTACCTTTGTTGGATTTCCGTTGCGCGGTAGCCATACTCGGATCTGCATTACTGAAATCCACCAAACGGTCAAGACGTGTGCAGCCTACTGGGCCTTATTGAGTTGTATGCGCTAAAATCCCGCTGTATTTCATTCACAATACTTCGCAAGAATTCGTCGTCACCAACTGCTCCAGAAATCGCGAAAATAATAAAAAATGCCCGCGTTGAGCGGGCATCTTCTAACTGAGTCCGGATCCCTTAAGATTGCTGCTTCCGGCGCGAAACCGCGAAACCAAGCAAGCCAAGTCCGAGCAATGCAAGCGTAGCTGGTTCAGGTACACGCCCATTGGACGGAGTGTCTCCTGGACTGTTCACAACGGTAAACGTTTTCCCGTCCAAAGCGACGTCGGCCGAAAACAAGTACCCCCCTGCATGCCCAGCATCCGCAACGCTTACAATAAAGTCTTGGAACGCTGTGCTAGCAAGGGTGAAGACCAAGTGGTTGTATATTGTATTGCCATGATCATTAAGGGTAATCGAATCCGTAAAGGCGCCGAATGGCGTTTGAGTTTGTAGGCCTGCTGTAAAGATACCTGGCACACCGCTAGGGCTGGGGGCCACTGAAAACACCATTCCTGTCGCTTGGGTAGCGCTGTGGGTTAAGCTATACGCAAAGGTGTTCTTGGCGCCGCCGCCACCACTGACCACGAAGGTGTAACCCGTGCCCAATTGAACGTCGACTGTAAGAGAACCGCTAATCGGGTCGTGCAACGTCACTGTGCCGTATTGTCCAGAGGATAGGTTCCCCGAGCCAGCGTCCCCAATATCTAAGTTGTAAATTAGGCTGGCGGCGGCTTGCTCGCAAATGCCGAACAACGAGGCGGCCATCAACGCTAATGCGGCAATTCTTTTCTTCGTTTTCATTTCGACTTCCCCTAAATCTGTTGTTTATTGTATTTGGACTCGCGACCCCGCGCCCTCTAAGCGCTGTGCATTCATTAAGCGATTTTCATGCCTAATTTGATTTCTATTCATATTCAATGAGTTACGCGTCGTCGATTTATACATTACCAAGACATGTAAAATATTTCGACATAAAAAGGACCCGTTTTAATTCTTAAAAGCATCATATTCGACCGGTAGTATCGTTATGCGGTATTAACAAGGAGTAATAGTTAATGCTATTCGGTGTTGGGTCCGCCAAGTTAGGGCTCAATTATCAAAGTAACTTCGTGTGATAAGGAGGCGGGCGCGACCGCCCGTTGCGGACCGGCCGCAGCGGGTCTCACTGCTCGTCAGGGAGAGAGGTTGATTGCTATGGCGGGCGACGCCCGGACAGACCAATGAGTAAAGAAGGCTCACGCCTCTATGCTATTGCCCTGATGCTCTTCTGGTCGCATGGCAATGGCGCTCCTGTCCTCCTGATTCGGGAACCGGGAATCAACCGACCGGCTTCCCTTACGCGGACCGACTCGAACACCGCAGCGACTGTTGAGCAGGGGCTAGCCCTTTTGGAGACGCACGGCCTGGAATACGCTTCTGCATACATGTCGTCGCATATGGGCTGCTTACCGTTGCCCGTCGAGTGCTGTTATCGCCACCAAGGCGAGGGGATCTGGGAATCCGGACCGGAACGAAGGTTAGGCCAGCGACACGTGCAGCGCAGAGTCTGCGATTGACACGCGTACCAATCCGAAAAAACCCGTTGTAAGAGATTCCGACACCAGCTTGAACGCATGAGGCAGTGTCCGACCGCCGTTCGGCTTGCAAGCCGAACCCTTCGACTC
>JAQGMR010000045.1 GCA_028292265.1 Herminiimonas sp.
GAGACGCTTCATGAAAATCGTTGAAATCCGCGAAAAGACCGTACCGATCAGTTCACCAATCCGTAACGCCTACATCGACTTCAGCAAAATGACCTTGAGCCTGGTTGCCGTAGTCACCGACGTGATCCGCGACGGCAAGCCCGTCATCGGCTATGGCTTCAATTCGAACGGCCGCTACGGTCAGGGCAAGCTGATGCGTGAGCGTTTCATTCCGCGTGTGCTGGAAGCGGCCCCTGAAAGCCTGGTCGACGACAGCGGCACCAACCTCGACCCGCACAAAATCTGGAACTGCATGTTCACCAACGAGAAGCCGGGCGGCCACGGCGAGCGCTCTGTCGCGATGGGCACGATGGACATGGCGCTGTGGGATGCAACCGCGAAGATCGAGCAGAAGCCGCTGTTCCAGTTGCTGGCCGACCGCTATGGCAACGGCACGCCGAACCGCCGGATCTTCGTCTATGCGGCAGGCGGCTACTACTATCCCGGCAAGGGCCTCGACAAGCTGAAGGCGGAGATGCAGAGCTACCTCGATCGCGGCTACACCGTCGTGAAAATGAAGATCGGCGGCGATTCCCTGGCCGAAGATCAGCGCCGCATTGAGGCCGTGCTGTCGATTCTTGGCGAGGGCCAGAAACTTGCCGTAGACGCGAATGGCCGCTTTGATCTTGATACCGCGGTGGCCTATGCCAAAGCGCTCTCGCAATACGACCTGTTCTGGTACGAGGAGGCAGGCGATCCGCTGGACTATGAATTGCAGGCCACGCTGCGCAATTACTACGACAAGCCAATGGCGACCGGCGAGAATCTGTTCTCGATGCAGGACGCGCGCAATCTCATTCGCTACGGCGGCATGCGCGCCGATCGGGACTGGCTGCAGTTCGACTGCGCGCTGGCCTACGGCCTGGTGGAATACCTCCGCACGCTCGACATGCTGCGCCAACATGGCTGGTCGCCGTCGCGCTGCATTCCCCACGGCGGACACCAGATGTCGCTCAATATCGCGGCCGGCCTCGGCTTGGGCGGCAACGAGTCCTATCCAGACCTGTTCCAGCCTTTCGGCGGCTTCCCGGATGGCGTCAAGGTTGAGCAGGGGCATATCACCATGCCCGATCTGCCCGGCATTGGCTTTGAAGGCAAGGCGAACCTTATCAGCGAGATGCGCAATTTGAGTAGTTAGTAGGCTGTAACACAGGCAGCAGAACGGAACCCGGGCGCACCTCCGGTTACCTATTGAACGATTGGTCCCACTTTTTCGTTCAAGAATAACCGGAGTACTAGCTCATGCCCAAGGTGTACGCCAAAGCGTTTACCGCCGCGGAATTGACCAAGTTTGGCGCTGCGCTTCGCCGTGGCGACGTTGTGCGTACGGTCGCGAAGGGTGGCAAGCAGGTTGTCTACACCGCTGCCAGCAATGCTGTCATACCGCGCCTGAAGTACTTTGTTCGCGGCTATCGTGAAGTCGACCTCGGCAAGAACGACGCGCTGCAAAGTGCCTTCGCCGACGTGCTTCGCCAGCGGCGCAACGACGCCTCCTCGACCACGGATTCGCGGGACAGTGATACCTCTATCCGCTCTACGGATAGCAGCAGTTCTGGTGGCGCAAGGATTGACGGCAGCGACGCACCCTCTGAGACCGATCAAGGTCCCGCCTACGACCGCCTTGCGCCAAATTTTTTTACGCAGCCCAAAGTCTCGGCGCGGACCCTGAAGGCTTACGTTTCCGCGGGCGTTTTGAACCTCTCCCTGCGTGAGCTTTCGTCCGAGCTGTCAGACAAGAAGTCCGCCCTTCACACGCACCTCGTCATTGCCGCCTGCGTAGAGAACGGCACGCTGTCGCAGAAGACCGCGATGCTGGTGCGCAGGGCGGTGCTTGCAGACATGACGAGGGAAGTGCTCAAGCTAAAAAAGGCAGGACTGCTTCACAACGACGTCAAATGCCCAAACTTCTGCATCGATGCAAGCGGTCGGTTGCACCTGATCGATTTTGGGACAGCATCAATGGGACCTTCCCGTCTCACTTCAGAAAATTCCAAGGCACAGAATCCGCGCTTTATCGCCTGCGAGATCGAGACGGACGTTCTTAAGCAAGTCAATATCAAGACCCAAGAGACGGACGCGCGCCACGCCATGCTCCAGCAGGACCGGTTGAAAGTGCCCGGCGGTAAAGGACGGCAAAAGCGACTCCTCGCGCTGAAAAAGAAATACGACGCCGACATCAGCAAGATCAAGGCCGCTCCGGCGGAATACGCCAAGTACGACCAATCCGCCGAAATGTGGTCCCTGGGTGTGGCGGCCTTCGAGCTGTTCGGGCTTCAGAGCCAGTACAGCTCAACTGCGCCCGATGGCGACAGCACCGCGGACGACTACTACTTTCCTTTTGATGGCACATCCCATGGGCAGGTCGCCAGTCGGCTGGCTACCTTCCAGACCGAAACGCCGGATCAGCGCAAGCAGATATTAAACCTCAGCCGGTGCGATCGAAAAAGCCCATTAGGGCGTCGGGACGATGCCATCTTCGCGATGCTCGATCCCGACCCGACCACACGCATCACGCCCGAGGCGCTGCTGAAAAGTCGTTTCCTGGCTGATGACGATCTGAATAACCCTGCCTTGCGCACCTTGATTGCCGCATTGGGCAGGGGCGACAGGCAGGCGATCAGAAAAGCGACAAGCCGTGTCGAATGAGAAGGCAGAGAGAACGAGGCTTTCACGGATTGGAACAGCCGGTTCCAAGTCAATCCCCGGCGCGGGCCTCGTTTTGCCTGCTGGCCCGGACGCAACCGGTCTTTGTCCACTTATTGGCAAGTCATAAGTGTCACTTGCCGGCACTCCACCATCCCGCTGTAGCCAGAGTCAAAAGCGGCGTTTCTCAGGGACGGCTCCCCGCCGTGCCGGGTAAACGCGGCCGATCGTCGCCGCCGCCGCTCGGTCCGCACGAGATAGAGCTTCGACAATCCCGGTTTTAGTTCCTCCAGTAATTGAAAAAATAGATCCCGATTAACGGGCGAATATTGCCAAACGAACCTTGTAGTGCGGAAACCCTCTGTTTAGAATGGGCAACGTTGCCTTGAGTCAAAACAGAGGGAATCCACACATGTCTCGTGATGTCGCGCTCCACCGCAGTTCTTGTACCGCTCCGAAATTCGCTCCTGCTGGCAGCGAAGTTTCGTCGGTCGCGTCACGCGAGTCGAACCGCCTCGTCCGCTCAGTCTTTCGAGCGCTGGCAGTTGCCACTGCACTGGTCGGGATTTTCTCCGCACCGGTCACGATGGCGCAGCCATCTGTGTCAGCCGCCGTACTGACGGCGACCGCCGCAGCCACGCCAAGCTCCGGTCTGAACGAGCAAGTGCTGATGGTGCCCGCCGGCTTTGGGGCGAACCGCGTCGATCTGCAAACCACAGTATTCAAGCCTGAAGGCGCTGGCCCGTTCCCGCTTCTAATCATGAACCATGGCAAGGACCTGGGCGACCCGAAATTGCAACGTCGGGACCGCTTCATCGCCCTGAGCCGTGAATTTGTCAAGCGCGGCTACGCGGTCATGATTCCGATGCGCAAGGGCTTTGCACGGTCCACCGGCGAGTACAGCGATTTTGGCTGCAACATGGACGGCAACGGCCAGATGCAGGCGGACGACATTGAACACGCATTGACATGGGCCCGCACTCAGCCGTGGGTCGATCGCGACCACATCATCCTGGCCGGCCAATCTTACGGCGGCCTCGCCACGATGGCGGCCGGAACACGCAATCTTCCTGGTGTTCGTGGACTGTTGAATTTTTCCGGCGGCCTGCGTTCTGACGGCGGCGAATGCCAATGGCGCAATTCGCTGGTAGAAGCTTTTGCCGACTACGGCGCCCACAGCCGCGTGCCCAGCCTCTGGTTCTATGGCGCTAACGACAGCTACTTCAATCCTGAGATGGCGCAACGCATGTACAGCGCCTACACCGCTGCCGGTGGAAGCGCGGCGCTGGTGGCCTACGGCGCTTTCAAGAATGACTCGCATGGCATGGCTGGCAGCCGGGACGGCGTGAAAGTGTGGTGGCCGCAAACGGAAAAATTCTTGCGCAGCGTCGGCATGCCGGTCGATACCGTCTATGCGCTGGTGGATGACGCGCCTATTCCCAAAAGCAATTACGCAGCCCTCGACAATGTCGACGCCATTCCATTCATGCGTGAGAAAGGCCGACAGGCGTATCGCAATTATCTGACCAAGGAATCGCCGAAAGCTTTCGCCGTCTCGAGCACGGGCGCCTGGAGCTGGGCCGAGGATGGCGATGACCCGGTTGAGCGCGTCCTGACCGCTTGCCAGAGCAACAGTCAGCAGCCATGCCGCCTGTATGCCGTCGACAACGCCGTGGTCTGGACCGATGACGCCACCGTGCCGCGCCTGACGAACGTCGCCAGGTCCAACGTCGATCTGCCGACGGCGCCGCTTGCTGTTGGCCCGAGCAGCCGCGAGCAGTCGCGCGGTCGCTAACCTGGCAGCTTCGCCAGGATCCTTACTTTGTCGGCGGCTTCGCCAGGATCCTTACTTTTTTTGCCATGCCAGCAAGCGGTTGTCTGCTGGCATGGCGATATCGTCTATCAAATTCAGTCCGTGCCGCGTTGCTAGCGCGTCGACCGCCTCAAAATCGCGGATCCCGCGCAGCGGATTCCCGGCGCGCAGGCTGATATCAAATTGCGCATTCCCGGGACCGGTGAAACGACCGCCGTAATTGAACGGGCCGTAGACCACCAGTTTCCCGCCAGATGGCAAGCCGCGACCGACGCCGGCAAACATGCCTTCGACTTCTTGCCAGGACATGATGTGGCAGGTGTTTGCTGTGAAGACGGCATCCCACTCGAAAGAAGGCCAGCTTGGCGAGGCCGCATCAAGGCTAAGCGGCGGTAACAGGTTTGTCAGTTGCGCCTCGTTCAGCCAGGCCAAAATGCCGGGGTGATTGTCGGGCAAGTCACTGGTTTGCCACTGCAGGTGTGGAAGATGCGCGGTAAAGTGCACCGCATGCTGGCCGGTGCCACTGCCGATTTCCAGGACCCGATTGCGGTCTTCAAACAAGCTGCGCAATACGGAGAGAATCGGTTCACGGTTGCGCTCGCAGGCCGGGGAGAAAGGCTTGTCTGCCGGGGTAGCCATCGAGATCAATTCAGCGGCACCTTGTGTGGCAAGTTCGGTTGCAGATTCGGTTGCATCTCGGGTGCCAAATCTGGTACCGGATTCGGTGACTGTGATGGCGGGCTGGCTGTTGCCCCCATACGCGCTGCCCGCGTTGCAGCAAGACGGCGCTTCGGCTTCCTGGCGCGCACCACCACCGTGCCGGCCAGCTTGTCATGCCAGCCTTGCTTCTTGCGATCAAAGGCTATCCAGAGAGCGCCAAGTCCGAACGGAATCACCACCAGGAAGAAAGCCAGGAAGCGTCCGATATGCTGGGAGATGGATGGCGGCTGCGCCGTTCGTTCGTCGATGAGCACGGCGGAGATCAACATTTTGCCCGGCGTCGCCTGGCGCGCGGTCCAGAATGCAAGCATGATCAGCGCAGGCAGAACCACCGCGATCAAAAGGTCGATCGTTCCCGAATATTGCGACCCGAGGCCGAGAATGTCTCGCCCGTAAAGCAGGAACAGCAAGGGTGCCGGTATGGCGATAAAAAGCAGTGTATCGACCAGCGCCGCGCCGGCGCGTGCCCAGAATCCGACGTATTCGAGCTCGCCCGAAAAGTCCATGCGTTCAACATCCATCCAGCGCGTTCCTTTTGTCTCGTAATGTGCGGAAAGCCTTGCGGCATCCGTGGCGATGGCGAGCCCGCCTTTCGGTAATGATATACCGTGCCACACCGCGTGTTATGACGCAAGTCGTCACGGTAGAATGAAAATCCGGCGTCACCGGCTTGAACGGGCGCGTCCCTTTTCGCATGCGGGCCGGCCTTCCGGCTGGCTACTGAACCATCAGTGAAAGACCATGGACAACGGCCTGTTCAGTTTCGGCGGCAATATCGGTAGCCTGGTGCAGATGGCGATTGCACCGGCATTTCTCTTCGTTGCCCTGGGGAGTGTCCTGCGTGTGCTGAACAACCGGCTGACCCGCCTGACGAACCGCCTGCGCAGCCTGGAAGAAAAACTGGCACAGCCGCGGGGCACCGAAGACGCGCCGGTCGACCAGGAGTTCATCAAGCAGGAACTGCTTGATCTCTATGGCAGCCGACGGGCGCTATATCGCGCCATTACGCTTGCCGCCGCAGCCGCCTTGCTGACCTGCCTCCTGATTCTCACGATCTTTGTCGACGACCTGTTGGACATTGATCTGGTTCAGACCACCGCACTGCTGTTTGTCACATCCATTGCGTGCCTGGTCGGCAGCCTCCTTCTTTTCCTTCGCGAGATCGTGCTGTCGTCGCGCCGGCTGTACATCGTCATTCGTCGCCGCATTGCGCCATCGATTCCCTGAACCAGCCTCGAGCGATGTTGCACGTCAGGATCCCGTGCGGCAGAAGCATCGCGGCGAATGTTTGGCGCCCGTTCAACGCGCGGGCGCCTCATCGGTAAAAAATCGCGACTTCATTTCGTCCAGGCCAATCTCGGCCAACACCTGTTGCAGGCGTTCTGCTGGCCGCTTGCGCGGCAGGTCCCTCCAGGTGGCAATGATCAATTCGTTTTTCATTGAGTGCTCCCAACCGACCAGCTCAGTCACGTTAACCTTGTAGCCGTGAGCTTCAAGCTGCAGGCAGCGCAGCACGTTGGTGACCTGGCTGCCGAATTCACGCGTGTGGATCGGATGGCGCCACAATTCCGCCATGGGGCTGCGCGCGATCGCGGAGCCCTTGTTGTGGCGCAGAGCGGATGCGACTTCCGCCTGGCAGCACGGCACCAGCACGATGAAGCGCGCCTTCTTGCGCAATGCAAAGGCGATTGCGTCGTCCGTCGCAGTGTCGCAGGCATGGAGCGCCGTCACGACATCAACCGTGTCTGGCAAATCCGGGGACTCCATGGACTGCGCGACCGAGAGATTGAAGAAGCGCATGCCCTCGAAGTGCAGGCGCTGTGCGAGTTCGACGGAACGATCGACCAGTTCGGCACGGGTATCGATCCCGTACACGGTGGCCCCTTCCGGCTTGTCTTTCAGGAACAGGTCATACAGGATAAATCCGAGATAGGACTTCCCCGCGCCATGGTCGACCAGTGCAAGCTCGTCCTTTTCGGCGCGGACCTCCGCCAGCAGCGGTTCAATGAACTGGACCAGGTGATAGACCTGTTTCAGCTTGCGACGGCTGTCCTGGTTCATCTTGCCGTCGCGGGTAAGGATGTGCAATTCCTTAAGCAGTTCAATAGACTGACCAGGCCGGATGTCTTCCGGCGGCTTGATAGGAACGGTTTGTTTCATTGCGGGCATGGAGCGGATAGGAAGGTTAGCGCGAGTCCTTGCGCCGCAGGGCTGGCTGAGGACCGCCAGGCGCCGACGCGTTGTCGTCACGTTCGAACACGCTCCAGTGTACCGGACCGCCCTCCCCATGCTCCTCGTCGAAGCGGATAAGAAGGTCCTCGCGGACATGGTCGGTCAGGTGCGGATACTTCTGACCAGATGCGATGGCGCGATACAGCACGCCGGCTTCTGGCAGTGCCACGGGAACGTGGTAGGCGCCAAGCCACTTCGTCAGCCACGCCTGGCTTAGTTCTTCCTTCAGGCCTTCACGCTGCTCGTCGCTCAGCGCAGCCAGATCGTCCTGGCCGACGTCGATCCGATGCAGCAGTGCGTCGAGTTCCTCGAGATCCTTGGGCGGTTCAAGTGTCATCCGGTTTCCTTGATGTTGGTGTGTTCTGAAGCGGCGACAGCCAGGCCAGATACCGAAGGCCGGCTCTTGCGAATCTTTTCGAGCCGATGATGGATAGAGGTCGCGGCAATGGCCGCATGGCCAGCCGCCACGGCAATCTGGTTTAACCCATTGACGACGTCCCCAGCGGCATACAGGCCCGGCACGGAAGTCTGCATGCGCCGATTATCCACGATCAGGTCGCCGAAGCGGTCACATTCGGCGCCGAGGGTGCGCGCCAGTTCCGAACGCACCGTCGTTCCCAACGCCGAATAGACAGTGTCGAACTCGCGAACCGTGCCGCCGACGCCAACCAGTGCCGCAATCCGGTTGCCCTCCATGCGCACTTCACTGACTGGCTCTTCAATCACTTCGATCTCGCGCCGCTGCAGCAGCCGACGGTCGGCGTCGCTCAGGTCGATTGGCCGGTCGAGAGAAAACAGGGTCAGGTGCCGCGTGTAGGTCTGTATGAACAAGGCTTCGCTCAAGAGCTTTTTCCCGGTGCCGATCACCGCTACCTTCTTGTCAATGACCTCATAGCCGTCACAGATCGGACAATGCCGCACATAGCCCTGGCGGATCGCTCCCTCAAGGTTGGGCAGCGCGGGTTCCAGATCAATGACGCCGGTGGCAAGCAGCACATTCTTCGCGCGCACCACCTCCTGCGTTCCAGCGCTGGCGTAGGTCGCCGTGAACAATCCTTCATCATCATGCTCGAGCTTTTCTACGGTGCCTTTGGTCACGGTGCCGCCGTAGCGTGCGGCCTGGATGCGCAGGCGTTGCAGCAATTCGTCACCACCGATGCCATCCGGAAATCCCGGGCAGTTGTGGGAAGTGGGAATCAGCCGGGCGCGGCTATGGCCGGCATCGATCATCTGGATGCGGCGCCGGTAGCGAGCGAGATAAGTTGCTGCAATCATGCCTGCAGGCCCAGCCCCAATGATCAGGCAGTCAAGCACCTCCTGCGCCGGAGCAGAGTCCGGCAAAGGTAAATTTTGATGCAAGGGATTCCCTTTCTTTCAATTGCCAGCGACCGGCGACCAACGGACTGGCCATAACGGGCGACATACTCCGACGCGGCCCGATGCAGGTATCGTGCCTGTATCCGTGCGTCATTGCTCCTGCTTTGGCGCGTGGACTTAAAGTCGCACGGTCACGCATTGCTTGCGGACAGTCATCGCACCCGCCGCATCGGGGCGTAGAATCGTCCGGCTTCGTCCTGTAAAACAAGAACAAGGAGAACTGCGATGGACTGGTTGAGCCGGATCGACACGACGCTCCTGTCGCGCATTCAGTTCGGCTTCACGATCAGCTTCCACATTGTTTTCCCGGCATTCACCATCGGCGTTTCTGCCTATATCGCGACGCTGGAAGTGCTGTGGGTGCGCAGCCGCAAGGAGCACTATCACCTCCTCGCGCGATTCTGGACCCGCATCTTCGCGGTGTCGTTTGCCATGGGCGTGGTATCCGGCATCGTCCTCTCGTATCAGTTCGGCACCAACTGGAGCCGGTTCTCCACCACCGTGGGCAATGTAATCGGCCCCCTCATGGGTTACGAGGTCTTGACTGCTTTTTTCCTGGAAGCGAGTTTCCTCGGCATCATGCTGTTCGGGTGGAACCGTGTGCCGCCTTGGCTGCACACGCTGGCCTGCGTGATTGTCGCCGTCGGCACCGCGATTTCGGGCTTCTGGATCCTGGCGGCCAATAGCTGGATGCATACCCCCGCCGGCCATGAAATGCGTAATGGCGTGGCAATTCCAGTGTCGTGGTTGCACGTCATCTTCAATCCCAGCTTCCCCTACCGTTTCGCGCACATGATGATTGCCGCCTACCTCACCACCTCGCTGGTGGTGCTGGCCACTGGTGCGCGCTATCTGCTGGAAAAACGGTTCGAGCAGCAGGCCAAAACCATGGTGCGCATGGGGCTCGGCATGGTGATCCTGCTTACGCCCATACAGATCCTGGTTGGCGACCTGCATGGCGGCAACACCGCTGAGTATCAGCCGGTAAAAGTAGCCGCCATCGAGGGACATTGGGACGGGTCCCAGCCGGCCGGACTCGTGCTGTTCGGCTGGCCGGACAGCACGAGTGAAAGCAACCGGGCCGAGATCGCCATACCGAAGCTGGGCAGCCTCATCATCAAGCACGATGCGAACGGCCTCTTCCCTGGCCTGAAAGATTTTTCCAGGGGCGACCGTCCGCCAGTGCTGCCGTTGTTCTTCATGTTCCGCCTCATGGTCGGCCTTGGTTTGCTGATGCTGGCGATTGCAGTCGTCGGGGCCGTGCTTTGGCGGCGTGGCAAGCTGTTCGAAACCCGCTGGTTTCTGGGGCCGCTGCGCTTCTGCTGGCCCCTCGGTTTCGTCGCCATCCTGGCCGGCTGGATGGTGACCGAGATCGGGCGTCAGCCGTGGCTGGCCTACGGCATCCTGCGCACCGCAGACGCCAGTTCACCGATCTCGGTTGCCACGGTTGCGGTCTCGCTTGGGTTGTTCGTCCTGGTGTACTGCGTGGTTTTTTCAATGGGCGTGATGTACATCGCCGGCATGATCCGCAAGGGTCCGGACAGCAGCCTTACCGCGATGGAGTCCGGCGTGCCGAACCGGCCCTTGTCGGCCGCCGGCGGCGGGGCACGACCGCGTCCCACGGCTTCGGCGGAGGCGCCATGACTGACTTGCACTGGAGCCTCCCCATCATCTGGGCGCTCGTGATCGGCACAGCGGTTGCCATGTACGTCGTGCTGGATGGTTTCGACCTGGGCCTGGGGATTCTGTTTCCGTTCTTTCCGGAAGAAGCCCAACGCGATCAGATGATGAGTTCCGTCGCGCCGTTCTGGGACGGTAATGAGACGTGGCTGGTGCTCGGCGGCGCCGGCCTGCTCGTGGCTTTCCCTCTAGCTTATGCCGTCATCATGCCGGCGGTTTACCTGCCGGTGATCGTCATGCTGCTGGCGCTGATTTTTCGTGGCGTTTCGTTCGAGTTCCGCAACGTCGCCAAGCCTTATCATCGGAAGTGGGACCGCGCATTCGCGGCTGGTTCCACCGTGGCCGCCTTTTCGCAAGGGGTTCTGCTGGGTACCCTGCTTCAGGAAATCCCGGTCAAGAATGACCAGTTTGCCGGCACCGGCATGGACTGGGCAACCCCATTTGCGCTGATGTGCGGGCTGGCGCTCGTCGCCGGCTATGCACTGTTGGGCGCGGCCTGGCTGATGATGAAAACCGAAGGCCCGGTCGAGCAGCGTGCCCGCCGTTTCGGCCCACTTCTGTTGCTGATCCTGCTGGGCTTCATACTGCTGGTCAGCGTCTGGACGCCGCTGCAGATTCCCCGCATTCGCGAGCGCTGGTTTCAGCTTGAGAACTTCCTTCTCCTGGCGCCGATACCGCTTGCAACCTTGGTGCTGTCCTGGCTGTGCTGGCGCGGCATGCGGGCCGGCGCGACGATTCAGCCCTTTGCCTGCGCTACCGGAGTTTTCCTCGCGGCCTATGCTGGCCTGGTCATCTCAAATGTGCCGTACCTGGTGCCGCCTTCCATCACCGTCTGGCAGGCCGCCGCCGATCCCGCTTCGCAGGTGTTCATGTTAACTGGCACTGTCATACTCCTGCCCCTTATATTCGGTTATACCGTCATGGTGTTCTGGCTATTTCGCGCACGGGTTCGCGAAGGCGAGGACTACCATCACCATTGATGCGCTCACTCCAAATCCCAGGCCGACTCGCCAACTTTTCTAACCCGACGCAACATCGAAGCGGCATAAGCCGGTGGTTGGCAGTCCTGGCGGTCGTGCTGACTGTTGTGGCGCACCCCTCGCACCTTGTCGCGCAGACGCTTTCCCACTACGTCGTGGAGATCGTCGGCGCAGGGGAACTCGATTCGCTCTTGCAGGGGAACCTCACGATCTCGCGCCACGCGGAAGATAGCGACACGGCGGTTGAAGAACTTGAGCGACTGGTTGCCATCACGCCCCAGCAGATCAAGGACCTGCTTGCCACCGAAGGTTATTTTTCACCGCGCGTGTCGGGCAATCTCGAGCACAGCGGAAACAGCTACACGGCGCGGTTCCAGGTCGAGTTGCAGGCGCCAGTGGTGGTCGCCAGCGCGGACATTCGCTTTTCCGGGGACATCGCCACCCGCGCAAGAGAGGAGCGCCGCAGCGAGGCGCGCATGGATCGTCTGAAGCGGCAATGGGGGCTCGGTCCCGGCCAGCGGTTCCGCCAGGCGGAATGGACCGATTCCAAGAATGCGCTGTTAAAGGGCCTGATCAACCAGGATTATCCCGCCGCCCGCATTGCCGACAGCGAAGCGCGCATCGACCCGACCGCCCGGCGCGCCGAGCTTTCGGTGGCGGTGGATTCCGGTCCCGCCTTCACCTTCGGCGACCTGCAGATCAACGGACTGGATCGTTATCCGGAGCGAACGGTTGCGGGGCTGAATCCGATTCGTCCGGGTGACCCGTATTCGCAGGAAAAGCTCAATGAATTGCAGTCGCGCCTTCAGAACAGCGGTTACTTCAAGTCGGCCTTCGCCGCCATCGATGTCGATCCCGAGCATCCCGAGCGGGTGCCGGTGCGGGTTGACGTGACAGAGAATGAGCGCAAGAGGCTGTCGCTTGGTGTCGGCTTTTCTACTGATGCCGGTGCCCGCCTGCAAGCGCGATATCTCGACCGCCTTTTCCTTGGCCGCGATCTGCGCCTGGAGTCGAATGCAAAGATTGACCGGCAAAGCCGCGCATTCGGCGGCGACGTCTATTTTCCGCCGGTCTACTTCCCATTGGTGCAGGGCTGGATCCCGAGCGTCGGCGCGCATTACGAGCGCACCGACATTGCCAACGTCGTCAACGACAAGCTGCGTTCGAGCGCAATACTCACCAGCCCGGATCGGATCGACGAGCGTGCCGTAGGCATTTCCTACCTCGCCGACCGCCAGCATATTGAGGGCTTGCCGGTGAATAATCGGCAAGCATTGGTTGGACTGTGGAACGCCACCATGCGCCGCCTCGACAACCTGCTCGATCCGCGTCGCGGCTATGTGGCTTCGCTGGAACTGGCCGCCGGACCAAAGGGCCTGGTCAATCAGCAAAACATTGCACGCGCGCTGGGCAAGGGAACTGCGATTTACCCCTTTGCGCGGCGCTGGCACGCCGTGTTCCGCGGCCAGGTGGGCCAGGTGTTCCTGGCGAGTCGTGAGAATGTGCCGGAAGACCTGCTTTTCCGGACCGGTGGCGACCAGACGGTGCGCGGCTATGGCTATCAGACGCTTGGCGTTGCAGACAACGGCGCCGTGGTGGGCGGTCGCGCCTTTGCGCTAGCCAGCGCCGAAGTCGTGTACCAGGTCACTCCGCAATGGGGCGCCGCCTTGTTCCATGACGCCGGCAATGCGGCTGACACCTGGCGCGATTTTCATTTCGCCCACGGCACCGGTGTCGGCGCACGTTGGCGCAGCCCGATCGGGCCGGTCAACCTCGACGTCGCGTTCGCTCACGAAACGCGCAAGCCTCGGCTCCATTTTTCGCTCGGCTATGGATTCTGACGACAGGCCGGAAGCCGCTCCGGGGTCCTCCACGCGACCGACGCCGCCCACGCCATTGGGGGCCCCTACGGGCTCGCCCAAGGCGCGCCGGTCGCGCCGGTCGCGTGCGGTGCGCATCGCAAAGGTCAGCCTTCTCACGCCGGTTCTGCTGGCCTTGCTGGCCTTGTCGGTGCTGGCCTGGTTCTTTACCACCGAGACTGGCGCGCGCAACGCCTTTGCGCTGGGCGAGCGGATCGTGCCGGGCATGCTGCGGGCCAACGACGTGTCCGGCCGCCTGTCGGGCCAATTCCATGTTGGCCGCCTTGTGATTCATACCGCCACCGCCGACATCACGCTGGAGGGGCTGGACCTCGACTGGGTGCCGTCTTCCTTGTGGCATTTGCAGCTGCAAATCAATCGGCTCAATTTGCGTGGCCTCGCCGTGCACATGAAGCCACCGCCGACAAAGGAACCGCTGCGCTTGCCCGCATCGCTGGATTTGCCGCTGAAGCTGCATGTCGCACAGGCAAACGTGGTACATGCGGTTGTGGAAAACGGTAGCGGCCGCCTTGCCGATCTCGACCGGGTGCAATTCCAGTTGGACTTCGACCACCGGCAGTACCGCCTGCAACTCGACAATCTCGGCCTGCGCGCGGGACAGGCTGCGCTTCCGGTTGAAGGCGAGGTCAAGGGGAAAGTGGCCCTGT
Organism: Herminiimonas sp.; assembly: GCA_028292265.1. Lineage (GTDB taxonomy): Bacteria > Pseudomonadota > Gammaproteobacteria > Burkholderiales > Burkholderiaceae_D > JAQGMR01. The sequence goes on from JAQGMR010000045.1 coordinate 14,012, forward strand.
CTTCCGCCCTGCCTTATGCGATCGATGCCCATCTCACGTTGCGTGCCGACACCAGCGCGCAGCAAACGCATGTCGCCGCCAATGGCGAAGTCACGCTTGGCGGCTCGCTGCGGGATTTGGCGACCAGCGTCGATCTAACAGTCATGCAGCCGGTGGCAACAAAGGTCGCTGCGCCGATGCCACCTGTAACGGTAGCCGCCGCCCGCGCTGCTGCGCCGCCCGCCGCCGTGGCCACCGAACCGACCATTCTCAAACTGGGCGGCCGCGCGCGGCTCCAACTCTTTTCCACCTCGTCGGCCACATCTTCCGCGTTGCCACTGTCAACCGCCGACCTCAGGTTGCGCGGCCTTGACCTCGCCGCCTGGCAACCCGGCTTGCCGCAGACCGTGCTCGACGCATCGCTGACGATTGATGGCGGCGGCAGTGGCGCGCTACATATCGCCAACACTGCATCGGGCACCTGGGACGCGGCACGGCTTCCCTTGCGCGATTTGGCCCTGCGTTTTCAGCAGCGCCAAGTCACGGGAGGGCAGGCAGTGGACCTGCACGACGTCGTTGCCGAACTGGGCAGCGCGGCCCGTCCGGCCGGCAAGCTGGCCGGCACGGGCGCTTATACCAATGGCGATTTCTCACTGCAGGTCAAGACCGGCGCGCTCGACCTGAAACGGCTGGACACACGCCTTCGCGCCACCCGGCTTGCTGGCACCGCCGATCTGCGTGGCAAGGCCGACGAGCAGGAAATTGCCGTCGCCTTGACCGAGCCACTGAATGCATTGAGCCGAACGCAAGGCTTGAGTCTTGACGCCCACGCCCTGGTCAATGCGCAACGTCTTTTGCTCGACCGTGCAGTTTTGCGTGCTGGCGCGGCCAGCATCGATGCCAGCGGACAGGCCGAACTGCAAGGCAAGCAGGCGTTCTCCGCGCGCGGCAAGTTGCGACGGTTTCGTCTCAAGGACATCGGCAACTTCGGGGGCGTGCCAGAGGTGGAAGTGAATGGTGAATTTACTGCGCGTGGCAGCCGGTCTCCTCGACTGGAGGCGGACCTGAGCTACCACATCGCTGACAGCCGCCTTGCGGGACAGCCGCTCGCCGGGGACGGTGAAGTGCATCTTCGTGGCGACACCATCGACATTCCGCGGCTGCAGCTGAATGCGGGCGGCAACACGCTGTCCGCGCATGGCCGGCTGGCAGGCGCCGATGGATCGCTGGAGTTCACGCTGCATGCGCCGCAGCTGGCGCAACTCGGGCCGTGGGCTTCCGGCGCGCTTGACGCCAGCGGCAGTGCGCGCGGCAACCTGAAACGGGCCGACGTCAAGCTGGCCTGGCAGGTGGCGAAACTCCGCATCCTCGCCGGAAATACTTCATTGAGTGCGATGCCGGCAAAACAGGCGAGCAGCACGAAGCCAGGCGGTGCTCCTCTAGCGCCGCCCGCCTCTTCGGGCGGCGTGCTGATTGAGGCCAGCGAAGGCAAGGCAAGCCTGTCGGTCGATCGCGGCACGCCGATGCTGATCTCGGCGGCAGACGTCAATGCCAGCATTCGCCAGCTTGCATTCGGCGCCCAGCGCGTCGGCCTGCTGTCGGGCCAGGCAAAGTTCGGCACGCGTGCCGACGCACCGCTCTCACTCAACCTGCAGGCGTCGGACGTTGACACGCCCTACTCTCGCGCCGAGCGTGTCACCCTGCAGGCAAGCGGCAGCAATGCACAACATGCCATTGCGGCGACACTGCACGCGGCAAAACAGGAATGGTCACTGCGGGCACACGGCGGATTGTCTGAGCTCGCGCGCGCGCCGCAATGGGTCGGCGCGATTGACCAATTGGACGGCGCCGGGGAACTGCGCGCGCACCTGTTGGCACCAGCCGCCTTGACGGTCGCCGCCAATCGCTTCCAGCTGAAATCGTTCCGGCTCGACAGCAGCGTGGCGCAGGTGCTCGTGGAAGAGTTGCGGCGCGACGCGGACCAGGTAGTGACGCGCGGCAGGATCGACCACCTGCAAGTCGCACGCGTGCTGCGGTTCGCATCCGCCGAACCCGCCATTGCCACCGACCTTGCGCTGGGCGGCGACTGGGACTTGCGGATTGCTGACACGGTGTCGGGCAAGGCCAACATTCGCCGCGAGCAGGGCGACGTGACCGTCCAGGGCGGACGGCCGGTGGTGCTTGGCCTCTCTGCGCTCGAAGCAAACCTTGTGGCCAACGACGGTCGCGCGACGCTGCGCTTGCATGGCACCGGCCGGCAGCTTGGCCGGATCGACGTTGATGCAGCCACCACGCTCGGCCATGGCGCCGCACGCTTTGCCATTGCATCGGACGCACCGCTTTCCGGCACGGCGAGCATCGACATACCATCGCTGGCCTGGGCAGGCCCGCTGGTTTCCGCGACCACGATTACCGAGGGCCGAATCCAGGCTGACGCGGCGCTGGCGGGCAGCGTCGGTGTGCCGCGCCTGTCAGGCCAGGTCAGGGGAAGCGACTTGCGTGTCTTCATGGCCGACAGCGGCGTAGACTTGCGGCGCGGCAGCCTGCAGGGCGCTTTCAGCGATGCGCGTCTCACCATAGAGAGCCTGCGCTTTGCCGGAGGCGAGGGTCAGGTTGTGGTTTCGGGGCCGATCGAATTCGCTGGTGGAAAGCTGGCGATGCAGCTCGCACTGAAGGCTGACCGTTACACGTTGTTCAATCGCGCGGACCGCAAGCTGGTGGTAAGCGGTACAAGCGAAATTTCACTGTCCGACAAGCGCGCCAGCGTCAAGGGAGCCTTCAAGGTGGACTCCGGAAGCATCGACATCGGCAAGGAGGATGCGCCGCAATTGTCGGATGACGTGGTAATCGTCGGGCAACCAAAAAAATCTGCAAGCGCAATCGCTGCCGAACTTGACGTCCTCATCGCGCTCGGAGACGGCATCGCGCTAAAAGGCCGCGGCCTGGACGCCCTGATGCGAGGTGAAGTTCGTTTGCGCAACACGGCGGGCCAGCCATTGCAGGCGCTTGGCACGCTGAGTGTAGCCAAGGGCACCTACTCCGCATATGGCCGGGACTTGAAGATCGAGCAGGGACTGGTGCGCTTCACCGGGCCGCTCAACAACCCTGGCCTTGACATCACGGCAATGCGGCGCGGCCTGCAGGTTGAAGCGGGCGTTTCGGTTCGCGGTACCGTGCTGGAGCCGCGCATCACACTGGTGTCTGAGCCCACGGTCGCAGACGCCGACAAACTGGCGTGGCTGGTGCTTGGGCACGGTCTCAGCGATACGGGACAAGGGGAGGTAGGAGCGCTGGCAAGCGCAGCCGGTGCCTTGCTGCAAAAGGGTGCGGCGGCCGGCGTGCAGTCGCAATTGGGAAACGCACTCGGACTCGACACCGTCAGCGTTGGCACCAGCCAGGACACGCTGCAGCAGCGCATCGTTACGCTTGGGAAGCAGGTGTCGACGCGCTTGTATGTCAGCTACCAGAAGGGCATTGACACGGCCAGCAACGCGGTGCTGCTGCGCTATACGCTGAGTCCGCGGCTAACGGTGGAAGCCGAGGCCGGAACCGTGAGTGTGCTATCGCTTTTCTATAACGTATCGTTCGACTGATTTGCAACCAGCCACATGCATCGCGATGCCATCCGACACAGGACTGCACTCCCCGCAAATCCATGCCGCCGCGAGATTGCAAATTCGCAAGGGTGCACCGTGTAAAACATGGGATAACAAATCTGCAACGAACCATGACGCGCATCAGTGGCGCCCTCGCGGATCGCCAGGCCTTCGACGGAACCACTACAGTCACGAACGATCAATTTAATAGCAAATGTGGGCAAGCTCCTACACAAGAATCGGAGAATCGCCGGTGATGAAATTTTTGCAATTCTGCAATGATGAATCACGCAGATTTTGCAAATCCGATTTACTGAGGAGAGTGCGATGAATAACGGATTCAATGGTCGCGGCAATGTCGTGAGCCTGCCGCATCATGATCTGACCGCCGTCGCAGGCTATGTGGCGGCACCGGACTTTGAAGGAGAGGTGGTAGCGGCTGGCGAAGTGGACGAGTTGCTCCGTTGCGGTGACCTCTACGGCGCGTCGGCCCCGATGCAACAGTTGTTTCGTTTGATGACCCGCGTGGCGCCCACTGGCGCAAACGTATTGATCCACGGAGAAAGCGGTACCGGCAAGGAAGTTGTCGCCAGCGAGATCCACCGGATGAGCCGGGAAAAGGACAAGCCTTTCGTTGCCTTGAATTGCGGCGCTATCTCGCCGAACCTGATTGAGGCTGAATTGTTTGGCCACGAGCGGGGAAGCTTTACCGGCGCGGTTCGCATGCACAAGGGATGTTTCGAGCGTGCCAACGGCGGCACACTGTTCCTCGACGAGCTGACCGAGATGTCGATGGAGATGCAGGTCAAGTTGTTGCGAGTCCTGGAAACCGGCCGCTTTTGTCGCGTGGGCGCGGACGAGGAAGTGCAGGTCAAGGTGCGCGTCATAGCAGCAACAAATCGCGATCCGCAGAAGGCGGTGGATGATGGCGTCCTGCGCAATGACCTGTTCTACCGGCTTGCGGTATTTCCGATTGCCATGCCGACGTTGCGGGAACGCGGGGAGGACATAGAACTGCTCGCGCGGCTGTTCCTCACGCGGATGAATCAAGAGGAAAAGACGCGCAAGACGTTTTCGCGCGCATCGCGGCGTTTCATGCAGGAATATCCTTGGCCAGGGAACGTGCGGGAACTCAAGAACATGGTGTACCGAGCGTTTATCCTTGCTGACCATGAACTGGATTTGACAGCGGCAGTAGGACCGATGCGCGCCATGACGCAGCCGGTGGAAACTGATTCCATTACTTTCCCACTCGGCAGTTGCCTCGCCGACGCCGAGCAGAGGCTGATCTTTGCGACGCTCGGCTATTGCGGCGGCAACAAGACGCAAACCGCCGAGGTGCTGGGCGTCAGTTTGAAAACCTTGTACAACCGCCTGAACGAATATCAGGCGAAGGTCTATGCAAGCGATGCGGTGTATCAACCACCGCCGGGCGCCAGCCCGGGCATTAATGTGAATTGACGGAGGGCCCCGCGCGGGCTGGGGGAAAATGATAAAAATACTGGTAGTAGATGACCATGCAGTGGTGCGCGCGGGGGTCACGCATTTCTTGGCCGACCTTCCCGACATGCAAATCGCCGGAGAAGCCGGCACCGCACAGGAAGCGATCCGGCTAATCCGCAGCAAGGACTGGGATATCGTACTGCTCGACATCGCCATGCCCGACAAGAGCGGTGTCGAAGTGCTCAAGCAAATCAAGCGCGAAAAGCCCGAACTTCCGGTGCTCATGCTCTCCATGCATCCCGAGAACCGTTACGCCGTTCAGATTCTGCGCAGCGGCGCGAGCGGCTACGTCCAGAAGGAAGCGCTCGCGACCGAACTCGTCAGCGCCATCCACACCATTCTGCGCGGCCACAAGTACATCAGCCCCGCAGTCGCCGACCTGTTGACCGTCGACCCCTACATCGCCGATTCGCAAAAGCCCCTGCACGAACTGCTCTCGGCCCGCGAGTACCAGATCTTCTACAAACTAGGCCAAGGCGAAGGCGTCACCAAGATCGCCGACGAGCTATGCCTAAGCGTCAAAACGGTCAGCACATACCGTTCGCGCGTGCTGGAAAAAATGAACATGACCAATAACGCGGACATCATCTATTACGCCATCAAGCAAAATTTGATCGACTGATTGATAAGGCGTCAGGGTTGCGAGAGCCGTTGCGCTTCGCTTGGGATTTCAGTTGACCTCGCCGTTGCCGTCTACCTAGCGTTGCCCTCGACGTTGGCCTAGCGTTGCCGTCGCCGTTGCACTGCCCTTGCCCTTGACGTTGCCCTTGCCCTTGCCCTTGCCCTTGCCCTTGACGTTGCCCTTGCTTGTGCCCTTGAAGTACCCCCCGTTGTATGCCGCCACGACGGCGGTGCCGAAATCGGATAAGAAGCGGCGGCTGTGTGAGCGGAGCGAGTTTCCGCCGCTTCCCGATTTCGGTGCCGACGGCGTGGGGACCCCGCGCAGCGGGGCGGCAGACCCGGGCCGCCTTTTCTTGGTTCCGTTCTTTTGGCGGAGCAAAAGAATGAACCCGGTCGCCGGGCCGGAACC
>JAQGMR010000065.1 GCA_028292265.1 Herminiimonas sp.
TTTCCTTCGTGAGCGGCAGGATGCACACCACCACGCGCGAGCTCGCAAGGAATTGATCCAGCCCGCCATTGCCGGCGTAACACTGCACGCCCGGCAAATTCTTTTGGGCGCGGCTCCAGCCATGAAGCGGGAAGCCAAACTCGGCCAGCGCATGGGCAATGCGGGTGCCAAGCACGCCCAGGCCGAGGATGCCGATGGAAAAATCGCGCTTGTCATGCGGCTTGAGGAAACGCCACTGCCCGTTGCGGGCCTGCAGATCGAACTGGTCGAAGCGACGGAAATAGCGCAGCACCGCCCAGCTGACATACTCGGCCATCTGCATGCCCATGCCAGCATCGTCGAGCCGCACGATTGGCAAGCCTTTCGGCAAGTCAGCGCCGAATTGCAGGATCGCATCGACGCCAGCGCCAAGGTTGAAAACTGCCTTCAAACCGGGCAATCGCAGCACTTCGATCGGCGGCTTCCATACCATGGCATAGTCCGCCGGCCCGTGGTCACCTTCCTGCCAGACGCGTACGCTGGCCTCGGGCAATGCGGATTGCAAATCCTTTAACCAGGCGTCCGGCTTGCCGCCTGTGGCATGTAATACGACTCGCATGAATTCCTCTTCCTATTTCGTTTTCAAGGCGCTTTGGCTACCGGCTCGGTTCGCCGGCCTGGCCTTTCCGATGCAGCGGGAGAGGCAGGCGCATCGCCGTATTACAGATCCGTGGCAGAACTGGCACCCTGTTGCGGGAGCAGTGCCAACAACTGCGCGCCTTCCGCAACCTGGTCGCCGACCACGAACATCACCTCGTCGACCAGGCCATCGCCCGGCGCAGCAATGGTGTGCTCCATCTTCATCGCTTCCATTATCAGCAGGGCATCGCCCTTCTTGACCGATTGTCCTTTGCGAACGAGCACCGCGACAATCTTGCCGGGCATGGGCGCGGTCAGGCGGCCGCCTTCGCCTTCATGTTCGCCAGCATGGGCCAGAGGATCGGCATACTGCAATACGATGCGGTCTTCCCCGCTAAAAACGTGAAACGCTTCGCCGTCGCGCACCACGGTGCCATGGACGCGGCGGCCGGCCAGGCGCAGGGTGAACTCGCCGGCGTGGTGACTGACTATTTGCATGGCGGCCCGCTCGTCGGAATGGCCGGCATTGCCGGCATTGCCCGCGTTACCCGTATTGCCGATTCGGCGCAGGGTCCAGCAATCCTCCAGATATTCGACGTCGATGGCGCTGTGGCCCGCTTCGCTGTCGAATTCCAGACGGCGCGTTACGGTGGCGTTCATGCGCCAACCCGTGCTGTCGGCCCAGGGGTCGTAATGTGTGCCGGCTGTCGACCGGCTGTGGCCCGCCAGATCGCCCTGCAACAGCGCCGCAGCGGCCAGCGCAAGCACCTCCATGCCAGGCATGGTGGATGCCGGGAACAAGGTCTCGTGATGGCGTTCAATCAGCCCGGTGTCGAGATCTGCGCCTGAGAACGGCTCGCTTTCTATCAGCCGCTTGAGAAAGCTTATGTTGTTGGCTACGCCGACAATCTGGAACTCGCCCAGCGCCTGTGACATGCCGACCAACGCCTGCTCACGCGTTGGCCCCCAGACGATCAACTTGGCAATCATCGGGTCATACCATGGCGTTATCGCATCCCCCCCACGCACGCCCGAATCGATGCGCACGCAAGCACCCTGCAGCGCAGGTGTGGTGAATTGGACAGCGGCCGGCGTTTCAAGGTGGAGCAGCGTGCCGATCGATGGCAGGAATCCCTTCTCCGGATTCTCTGCATAGACCCGTGCTTCGATGGCATGGCCGTGAATCGCAAGCTGCTCCTGGCGCAGTGGAAGCGGCTGCCCGGCCGCCACGCGCAACTGCCACTCCACCAGGTCTGTGCCGGTGATGATTTCGGTAACCGGGTGTTCAACTTGCAGGCGCGTGTTCATTTCCATGAAATAGAAGGCGCCACCTTCAACTATAAATTCGACCGTGCCAGCGCCGACATAGCCGACGGCGCGTGCCGCAGCAACTGCCGCATCGCCCATGGCGGCGCGCCGCTCCTGCGTCATGCCGGGAGCGGGCGCTTCCTCCAGGACCTTCTGGTGACGGCGCTGTACCGAGCAGTCGCGTTCAAACAGGTACACGCAGTCGCCGTGCTGGTCGGCAAAGACCTGGATCTCGATGTGTCGAGGGCGCGTGAGGTATTTTTCAATCAGCACCTTGTCATCACCGAAGCTGTTGATGGCTTCGCGCTTGCACGAAGCCAAGGCGTCCTTGAACTCCGCGCTCTTTTCGACAACCCGCATTCCCTTGCCGCCACCGCCGGCGCTGGCCTTTAGCAGTACCGGATAACCGATGAGGTCCGCCTGTTTCTGCAGAAAGTCGGCATCCTGCAGATCGCCGTGGTAGCCCGGGACCAGCGGCACCGCAGCCGTTTCCATCAACGCCTTGGCGGCGGACTTTGAACCCATCGCGCGGATCGCCGATGCTGGCGGGCCAATAAAAATCAGCCCGGCTTGAGCACAGGCAGCCGCGAAGCCTTCGTTCTCGGACAGAAAACCATAGCCGGGGTGCACTGCCTGCGCGCCGGTCTCAAGCGCCGCAGCAATGATGCGCTCGCCCCGCAGGTAGCTGTCGGCAGCCGCCGCCCCGCCTATAAGAAGCGCTTCGTCGCACACCGCCACATGCCTGGCGTCGGTATCGGCTTCCGAGTACACAGCGACCGTCTTGATGCCCATGCGGCGCGCGGTGGCGGCAACGCGGCAAGCGATTTCGCCACGGTTGGCGATCAGGATCTTGGTGAACAACGGCGCTCCTTTGAGGACGTGGCTTTCCGCATCATGCGGCAGGACCGGCATGGGCCGGCTCGCCAGCCGGCATTGCTGTCGCCGCCTCGCAAACCATCGCGTTGTTTTGGCCCTGCTGGACTGCGCGCGCATGCAATCCGAGCTTGTCCATCAGGACGTTGTCCGCTTCCACGTCCGGGTTGCCGGTCGTGAGCAGCTTGTCGCCATAGAAAATTGAATTGGCGCCTGCCAGGAAACACAGCGCCTGCACCGCATCGTCCATCTGGCGCCGGCCGGCAGAAAGTCGCACGCGTGCGCGCGGCATGGTGATGCGGGCAACGGCGATGGTCCGCACGAACTCAAAGGGATCAAGCGCCTCAAGTCCATGCAGCGGGGTGCCTTCCACTTGCACCAGATGGTTCACCGGAACCGATTCCGGATACGGGTCTATGTTGGCCAATTGCGCGATCAGGCCGGCGCGTTGCAGGCGCGATTCGCCCATGCCAACGATGCCGCCGCAGCACACCTTGATGCCGGCGCCGCGCACCCGGCCGAGCGTGTCGAGCCGGTTTTGGTAATCGCGCGTGGTAATGATTTTGGAATAAAACTCCGGCGCGGTGTCGAGATTGTGGTTGTAGTAGTCGAGTCCGGCATCCTTCAATTTCTCGGCCTGGCCTTCACCCAGCATGCCAAGCGTCGCGCAGGTTTCAAGGCCAAGCGCCTTGACTTCGCGCACCATTTCCTCGACATGCTCAAGGTCGCGGTCCTTCGGCTCGCGCCATGCCGCACCCATGCAAAAGCGGGTGGCGCCATGCGCTTTCGCGGCACGCGCCGCTTCCAGCACCGTTGCCAGAGGCAGTATTTTTTGCGCCGTCACGCCGGTGTCATAGCGCGCGGCTTGCGGGCAGTAGGCGCAGTCTTCCGGGCAACCGCCGGTCTTGATGGACAGCAGCGTCGCAAGCTCCACTTCGGTTGCATCGAAGTGCGTCCGATGCACCTGCTGCGCCCGGTACAGCAGATCGTTGAAGGGCAACTCGAAGAGGGCGAGCACCTCCTGCACCGGCCAGACATCGTCGGTCGTGGCGACCAAGGCTGAAGTGGCCGGATGCGGATGAAAATTGACAGGTTGCAGCGACATCGTGTTTCCTTTTTCGTTACATATCGGTTCGACTTTGGATCTAGACGAGCCAGTCCGGCTTGCGCTTCTGGAGGAAAGATTGGACCCCTTCCCGCCCGTCCCTGGAAGCGCGGATGTCCGCGATCCGGTTGACGGTATCTTCGATTAAGGACAGCGACAGCCGCACCCCGGCCACGTCTTGTACCAGGCGCTTGGCGTCCGCGACGGCATTCGGACTGGCGGCTAGAAGAGATGTAACCACGCCCTGCACCCTCGCGTCCAGTTCCTCGCTGCTGCAAACCTCATGCACAAAGCCGATGCGCAGCGCTTCGCTGGCGGCGAAGCGCTCTGCAGTAAGAAAATAGCGACGTGCCGCGCTCTCCCCCATGGCGCGGATCACATACGGGGAGATGGTGGCGGGAATCAGCCCCAGCTTCACTTCGGAGAGACAAAAAGTGGCGCCCTCGGCCGCAACCGCGATGTCGGCGGCCGCGACCAGGCCCATGCCGCCCGCATAGCAGTCGCCCTGCACGCGCGCCACCACCGGCTTGCGGCAGACATGAATTGTGCGCAGCATCTCGGCCAGGGTTGCAGCATCGGCGAGGTTCTCGTCGCGCGAGTAGTCCGCCATTTTCTTCATCCAGTTCAGATCGGCGCCGGCGCAGAACGCAGAGCCAGCGGCGGACAGGACGACGGCGCGCACGGTGGCCTCGTGATTCACGGCGTGGAAGGCCGAAGTAATCTCCGCAATGGCAATTTCATTGAACGCATTGCGCACCTCTGGCCGGTTGAGCTGGATGGTAGCAACGCCGCCTTCGATATTGAAGTTAAGGGTCTGGTAATTCACGTGAATCCTTCCATACGATGGTGGCGTGAGTTGAGTACGTCTTTCATCGCGCGTTTCGTCTCTGAGACTACATCCGGAACACGCCAAAGCGCGTGTCCTCGATCGGTGCGTTCAGGGTCGCTGACAGTCCCAGACCAAGCACCATGCGGGTGTCGGCAGGATCAATCACCCCATCGTCCCACAGCCTCGCGCTTGCATAGTACGGATGCCCCTGGTGCTCATACTGGTCGCGCAAGGGCTGCTTGAATGCCTCTTCCTCATCCTTGCTCCAACTGCCGCCGCGCCCCTCGATACCGTCACGCCTCACCGTGGCGAGGACGCTGGCGGCCTGCTCCCCGCCCATCACAGAGATGCGCGCGTTGGGCCACATCCACAAGAAGCGCGGCGAGAATGCACGCCCGCACATGCCGTAATTTCCGGCCCCAAAACTGCCGCCGATAATGAGCGTGAGTTTGGGGACGGCGGCAGTGGCGACCGCGGTCACCATCTTGGCGCCGTTGCGGGCAATGCCTTCGTTTTCATACTTGCGGCCCACCATGAAGCCAGTGATGTTTTGCAGGAAGACCAGCGGAATCTTGCGCTGGCAGCATAGTTCGATGAAGTGCGTGCCCTTAAGCGCCGATTCCGAGAACAGGATGCCGTTGTTGGCGATGATGCCAACCGGCATGCCGAGAATGTGGGCAAAGCCGCAGACCAGGGTCGTGCCGTAGCGCGCCTTGAATTCATCGAACTCACTGCCGTCGACGATGCGCGCAATCACTTCACGCACATCGAACGGCTTGCGCGTGTCGACCGGTATCACCCCATACAACTCCTGCGCCGGGAACAGCGGCGCAACCGGCTCGCGTAACACCAAGCCGTGCTGCTTCTTGCGGTTCAGGTTACCCACAATGCGGCGCGCCAGCGCCAGCGCATGCATGTCGTCCTGCGCCAGATGGTCCACCACGCCGGACAGCCTTGTGTGCACGTCGCCGCCGCCCAGATCTTCCGCGCTCACCACTTCGCCGGTAGCGGCCTTCACCAGCGGCGGGCCGCCCAAGAAGATGGTGCCCTGATCCTTGACGATAATGGATTCGTCACTCATGGCCGGCACGTAGGCGCCGCCAGCCGTGCACGAACCCATCACCACCGCGACTTGCGGAATGCCTTGGGCCGAGAGGTTTGCCTGGTTGTAGAAAATGCGTCCGAAGTGGTCGCGGTCGGGAAACACCTCATCCTGGTTCGGGAGGTTGGCCCCGCCGCTGTCAACCAGATAAATGCAGGGCAGATTGTTTTGCGCCGCGATCTCCTGCGCGCGCAAGTGCTTCTTCACCGTGATCGGAAAATACGTGCCGCCCTTGACGGTGGCATCGTTGCAGACAATGACGCATTCCAGGCCGCTGACCCGGCCGATGCCAGTGATGATTCCGGCGGCCGGCGCGGCATTGTCATACATGTCATACGCCGCCATTTGCGAGAATTCGAGGAAGGGCGTGCCGGGGTCCAGCAGCATTTGCACCCGGTCGCGCGGCAGCAACTTGCCGCGGGCGGTGTGCTTGCTGCGCGCTTCGGGTCCGCCGCCTTCGGCGATGCGCGCCACCTTTTCGCGCAGGTCATCTACCAGCGCCTGCATTGCGCGGGCATTGGCACTAAAGTCCTCAGAGCGCGGATTCAATCGAGTTTCTATCTTGTTCATTTTTTCTTTTCAGGAAAGCTGCCGTCCAGGTAACGCCATTCGCCATCTTCACGCTCAAAGCGGCTGATTTCATGCAGACGATGGCCACGACCGCCGGCGCGGTAGCGCGCGACGAACTCCACGGTGGCCATGCCGGTGGCATCGTCCGGCTCTGGTAGAACGCTGCGTCGTACCTCCAGCCCAAGCCATGTGACACCATCCTCGGTCAGTGCGCCTTCCGGCCGGGTCCGTGAATGCCAGGTGCGCTGTAGCCAGTCCTCGTCGCGCAGCACATAGGCGCAATACCGCGAGCGCATCAATTCTTCGGCACTTGCTGGCCGCAACCCCTGCGAGCGGTCGAGGAAGCGGCCACAGCAGTCGCCGAAACGATTGCCGCCGCAGGGACAGGGCTCGGTAGTCGCCGGCCGCTTCACGGCAGCGCCTTCATGACAATCCCCTTGCACCAATTCCTTTGCACTAATTCCTTTACGCCGATTACCCACCAACTTTAGCCACGACCGCTACGCCAGCTTTTTCGGCTTTTCCGGCAGCGGCGCTACCGGCGCACCGGCTGCCTTCCATGCGCCGAAACCGCCTTCCATGTCCGCCACCGGCGCGAGCCCCATTGCCTGAACGTCGCGCGTCGCCAGGGCGCTGCGCAAGCCCCCCGCGCAGAAGAAAATGAATTCCTTCTTTTCGCCAAAGACTGGCTTGTAGTAAGGCGATTCCGGGTCGACCCAGAATTCGATCATGCCGCGTGGAGCGTGAAAGGCGCCGGGAATGATGCCGTCTCGCTCGAGCTCACGCGGATCTCGCAGGTCGATGAATTGCACCGCCGGATCGCCCAGTTTTTTACGCGCCTCTTCGACACTGTAGCGCCGGATGCTGGCAGTGGCTTCTTCCACCATCGATTTCACGCTCTTCTTCATGCTCATTGCTTTCCCTTTGCCCGGATCAGGTCTTGCCATTGCCAAGCTTTGCTTCGATGTGAGCAAAGCGGTCGAAGCCCCAGAACGGTTCATCGTCAACGAACATGAACGGCGAGCCGAACACCCCGCGCGCGACGGCAGCATCGTTGTCGGCCCGCAGGCGGTCCTTGATCTCCTGGCTGCCGATGCCGGCCGCAAGCGCCTGCGGATCGATCTCCAGGCGCTCAGCGATCCGCGCTACTTCCTGCGCGCTGCTGATGTCGACGCCATCAACGAAAAACGCCTGGAACAGCGCCTTGGCAAGTTGCAGCATCTTCGTCTCGCCATGGTGCTCGCGCGTCCAGAGCATGGCACGCGCGGGTGTCTGTGTCGGAATCGGAAATTTAGGCGGACGGTTGTAGGGTATGCCCGCGAGACGCGCAGTGCGCTCGAAGTCGAGCCAGCTGTACTCGGACCGCATTGGAATTTGGGTAAGTGGGCGGGCGCCGGTCAAAGGAAATATTGCGCCAAGCAGGACCGGATGCCAGTTCACCGTGCGGCCGTGGCGCTCCGCCAGTTGTTCAATGCGCATCGCGGCGAAGTAGCCGTAGGGCGAGGAAAAATCAAAGTAGAAGTCGATGCCGGATGCCATGTTGTCCCCTTGTTGTTTCCAATGTCTTGCGACGCGGCCAGGCGGTTGCCACCGATACGGTTGCAGCGTCGTTATACCGGACTCAAGCCAGCGCTCGTCCGATCAATATTTTTTGTATATCGCTGGTGCCTTCGTAAATCTGGCAGACACGCACATCGCGATAAATGCGCTCGACCGGAAAGTCGCTGACATAGCCATAGCCGCCATGCACCTGGATCGCGGCGGAGCAAACGCGCTCCGCCATTTCGCTGGCAAACAGTTTGGCCATTGCGGCTTCCTTCAGGCACGGCAGGCCGGCGTCCTTCATGCTGGCCGCATGCCACACCAACTGGCGCGCCGCTTCAATTTGGGTCGCCATGTCGGCCAGCCGGAATTGCACCGCCTGGTGGTCGAACAAGATCTGGCCAAAGCTGGTGCGGTCCTTTGAATAGGCGAGTGCCGCGTCAAACGCAGCGCGCGCCATGCCAACCGCCTGCGCCGCTATGCCGATGCGGCCCCCTTCCAGACCCGACAGGGCGATGCGATAACCTTCACCCTCCGCTCCAATCAGGTTGGCGGCCGGTACCCGGCAGTTCTCCAGCGTGATCTGCGCTGTGTCGGACGAATGCTGGCCGAGCTTGTCTTCCAGGCGCGCGACGATATAGCCGGGCGTGGCAGTCGGCACCCAGAAGGCGCTGATGCCACGCTTGCCCGCTCCCTTATCCGTGACAGCCATGACGATGGCAACGTCGGCATTCTTGCCGCTGGTGACAAACTGCTTGACGCCATTGAGCACGTAGTCGTCGCCTTCACGCCTGGCAGTCACCCGCAGCGCCGATGCGTCGCTACCTGCATGCGGCTCAGTCAGGCAGAAGGCGCCCAGCATGCGGCCCTGGGCAAGCGGTCGAAGCCATTGTTCCTGCTGCGCCGGATTGGCATACAGCATGCCGATACTGCACACCGGGCAGTTGTTGACGGAGATGATGGTGGAGGTGCCGCCATCACCGGCTGCGATTTCTTCCAGCACGATGGCCAAGGCAACATAATCCATGCCGGCGCCGCCAAGGTGCTCCGGCACCGCGACACCATAGGCGCCGAGCGCGGCCAGGCCGGCCAGCGCCTCGCGGGGAAATTCATGTTCTCGGTCCCAGCGCGCCGCGTGCGGCAGCAGCCGCTCTCGGGCATAAGAGCGTACAGCGTCGCGGATCATTTCATGCTGCTCGCTGAGAACCATGGCTCTGCCCTACCAGCCGACCGTGCGGCCGGCATGGTTGCGGAAGGTGCCGGTGTCGGCCGGCCCCAGGCTATCGATCACCCGCAGAAGGCCACTCACGCTTTCGTCCACGGTAATCGAGGCGCCCGGACCACCCATGTCAGTCTTCACCCAGCCCGGACACAGGACCGCCATGGTCGCGCCAGGATAGTCGAACGACGCCGAGCGGACCGCCATGTTTAGCGCGGCCTTGGAAACCCGGTATTGCCAGCCGTAGCTCGACTCCGCTTCGCCGATGCTTCCCATGCCGCTTGATATGAAAACGAATTTGCCGGCAGCAGTCTCAACCACCGGCGCAATCAAGGCAATGGCCTGCATGGCGCCGAGCACGTTGGCATGCATCAGCGCGTCGAACTCATGCTGCGTCGGCGGCGCCTTGGCATCCTGGTGTTGGGCGCCATAGATGCCAGCGACATAAATGGCGAGGTCCAGCTCAACGGCGTCGAGTTGCCAGCCCAGTGCGGCCAGCATGTCTGGCTGCGTGACGTCCAGCTTGAGCGGCTCGGCGCCTTCCGCCTTGAGCGAGGCCAGCGCCGCATCGTCGCGCGCAGTGGCAAAAACCTGCCAGCGTCCGGCCAGAAGCTGCCGCACAAACTCGCGGCCAATGCCGCGTGATGCGCCTATCACGAGAGCCGTTGGCATGATCCGTTACACCATCTCTATCGCCATGGCAGTGGCTTCACCGCCGCCGATGCATAACGCCGCGATGCCGCGTTTGCCGCCGGTTTTTTTCAGCGCGCCCAGCAGCGTCACGATGATGCGTGCGCCGGACGCGCCGATCGGGTGGCCGAGTGCACAAGCGCCGCCGTGAATGTTGATTTTTTCATGCGGTATGTTGTGCTCTTTCATGGCGGCCATGGCAACCGCTGCGAAGGCTTCATTGACTTCGAACAGGTCAACTTCCTTCGTATTCCAGCCGGTCTTCTTGTAGAGCTTTTCGATTGCGCCTACCGGAGCAGTCGTGAACCAGCCTGGCTCCTGCGAATGGCGGCTATGCGCCACAATGCGGGCGATTGGCTTGCAGCCGAGCCTTTTCGCGGTGGATTCGCGCATCAGTACCAGCGCGGCGGCGCCGTCGTTAATGGAGGACGAGGAAGCGGCGGTAATCGTGCCATCCTTCTTGAAAGCGGGTTTCAACGCCGGGATCTTGTCGAGCCTGGCCTTGGCCGGGCCTTCATCCTTGTCGATCACGATGTCGCCGGATTTGGCGGCAACGGTAACCGGAGCAATTTCCCATTTGAAGGAACCATCGGCAGTGGCAGCCTGCGAGCGACGCACCGAATCCATGGCGAAAGCGTCTTGCGCTTCGCGTGTGAACTCGTATTTGGCGACACAGTCTTCGGCGAAGGTGCCCATGGAACGGCCCTTGTCGTAGGCGTCTTCCAGGCCATCAAGCATCATGTGGTCATACATCGTGCCGTGGCCGATACGGTAGCCGCCGCGCGCCTTGGTGATGAGGTACGGCGCATTGGTCATGGATTCCATTCCGCCCGCCACCACGACCTCATTGGTCCCGGCCAGAATCGAGTCGAAGCCGAACATGGTGGCCTGCATCGCGGAGCCGCACATCTTGGACATGGTCACCGCGCCGGCCGAAGCCGGTATGCCAGCCTTGATGGCGGCCTGGCGCGCAGGCGCCTGGCCCTGCCCGGCCATGAGGCAGTTGCCGAACAGGACGTCCTGCACCTCGGACGGGTCGATGCCCGCGCGCTCGACAGCGGCACGGATCGCAGCGGCGCCAAGGTCACTGGCGGAAAGGGAAGAAAAGTCGCCCTGGAAGGCGCCCATTGGTGTGCGCGCTGCGCCGACGATAACTACGGGATCGTTCATGGTATGGCTCCGGATGTGTCAGGCAGCCCTTGCTGCCCGGACGGGTTTATCATTTTCTGCATTGTCGGCATGACGAAAACGCAGTTCCTGCGAATACGGGAACACGTCTTCAATCTGGCCATCAAGGATTCTTTGCTTGCGGACCTGCCAATACTGGGGCGTCAGCAAATCCGCGTGGTACTTCATGAAATACTTTTTAACCCTGGGGTCTCCTAGCAGGAAGGTCGCAAGCTGCTCTGGGAAAACGTCGTTTTTGGCAACGGAATACCAGGGCTCGGCAGCCATTTCATCCTCTTCGTTGCGCGGCGCCGGAATCGCCCGGAAATTGCAGTCGGTGATGTATTCGATTTCGTCGTAATCATAGAACACCACGCGGCCGTGCCGTGTGACACCGAAATTCTTGTACAGCATGTCACCCGGAAAAATGTTGGCAGCGACAAGGTCCTTGATGGCGTTGCCGTATTCGCGTACGCCATGCTCGAGTGCCGCTTCATCTTCATTCCTTGCCGCGTCCGCGATCCAGATATTAAGCGGCACCATGCGCCGCTCAATATACAGGTGCTTGATGATGACCTGATCGCCATCCTCCTCCACGATGGAAGGGGCAATCGCCTTCATGTCGGCCAGCAGTTCGTTGGAAAAGCGCGAGCGCGGGAAAGCCACATCGGAATATTCCAGCGTATCGGCCATGCGCCCGACGCGGTCATGGTTCTTCACCAGCAGATATTTTTCCTTGACCAGCGCGCGGGTTGTTTCCTTCGGCGGATGAATTACATCCTTGATCGCCTTGAATACATAAGGAAATGACGGCAGCGCGAACACCACCATCACCATCCCGCGAATGCCTGGTGCGCTTTCGAAGCAGTCGGACGAGTGCCGCAGATGGTGCAGGAAATCGCGATAGAACGCGGCCTTCCCCTGCTTTTGCAGACCCAGGATGGTGTAGATCTCGCTGGCCGGCTTGAGCGGCAGCATGCTCCGCAGGAAATGCACGTAGGCGGAGGGCACTTCCATGTCGACCATGAAATAGGCGCGGGTGAAAGAGAACAGCACCACGATGTCGCCCGGGTCGAGCAGGATCGTATCCAGCACCAGTTCGCCGCGCGCGTTATGCAGGATTGGCACCACAAAGGGCAGGACCCGGCCACCGTTGATGCCCTTCCCCACAATGTAGGCGCCCTTGTTGCGATAGAACGGTGATGACAGCACCTGGATCTGGTGATTCGCCTCCAGTTCCAGCGCGCCGAATGCGGCGACAAGACGCTCTTCCACCAACGCCACATCGCGACCGAGGTCTTCAAAGGGACAATCAAGCTGAAAGTTGGTAAGGATCCGCTTGAGTGTGAATTGCAACCCATCCTGCGCCGGGTAGTACACGCGATAGGTGGGAATCGGTCCCTCGTTTTCTATGTACTCGGTCGAGATCACCCGCCGTACGAAAATGAAGTCGTTGTGGAAGTAGGTACGGTGCAGGATGCGGCAGCATACCGAGTTGAAAAACGTCTCAGCCAGTTCAGGTTGCTTGTGGGCCGTGAGCAACCCGATGTAGTGCAGCTTGACCTCTCGCCAGACATTGTCGGTCAGGTCTTCTGCGCCGTACTCGTCTTCCAGGATACGGATGCACTCTTCCACCCGATGATCGTAGAAGCCGATCCGCTCGCGCGCTTCATTCTGCGCGACCCGCCAGTTGCTGGTTTCAAAGTGCCGGCGCGCGGCCTGGCTGCTCTCGCGGAACAGGCGATAGTGCTTGTCGAATCCGTCGAGAATGGTTCGCGCCGTATCGAACGCGATCTGCGACGAGAGAAGTTTGGGAAAAACTTGCATGGCAGTGCCAGTTTAACGGGTCTCCGCAAACAGTTCCCGGCCGATCAGCATGCGCCGGATCTCGCTGGTACCCGCGCCAATTTCGTAGAGTTTCGCATCGCGCCACAGTCGGCCGGTTGCATAGTCGTTGATGTATCCATTGCCGCCGAGCGCCTGTATTGCCTCGCCCGCCATCCATGTCGCTTTTTCGGCGGAATAAAGAATGGCGCCAGCCGCATCCTTGCGCAAGGCACGCACCGCTTCCGGAGTCCTGGCCCGGTCGCATGCCTGGCCGACAGCATAGACGTACGCCTTGCAGGCCATCATGGTGGAGTACATGTCGGCCAGTTTGCCTTGCATCAACTGAAACTCGCCGATGGGCTGGCCGAACTGCTTGCGCTCATGGACGTACGGCACCACGACATCCATGCAGGCTTGCATGATGCCGAGTGGCCCACCCGACAGCACGGTGCGCTCGAAATCCAGGCCAGACATCAGCACGTTTACGCCCTTGCCAAGCCCGCCGATGATGTTCTCTGGCGGCACTTCGCAGTCGACGAAAACCAGTTCGCCTGTATGGGAGCCTCGCATGCCAAGCTTGTCGAGCTTTTGCGCGACCGAGAACCCGGGAAAGCTCTTCTCGATCAGGAATGCAGTGATGCCACGCGGCCCCGCCTCCAGATCGCTTTTGGCATAGACCACCAGTACATCCGCGTCCGGGCCATTTGTGATCCACATCTTGGTGCCGTTGAGCACCCAGCGGTCGCCCTTCCAGTCGGCGCGCAGTTTCATGTTGACCACGTCGGATCCGGCGCCGGGCTCAGACATGGCGAGCGCGCCGACGTGTTCCCCGGACACCAGCTTCGGCAGATATTTTTTGCGCTGCTCTTCGCTGCCGTTGCGCCGAATCTGATTGATGCAGAGATTCGAATGCGCCCCGTAGGAAAGGCCGACCGAGGCGGAGGCCCGCGAAATTTCCTCCATGGCGATGATGTGCGCGAGATACCCCATGCCCGTCCCGCCATATTCTTCATCGACCGTCACGCCAAGTACGCCCAGTTCACCCATCTTGCGCCACAAGTCCATGGGGAACTGGTCACTCCGGTCAATCTCCGCGGCGCGCGGCGCAATTTCAGCCGCGGCGAATTGCTGGACGGTGTCGCGCAGTGCGGCGATGTCTTCGCCGTGGTCGAAGCTCAAGCCTGGTAGCGGTGTCATGGGCGTCTCCTGTGGACTATTTTTGAATGGTCAGAATATCGGCAGAATCGGTTGGGAAAAGAATAACCGCAGTTGACGTTAACGTAAACGTAAACCGCCGAGGGCTGTCAGGCCGCTCGTCGGGAGCCCGTCCCCGGGCGTCGTGGCTTCACGGTCGACGGCGGACCTTCCAGCATGCGGCGACAATGCTCCTCCTGCGTGGCAATCTCGGCCAAAGTCACTTCCAGGTCTTCACGCTGTTGCTCCAGCGTCTGTCGGTGGCGGGCCAGCACTTCCAGGAACTTGTTTAGCTGGGCCATGGAGTCTTTAGGCGACTCGTACATGTCGACCAGCGTCTTGATTTCTGACAGTGTCAGGCCAAGGCGCTTGCCGCGCAGCGTCAGCTTTAGACGGGTGCGTTCGCGGGCTGAATAGACCCGTGTGCGGCCGCCGGCGCCCTCGCGCCGCGGACTGATCAAGCCCTGGTCTTCGTAAAACCGGATTGCGCGCGGCGTGATGTCGAATTCGCGCGCCAGTTCTGTGATGGTATAGGTCGGCATGGCACGACTACGTTGCGAAAGAATGCGTTGAACTTCAAGCCGGCACAGCGGGGGTCTTCGTCGATCCCCGTTGTGAATTAAAATGGCACTTTACGTAAACGTCAAACGCATTGTAGGCGGCTCGACCCGAAATGGAAATGGCACCGGTTGCCAGCCTTGCGCACCTTCAAGCGCTGCCGGCATGCCGGCAAGTTGAGCCGGCTGTAGCACCCTGGCTGAACAGCACCGCTTATGCTTCCGGCTGGTCCCATGCTTCAATCCCCACAACCGAGAATGACCTTCAGCGCCACCTCCTGACCAGACACGAATGAACCTGCTCGAATCCCAGCTTGACTATCCCCTTGACGAATTCCTCCCCGAAACTGGCGCCGTTCATGAAGTGGCGCCCGGCGTGTTCTGGCTGCGCATGGGACTGCCTTTTGCGCTGAACCATATCAACCTTTGGCTGGTTCGCGACGAGATTGAAACACCACGCGGTGTTGAACGCGGCTGGACCATCATTGATTGCGGCATTGCCAGCGATCCTACCCGCACCGCCTGGGAAAGCATTTTTGCCGCGGCGCTCGACGGCTTGCCGGTGCTCCGCGTCATCGTTACCCATTGCCACCCGGACCATGTCGGCCTTGCAGACTGGCTGTGCCAGCGCTGGGATGCGCCGCTCTGGATGACCGCTGGCGAATACGGCTATGCGCGGATGATGTCCGCCGCCCTGCCCGGCGCAGGCGGGACATCGATGGCGCCGCATTACGAGCGCCACGGATTGAAGGACGCAAATACCCGGCTGGCGGGACGCAAAAGCCATTACCAGACGCTGGTACCCTCGGTGCCCGCCGCATATCGGCGCATGCACGACGGCCAGCGACTCGCCATGGGCGGGCACGAATGGCGCGTTATCACCGGCTTTGGCCACTCACCGGAACATGCCGCGCTTTACTGTGGCGCTTTGGACCTGCTCATATCGGGCGACATGGTGCTACCGCGTATTTCAACCAACGTGTCCGTAATTTCCGTGGAACCGGAATCCAACCCGGTGCAGGAGTATCTCGACTCGCTAACCAGATATGCTGAACTTCCGGCGGACACGCTGGTGTTGCCGTCGCATGGCAAGCCGTTTCGCGGATTGCATACCCGGATTACCCAGTTGCGCGAACATCATGCCGCGCGCCTCGCGGAAGTGCTGCATGCGTGCGCCGTGCCGCAATCTGCGGCCGACATCGTGCCGGTGATGTTTCCACGCGCTCTGGACTCCCACCAGCTCAGTTTTGCGATAGGCGAAGCGCTGGCCCACCTGCATCAGCTCTGGTTTACCGGCCAACTGAAGCGTTTCATTGACAGCGACGCTGTCACGCGTTTTGTTGTGGTGTAACGGCGCCCGTCATGGAATAATTTGCGAAATGAAACCGTCCAGCGAACGCGAAGCCTTTAGCCAGCGATTACTCGATTCGCTGCGGAGCGCTGCGTGCCCGGAAAGCCCTACCGTGCTGGCACGCGAATTCAACCACCGCTTTGCGGGGTCGGCCATCACGGTTCATGCCGCGCGCAAGTGGCTGGTTGGCGAAGCCATTCCTACGCAGGAAAAGCTTCGCATTTTGGCCGAGTGGCTCAGCGTGGATGTGCACTGGCTGCGTTTCGGCGATCAGGTGCTCGGTCCTTGCGATGTGCAAGACGTCTCTATCGCCACGCCGGACGGCGAGAGTGCACAACTGGTTCGTGAAGTCAGCAAGCTAGGCGAGCAGCACCAGATAATCGTGCGCCAGGTGATTCGCATGCTGGCGCGGATGGCACGCGCTGGACAGGACGTTGCTAGATAACGCTGCGGAACCTGTGCTGGGCAGAGCGGCGCTTTTCCGATGCCGGCCTTCCGATGCCGGTCTTCAGATGCCGGTCTTCAGATGCCGGCGTCCACAAAATCAAATTATCGCTGCCCTTTCCGGCTTATTCTGACGCCAGGGTTTTCAGATAGCGCAAGCCGGCAATCGCCCGACTGCCGTACCAGGACAGCATTTCTCCATCAACCAGTCGCACTGGCTTGCCGACCTGCTGTTCCAGCGCATCGACATGCTCTTCGGTGAAAGAATACGGCTCGCTCGAGAGCAAAATCTCATCCACATCCGCCACAAGATTCGCGGACCACTGGAACGTCGGGTAACGGGTCCCGGTTTGCTGTTCCGGCAACGTGGTATGACGCCATCCAATCAACTCCAGCATGCGCGCGATGTAGGTGTCGCCGGAGATCGTCATCCACGGGTCTTTCCAGATGCAATAGAGGACGGTTTTCTTCGATGCGGCCGACGCGCTGTTTGTGCCTGGATCCAAGCCCGCATTTGCAGCCGACGCCGACGTCCCTCGCTTCGGCGCGGTCGTTGCTGTCGAGCGCGAAACCGGCGCTTTAGTGAGCGCCGTGAGCGCCGTGAGTGCAGCCAGTGCCGCATCGAAATCGCCGCACAACGCCTCGGCACGATCCTCCGCAGCGAAAATGCCGCCAAGCAGTCGATACAACCCCGGGTTGTCCAGCGGCGACTTCGGGTGCGTGACGATCACATGCGGAATGAATGCCGCCAGCGCCTCCACGATGGGCTTTTCGTTTTCATCGATATTGACCACAAGGTGCGTCGGAGCCAGCTTGCGGATTTTTTCTATGTTGACCGACTTGGTGCCACCCACCTTTTGGATCGCAGCGACGAGGCCTGCGGGATGAACGCAGAAGCCGGTTCGACCGACCAGCGCGCCGGCAAGGCCGAGGTCACACAACAACTCCGTCAACGAAGGAACGAGGCTGACAATGCGCGGCGTGTCGCCGGCGGCAATGCGATGATGCACGGTATTGGCGGCGTCGAACAAGGGCATCAGGGAAAGCGTTGGGTGGCTGCACAAGCGCCAATCATAGCGAAACCGGCCATTAACGACCGGCCCTCATCAACAGATTTGCAGATTGGACCCGATCGCATCAACTTTCCCCTCCCTGCGGCGCTCACAGCAGCGAGTCAATCGGCAGCAAGGACAGCAGCCACACCCAGAACCGCTGCAAACCGGTGGTGCCCGGCTCACTGTCGTAGCGCACCTGATGGCCATTCTGCTGCTCTGTCCAGGTAAGCCGGCCATCTCCATCCAGTGACACCCGGTATGCATCCTCTGGCACCCGCACTTCGAATGCCTCGTGCACGCGCTGCGCCAGCGTCGGGCTTTCGATCACAAAGCCCATCTCGGTGTTGAGATTGGCCGAGCGCGGGTCCAGATTGAAGGAGCCCACAAATGCCGTCGCCTGATCGACGGCAAAGGTCTTCGCATGCAGGCTGGATGCAGACGAGCTCCCCATGCCAAAGCGCTTCCGTTCCTGTTCAAGGCCCGGCGCCAGGCGGCGCAGTTCGTACAGCGTCACGCCGGACGCCAGCAGCGCTTCACGGCGCTTTGCGTAACCAGCGTGGACCGCGACGACGTCGGTGGCTTCTAGCGAGTTGGTCAGAATCTCGACGTGCACACCGCGCCGCGCCAGGTCGCTGAAGAATTCAACGCCGACTTGTGATGGTACGAAATAAGGCGACACCAGGCTGAGCCTGGAGGCCGGTTCGCCGATCACAGCCCGAAGCTTGTCCCGCACCAGCGAGTCTGGCGCTGCCGAGCCGAGGCCCTTGGCGGGGTCGTCGCTGACCATGCGGGTCGCCGCCCATTCGAGCGGCAGACTGGACTCCATTAGCTGACGGACAAATGGCGTTTGCCGCAGTGCGCCGGTGTATTCGGCCAGCGATTGCTGCTCCGTCGGGCCCTGGTGGTCCGGCGCAAGATCCGCCAGCGTGGAGAGGGCGCCAGGCGGCAGCAACAGTGAGACCGGATAGGACGACAGGCTGCGCCAGTACCGGTCGAAGTCCTCCGACACGGCATGCACTACCGGCCCCGCCGCCATGACGTCAAGGTCGGTAAAGAGTACGTCGCTGGTGGCGCCGAAATATTCGTCGCCCACATTGCGCCCGCCGACAATGGTCACCTGGTTGTCAGCGGTAAAGGACTTGTTATGCATGCGCCGATTGGCGCGCCCAAAGTCGGTCAGGTAGCTTAGCCAGCGCGGCGAGCGCGGCACAAACGGATTGAAGAGGCGTACTTCGATATTCGGGTGCGCGTCGAGCGCGGCCAAGACCGGGTCCAGTCCCGAAGTATTGTTGTCGTCCAAAAGCAAGCGCACGCGCACCCCACGGTCGGCCGCCGCAATCAGCGCGTGCAGTAACAAGGTACCGGTCAGGTCCGTGCGCCAAATGTAGTACTGCACGTCCAGACTGCGCTCAGCAACTTGGGCAAGGTGTGCTCGTGCAGCAAACGCGTCGCGGGCGCCCTGCAGGGCGTAGATGGCCGACTTGCCGGGATGCGCCGCGACCAGCGGCTCCAGCACCCGGCCAAGCCGGGTATCGTGTGTGTCGGACAAGGCCACCGACACGCTGCGATCCTGAAGCGCAGGCAAGCTGCCACAGGCAACGAGCGACATCGAAATGGCGCAGACGAACGTGCAGCGGACAAGGAAGTCCAAAATACGTTGATGGCCAGCCATGTCGTTCTTGGTGAGGACTATGAAGGATTTGACATGATACGTCGGCTCACGCTAACGGCTCCGCGGGGACCGGCAGTGTCAACACAGGAATCGATGTTGCGCAACAGCTTCATCCCTTCAAGCGAACCGATTTTCGATTTCGGCACTACCCATTTGGTCAAAATCGTCCGGCACCTGAATCTCGCCCTTCAGAAAGCCAAGCCGGCGCACCTTCCCGGCGTCCGGAGAGTCCAGCCGCACTACCTTGACCAGCGGCTTGCCAGCTTTCGCGATGACGAATGATTCGCCCCGCACGACGCCATCTACCAAAGCCGAAAGATGCGCTTTTGCGTCATGGATGTTGATAGTCCGCATTGCCCCCCCCCTGAACACGAAGTCCGCTAGCCTAACGCGATTATGCTCGCTCAATAAATCGGAAATTCCGGCGGCCCACGCCCTGACGGTGAACGTCCGCCAGCGTCCAGTGATCGGCCGTGCCGCCCTACCCCCGAACCGCCGCGATGATCGCCGCCGTCATCGTCGCGGTCGTGCCGGCACCGCGTATATCGCCAGTACGAGCGGTTGGATTGCCCAGTGTCGCCGTGATCGCCGTCTCCATTGACTGCGCAGCCTCGATCGCCTGCGGTATGTTCCGTCGCCGGCCAAGCCAGTCGAGCAGCATGCGAGTCGAATCGATCATGGCATAGGGATTGGCGCGGCCGGTGCCAGCGATATCGGGCGCGGAACCATGGGTCGCTTGCGCCATGGCGAAATCGCCGTCGCCGATGCACAGACCCGGCGCCATGCCGAGGCCACCAACCAGGCCAGCGGCCTCATCGGTCAGGATGTCGCCGAACATGTTGGTGGTCACCACGACGTCGAAGTTTTGCGGATCGCGTACCAGGCGCATTGCCATCGTGTCGACGATCACTTCATTGACGGTCACATCCGGGAAGTCTTTGGCTACCCCGTAGCACTCTTCCACAAACATGCCGCACCCCAACTTGAAGACGGTGTTCTTGTGGACAATCGTCAGGAGTTTGCGCCGATGCCGCGCCAGGTTGAAGGCGACCCGTGCCACCCGTTCACTCCCAACGCGTGTAATCACGCGCACTGAAATCGTCATGTCGTTTGTTGGCCGGAATTCACCCGAACCCGCAACAACGTTACGGTCAGGCTGGAACCCCTCATTGTTCTCTCGAACGATCACCAGGTCGATGTCGTCGTACAGGCATCCAATATCGGGATAAGAACGTGTCGGCCTGACATTGGCAAACAGGTTGAATTGCTTGCGCATGATCGGATGCGGATTGATGGAACCCGGCCCTTTCGGATATTCCCGATGGCCGATAGGCCCCAGGACGAAGCCGTTCATCTTCGCAAGCGTCTCCAGCGTGCCTTCCGGCAGCGTCGTGCCATGCGTGTCCAGCGCGGTGCGGCCGATTGGCATGGGACGCCACTCGATACGCAAGCCATGGCGTTCCGCCGCCGCAGTGGCAACGGCCACCGCTGCCGGTACGACTTCGTGTCCGATGTCGTCGCCGTTCAATACGCCCAGGACCAGATGGGGGTCGTTCATAAGTGAATCCTTGTTATGAATTGAAAAAGTTTGCTGAGGTTTTCCAGGGCGGTGCCCGGCTGCTAATGAAGTCGTGCTGACGCCATGCGCGCCGCAATGCGCAAGGCGTGCTCCAGCCCGCCCGGGTTGGCCTGTCCCTGCCCGACGATATCGAATGCCGTGCCATGGGCGGGTGTGGCGAAGACGACCTTGAGCCCAGCGGTGACGGTGACGCCGCGATTGAAGCCTAACAGCTTGGTCGCGATCTGACCCTGGTCGTGGTACATCATTACCACGCCGTCATATTCCTGCTTCATCGCCTTGAGGAAAATAACGTCGGATGAAATCGGTCCGGCGCAGTCGATGCCCTCGGCATGCAGCCGTTCAACCGTCGGACGGATGATGCGGATCTCCTCGTCGCCAAACAGTCCGCCTTCTCCGTTATGCGGATTGAGCGCGGCCACGGCAAGTCGCGGGGCGACGATGCCATTGGCCTTGAGCGTGGCGTTGGCCAGTCGCACCGCGGAAGTTATGCGCTCCGGCGTGACCAGGTCGATTGCCTCCCGCAAGGACACGTGCGAAGTGACGCGAAAGGTGGCGAATTCCTTGATGGCGTTCATCTCGCCAAAGAAACCAACGTGCTGGGTCAGCGCCGCAAACATCTGGTGCTCGTCGTGATATTTCCAGCCGCCGCGATGCAGGGCGCCCTTGTTCAAGGGAGCAAAGCAGATGCCGTCGAGCTCGCCGGCCAGGGCGAGGTCTATCATGGTTTTGAGGGTGTCGCCGGACAGCCGGCCCGATTCCGGCGACATGGCGCCGCGCTCGATTGTGGCGGGATCGATATTGCCCAGATCAATAATCGGCACATCATCGCTTGACCAGTCGATATCAGAAATCTTTTCGTAGCGGCGCCACGCCAGTTCGACGCCGGCATCGGTACAGCCGAGTTGCAGCACGCGCACATCGCCGACGACGACGATCCGCGCTTCTTCCTTCAGGCTGCCTTCCGCCAGAACCTTTGCGCATATCTCCGGGCCGATGCCGGTCATGTCGCCTGGCATTAGTCCAATTACCGGTCGTGCTTTCATCTTCGTGCTTTCATGTTTGCGTTTCCACTTCGGTGCTGATTTTCATGCTGATGATTGGGTCCCGTTCGTGTTGCACTTTCAACGTCCTGTGCACGCGCACCGCGCCGTATT
Organism: Herminiimonas sp.; assembly: GCA_028292265.1. Classification (GTDB taxonomy): domain Bacteria; phylum Pseudomonadota; class Gammaproteobacteria; order Burkholderiales; family Burkholderiaceae_D; genus JAQGMR01. The sequence continues at coordinate 21,860 of JAQGMR010000065.1, forward strand.
GAGGAATGCCTTCCTCTATGCGGAGCTGCGAGTTAATGCGGCCATGAGGAGGTCGATAGAAGGAAGCGTCTCCAAATCGCGGACCATTGCAATAACCGACTCTGCCTGTTGCGACGGAAAGCGCGCATAGTCCGCGTTCTCACGGAACTTGTCGGCGACGTCCTCATAGTGCATCGGCTCGAATGGACTCCCCTTGCCGAAATCGGCCCTGCCAGAGATCGTGCGGCCATCCGCCAAATGGATGTCGATGATGGTGGTCATCTTGTGATAGCCCGCGGCTTCGGCCTCGGCATCAACCACAAAGTCGATTTTCTCAATCATCGCTTTCACGTCGGGGCGGTTTACCACTGCGTCGGTGAACTCGCTTAGCCCCGCCCGACCTTCGAGCAGCAGGATCGCCATGCAAAACTCCATGGAGAACTTGGCTTGCAGTTCATTGACGGGGCGATGGTGGATTAGCGCATTGGGCATGTTGTGATTGGTGCCGACCCGCACCCGAAGCACGTCCGTGGCGCGTATGTGGTTGGCCCGGATCAATCGCAGCATCTCTGTCATGCCCGGATGCGTTAGCGATCCCGACGGATGCGGCTTGATTGATACTCCCGGGTCAGCGATGGTCCACGGACTGCCGAGTTTCCCGGCGATGGCTTGCGGGTCATAGCCGCCACCAGCGGCGCTAAAGAACCCGCGCGGCGCCTCCAGAATCCGATCCGTTGCAGTCCAGCCGCAGGATGCAAACTGGGCGGCTACGACGCCGCTTTCGGACGCGCGTCCAGCATGGAAAGGCTTGGTCATCGTGCCGAAATTCTCACGCAGGCCGGCGGACTGGCTGCCGGCGATGGAAAGCGCGCGTGCGGTCGCTTCGACACTCAGGCCGAGCAACCTTGCGCTTGCGGCAGCCGCGGCGAAGGTTCCGCAAGTCGCCGTGGCATGAAAGCCGGTCTGATAGTGGCGCGGGTTGATCGCCTCGGCGATCTTGCACTCCACTTCGACGCCGAGATGGTAAGCGAGCATGGCTGCGCCACCGGTTGCGCCAGTGGATTCACCCATGGCAAGCGCTGCCGGCAGTGCGGGCGCTGTGGGATGCGTGAGCAGTCCGTAGACCCGGTCAGTCGCCACGGCGAGCTGCGTATCGTCGTAGTCGTCGGCATGGATTGCGACGCCATTGGCGAAGGCTGCAAAACGCGGCGCTATCTTCAGGTCTGTACCAATCACGGTGGCCGGACCGACGCCAAGGTTCAAGTCGGCAAAGTGCTGCCGGACCATGCCGCCGCAGGTCGTGGCGCCGCCAGACAGCGCAAGGCCGAGTCCGTCCAGAATTGACTTCTTGCCGAGGGCGACAACGTTTTCCGGGAGGTCGCTCAAAATGGTATTGCAGACCCAGTCGGCGACGTAGAGGGTCAGGTTCTCGATGCCGGCCGCATTCTTGTCATGCATGTCTGTCTCCACACAAAGGTATTCGCGTGAACTGCGAATTCTTTAAATTGAAACCACGCGCCGCGATGGCCCAGGCCATCTTCAATGCGCCAATGCGCGGCAATGCTGGGGCGGGAACCGCAGCCATACCGTCGTGCCCTCGGCGATTGCTACGTCGGCCGATGCAATCGCCCGCACCGTTTCTCCGCTTTCCAGCAGCACGAGATAGTCACGCGATGCGCCAAGATATACCTGGCGGGTGACCACGCCACTAATGCAATTCGTCTCCGTCGATCCCGGCGCCGAGGTAGAGATGCCGATGTCGTGGTGGCGTACCGAGACAGAGGTATCGCCTTGGGAATCGTAATCGCCGCTTCCACAACGAAGAACCAGGCCTCCGCCGCAATCAACCGCGTCGACCCCGTCCCATCGACCCTTGAAAATGTTGGTTCCGCCAATGAAGCGTGCAACGAATTCAGTGCGGGGCCGTTCATAGATGTCTTTCGGCGAGCCGGCCTGCTCTATCGTCCCCTGGTTCATTACCACGATCATGTTCGCAGTCGTCATGGCTTCGGCCTGGTCGTGGGTCACATACACCGTGGTGTAGCGATACTTGTCATGCAGGCGACGAATCTCGAACCGCATTTCCTCACGGAGGTTGGCGTCCAGGTTGGACAGCGGCTCATCCAGCAGCAAGGTTTCCGGCTCAATTACCAGCGCGCGTGCAAGCGATACGCGCTGCTGCTGGCCGCCAGACAATTCGCCGGGATAGCGCTGCGCCAGCGCGTCGAGCCTGGTTGCGGCGAGTATGGTGTCGGTGCGCTTCGCGATATCGCTTTTCGGAAGCTTGCGAAGTCGCAGTCCGTAGGCGACGTTTTCATACACCGTCATGTGCGGCCAGAGTGCATAACTCTGGAAGATCATTGACATATTGCGGCGCTCTGGCGCCTCGCATTTCCCGGGAGCGGAAATGCAACGGCCGCCAACCCGGATTTCGCCGGCATCCGGCTCCACGAAGCCGGCGATCAACCGCAGCGTGGTCGTCTTTCCACATCCGGAGGGACCGAGCAGGCAAACGAGCATTCCCTTTTCGATCGATAGCGAAATGTTGTTTACCACGGCCTGCGATCCGTAGTTCTTGCTCAGGCCGCTCAGTTCAACAAAGCCGGTCGATCCGCTCTGCTGCAGGGTTGTTTCAGGTCGCATGTCGTTTGCTTTGTCGAGTGGCGTGGTGACGTCGTCGGAAGCCTGCTTCATGTGGCACGCGGCAAACGGTTTGCTCCGCCGCTTGAAAAGCGGTTAGCGATGAATACGATGATGAAGGAAACCGCAAGCAGCATCAGGCCGAGGACAGAAATTGCGCCGAGGTCGCCGCTCTCATTCAGGTCGTAGATGATGACCGATACCAGTTTTGTATTGGCCGTAGTCAAAAGGATCGTGGCGGACAGTTCACGAATTGTCCCGATGAAGACGAAGCACCAGGTAGCCATGACGCTGGTTCTCAGAAGCGGTGCCGTAACCAGGCGCAGCGTCTTGAGCCGGCTGGCGCCGAGAATCCGGCTCGCGTCTTCCAGTTCCGGATGAATGCCATGGAAGGCCGAAGACATCTGCTGGTAGCCGGCAGGCATTTCGATGGTGAGGAATGCGATCAGCAGTATCCAGAGCGTCCCGTACAGCATCAGGGCGGGATGCGAATAGGTAAGGAAGACGCCCACACCCAGGACGATGCCCGGTATGGCGACGGGCGCAGTCGCAAGCATTCCAAGCAACGCCGAACCGCGCACCGCGCGGCGTGACACCATGTACGCCGCCATAAGCGCGATAACGGTTCCCAGCGTGGCGGTGCCCAGGCCAAGCACCAGCGTGTTCCACAACGCGAGCCGGGTTGCGGAGAATTCGAAAAACACAAAGTGGAAGTTGTGCAGCGTCAGCGCGCTCCAGGTGAGCGGCTCCGAGACGTTGCGCGTCAAGGCAGTCTTCAGCAGCGCGGCATACGGCAGGATCACCGTCAGCCCGAGCACAATGACGACGAAGGCGACGGCCAGCCACTTCCAGCGCCCCAATCGTGCAGTCCGCGGCTCACCGCTTTTGCCACCCAAAACGGTGTAGCCCTTGCGGCCCAGTATCCAGCTCTTGCCTTGCAATAGCGCCACGGTGATCAGCAGCAGCGGCAGGGAAGCTGCTGCGGCGAGGCCGAGCCGGGGCGGGTATTGAAACAGGCTCCAGATCTTGGTGGTGATGACATGAAAGCCGGCGGGCAAGGCAAGGATGGCCGGCGTGCCAAACATGGTCAACGCCTGGAGGATTGCGATCAGTGAGCCGGCCAGCATCGCTGGCAGCACGAGCGGAATCGTGACCCGCTGCAGCGTGGTCCAGGTGCGCGCGCCGAGGATGGCGGAGGCATCCTCCAGGTCGGTGGGGATGCGGTCCAGACCATTGGCCACCAGCGTGAATACGTAGGGAAAGGTATAGCAGGCGATGGCGAAAACCAGGCCTTCGATCGTGTAAATGTCGACCAGGTGGCTGCCTTCCTCGGCGCCGGTCACGGTACGGAAAAGCTGGTTGATCATTCCGCTGTTCGGCGCTGCCAGAATTTCCCAGGCGATGGCGCCCAGGAACGGCGGCGTCACGAAGGAGGCCGTAACGAGCGCCCGCACGATTCGCCGGCCTGGCAGGTCGGTTCTCGAAACGAGCCATGCCAGCGGGGTGGCGATCACACAGGACAAAACACCCACCGCGCATGCCATGGCGCTGGCCAGAAGGAACGGCCGGCGCATCGTGACGTCCGTCACCAGCGCCGTGAAATTGCTGAGCGTGAAGGCGCCGCTCTTGTCGACCAGGCTGGTGTAAATCAGCCATGAAAGCGGCAATATCACCAGTACTGCAAGGACCGCAGCGAGCAGGAAGAAAACCGGGCCAAACAGGTCGGCACGGCGAGGAGCGCGCGCGACCGGGGCTGAAACCGGAACCGCGACGACTGAACCCATCAATCAGGTTCCGAAATATTCTTCGTACTTCTTCTTGATCGTGTCAGTTTGCGCTTCGAGCGCCGCGGCATCTGGAAGCAGCAGCTTGATCTGGGACAGCGCCAGGCGACCCGGCTTTTCCTTCACCTCGCGATGGAAGGAGCGCAAGCCGCCTACATCGCTATTCGCCTGCTGCGCTTCGCGTGTGAACATGAAGTGATAGAACAGGCGCGCTGCATTCGGGTGCGGCGCAGTCTTCAGAAGCCCTGCATTGCCAATCACCAGCGGCGTTCCTTCGGTGGCATAAACCGGTTCGATCGGCGCGCCGGTTTCCCGCAGCAGGAAGACGTTGTACTCGTTGCCATCAGCCATGACGGCGCGTTCGCCACGTTGGAGTTTTTTCGGCGGCTCGGTTGAGGACTGAACCTGCATGACCTGCTGCTTGCCGAGCTTCTCGAAATAGCCCCATCCAAGCGCCTGGCTCAAAGCGAAGGTGGCGCTCATGATGGTGCCGCTATAGCCGGGATGTCCCTTGACCATCTTGCCTTTCCACTTCGGATCCAGCAGGTCGGCGAAACTCTTTGGCGCGTCCTGCTGCTTCACGAGCTTGGTGTTGTAGGCAATGACGGAAAGATGCGCGCGATACGCTGCAAACTGCCCATCGGGATCCCTTTGCTCCTTCGGCCAGAATTTCGCAACGTCGGACGGTACCGCCGGCTGAAGCCAGCCGGCGCGCTTGAAGTAGATGAAATGGACCGCGTCGGACGATTCAATAACGTCCGCCCCATAAATCTTGCTGTTCATTTCCTGCGTGATGCGCTGAAAATTGCGCTCCGCGCCACCTCGCTCGACCTGCACTTTGATGCCCGGATATTTCGCCTCAAATGCCGCCGCCAGCTTCTCGGCTACCGCCACGTCGGTGGAGGAGTAGAACACGACCTTTGCTTCTTTTTTTGCGGCTTCGACCAGTTGCGGGCTGGCGTCATACGGTGCCGGCGCCTGTGCCTGTGCCATGCCGGAAAAAGCGGCGACCGCAACGCAAAGGACAGCACTAGAGAATTTGCTCAACATACCGTCTCCGTTATTTTTTCTTGGTTGTGCAGGCTTGCCGATCCGGATAGCTACCGGGCGCCGACTGCCACCGGTTCCAGACCGCTCTTTTCGATGGTAGCGGCCGACTGCGCCGACGAAAGGAACTTGATCAGCTCGGCGGCCCCCGCAGAATTCTTGGACTTGCTTGCCACACCGGCCGAGAAAACCGTCATCTTCTGCACCTCGGACGGAATCTTGCCCACCAGAGTGATCCCCGGCACCGGCAGCAGTTCGCTGAGCTGTTGAAAGCCCAGCTCCGCCTCGCCGCGTGCCACGACAGCGCCAACCGGCTCTGCAGGAATGCCCCTGGCCTTGTCATTCATCTGCTCGACAATGCCCAACCGGGGGAACAGCTCGTTCTTGATGTAGACGCCGCTGGCACTGTCCGAATAGGCGACCGATTTTGCATTGAGGAGGGTCTGCTTCAACGCTGCCACGGAGCTGATGTCGGGCTTGGCCGCGCCCGCAATCACCGCCATGCCAATCAGCGAATTTGCGAGCGGCGTGCGGCTGGCCGAAACGACAGCGCCATCGGCGGCGAGCTTGTCGAGCGCCTCGCCAGCCATGATCAGCACGTCTGCGTCTTCACCGCGTTTCAGTCGATTGGGAATCGCTTGCGGCGTCTCACCCATGGATGGACCGCGGATGGTAGTGACCTTGTTGCGCGTCGCCTGCTCGAATTGCGGTACCAGTTCCTTGAAGGCTTCCGACAAGCCGCCAGAAATCATGACCTTGATGTCGCCGGCCGTGGCGTGCACAGACGCGGCCGAAAGCAGGAAAGCAATGCCGACGGCAGTGAGCCGCCCTCTCAGTGACGCGGCGATGCGTGCAAAGGGATAGAACGACGACTCTGCCCAATGGCTATCAGCTTCATTCATGTCTAGCGTGCCCACGCTGTTCTCCGCTTGAGGATGCCTGTTTTTCTTGTCGGTCCTGATTCAATATGCCACGAACGGGACAGCAGGCCAGACCTGCGCGCGCTGTCCCGCAACACTGCGTCAAACTCAGAGCTTGTAATAACGCTCCGCCCGCTTGGCTGCGCGCTCCATCGCCTCTTTAGGACTGCGCGAGCCGCTGGCCGCTTCCGAGATCATGTTGACGACAATGAAGTCGGCCATGGCCGAGGCGGATGCAAAGCCAAGGTCGCCGGCATAGCCATTGCTGAGCATTACCTTCATCAGGTCCCGGTACGGCGTGTGCTTCGGATCCGAGGTCCAGATTGGATTGGACTCGTAAGCCTTCAGCGGCTGGGTGACGTAGCCGATGGCGGCCTGCTGCCAAGGAATGTACTGTTCTTTCTCCATCATGAAGCGCAAGAATTCCTTGGCCGCATTCGGGTACTTGGTGTACTTGAACACCATCATCGGGAACACGAGAGATAGCTCGGTCGGATGGCCGACCGGGCCGATCGGCATGTTGGCGTGGTTGATGTCGGCTGCCATGGCGGCAATCCCCGGCTCCTTGGAGGTCTTTGCCGCGTAATAGATCGAGATGCCGTTGTTGGTAAGGCTGATCTGGCCGTCGAGGAATGCCTTGTTATTGTTGGGATCGAGCCAGGAAAGGGTGCCGGGGACGAAGGTCGCATACAACTCCTTCGCATATTCCAGCGCCTTCAAGGTTTCCGGGCTGTCGATGGAGACCTTGTTCTGCGCATCGACCAGCTTGCCGCCGAATGCCCAGAGCAGCCAATGGCACCACTGGTTGGCATCACCCGTCGCATTGCCGAGCGCGAAACCGGCCGGCGTACCCTTCGCCTTGAGTCCCTGGCAAAGCTTGAGGAAACCTGCGGTGTCCTTCGGGAAGGTGTCGAAACCCGCAGCCTTCATATGGCTTTCACGGTAGACCATGCAGCTGCCAGCGGCGCCCATGGGTATGGCGTTCCACTTCTTTTTGTCCACCATGCCGTAGGCCTTGGCTGAGTCGTACCAGCCGCCATACTTGTTGCCGAGATAGGTGGCAAGGTCGGTCAGGTCGACCAACTTGTCGGGGTAAAGGTGGGAATCCTCGAAAGTGCCAATGATGATGTCGGGACCGCTGCCGACGTTCGCCGCAACCGCGGCTTTCGGCCGAACGTCTTCCCAGCTTTCGGCGTCGATGCGGACTTCGACTCCGGTCAGCTCAGTGAATTTCTTTGTGTTGGCAAGCCAGGCATCTTCGTCGCCCTGCACGAAGCGCTTCCAGCGCAGCATGCGCAGCTTGGCGCCTTTCTCCGGCACGTAGCGCTGCCCTGGCGCGCCGGCTGCAAATGCCGGCTGCACGATGGTCGATGCAGCGGCGACCGCTGCCGTCGTTTGAAGAAATTCCCGTCTCGTATAATCTTTCATGTCTCCTCGTCCTCTGGTTAATGGGGCGTTGACGCTTTTCTGAAGCGCTCTGCCCGGTTACGTCGGCTTGCGGGACCATCTCTATTATTTTCAGGATATTGCTACAGCAACGGCGACGGCAAATGCGTGATGGGCAACGAAGCCCGGGTTTGAGGGCTGCGCGAAATGCAGCCCGGAGCACGGGTTAGTTGTCGTTCTGCATCGTAGTCGGTTGCCGGGGCAATGGCAATCGTTGCGACGCGTGGACTCGGGTGAGCGCCGGGATACGGTTGCTGTAGCTGCTTCATCTATACCGGCCAGCGCCTGACGCTTCGACACAGAAGCGCCTTGCAAGACGTCCACCGAAGCCTGGCGCTGAAGTCCGTTGGCTTGCGCGCGGCCGGCGACGGCAGCGTGAGTTTTCTTGGTAGCCGAGTGAGTTATCCTGCATTGACCATGTGCGCCGCACCACGGCAGAATTCCCTGCAATAATGCGTTCAAACAAAGCAAGGAGACATGCTGGTTATCCCCAGATTGCGGGCTAGCCAGTAATAATGCGGTGCAGCATGGGCCGCGCGGAGAACCCGTTTCGGCCTCAGCTGCCGTCGGTCCGCAAACCTCCTTGACTTGCCTGGCCTCGCCAATCGCCACGTTGAGACACGTTCGTCATCCCACAAAGGAGGGTTAATTGATCGATGCACCCCGCTCCACCAAGCCCTTAACGCTACGTTCCTGGCTCAAGCGCCTTGCGGACACCGACCGGCTGGCCGTCGCCCGTCCCGGCGTCAATCTCAAGCACCAACTGGCCGCCATCGCGAAGCGCATGGACGGATCCAAGGCCGTCCTGTTTCCGACTCCGGGTGGACATGCCATGCCGGTCGTCAGCGGCTTCATGTGCCGCCGAGACTGGATCGCCGAGGCGATGCAGGTGAATGAAAGCGAACTTCTTCAGGCTTACCGGCATGCGGCCGACAACCCGCTGCCGTGGGAAGAAGTAGCGCCGGGGACTGCGCCGTGCCAGGCCGTGGTGCACAAGGAAGTGGACCTGCGTACGCTGCTGCCGGTACCAACCCATAGCGAGCACGACAGCGGGCCCTACATTACGGCCGGACTGGTGATTGCGCGCAATCCCGCCAATGGTCTGCAGAACGTGACCATCATCCGGATTCAGGTGAACGCCAAGGACCGTATGGCGGTGCTGATTTTGCCGCGCCACCTTTACACCTTCTACCAGGCGTCGGTGAAGCTTGGCCAACCGCTGCCGGTCGCGATTGTCATCGGCGTTGATCCGCTGACGCTGCTTGCCTCGCAGGCGATTGTGCCGATCGACCACGATGAACTCGAAATCGCCGGTGCGCTGCATGGCACGCCGCTGCGGGTTACGAAATGCCTCACGAACGATGTGCGCGTCCCGGCAGATGCCGAAATCGTGATTGAAGGCCACATCCTGCTCGAGGATCGCGAGATGGAAGGGCCTTTCGGCGAATTCCCCAAGTACTACAGCACCGCCGAGAAGCGTGAGGTGGTCCAGGTGGATATGATTACCCATCGGAAGGATCCGATTTACCACACCATCGTTCCGGCCGAAATGGAACATCTGCTGTTGGGCGGCATTCCGCGTGAAGCCACGCTGCTGGCGCATCTGCAACGCAGCTTTCCCGGCGTGCGCGACGTGCATCTGTCCAAAGGCGGAACCTGCCGTTACCACCTGTATGTGAAGATGAAAAAAATGCGGGAAGGCGAGGCGAAGAACGTCATCCTCGGCGCCTTCGCCGGACATTACGACGTGAAGCATGTGGTGGTGGTGGACGAAGACGTCGACGTGCATGATCCAGAGCAGGTTGAGTGGGCGGTCGCCACGCGGTTCCAGGCCGACCGCGACCTCGTGGTCATTTCCGGGGCACAAGGCTCCATCCTGGATCCATCGACGACGGTAGCCTGGGGCAACGCCGAAATCCCGGCGCACCTCCAGGGCATCAGTGCCAAAATGGGTCTGGACGCCACTCGCCCGCTGCAGTACCACAGCCACGTCTTCACCAAGGTCCGCATCCCCGGCGAGGAGACGGACCCCGCCGCAATGCTTGAGCAGGGAGTCTCACCCAAGGCAAGTGATCTGTTCCGCGAATAGACGACACCATAGAAGGCGCCAGCAATGCCACAAGCGCAGAGATAAGCGCGGACGCATGCGATGGCAGTAGCGAATACATAAGCATAAAACGGAGACATTCATGGCATCAGCAGCACTTTTCAGCATTCACTTCCGCCCTGCGCGCCGCACCTCGCTCATGTTGCTTGCTTCGGTCGCCATCCTCGGCGCTGGAATCGCCGCACCGCGGGGATCGGCTCACGCCGCTGACCTGGCCGAGGTTCGCGTCGGCACCAACGGCGTCGTTAGCGATGCGGCTTTCTTTATCGCCAATCGAAAGGGCTATTTCGCCGAGCAGGGCATCAAGGTGACCTTCGTTCCCTTCGATGCGGGACCGAAGATGATCGCGCCGCTTGGCGTCGGCCAGATCGACGTTGCGGCAGGCGCTATATCGGCAGGCCTGTTCAATGCGGCCGCGCGCGGCATTGAAATCAAGATGGTTGCCGACAAGGGCTCAACCCCGCCCGGCTATGACTACGTGCCGATTCTGGTGCGCAAGGCGCTGGTCGATTCCGGCAAGGTCAAGACCTTCAAGGATCTGAAGGGCCTGAAGGTAGCCGAGGCTGGAAAGGGTGGTTCGCAGAGCTCCAAGTTGAATGAGGCGCTCAAAAGCGTGGGCCTGTCCTACAAGGATGTAGAGCACGAATACATCGGCTATCCGCAGCATGTGCCAGCGCTGATGAATGGCGCGGTCGACGCCGCGGTCACGACCGAGCCGTCCGCCACGCAGGCGGTGGAACGCGGCGCGGCGGTCCGGCTGTCAATGGACAAGCTCTACCCGAACCAGGAAGTGGCGGCGCTGTTTTACGGTGGCAAATTCATCAAGGATTCGCCCGAGTTGGCGCGCAAGTTCATGGTGGCTTACATCAAGGGCGCTCGGGTGTACAACGACGCGCTCAAGGGTGGAAAATTCGCCGGGCCGGCGGCCGATGAAGTGATCAAGATGCTGACCGAGGACAGCAACGTGAAAGATGCTTCGCTCTACCGGAAGATGACGCCCAACGGCATCAATCCCGACGGCCTGCTGAATGTTGCGAGCCTGAAGAAGGACCTCCAGTTTTACAAGGACCAGGGCTACCTCGAAGGCCAGATCACGGTCGAACAGGTGGTGGACGAAAGCTTTGCAAAGGCCGCGCTGAAAGAGCTTGGGCCCTATCGGCGCAAGGATTAAGGCAATCACTGACATGCAACGCGACCTTACACAGCCCGCCACGCAGGAAAGCCTGCAACCCAAGATCCGGATCAGCGGCCTGACAAAGCAATTCGCCGTCAAGGGCGGCAACTTTACGGCGATCGACAATATCTCGCTCGATATCGCCCCGGGCACTTTCTTCGTCATTGTTGGGCCGAGCGGATGCGGGAAAACTACGCTGCTGCGCATCCTTGCCGGGTTGGAAAAACCGACCAGCGGCAGCATTGAGGTGCGCTCCGAGCACCCTGGAAAGCCGGTCAACTCGATGATCTTTCAGGGTGACTCCATCTTCCCGTGGATGACCGTTTACCAGAACGCCGCTTACGGCCTGAAAATGCGCGGCGTTCCGGAAGCCGAAATCAAGGAAGTGGTCGGGCACTACCTCGACAAGACCGGCCTCACCCGGTTTGCGACGCGCTTTCCGCACCAGCTTTCTGGCGGCATGAAGCAGCGTGTATCGATCGCGCGCGCCTTCGCCAATGATCCAGAAATTCTGCTCATGGATGAACCGTTCTCGGCGCTCGACGAGCAAAACAAGACGCTGTTGCAGGAGGAAGTGCTGCGTATCTGGGAAGAGCACAAGAAGACGGTCGTGTTCATCACCCACAGTGTCGACGAAGCCGTCACGCTGTCGGACAAGATCATGATCATGTCGGCGCAACCGGGAAAGGTGAAGGCCATCATCGATGTGCCCTTCCCCCGGCCACGCAATGTGCTTGAACTGCGCTCCATGCCAGAGTATGGCGAAATGGTCTACCGGATTTGGGGACAGCTGCGCGATGAAGTGCAGCGTGCCAAGGCGCAGGAGGAGGAACGCACATGAGCACAACTACGACCACCGCCGCAACCACCAGCACGAGCACTGGCACGAAAGCGAAAACGAGCATGAGCCAGAAGACGCGTGACCGGATAGTCGGCATGGCGTCGCCAATCTTCTTGCTGTTGCTGTGGGAGTTAGGCGGCCATCTGGGCTGGATCGACACGCGCTTTTTCCCGCCGCCTTCGCTGGTGGCACAGAAGATGGTGCAAATGTCCGCGTCCGGAGAGCTCTGGACCCACCTTTCGGCGAGCCTGCAGCGCCTGCTTTGGGGTTCACTGCTGGGCGGTATTCCGGCATTGCTGATCGGCATAGCGATGGGGCTATACCGCCCGGTGCACGCCGCGATTGATCCGCTGATTTCCGCCACTTACCCCGTGCCGAAGAGCGCAATCCTGCCACTGATCCTTCTGATCTTCGGTCTTGGTGAAGCCTCGAAGATCGTGATGGTGGCTCTTGGCGTGTTCTATCCCGTGATAATCAATACGATTTCCGGCGTACGCCAGATCGACAAGATCTACCTCGACGTTGGCAAGAACTTCAACGCCAGTCGCTGGCAGACGTTCCGGACGATTGCGCTTCCCGGTGCCATGCCTTCCATCATGGCGGGTATCAAGCTCGGCATTGGCATGGGCTTGATCCTGATCGCAATCGCCGAGATGGTCGGCGCAAAGTCCGGCATCGGCTTCATGATCTGGGACGCATGGCAAGTATTGTCGGTCGAAGTCATGTACGTGGGGCTGGTGGTTATTTCCCTTCTGGGTTTCGTGCTGACACTGATACTGAACGAGATCGAGGGGTGGATCGTTCCATGGAAATCGGAGCGCTGAAATGACAAGCATTGACGCACCGTTGGCGGCACCCGTTATCGACGTAGATCCGTTTTCGGACGACTACATACTCAACCCGTACCCGCACCATGCCCTGTTGCGCGATGGTGGACCGGTAGTTCGCCTGAAGCACTGGAATGTCCATGCAACTGGCCGCCATGAATTCGTACGGGCGGTGCTGGAGGACCCGGAAACCTACTGCTCGGGGGCAGGCGTCGGCATCAGCAATTTCAAACAGGAGCCGCCGTGGCGGCCTCCCAGCATGGTGCTGGAGACCGATCCACCGGAACACACGCGCAATCGCGCCGTTATCAGCCGGACCCTGTCGCCGGCTGCCTTGCGCTCGCTGCGTGGGCGCTTCGAAACTGAGGCAAACCGCCTGGTCGAGAGCCTGGTGGAGCGCGGCAGAATCGAAGCGGTGAAAGACCTGGCGGAAGCGTTTCCCCTCAAGGTATTCGCTGACGCCGTTGGCGTGCCGGAAACCGGACGCGACTACCTTATCGCTTACGGCAACATGGTCTTCAACGGCATGGGCCCGCGCAATGCCCTGTATGCCAAGGCGATGGCGAATGCGGAAGAAGTCAGCAACTGGGTCTGGAGCGCCTGCCAGCGCGCCAACCTGTCGCCGGACGGATTTGGCATGCAGATCTATGCCGCAGCGGATACCGGGATCCTGACCGACACCGAGTGCGCCACGCTCACCCGCTCGTTCCTGTCTGCCGGTGTCGACACAACCGCCAATGCGATCGGCAACGCGCTGTACTGCTTCGCAAAAAATCCGGAGCAATGGCAGGCGCTACGCAAGGACCCGAATTTGGCGCGGGCGGCCTTCGAAGAAGTCATGCGGTATGAGTCGCCCTTCCAGACCTTTTTCCGGACCACCACGAAGGAAACCGTGCTCGGCGGAATAACGATTCCAGCCGACGAAAAGATCATGCTTTCGCTCGGCGCCGCCAATCGCGATCCCCGTCAGTGGAGCGATCCGGACAGTTTCAACATTGGGCGGAGCACGCTCGGCCATGTGGGCTTCGGTGGCGGCATCCACGGATGCGTGGGCCAGATGATTGCGCGGCTCGAACTTGAAATGGTGCTGCGGGCGCTCGCGACGCGGGTCTCGTCCATCGAGATCGACGGCGAGCCACGCCACCAACCCCACAACACCCTGCGCGGATTTGAAACGCTCCCGGTCCGCCTCTTGCCCTGACCTTACATCCAGACTGGCCATGCCAAACATTACCTACATACTCGCAGACGGCTCAAAGAAAGTAATTGACGTTCCCAGCGGCACTTCAGTGATGCAGGCCGCGGTGAATAACGGGATAGAAGGCATCGTTGCGGAGTGCGGCGGGTCGGCAATGTGCGCCACCTGCCACGTGTATGTCGCCCCTGAGTGGGCCGACAAGCTACCCCCTATTAACGCGGTAGAAGAAGAGATGCTGGAATCGGTTGCCTGCGAGCGCACCGACAACAGCCGGTTGTCGTGCCAACTCTGCGCCTCGCCAGAATTTGAAGGCCTCGTTGTGACGCTGCCACGCACGCAAATCTAGGAGTCGGAGGCAGAGGGGCAAAAAGGTTGCGGACAGTTTGAGATAACCCGATTCTTCGGCATGTCTCCGATTCTTTGGCACGCTTGAGTCAGCTGCGACGCGCCGATCGCATCGCTGAACCCGCATTGCGGTCTAGCCCTAATGCCAGGCCGACGCCAACCAGTCCAAGTGCAGCGGTAAGAACGAAAGCCATCTGAAAGTCGGCCACGTTCGGATGCCTGGCGACGCCACGTCCGATTGAGACCGCAATGCTTAAGACCAGGGCACCTACCGCGATGCCCATGCCGGACGCGAGTTGGACAATCGCGCTCATCAACGAAGACGCACTGCTCATCCTTGCCGCATCAACGTCTGCGAAAGCCAGCGTGGTCAGGGCACTCATTTGTACGGACCTTGACGCCCCGCCAAGAAACAGGATCGCCGCGATCACCCAGGTTGGCGTAGCACCGGTAATGAAGGCGCACATCGCCGTGGAGAGCACGAGCAGCAGGCCGTTTGCGAGAAGCACCACGCGAAATCCGCTGCGGTCCAGCATGCGGGGGATGACAATCTTCATCAGCAGATTGCCGGCGAAAATTGCCAGCACCAGCAACCCGGAAACAAAGGCATCCAGTCCCATCGCGATCTGGAACATCAGGGCCAGCAGGAGCGGCGCCACTGATATGACGATGCGAAATATCGATCCGGCCCATACGGTGACCGCGAAAGTCGGTATGCGCAGCAAGGACAAATCTACCAGCGGATGCGGGTGGCGCCGAAGGTGGCGCACCGCCGCCACGCCAATCGCCGCTCCAACCGCAATGCAGGCCAGCGCCCTTGTTGCGGAACCGGTTTGGCCGGCCATGTCGGCGCCGTACATCAACAGCGCAAGAGAGCTACCTGACAGCACGAAGCCGAGCACGTCGAGCGGACGCCGCGAGGTTTCGTTGTAGTGGCGGAGCAGGATCGCGCTGCCGACTATCCCAGCGAGGCCCAGCGGTATGTTAAGGAAGAATATCCAGCGCCAGGATGCATAGGTCGTAAGAAAGCCGCCAAGCGGCGGCCCGAGCACCGGCGCAATCAGGCCGGGCCAGGTCAAGGAGGTTAGAGCCCGTATCAACTGTGACTTGTCGGTGGTACGCAGGACGAGGAGCCGCCCCACTGGCACCATCAACGCGCCGCCAACCCCCTGCAAGATGCGCCATGCAATGAACTGCGGAAGCGATGCGCTCAGGCCGCACAGCAGCGATGCCAGCGTGAAGATGGCGATAGCACTGGTGAATACGAGGCGTGCACCGAAGCGATCCGCTATCCATCCGCTGATGGGAATCAGGATGCCAAGCGTCAGAAGGTAGACCGTCATGCCGAGGCTGACGTCGATGGCGCTGGCATGAAAATCCAGGCCCATCTGTGGCAGCGCGGTGGCAATCACCGTGCCGTCGAGGTTTTCCATGAAAAAGGCGCTTGCTACCAGGACGATGAGGGCCTTTGACGAACGTGTGGAGTGGGGTGAGTTTGTGGATCGGTCCATGCCTGTAATAATGTTGTGGAATGCGATTCAAGGCGCCATGCGGGTGCGCCGGCCTGCGCAAAACCGCAATCATCCCATGCATTCGCGGCAGCCAGCGATCCGCCGCAATGGTGAAGCGCAAATCAGGCGCAAGTTTGGCGCGACTTCAGATTATTCAGGTTTTTGTGCCGTCCCGGAACCGGCGTTTTGTGCCGGCGGTTTTGCCCTCGGGTGTGCAGTGGTTCGAGCCTTGCGCGGCGCTCGGGCGAAAGCAAGGTCGTACAGCGCATTCGGTAGCAGCCGCAGCAGCTTTGCGACAACGCCCATCTGCCACGGTATGACCCGATAGCTGACCCCGGCATCAATTGCGTTCACTGTTTGCGCCGCAAACTTCTCCGCTGACATGAGGAAGGGCATGCGGTACTTATTGGACTGGGTCATCGGCGTATCAATGTAGCCCGGAACGATGGTGACGACCCGTACCCCGCTGCGGCGCAATTCGACGCGCAACGATTCGCAGTAGGTGATTACGGCGGCCTTGGATGCACTGTAGGCGCTGGCGCCTGGAAGCCCACGAATGCCCGCGGCGCTTCCTATGCCGACCAGCCGGCAGCCATGGTCACCCTGTGCGGCCTGCTGTTCCATGCGCTCCACGAACGGCGCAAAGGTGGCTACCGTCGCCACCAGATTGGTTGCCACGATGCGCTCGAACACGGGCAGGTCTTCGGCGTGCCGCGTGAGGGTGCCATGCGAAATGCCGGCGTTGGCGATGACGATGTCGATGCCATTGTTGGCAGCCATGAATTCGGCTGCCGCCGCCCACAGTGCAGCGGTATCCATGACGTCGAGGGCATACACCCAGTGTCGCTCGGCGCCCGGCAAGGATGCCTGCAAAGCGTTCAGCCGGTCGCTGCTGCGCCCAACAAGCGCGAGCACAGCACCCTCTTCCGCGTAACGTCTCGCCAGGGCCGCGCCAATGCCGCTGGATGCGCCGGTGATGAATACGCGCTTGTCTCGCCTTGATTCTGCTTTCATTCTTACTCCACGGTTAATGCAGTGCGGCGGCACTTCTGTACCAAAAGTCGGAATCGAACACATATTGCAACGCGATCGATGAATCGTCCGATTAAACGGACAAAATAGTCATTTTTGTACGCTTAATCGGACAGATTCTGCGGCGTGGATTCGCTGAAGTGAATCGGGACCAAAGGGCAGCAAGGATGATGGGTCGGATCGCGCAGGGGCTGTATCGGGCCCGGGCAGTGGTCTGGCGACCGAGCTATCGAACCCGGTATGCTGCCAGGGTCAATATGACTGCGATCTCAGGCACAATGCGCTATTATGCTTGATATTTAAAGCGCGGAGAGCGGTACAGGCATGGCAAAGCTGAAGTCCAGGTCCCACCGGCCCGCCCTCGCCGACTCCACCATGGTTGAGCGCATCGTTACGCTTGGACAGCGGATTCGTGCAGCCCGCATGCACCGGCAATGGCGCCAGGTGGACTTGGCCGAAAGGACAGGACTTTCTCGCTCGACGATCGAAGCAATAGAGCGCGGGGAACCAGGTACCGCCATTGGCGGCTATCTTCAAGTTCTGTGGGTCATGGGCCTGGACCGCGAGCTTGACCTGGTTGCCGATCCAGGGCTGGACCGGGAGGGACTCGCGTTGACAATGTCAACGGCGGACAAGCGTGTTCGTCCAACACGAAAGGTGGACAATGCCTTCTGATCGAGACCACCTCTGGGTGTGGATCCACCTTCCCGATGAAGACGCTCCCGTCTTGTGCGGGCGCGCCGCGTTGCGGCGAGATCAGCATGATTCCGGCCGTGTCGGAGAATTCGTCTACGGGAAAAGTTACCTCTCCCGGAAGAATGCGGTAGCAATCGATCCAGTCGTGCTCCCCTTGCAGGAAAAGCTATTTACCACCACCACGCTGAGAGGTCAGTTTGGGGCCATCCTCGACGCGGCGCCCGATCAGTGGGGGCGACGAATTATCGATCGTGAGCATGGCCCACAGGACGACTTCGATTACCTGCTTCTGACCAAAGGCGATCAGGTTGGCGCCTTGTCGTTTTCGGCGGAAAGGAACGTCCCGCCATCCACGACCAGCTTGCTGGAATTGAACTCGCTGGCCGACGTTCATCGGGCCTACCAGTCATTGGAAGCAGGAGAAGACATTCCGGCGCATCTTGAGGAGTTACTGCGACATGGAACATCGGCCGGCGGCGCCCGCCCGAAAATTACGCTGATGGATGAGGGCAGGATATGGCTTGCCAAGCTGCCCAGCAGACGAGATTCCTTCGACTTCCCGCCGATCCCGCTTCTCGAGGCGGCGGTTCTGGACCTTGCGGAGTACGCCGGATTAGACGTACCACAGCGCAAGATCGTGGAATTTGGCGGCGTACCGGCCCTTATGGTTGCACGCTTTGACCGCGAGATCGTCGAGGACGAACGCGGAGCCCACATACACAAAATGCGTTTCGTCAGCGCCCGAACAGTCTTCTACAGCAACCCGGAGTTGCAGCGCTATTACCCGATGGGATCTTACCATCGCCTCTCCCATGATCTGGGACGCTGGTCCACACAGGCAAATCGCGACCGCCGCGAACTTTTCAGGCGTATTGTTTTCAACGCGCTGGTCTCCAATACGGACGATCACGACTTGAACCACGGTCTACTGGCTGGAAAGGACTTCAAGCTGTCACCGCTCTTTGACGTAGTACCACAACAAAGAACCACAGGAAGATTGAGGCTGGCGCTTTGGCCCGATCCCCAAGGCGCGACGAGGCAAGCGCTATATGCGGATGCACACCATTTTGGATTGTCGCCATTGGAGGCCAAGGCCACCGTAGAGGGGCTTGTACAGTGCGTCCGCGACCGCTGGGAAGCGTGTCTCGCCGCAAGGAATGTAAGTGCTGTGCATATCCGCGCCGCAGCCGCTTACTTCCTGCCGAAGGCCTTCGACCCGGCCAGATGAAGGTCCGGGCAACGTAACCCGCGCGATAACCCCTGGATCACGAAGGGCTGCACGGAACTGAACTCGTTTTTTGGAGCGACGCCGGGCAGGGACCGCCCGGCGTTGGATTGAAGAACCGTAAAGTGACGCTTACTTCTGGTCCTTGGCCACGCGATTGACCAGTACCGTCATGACCTGCAGCGACGCGGCGAACAGCGCCGGTTCCGGCACGTTCCCAACGCTGGCCGCAACGATAGATGGCGAGGTCAGATATTTGCCGCCGATGGCGATCGTTGGCACGCCGTCGATCTTGTAGAGCTCCTGCAATTGGGTGGCGCGATGCGCCTTGGTCGTGACGCCGAAAGAGTTGTACAGGTCGAGAAATTTCTTCCGGTCGACGCCCTGCTTGACCACATATTCCGTAATGGTCTGGTCGGTTTCGAGCGGCACGTGTTCGACGTGGATTGCATGGAAAATCTTGGCATGCAGTTCATCGACCTTGCCCATCGCTTCAAGCGTATAGAAAAGCTTTTGCTGGGGCACGAACGATTCGCGGAACGCAACTGGCACGCGCTTGAAATTGATGTGATCGCCCTGCTTCTTTACCCATTCGGTCAGGGTCGGATCGAAGGCATTGCAGTGCGGGCAGGAGTACCAGAAGAATTCGATGACTTCGACCTTCTTGCCGGACTCCGTCGGTTGCGGCTTGTCGAGGGTACGGTAGTCCTTGCCATTGACCGGCTCGGCAGGCGATGCGGCCGCGCCGTTGGCAACCAGTCCCAAACCAAGCCCCAATCCCAGACCCAGACCTAGCGTCGCTATCCAGTGTTTAATCAAACGCATGCTTGTTCCTTTTTTAAATAATCAGAGGCAAGGCCGCGATGCCATGCCCGTTGTCAGACCGGTTTCGGCACTTGCCTGGGCACTTACTTCAGCACTTACATCAGCAGCTACTTCGGCACCTTCACTACCGCCACATCAACGCCATTGTCTGAGAGCTTGGTACGTACGCGGTTCATGGAATCGAGTTGTCCGAAAGGTCCGATTCGAACCCGGTACAACTTGCCATTGTCGGACTGCTTTTCCACGATGCTCGCCGCGACGCCTTGCAAGGCGAGCTTGGCCTTGGTGTTTTCTGCATCGGCTTGCTCAAGAAAGGCGCCGGCCTGGAGATAGTAAGTGAATTTCTCGTCGGAGGTGTCGGGCCGGCCGGTCGCGACCGCTGCCGCGGCGGCCGCCTTTGCCGCCGCCGATTTTTCAATCACGGAAGCCTTGGTGTCAGCCGCTGTATTGGGCGGTGGCGCAACCGGTTCTTCCTTCCGGGCCGTGGGCACCTCAGGCAAGGGCTTCGCGCTTTCAATTGGTGGCGGCGCAGCGTCACGCGGGGCTTGCTTGGAGGCCGCGCCGTTGCCGTAAAGCGGGCGGTTCGGGTCGGAAAACTGGCCGCCCGGAACATCGGGCTGCCGCTCTGCCTTGCCCGCCTTGTTGGTGAAGGGCAGTTGTGTATTCTTGATCGTCAATGCGACGCCGACGGCAATACCAAGGCCAATGACGAGCCCGATAATGAGCCCGAGTATGGTGCCACCAGCCTGCTTGCGACCCGACTTGTAAACCTGCATGTTCATGCTTTCCCGTTTGCGTTACAAATTACATTCGTGCCGGCGTTGATACGCCGATCAGTCCAAGGCCGTTGCGCAGCACCTGGCGCGTCGCCAGCAGCAATGCAAGCCTTGCAAGGCGCAATGCCTGATCGTCCACCAGAACCCGCTCTGCATTGTAGTAGCTATGCAGTTCACCGGCCAATTCACGCAGATAAAACGCCACCTGATGCGGCCCCAGTTCAAGAAGTGCCTTTTGCAGCACGTCAGGATACTCCGCCAATTTCGCGAGCAACGCCGCTTCGCGCGCCGACGTCAGCAACGAAAGGTCCATGTTGTTGATGGCGCTTTCATCGCCGCCCCATTGCCCCAGCACGGAGCAGATCCGCGCATGCGCATATTGCACGTAATACACCGGGTTTTCATCTGAGCGGGCCAGTGCCAGATCGACATCGAAGATGAATTCAGTATCGGCCTTGCGTGAGATGAGGAAGAAGCGCACGGCATCCCGGCCGCGGGTGAGATCCCGTTCGCCAGGGGTCATGACTGTCTTGTCAACGCTGTCCGCCTCTGATGTGGCCACCGTGTTCACGACGTTCACCGCTTGCGTCGTTTGCTCCGGGTCCGCGGCGCCTGACTTGTCTGCCGTCGCCACCGCGTCTACAGCGTCTTCGCCGGCCGACCACTCGATCAGGTCGCGCAGCGTGACGTAGGAGCCGGCGCGCTTGGATATCTTCACTTCTACGCCGTCCTTCATCACTGTCACCATCTTGTGCAGGACGTAGTCGGGGTAGCCCTTCGGTATGCCGATGTCCATGCATTGCAAGCCGGCGCGCACGCGGGCGATCGTGCCATGGTGATCGCTGCCCTGCACGTTGATCACCTTGTGAAAACCGCGCTGCCATTTGGTGATGTGGTAAGCAACGTCCGGCACAAAATAGGTGAAAGTGCCGTCCGATTTCTTCATGACACGATCCTTGTCGTCGCCATGATCCGTGGTGCGCAGCCAGAGTGCCCCGTCCTGCTCGTAGGTGTGACCGCCGCGTGTCAATGTGTCGACCGTGTGCGCAACCTTGCCTTCGGTGTAAAGCGAGGACTCCAGGTAGTAGTTGTCAAACCTGACGCCGAACGCCTGCAGGTCGAGGTCTTGCTCGTGGCGCAGGTAGGCGACGGCGAAATGGCGGATTGACTCCAGATCGCCGACGTCACCGGTCGCGGTAACCGCCACACCATCCTTGGCGCCGACTGTTTTCCCGGCCTGGAAATCGCGCGCGATCTCGGCGATGTACTCGCCGTTGTAGGCGTTTTCTGGCCAGGCCGTGTCGCCAGGCTTAAGGCCGCGAGCGCGCGCCTGCACCGAGTTTGCCAGCGTGGCAATCTGTACGCCTGCATCGTTGTAATAGAACTCGCGCGTCACCTCATGGCCTTGAGATTCGAACAAGGCGGAAAGCGCATCGCCAAGCGCGCCCTGGCGGCCATGACCGACGTGCAGTGGGCCGGTTGGGTTAGCGGAGACGAACTCGACCAGCACCTTGCTGCCGGCGCCTTCGCGGCTCTTGCCGTAAAGCGCACCTTCTTCCAACACCGTCGTCACCACCGCTTGCCGCGCCGCTTGCGTCAGGCGCAGGTTGATGAAGCCGGGTCCGGCGATGTCAATGCTGTCAATCAGTTGGGTGCTGGCGGGATTGGCGCGGACCGCGGCCACCAGCGCCTGCGCCAACTCGCGCGGGTTTTTCTTGAGGGGCTTGGCCAGTTGCATGGCGATGTTGCAAGCCACGTCGCCGTGGGTTGGATCGCGGGGCCGCTCCAGCGTGACGGTCGGCGCAAGTCCGCTACCCGCAACGATGGGTGCGAGCGCCGCTTCGAACAGCGCGATGATCTGGTGCTTTTGTTGAACTAGCATGGATTGCAGTGGCCGGGCCTCGCGGCACGCCCGAAAGACAGGGGAAAGCGACGATTATACTGGCAGCAATGCCATCAGGAAGTACCGGATACCAGTCGATACACTATCGCGTCGGCGTGGGACCAGCGCTCCGCCTGCAATGCATAAAGCCGTCTACCGCAAAGGCTACTGGTTAGACACAAATCTGGTCGGTAAAGCCGCTGCCGTCGAACCACCGCGGCCCGCCAGCCACTCTTCAGACGCAGCGCGCGCCGTCCACTTCAATGCAGACGCCGCTGACAAAGGCCGCCTCGTCCGAGGCGAGGTAAAGCGCGGCGTTTGCCACATCGAGCGCTGTGGAAAAGCGCCCAAGCGGAATGCTCGCAAGGAAGCTGGCACGACGTTCCTCGTTCACTTCGCCACCCGCAAATTCCGCTGAAAGCCCCGTATCCGGATTGAACACCGGATTAATGCAATTGACGCGGATATTATCCGGCCCCAGTTCGGCCGCCATTGACTTGCTCGTGCCGATTACCGCCGCCTTGCTGCCGTTGTACCAGGTGAGGCCGGGTCGCGGCCTGACGCCGGCGGTCGAGGCGATATTGATGAATGCGCCGCCACCCTGCTTCCGGAATACGGGCACGGCATGCATGGCGGAGAGGTAGATGCTTTTTACATTGACCGCATAGCAACGGTCGAACTCTTCTTCGGGCACTTCCAGCATCGGCCGGTTGCGGTGGGTCCAGCCGGCATTGTTGACCATGACGTCGAGCCTTCCCCAGTTCTCCAGGGTTTCACGCACCAGCGCCGCCATGCTCCTGTCCGAAGTGACATCGGCCTGGATATAGCGAGCAAGGCCGCCCGCGGCGAGGATTTCCTCCATGACCCGCTTGCCAGAGTCCGGATCAATGTCGTTTACGGCGACGATCGCGCCTTCCAGCGCAAGTCGCTTGACGATACCTTCGCCAATGCCGGAACCGGCGCCAGTAACGATGATGACCTTATCCTTGAGTCGCATGCTGATTCCCGTTCGTTGGCCGGTTCACTCTGGGTCGCCTCGCGTCACTCGCCGTGCCGCAATGCGATGGTCTTCAGCGCGGTAAAACCATACAGCGCCTCAAAGCCCTTTTCGCGGCCATGGCCACTCGCCTTCACGCCACCAAAGGGCAGCTCGACACCGCCGCCCGCGCCGTAATTGTTGACGAAAACCTGACCGGCCCGCACCGCGCGCGCCATGCGCATCTGACGAGCGCCGTTTTCGGTCCAGACCCCTGCCACCAGCCCGAACCTCGTGCTATTGGCGAGCCGGATGGCGTGCGCCTCGTTATCGAAAGGCATGGCCGCCAGCACCGGGCCAAACACTTCTTCTTGCGCAAGCCGATGGTCCCACGGTACATCGCGCAGCAAGGTTGGCGCCTGGTAGAAACCGTTCTCTGGCGCCTCGGGCACGATGCTGCCGGACGCCATGACGGCAATGCCGTCGGCATGCGCGTCCGACAAAAAATCCCATACACGCTGCAGCTGGTCCTGCCGAATCAGCGGGCCACAATCAAGGTCCATCATGGCCGGCCCCACGCGCAGTTTCTCAAAGGCGCCCGCGAGATGCTCCAGCACTTCCTCGTACACCGCCTTTTCAATCAGCAGGCGGCTGCCCGCAGAACAGGTCTGGCCGGCGTTCTGCACGATGGCATTGACGATTGCTGGCAAGGCGAGGTCGAAATCGGCGTCGGCAAACAATATCTGCGGCGACTTGCCACCCAACTCCAGTGTCACAGGAACGTGATTCTGCGCCGCTGCCTGCGAGACGAGCACGCCCACATCTGGCGAACCGGTAAAGGAAATATGGTCTATACCACCATGCGCGACCAGTGCCGCGCCGGCTTCGCTGCCCAGACCCGTGACGATATTGATGGCGCCGGCGGGAAAGCCGACTTCGGCCGCGAGTTGCGCCAGCCGCAAGATCGACTGGCACGCATCCTCTGCCGGCTTGACGACGCAGGCATTGCCCGCCGCCAGTGCAGCGCCGACCGAGCGCCCGAAAATTTGGAGCGGATAGTTCCATGGAATGATGTGCGCCGTCACGCCGAGCGGCTCGCGCAGCGTGAGGACGGTGAACCCGGCCTGGTAAGGCAGCGTTTCGCCGTGCAACTTGTCGCACGCGCCGGCATAGAACTCGAAGTAGCGCGCCACCGCAATCGCATCGGCTCGGGCCTGCTTGAGCGGCTTGCCGCAGTCACGGGCCTCGATCTGGGTGAACTCGTCTATCCGCTCACCAATAGCCAGCGACAACCGGTATAGCAGCCGACCGCGATCGACCGCCGACAGCATGCCCCACTCCCCTCCCAGCGCGACGCGCGCCGACTCCACCGCGAAGTCGATATCTTCCGCATCGCCGCGCGCAATTTCGCCGAAGGCTTCGCCATTGGAAGGATCAATTACAGGCAGCGTCATGCCACCGTGCGGATTCACCGCGCGGTTTCCGATAAAGTGCGCTGCGGGAAGCTTGAAGGAAGCCGAGGATGGAACGATCAGTTGCGGGTCTGCTGCCATAAGTTCTCCAGGTGGGACGTCAGGCCTTGATGGCGCCGCCCAGTTCGTCGTCGATGTACGCGCGGATGATGTCGGCAAAGCCAAGCTCGCTTTGGAATCCCAGCTGTTCCGCCCGTGCGGTCAAGAAATCTCCGGGCCATGAATTAACGATGCGCATGATGGCCGGATCAGGTTGCCACTGAATTCGGTCGACTGTCTTGCGGCCCGCCACATTTTCCAGCGCGTCCACCATGTCCTTGACTGTTATGGACAAGCCAGGCACGTTCAAGGTTCGCGTGAATGCCAGGCCAGCGCCGTCGATATCATGCCCGTGGATCAGGTGACTGATCGCCATGCGCGGTGATACAAGCCACATCGGCGTTTCCGGCGCCACTGGGCAAATCGCCTGCAGGCCATTGAGCGGCTCGCGAATGATGCCGCTGGCAAAGCTGGAGGCTGCCTTGTTTGGCGCTCCGGGGCGAACCGACACAGTCGGCATGCGCAGCGCGCGACCGTCGATGAAACCTTTTCGGCTGAAGTCGTTGACCAGCAATTCGCCGATCGCTTTCTGCGTTCCATACGAGCTTTGCGGCGTCACCGATGTGCTGTCCAGCACGCGCGGTGGCATCTCGCCTCCAAACACGGCAACAGAACTGGTGAGCACGACCCGCGGCCGGTTGCCGTTGGCGCGGCAGCGCTCCAGCAGATGGCGGGTGGCGTCAAGATTGATGCGCATGCCAAGGTCGAAGTCCGCTTCGGCCTGGCCGCTGACCACGGCCGCGAGGTGGAATACCGATTGCGTAGCGGGCGTGAGGCAGCGTGCAATTAGCGCCGGGTCGGCGATGTCGCCGGTCACGACCTCTATACGCGGGTCATTGAAGCCGCTGGCTGGCACCACGTCGAGCAACCTGATGCGACTGATGGTTTGCTGCGCGCCGTCCGGCCCGCTTAGCGTATTTCGACGCAGTAGCTGGCGCGCCAACCGAGCGCCAAGAAAGCCGGCGCCGCCGGTAATCAGTATTTCCATGGTATTCGTCTCCTGGCAGAGTCGCGTTGAGGACGGCGCCCTGTCTGTATGGGGTATTGCAGCGGCTGCAAGTACCGGTGCACTGTACCAGCATCTGCCTGCCACCTCGATTGAAGCATATCGTACATGCTTGTATGATCACAACATCGCATCGTCGCTTGACCACCACCCTTCCTCCATCAAAAAAGAAAGATCAGAGACATGTCGCAATCGCCAAAAGTTAACGGGGCGCCAGTGGGCGTGATTGGACTCGGTTCCATGGGCTATGGCGTGGCGCGGTCACTGCTGCGCGCTGGCTTCCGGGTGCATGCCTTCGACGTGCGGCCCGACGTGGTGGCGCGCTTTGCGGCCGAAGGCGGCATCGCCGCTGCCTCACCCGCCGAACTTGGCGCAGCGGTCGGCGTGGTCGTGCTGCTGGTGGTAAATGCGGCGCAGACAGATGCCGTACTGTTCGGCGAAAACGGGGCGACGGCAAAACTGGCGCCAGGCTCCGTCGTCATTAGCAGCGCAACGGTGGCGCCGGATTACGCACGCCAGCTTGCTGCCCGGTTGGAGGGCATGGGCTTGATGAGCATCGACGCGCCGGTGTCGGGCGGCTCTGCCAAGGCTGCAACCGGAGAACTTTCGATAATGAGTTCCGGCGCGGATGCCGCCTATGCCAAATGCGAGGCGGTTTTTGATGCGATCGCGGCGAAGGTCTACCGTCTTGGCGGCGCGCCGGGCCAGGGCTCCACTGTGAAGATGATCAACCAGTTGCTGGCCGGCGTGCATATTGCCGCGGCGGCCGAGGCAATGGCGCTCGGCATCAAGGCCGGCGCCGACCCGGCGGTGCTGCTTGAAGTAATCAGCAACAGCGCCGGTTCCTCGTGGATGTTCCAGAACCGGGTCCCGCATATTCTGGCAGGCGACTACACCCCGCATTCCGCCGTCAGCATATTCGTGAAAGACCTTGGCATCGTGCTCGACGCCGCACACAGCAACAACTTCCCGTTGCCGCTGACCGCCACCGCGCATCAAATGTTTCTGAGCGCAGCGGCCGCCGGCCTGGCGGCAGAAGACGACTCGGCGGTCATCAAGATTTTCCCTGGCATACAGATTCCCGGAAAGAAGGCATGAGCCACAAGCCACTGCTGGGCTGTATCGCTGACGACTTCACTGGCGCGACCGACCTGGCTGGCATGCTGGTAAAAGCCGGCATGCGCACGGTGCAAATGATTGGCGTGCCAATCGATGGGCAACAAGGACCGATCGCGGAGGATGTCGACGCGATCGTCATTGCGCTGAAGTCGCGCACCATTCCGGCGGCGGAGGCGGTGAATGCGTCGTTGGCCGCACTCGCCTGGCTGACCGATGCCGGCTGCAAGCAGTTCTACTTCAAGTATTGCTCAACCTTCGACTCCACCGATCGCGGCAATATTGGGCCGGTGGCAGATGCGCTGATGACGGCCATCGGCACCCGCTTCACGATTGCGTGCCCGGCATTTCCAGAAAATGGCAGGACCATTTTCAAGGGCCATCTCTTCGTCGGGGACCTGCTGCTGTCCGACAGCGGCATGCGGCATCATCCGCTCACGCCCATGACCGATGCCAACCTGGTTCGTGTGCTGCAGCGGCAGACGCATCGCAAGGTCGGGCTGATCCCGCATGACGTTGTATCCGCCGGGCCGAATGCCATGCGGCGCAAGATGGCCGCGCTGCAAGCCGAAGGCATTGAAATTGCCGTGGTGGACGCCATAGACAACCAGGCGTTAATGACGATTGGTGCAGCCTGCGCCGACTTGCCGCTGCTGACCGCGGGCTCTGGCGTCGCGCTCGGCTTGCCACAAAACTTTACCGGGCTGACCACTGGCGGCGCCGACCGGCTGCCGGCGACCCGAGGGATGCGCGCAGTGATTTCCGGTAGCTGCTCGAGTGCCACCCAGGAGCAGGTCGCCGTTGCCATCGCGAGCGGCATGCCCGCGTTCACAGTGGACCCGCTGCGGCTGGCCGCTGGAGACAAGCTGGTGGAGCAGGCGCTAGCCTGGGCGGAACCTTTGCTGGCGAGGGGGCCCGTGCTAGTGACAGCCACTGCTGCACCAGACCAGGTCAAGCGCATTCAGGACGCAATCGGTACCGAGCGCGCGGGCCAGCTGGTTGAGCAGGCGCTGGCCGAGATTGCGCGTGGCCTGGTTGCTGCTGGCGTGCGCCAGTTTGTGGTGGCAGGTGGCGAAACCTCCGGTGCAGTCGTGTCGGCCCTGGGTGTAAGCGGCCTCGTCATAGGCCCGCAGATTGACCCTGGCGTGCCATGGACCGCAAGCCTTGGCAGCGACGACGATGCGCGTCTGGCGCTGGCGCTCAAGTCCGGCAATTTCGGATCGAAGGATTTTTTCACCAAAGCCTGGGACCTGCTGCAATGAACGAGAGCGCGCTGCGTGAAGAAATCTGCCGCTTCGGGAAGTCCCTGTTTGACCGTGGACTGACTGCGGGCAGCAGCGGCAACATCAGCGTTCGCGTGGACGATGGCGATAGCTGGCTGCTAACCCCGACCAACGCTTGCCTTGGCACGCTCGATCCGGCTCGCATTGCGAAGCTGGATGCGACGGGCCAGCACCTCTCCGGCGATGCCCCGTCAAAGGAAGCCTTCTTGCACCGGGCGATGTACGAGGAACGCGCCGGCGCGGGCGCGGTGGTCCATCTGCACTCCACCCATTCGGCAGCGGTCTCCTGCATGTCGGGACTGGATACCTGCGACTGCATCCCGCCGCTTACTGCCTATTTCGTGATGAAGATCGGCAGGCTGCCGCTGGTGCCTTACCATCGTCCCGGTGACCCCAAATTGGGCGATGCGATTCGCGGCCTGGCACGCCGTCACAGCGCCGTGCTGCTGGCGAACCACGGGCCGGTCGTGTCGGGCACAACGCTTGAAGCCGCGGTCTATGCGACCGAGGAACTGGAAGAGACCGCGAAGCTGTTCCTGCTGCTGCAAGGGAAAAACCCACGCGTACTCAATGCGGAGCAGATTGGGGAGTTGAAAACCGCCTTCAAGCTGGATTTGCCCTAGCGGATTTGCCCAACAGATGTGCCTGGCAGGTTCGCGCAGCGATACCCATCAGGATTGCCCTGCCGATTGCCGAGGGATCGCCGTAGCAGATTGCCGCATGAACAAGAACTCGATACCACCGGTTTTTCAACATGGCGCTACCCGTGCCAAAATAGACCTCACCAAAAAATCCATCTGGAGACTCCCCTTGCCAAAGTTCGCTGCCAATCTGACGATGCAATTCAATGAAGTGGCCTTTCTGGACCGCTTCGAAGCCGCCGGCAAGGCCGGCTTCCGCGCCGTGGAATTCCTCTTCCCGTATGACTACCCGGCCGCTGACATCGCGCAGCGCCTGAAGGAAAACGGGTTGGAAAACGTGCTGTTCAACATGCCGCCGGGAGACTGGGCTGGCGGCGAGCGCGGCCTGGCGTCACTGCCTGGACGTGAGGCAGAATTTCGTGCTGGCGTCGCAAAGGCGATCGAATACGCGCTTGCGTGCGGCACGCCGCGGCTGCATGCCATGGCGGGCCTGCTGCCACAGGGTGCCGACCGTGCCAGGCATCGTGCGACCTATGTTGAGAACCTGCGCCATGCGGCAGCCGAAACCGCCCGTCACGGCATCATGCTGCTGGTCGAGCCGATCAACACGCGTGACATTCCCGGTTACTTCCTCAATACGCAAGCGGAAGCGCACGCCATCCGCGAGGAAGTTGGCGCGGCCAACTTCAAGGTGCAAATGGACTTTTACCATGTGCAGATTGTCGAAGGCGATATCGCCATGAAACTGCGCAAGTATTTCGCCAATGTCGGGCATATCCAGATTGCCGGCGTACCGGACCGCAATGAACCCGACGTGGGTGAAGTAAATTATCCGTATCTGTTCAAGCTGCTTGACGAGCTTGGTTACGACGGATGGATAGGCTGCGAATATCGTCCCGCAAAAGGCACGGTGGAAGGCCTGGGCTGGAGGCCGCGCTAGCTTGCGGACCGCTGGCCGTCTGGCCGGCGATGGCATCCCGGGCCTGATTCGTCAGTATGCAGAAGCAGGCGCCTGCGATCACCACCTCGAACGGCTTCGAAAGCGACGCCACGCTGCAGGAGCCTGCACAAGCCCTTGAAAACAGCCCGGACAAGGTGCGACGTCAGGATTAAACGTGTGCTAACCACTGCCAACCAGAATCAGTCACGCGAAGCATTTCGACCCACCAAATTTTCTGAAGGAAACGCATGACTTCAACGCTGTCCAAATCCCCGTCCCCGGAGCGGCTAACGCGGCTCTCCGAGGTAATCCAGTCGCGCATTGATGCGCGCCACATTCCTGGCGCTGTCATGCTGATCGAGCACGACGGCAAGGTGGTGCTGGAGCGGGCGCTCGGGCTCCGTGATCCGGCCTCCGACGCGCCGATGGAAATGGATACCATCTTCCGGATCTACTCCATGACGAAGCCTGTGGTGTCCGTGGCCATCATGATGCTGGTCGAAGCAGGTCAACTTCTTATCAGCGATCCGGTGTCGAAGTACTTGCCGGAACTGACGGGTATGCAGGTCGGCGTGGAGGAAACCGCTGAGGATGGCAGCAAGCGGCTGAAGCTGGTGCCTGCAGCGCGTGAAATGACGGTGCAGGACTTGCTGCGTCACACCTCCGGACTGACCTACGGCATCTTCGGCGAATCGCTGGTGAAGACTCTGTACCTCGAGAAACGCATCGAGCGGATCCATACGACAAACGCCGACCTGATACGCGAGCTCGCCACCGTTCCGCTCGCATATCAACCCGGTACCCTATGGGAGTACAGCCGCTCAACTGATGTGCTTGGCGGTCTCGTGGAGCGTATCAGCGGCGCATCACTCGACGTCTGGCTCGACCAGCACATTCTGAAACCGCTCGGCATGAAGGACAGCGGCTTCTGGGTGCCGCCCGCACAGCAGCACCGGATAGCCGAACCCTTCCCTGTAGATCCGGATCGGGGCGGCAAGGTGAAACTGACCGACATCCATGCCAAACCTTCTTTCCTGTCGGGCGGCGGCGGCATGGTGTCGACTGCGCACGACTACCTGCGCTTCACTCGAATGCTGCACAACGATGGCACGCTGGACGGTGTCCGAATCCTGTCGCGCAAGACGCTCGAGTACATGCGAAGCGACCATCTGGCCGACATGCCGGAAGCGTCGCGCACGGCTGGCTTCCTGCCAGGTCCTGGTTACGGGTTTGGGCTTGGCTTCGCGGTACGGCGCACACCGGGCGCGGCCTGGACACCGGGTTCACCTGGCGACTACCACTGGAGCGGTCTTGCCGGCACCTACTTCTGGATCGATCCGGCAGAAAAGCTGATTGCCATCTTCCTGATGCAGGCGCCGGAGCAACGCGGCGAGTATCGACAACTGTTCCGCAACCTGGTCTATGCAGCACTCTAATTGAGGCAGGCACCCGACATGACCGACACCGACACTGACCCCGACACCGGCGCTCTGGAGCAATTGCTGGAGCAGGACTTCGGCACCATTCCCGCATTGATACGCTGCCAGGCGGCGATCCAGCCGCACCACGCAGCCCTGGTGCAGGACGATCGCACCATCAACTATGGCGAACTGGACGCCCTGATGGACCGGGTCGCGGCGTCGTTGCAGCGTGACGGCGTGGCGCCGTGCGACAGCATCGCCATCTGTGCCGGCACCTCCGTCGAGTATGCGGTCGTGTTCCTTGGTGCACTGCGCGCAGGCGTTGCGGTCGCGCCTCTGGCACCGTCCTCCACCGCCGAAAGTTTGGTGGCGATGATCAACGATTGCGGCGCACGGGTTCTGTTTCTCGATGCGTCTACAGCAGCGTTGCTAACGCCGGTGATGGACCGCGTTACGGCCAGCCGCGTGGCGCTCGACAACAGCGATGCGGGCGAGCCGTGGAATGCCTGGCTCGCGCCATTCGGCGCAACGCCGCAGCCGGTTGAAGCGCAACCGGAATGGGCCTTCAACATCATTTATTCGTCCGGCACGACCGGTACGCCCAAAGGCATTGCGCAGCCGAATGCCATGCGCTGGCTGCACGTCCAGCGCGGCAATCTGAATGGTTACGGGTCGAAGGCAATCACGCTGGTGTCCACGCCGTTGTACTCCAACACGACACTGGTCGCCTTCTTTCCAACCATCGCGCTCGGTGGCACGGTCGTGCTCATGGCGAAATTCGACGTGGTGGGCTACTTGCGCCTGGCCGAGCGCCATCGCGTGACGCACAGCATGCTGGTGCCGGTGCAGTACCAGCGGGTGTTGGCACACCCTGATTTCGGGCGCTACGATTTGTCATCTTTCCACATGAAGTTCTCGACCAGCGCGCCCTTCAATGCCGCGCTGAAGGCTGATATCCTGGCGCGCTGGCCGGGCGGCCTGATCGAGTACTACGGCATGACGGAAGGTGGCGGCACGCTGATGCTGGCCGCCCATGAGCATCCAGACAAA
The DNA here is from genome assembly GCA_028292265.1 of Herminiimonas sp. GTDB lineage: Bacteria > Pseudomonadota > Gammaproteobacteria > Burkholderiales > Burkholderiaceae_D > JAQGMR01. The sequence continues at coordinate 54,119 of JAQGMR010000065.1, forward strand.
TTGCACACGGTCGGCGTGCCGGCGCCTGGCCACGACATCCGCCTGATTGATGAGGAAGGACGCGAAGTCCCGGTCGGGCAAACCGGCGAAGTCGTAGGACATTCCGGCGCGATGATGACGGGCTACTACAACCAGCCACAAAAAACCGCCGAGGCGGAATGGTTTGACGCGACTGGCAAGCGCTTCATTCGAACCGGCGACCTCGGGCGTTTCGATGAAGACGGCTTTTTGACACTGCTCGACCGCAAGAAGGACATGATCATTTCGGGCGGCTTTAACGTCTATCCGAGCGACCTTGAAGTCGTGCTGCAAGCGCACCCCGACGTCGCCGAAGCGGCGGTGGTTGGCGTGCCGTCGGTGGCCTGGGGCGAAACCCCAATTGCCTTCGTGGTGGCGCGCCCCGGCGCTGCACTGGTTGCGGCGGAGTTGCAGGCCTGGGTCAACAGCCGGGTGGGCAAAACGCAGCGGCTGACGGCGGTTGAACTGGTTGAGGCGTTACCCCGGAGCGCAATCGGCAAGGTGCTCAAGCGCGAATTGCGGGACGACTATCGGGGGCGCCATCCAGGAGAAACGGGCTCGTAATGAAATCGGCTTGCGGGACGCTGCCAGACCGCGATCAGTGCCCGGGTGGCCGGCATCAGGTTGAATGAGCGTCATCCTCAAAATCGGCCTAATCCGTCGGCAGGATCGTCCGCATTCTTCTACCCGCTCAGTTCCTATTCGTCGGCGAATTCATTCCGCATTCTTCGTCGATTTCGATTCCGCATTTCGGCCGGTGTCAGTCCGCATTTTTCGGTGCGTCCGTAGCGTGGCTGCTTGAATGGTTAGCCCGGCGCGACTCCATGGCCTTACGCCTGCGCTCCCTGCTCCAGCCGTGTTCAAATTCGCTCGGCATAACGATCGGCACCTGCAGGCAAACGCTCTGCGTCGGGAGCACCGACGTCCAGTCGCGGATCAACTTTCGGTAGGCCTTGCCGACATTGCGAATATTGCGGTCAAGGTCGTAGAGGCCCAGCGCGTTTGTATGTCCATTGTTTTCGCGCAGCGCGCTGTCCCAGTCGACCTGGTCAGTCAGTGAGTACCAGGTGAAACCGACGACAGGTACGCCATCGTTGCGAACCCGCAGCACATTCGCCCACTCTTTCCTCAGCCACCGGACGGCATCCTGGCCGTCCGGCCCTTCGACCAGATTTGTTTCGGTGTGCATGACCGGCAGCCGATATCGTTCGTAGTACTGGTGCGTAATAACGGCATAGCCAAAGATCTCGCCCGAGGAACAGGTGGTGCCGTCTTCGCAAACCCGATGCTCGTTGGTGATGTAATAGTCGTTGCCCATGATGCAGTGATGCTTCATCGTATTTGACATGAAGGCTTTGTATTCTTCGCGGGTCATCCCGTTGTCAGTCAGGTATTGGTACATCTCCGAATCGACGCGGCGTCCGTAGTTCAGGTCGAGCGAAACGAAGCGCCGCGCGTTGCGGAACTCAGCGGGGCCGATGCATTTCGGCGAATCCGCGTGGAAGTATTCCGAGGATTCGCTCTGCACAAAAAGCGCGTCCGACCGCATTTCAAGGATTGCCCTCATGGCCAGCACATTGGCCCGAACAAGGTGCTTTAGCGCGGTGACAAAGGCGCGATCCGAGCGCTGCTGCTCGTTCCACCACCCGAACATGGCGGAAAATTCCGCGCAGATGAACATCTCATTGACTGGCGTATAGAGCTGCACCCACGGGAAGCGCTCGGCGAAGGCGCGCGCATAGTCTGCGAACAGCTCCGGAAAATCGGGATTCTGAAAGTTGCCAATCCAGTCCGGCACACCGAAATGGCACAGGTCGACGATCGGAAGGATGTCACGCCGAAGGAGGTCGCCGAAGGTCTGATCTGCGAACTCCCAGTCGTAGCGGCCTGGTCCAAGCCAGCTTTTCGTGATGGAAGGCCCGTAGCGCAAGACGCCTATGCCCAGCTCTTGCACCAGTTCGAAGTCCTTGCGCCAGTGCCTGATGTGGCCGCACTTCTCAAGTTCGTCCATCCGGAACCGGCCGCCGTCAATGGTGGGGCAGCTATTTTCTATGCCAGTGGCAAACAGAAAATTGGGAAGCATGGGAAGCACGGCAGTCCTCTGTTCCGGAACGATTGTGAGTTGACAATCTTTCCTCGGCAGAGTTCGAGCGCAGGACGAAGGATCTTGCATGGAGACGGCAGTCGTTCCGGAAGCCGGAAAGGGAAATCAGTCGCCAGGCTTCAGGAGGGTAGCGACGCGGTGCGCGGAGGGGCGGCAGGACACTGGGTAGGCGGATTTTCAGCCGAACCCGTAGGCAGTCAGTCAGGTACGCAGGTACGCAGGCAAGCAAGCAGAAAGGCACGCAGCCAAGCAGAAAGGCCTGTCGGCAGTCAGGCGGAAGGACGGTAGGCCAAAGCGGTGAGGCGAAGCGCCGCAACTTGCTGCGTTGCGGCGCTCCAGACTGGTCCGCGAATCAGGCGGCTTCCGCCGACCGCCGCTCGGCCAGCCATTTCCCGGCCAGTACAATCAGCACCGCCCCAACCAGCCCTGGAATGCTGATTGTCGAAGCCAGTCCAGGAATCGGGATTTCGTGATGGGGCAGGTTTGCCGCAATCCAGGGCGCCAGGCCGGTATCGGTAAACAGCATGTCGCCCGCGAGGTACCCGAGCAGCGCTGCGCCAAGCACGATGATGACGGGGAGCCGTTCCATCAGCTTCAGGATAAGCGTACTGCCGAAGATGATAAGTGGAATGCTGATGGCCAGGCCGAGCACCAGAAGCGTGATGTTGCCCTTGGCCGCGGCCGCCACCCCAAGCACGTTGTCGAGACTCATGACGAGGTCCGCCAACAGAATGGTCTTGATGGCGCTGGTCAGGCTGGAGTGGGTCTTTACCTCGCCTTCCTCTTCTTCGTCGGCCAGCAGTTGCATGCCGATGTAAAACAGCAGGATGGCGCCGACCAGCTTCAAATAGGGCAGCGTCAAAAGCTGAAGCGCAAAAATGGTAAGGATCACGCGCAGCACGATCGCGGCCGCGCTGCCGTAGAAGATGGCGAGCCGCTGCTGCCGTGGCGGCAGTGACCGCGCCGCCAGCGCGATGACGACGGCATTGTCCCCAGAAAGTACGATGTTGACGATGATGATGTTGCCGAGGGCAACCCAGAAAAGCGGGGAAGCTAATTGATCCATTAGATGTGCAACTCCGAAAATATTGATCGACGACGTCGACCGGCGTTAGCGCCCGGCCAGGCCGGGCCTCGGCAATAGTGCAGCTGCCAAAAAACGCTGGACCCACCATGACAATGGCCGCTCCAGAGAGCGGCCTTGTCCACGCTACTTCAATTTGAACGCAAACCGCGCCAACCAAGATCGAAGCGGTCCGGCTGGTGCAGACCCCCTTGAACACAGCCCAAGGCAGGTCCGCGGTCCAGCGCTATTCTTCCTGGAACGCCTCTTCGCGCTTGGCCTTGATCGACGGCAGGGCCACGATCACAACCAGGGCAGCAGCTGCGAGCAGCAAGCCGAGCGACAGCGGACGGGTAACGAAAACACTGAACTGGCCTCGAGACAACAGGAGCGCTCGTCGGAAGTTCTCTTCCATCATCGGCCCCAGGACAAAGCCCAGAAGCAGCGGTGCGCCCTCGCAACCCAGCTTGAGGAACACATACCCGAGGAAGCCGAACCCTGCGGTGAGGAACACGTCGAAGGTGCTGTTGCTAACCGTGTAGACACCGATACAGCAGAACACGAGAATCGATGGATACAGGAAGCGATACGGCACGGTCAGCAGCTTGACCCACATGCCAATCAGCGGCAGGTTCAGGATGACCAGCATCAGGTTACCAATCCACATGGAGACGATCAGTCCCCAGAACAGCGATGGATTGCTGGTCATGACCTGCGGTCCAGGCTGAATGTTATGAATGGTCATGGCACCGACCATCAATGCCATGACGGCGTTTGGCGGAATCCCGAGGGTAAGCAGCGGAATAAAGGAAGTTTGCGCCGCCGCGTTGTTCGCCGACTCCGGTGCGGCCACGCCTTCGATCGCACCCTTGCCGAATTCAGCGCGGTTCTTGCTGACTTTCTTCTCAAGCGAGTAGGCACCGAATGAAGCCAGTGCCGCGCCGCCGCCAGGGAGAATGCCGAGTGCCGAGCCGAGGATGGTTCCACGAATCACCGGCGCGATCATGCGCTTCCAGTCTTCCTTGGTCGGGAACATGCTGGAGACCTTGCTCGTGAAGACTTCACGATGCTCTTTTTGCTCCAGGTTGGTGATGACCTCGGCGAAGCCGAACACGCCCATCGCAACCGCGACGAAGCCAACGCCGTCAGTCAGTTCCGGTATGCCGAATGCATAGCGCGAAACGCCGGTGTTGACGTCGGTGCCGATGATGCCCCCCAGAAGACCCAGGCAGATCATGGCGATCGCCTTGACCAGCGAACCGGATGCCAGCACCACTGCGCCGATCATGCCAAGCACCATCAGCGAGAAGTACTCGGCCGGACCGAACTTGAAGGCCACTTCGGCCAGCGGCGCAGCAAAGGCGGCCAGCAGCAGCGTGCCCACGCAACCCGCGAAGAACGAACCAAGCGCCGCCGTGGTGAGCGCAACACCTGCGCGACCGCGCCGGGCCATCTGGTAGCCGTCGATACAGGTAACGACAGACGACGTTTCACCTGGGAGGTTGACGAGAATGGCCGTGGTGGAGCCGCCATACTGTGCGCCGTAGTAAATACCGGCCAGCATGATGAGCCCGCCCAGCGGCGGCAAGGCGTAGGTCGCCGGCAGCAACATGGCGATCGTAGCGACGGGGCCGAGTCCAGGCAACACGCCGATCAGGGTGCCGATCAGGGCGCCAAGGAAAGCGTAGACCAGGTTCATCGGCAAGGACATCGTTACACCGGCGACGGTGAACGGGTCCATCGACAGCACGGCGGTAAAGCCGATGCCGAGATTATGAAAAAGTGTTTCCATGTGCAGTGTCTCCTTAGCTGCCAAAAAACGTAGGCAGAAGCGGGAACTGCAGCTTCAGCGCATATACAAAGATCACGAAACACATGGCGATCAGGACCGCTGAGTTGATCAGCGCTTCCTTCCATTTGAATTCATGACCGGCATAGCTGGAAATCATCACCAGCAGGAACAGCGAAACGATCAGGCCGAGCTTGTTTAGCACGAGGCCGAAAAGCACAATTGGGAAAAGCACGAAGAACAGTGTCCGCCAGTCGAATTTGTCGACCTTTTCTTCTTCTGCCTTGGACGACAGCCCGCTGATTGCGACGACGATGCCGAGCACAATCACAATGAGGCCCAGGATTGTGGGGAAATAACCCGGACCCATGCGGTCCGCGCTGCCAAACGTGTACTCCGTGCCAAATCCTGCAAAGAAAGACCCGAAGCCGACGAACATGACGCCGGCCCAGAAATCCTTCTGGTTCTTGATGCGCATACTGACCCCTCTGATAGATTTTTATTTTCGCCCGGGCGGGCGGGCGTCGAAGAACCGAGCCCACCTTTTCGGAGATGCCAGATTCTTGCCGATCAGGCAGAACTTCGCAACGGCTAATATGCGATTTCGAGGATTTGCGCGAATTATTTTGCGATGATTGTGGGGGAAGCACTATTACGTTGCAGTGCAGCGCGACCGTTCTCCGCTAATGTGTCGTCCGCTCAGGCCTCCGCCACTACAGCTCGAAGCCGCCGCGCCTGCGCAGTTCCGAGGACTGCGGACCGGACAAAAGGCTGACGAGTTCGCGTGCGACATCCTGATGATCCGATGTGGTGCATACGGCAGCGGTGTACACGGTTGCCAGTTCAAACTCCTTGGGTAGCGCCGCGACCAGTGTCACGCCGGCTGTGTACAGTATCTCGGTCACTTGGGTACAGCCGATCAGACCCGGCTCGTCTGCCTTCGCCATCTCGGCCATCGCGGTTGCACCATTGGGGAACGGACGCAGTGCCTTGTCCACCTCGGCGAGGATGCCAAGCTGCTTCACTACATTGATGAAGTGGATGCCAGCTGTGGCGCGCTGCGGGTCGGGGAAGTAAATGCCCTTCGCGCCCAGCAGCGCCGCGCGCAAGCCGTCCGCGGTAGCCACGTCCGGCATCGATTCCCCGGTCTTGACAGCGACCCCGGTCTTGACCTTGCCGAGCGGGGCCGCCGTGTTGGGCACGACGTGGCCGGCTTTCTCCAGTTCTGCAATCAGCGCGTTGGTGAGTATGAGAACGTCGCAGGGCGCCCCGGCCAGCAGCTTTTCCTTCATCACCCCAACCGCGCCGAAAGTGCCCTGCAACTGTGCGCCAGTCCTTGCGCTGAAGTCCGACTGCAATGCCTTGACGACGCCGCTCGCGGCACCGCCGCTTAGTATGTGCAGATCCATTTTGATTCCCCTTTTTTGTGCAGGCTGTCACCTGACCGCTTAGGCGAGCAGGCTGACAATGCGTTCAGTGGTAATTGGAAGCTCGCGTACGCGCAGCCCGAGTGCATCGGCCACCGCGTTACCGATGGCAGCGGCGGTCGGCCCGAGCGAGGCTTCACCAGCGCCGAGCGAAGTGTCGCCCGAGTCTATCAATACAATATCAACTGCGGGGACTTCGGTAAAACGCAGAATCGGATAGGCTTCCCAGCTGTCGCTGGTGACACGCTCGCAGTCGAAGCGAACGGCTTCCTTGAGTGTCCAGCTGGTGGCCTGGATTGCGCCGCCTTCGATCTGGTTACGTACGCCGTCCGGGTTGATAACGAGGCCAACATCGACCGCTATGGTTAGGCGTCGCACCCGAATTTCTCGGCCGGCTTCAACTTCGGCCACGACCGCGCACCACGCGCCGGTGTTCTTGTAGCGGGCGAACCCCAGGCCACGGCCGATGCCTTCCATCTTGTCGGCGCCGCGCCACCCTGAACGTGCCACGGCCCGCTCGATCACCTCACGCGCACGCGGATCGGTGCAGCCGGCGAGCCGGAATTCGACTGGATCGCGACCGGCTGCAAGTGCCAACTCGTCCATGAAAGACTCGGCAGCGAAGACATTGGCGAGCGCACCGAGCGCGCGGAGCGCCGAGGTCCGCAGTGGCATAGTCAGGACGCGATGATTCACCACATGCCATGCAGGGAAATCGTAGGACGGTATGGCGTTTCTTTCGGCGCCGCCGCCCGCCACGAGCGGCGCATTGATAGCCGCCAGCACCGGGAACGGCTTCGCCGTATGCCAGCTTCCAAGCAGTGCCGGGGTGGGCGCGCGGCCGGGACGATTACTGTGTCCGTTGCTCCACACACTGTGGCGCCATGCAAGCACATTGCCTTGTGCGTCGACGTCAGCTTCGAGGTCAACCGCCATCGCAGGCCCAAAAGGCGCCCATGCCAGTTCGTCGGCGCGCGACCACTGCACCCTAACCGGCACGCCCGGCTTCGCCCGAGCCAGCCAGGCGGCATCCCAGGCGACATCATCTGCACCGTTGTGCCCATAGCAGCCGGCACCTTCCACGTGCTGCACAATAATGTCGCCGACAGCCATAGTGAAAGCGCGAGCAAGGTCGCGCTGCAGGTTGTAGATTCCCTGGCTGTGTGTCCACACTTCAAGCCGCGTGCCATCGAAACGAGCCAGCGCACAGGACGGGGCCATCGACGCATGCGCGATATAGGGTTTGGCGTAGCTGGACTTGATGGTGCGAACGGTGGCGGTGCTTCCCGCATCATGAGGCTGGACGGCCGTGTTGTCATCAGCATCGCAACGCTGGTTCACTGCCATGCCATGCGTCGCTACCACGTGCGTATCAGCCGGTTGCTGCTTCAGCCACTGCGCCATGTGATGCTCGTCCGGCAGGGCAGCATCGACCGGACTTTGCCATGTGGCGTGCTTGCGAACGATCTCGGCGGCCCGGTCAGCCAGGCGCTCGGTCGCTGCCAACACGGCAAGCACTGAGCCATCACGAAGGATTTCCGCGTCGACGATTCCGGCCTCGGTGATTTTTTCTGCGGCGGTGCCAAGCGACTCGAGTCGAGCCGCGGGAGATGCAGGCCGCACCATGCGGGCGTAGCGCATTCCCGGCAGCACCACGTCGTGTATGAATCGGCGCTCGCCAAATACCTTGGCCGGCAGGTCGAGGCGGGCCGCGGTGACGCCGACTAGCGTGTAGTCGTTGCCGGACTTTGGAGCGGCTTCGCCACTTGCTTCACGATCCAGCAGAGCGTCGTTCGCCAGCGCCCAGTAACTGGTGCTCCGGCCGTCGGCATGCAGAATATCCCCCTGCTCCACGCGCAGGTGCGTGGCCTCAGCCTGCAACCATTGCGCCGCCGCCTGCAAATAAAGCCGGCGTGCTTCGGCGCAGGCCTGGCGCAACGCAGCGCCAGATTCCTGGATAGAGAGGCTGCCCGAGGTAACTGCTTCGTTCGGGCTGGTAGCGGTGCTGGCCGCCACCATGCGCACCTGGTTGCACCGCAAATCGAGTTCTTCGGCGACGATCTGCGCCAGGGCGGTCAGGATGCCCTGGCCGAGTTCCACCTTGCCAGAATAGACCTCGACCTTGCCTTCACGGGTGAATCGCAACCACTGATTGAGGCGCCGGTTCACGTGCAGGCTGCCAGGCAAGGGCTTCGCGGCAGGTTCGCCGCTGGCACTGGCCGCAGCCATCACATACGCCATGTTCAAGCGCCGACTCCCAAAGGCTTGGGTACCTGCACTGCACCAGTCTCTGCGGCGCGCAGCACCGCGCGCACGATCCGGTTGTGAACGCCGCAGCGGCATAGATTGCGATCGAGCGCCTCTCGAACCTGCTCTTCACTCGGCTTTGGCGTACGACGCAGTAGCGCTGCGGCCGAGGCAAGCATGCCGGCCGTGCAGTAGCCACACTGGGCCGCCTGCTCATCCAGAAAAGCCTGTTGCAGTGGATGCGGCGCCACGGCACTGCCGAGACCTTCGACGGTCGTGACTTCCTTGCCCTCAAGCGCCCAAAGCGGCAGGTCGCATGAGGCGACCGCATTGTCGTCCAACAGCACGAAACACGCGCCGCACTGGTTACTACCGCAACCGAAGCGCGTGCCTTTTAGATCCAGCGTATTGCGCAACACGTCCAGCAACGGCGTATTGGTGTCGGCCTCGACTTCATGCTGGCGTCCATTGACCCGAACGGTGATGGTTGCCACCTGGCTCACTGGTCTGCCTTCGCTCCAGAGATTTTTACGATGTGCGCCCACTTGGTGATGTCGTCGGCGACGTACTTCGAGAACTGCGCCGGTGTCATTTTCATTGGGATAGCGCCCTGCTTGGCCCATGCCTCTATGACTTTGGGGTCCGACGCCATTTTCGTGACTTCGTCGTTAAGCCGCTTGACTATTTCCGGTGGCGTGCCTTTTGGCGCCATCAAACCCAGCCAGATCACTGCTTCATAGCCCGGCACGCCGGACTCGCTCACCGTAGGCACGTTAGGCAGGACCGTGGAGCGGGTCTTGCCGGTGGTGCCAATAGCCTTCACTTTGCCAGTTCGGATGAAGTCGGCCATGGTCGGCACTGCGTCGAACATCATGTCGACCTGGCCGCCCAGCACGTCGGTGCGCGCGCCGGAACTACCGCGGTACGGCACATGCAGGATCTTTACGCCGGCCATCGATTTGAAAAGTTCACCTGCCATGTGGTACGGGGTACCCGGACCAGAGGATGCGTAGGTCAAGCTCTCGGGCTGGCTTTTCGCCAGCTTCAGAAGGTCTGCAAGGTTGGTTACCGCCAGGCCCGGTTTCGTCACCAGCACAAGGTCGGAGTAGTTGATTGGCGCAACTGGTGCGAAGTCGCGCATCAGGTCGAATGGCTTCTTTGTGAAGAGCGACTCATTGACCGTATGCGTGTTCGACATCAGCAGCAAGGTGTAGCCGTCAGGCGGGCTCTTGGCCACCGCTTCGGTTCCCAGCAGCGATCCACCGCCAGGCCGGTCTTCAACGATGAAAGCCTGCTTCAGGCTTTCTCCAAGGTGCTGGGCCACGAAGCGCGCATAGATGTCGGCCGGGCCGCCCGCCGCGAATGGCACGATGATCTTGACTGCACGCGACGGGTAATCTTCAGCGGCCGCACTAGAGGCGGAAAGCGCAAGGACCGCAGCACCGAGCGCGGCCCCCGCCACGCGGGCCAGCAGCCTTGCGGGCACGAACTCAAGTGCTGCTTTCAAGGGCAGTGCTTTCATCTTCGTCTCCATGTCACTTCACTGTGTTGGTCAAGGTGCCCAGACCGCTGATTGAAAGCTTCATTACGTCGCCGGCCTTCAGGAATTTTGGCGGCTTGAATCCAAGTCCCACGCCGGCAGGCGTGCCGGTGGCGATAACGTCGCCTGGCAGCAGCGTCATGCCGCCCGCCAGCGCCTCGATGATGGTCGGCACGTCGAAAATCAGGTCATTGGTATTGGCGTTCTGCCGCAGTTCGTCGTTGATCCAGCACTGCACGGTCAGGTTGGTGACGTCGACTTCATCGGCGGTCACGATCCATGGGCCCATCGGGCAGAACGTATCGAGCGATTTGCCGATAAACCACTGGCGATGCTTTTGCTGCAGGTCGCGCGCGGTGACGTCGTTGATGATGGTGTAGCCCCACACGTGGCCCATTGCGTCGGCTTTCTTGATGCCGCGCCCGGCCTTGCCGATAATGACGCCCAGTTCCACTTCATAGTCCACTTGTTGCGTGACTTCCGGGAAGGACAAAACATCGTCGCCGTCTGCGCACACAGTTGTCGCGGGCTTGGTGAATACCACGGGGGCGGGCGGCGCTGCTTCGCCGGTCCCGGCCGACATGTCGTAGCCGGACTGGCTGAATTCCTTCGCATGCTCGTGATAGTTTTTGCCGACGCAGAAGACATTGCGGCGCGGCTCCGGGATCGGCGCCAGCAAGCGCTTGCCGGCGAGCGGCTGCAAGCCGTCTGTCGGCATGCGCACGCCTTCCATGGTCGGCAGGCGCTGGATCAGCGCTTCCATGTTGCCGTCGAAACCGGGGACCAGACGGCTGGCCTCGCAGTACTGCTTGCCATCTGGCGTGACGGCGACGACGACCTGGCGGCCGCTGATTTCGAGGGTGGCAAAGCGCATGACATCTCCAGACAAAAGTGGTATTAATTGGTTTAGCAAACGAACCAATTTATCAGCGGCACGGCGCCCGTGTCAAGGATTTGCGCCTGCGCGGACGGCTTCTGCACCCGGCTCTGCGGCCGTGCCCGGATGTCGCCGTGACGGTGACAGGCAATTGGCCACAGAATAGCAGTTCCTTTATGATCGGCTTCTCTACCTTCCACAGGCCCTCGCCTTGAATACCGACACCGCCTTCGTTCTAAGGGAAACGCTGCTTGCCAATCTGCGCAACGGCCGCTGGCGGCCCGGCGAGCGGCTGCCAGCTGAACGGCAGATGATGGAGTCGTTCAACGTCGGACGATCGACGGTGCGACGGGTACTGACGCAAATGAAGGACATGGGGCTCATTACGCAGGCGGTGGGCAGCGGCACCTACGTATCGCAAAATGCTATGGACCGTCTGCCACCACCGGCCGCTCCTGCAGCCGCCGGCATGATGCCGAGCCGCTCGACCAGCCCGTCGGAACTGATGGAGGCGCGCATGGCCTTCGAACCGGCCCTGGTAGAACTGGTCATTCGCAATGCCAATGGCACGGACTTCGTGCTGATGGAGGACTGCCTGCGCAACGCAGAGGCGGCATCCAGTTTCGAGCAGTTCGAGCACTGGGACGGCGCTCTGCACCGCGCGATTGCAAGTGCCACGCACAACGATTTCGTGATTGGCGTTTTCAACATGATCAACGAAGTGCGCGAGCGCGCCGAGTGGGGCTTGCTGAAGAAAAAAAGCCTCACAACGGAACGTCGCAAGGCCTATGAGCAGGAACATCGAGCGCTGGTCGCTGCCCTGCGTGAGCGGGACGCTGCTGGGGCAAGAAAGGCGATGGTGTCGCACCTTCTTCACGTTCAGCAAAACCTTTTCAAACCGGATTAGATCCCTGGTAATCAAGTCGGCGTTCACTCCGAGTTAGCTCGGCGTCAGCTCGGCGTTAATTCGGCGCTAACTCGACGGAAAGCCGGCTCGAGGGGGCGAAAGCAGGGTTGAAAGTCGGCTAGCCCATGGCCCAGCCCTGCCCGCATTACCGCTATGCTCCTAGCGTACCTTGCCGATCGCTTGCACCGCCTCCTTCAACTTCTTTGCGTCACCATTGATATAGGTCTGGAATTCCGGCGTGTCCATATAAAGGATCGGGCTTCCGGCACCACTGATGGTTTCCTTTACCGCCGGGTCATTGGCAGCGATCTTGGCCGCTGCACGCAGCCTGGCGACGATTGGCTCGGGCGTCGCGGCCGGCACAAACATGCCCGACCATTGCGCGAACTCGACCGGGTAACCGGCTTCCTTCAAACTGGGCACGCCAGGCAGCGCAGCCAGCGGTCCGCTACCCCAGTGGGCAAGGGCCCGCACCTTGCCCGCCTTGATGAATTGCAGCACGCTCGCCGGCCCGGTCGACACGGCATCCACCTGGCCGCTCAGCAGGGCCAGCACGGCGGGAGCAGCACCCGTGTAAGGCACGTGCAGCATCTTGAAGTTAGCGTTTGCTTTCAGCATTTCCATTGGTACGTGCATTGTGCCGTAATTGCCGGACGAGCTGAAGGTGTAGGCGCCCGGCTTTGCCTTCATCGCCTCAACGAACTCCTTCACGGTCTTCCATGGTGCGTCGGCCCGTACCACCAGCACGGTCGGGTCTGCGGTGAAGCGCGCGATCGGCTTAAGCTGCTCGAGCTGGTACAGCGGCTCGCGACCGGTGATGCGGTCGGCCTCGGGCAGGATGGCGATGGAAGACAGTGCCATCAATATCGTATAGCCGTCGGGCTTGGCCTTGGCGACTTGCGACATGCCGATGCCGCCGCCAGCGCCCGCCTTGTTTTCCACGATGACGGTTTCTTTCAGCTCGCGCTGCATGGCCTGGGCCACCGGCCTGGCCACCGTATCGGCAACGCCGCCCGGCGGGAATGGCACGACCATGGTGATGGCGTGCGCTGGCCAGGCGTCGGCCGCCAGCGCCGTCGCGGGAACTGCCCCGCAGACCCCCATGGCAAGGGCAATGGCAAGGGGGGGAAGGTGCTTGATCATGTTGTCTCCTGAATCTGTAATTGGTTTTTTAGCGACTCATTTCAAACCAGTCGGTGCGCTATTCTAAAGCGATTGCGGCGCCTGGTAGCGCGTCGCCTCGCAACTTGTCGCGCGATGACCAGGGCTTGGCAGCCAACCATCGTATAAAAACGGCATCGTAATTTTGTGCCTATAATCCTTCGGCACTCCCCCAAATTCGCGGCGCCGCACCGGCCAATTCGACACGTAAAAACGAGACAGGAGATGAAATGGGCAATCTGAAACGGGTACTCCTTTCAATGCTTGCAGTGGCGCTGGTGGGTGTATCGCCCACACTGCGCGCGCAAGGCAAGACTGAAATCCTCTGGCTGGGCCAGTCCGCGACCAAGATCACGACGCCCGGCGGCAAGGTGATCGTGATAGATCCCTGGTTGACCACCAATCCAAAAACGCCGGCCGGTTTCAAGAGGCTCGAAGCGCTCGGCAAGGTTGACCTTGTGCTGGTAACGCACGGCCACTTTGATCACATGGGCGATGCAGTTGCACTGGCCAAGCTGAACAATGTTCCGGTGTATGGACCTGCCGGCTTGATGCAAACGTTCTCGACTCTTGGCCTCCTTCCGGCCGAGCAGGCGGTTCGCTTTGGCAAGGGCGGCACCGTAACGCCGCTTGGCCCGAACATCAAGATCACCCAGACCCATGCCGAGCACAGCTCTGAAATGGCGTACAAGAACCCCGTCACTGGCAAGGATGAAGTGCACGTTGGCGGCGAACCAGCAGGCTTCATCGTTGAACTGGAAAATGGCTTCAAGATCTATCACATGGGCGACACCGGCCTGTTCGGCGACATGAAAATGATCGGCGACTACTACAAGCCGGATCTGATCCTGATGCCCATCGGTGGCCACTTCGTGATGTCACCCAAGGACGCCGCCTATGCCACGCGCGAATGGCTCAAGCCGAAGTACGTGATCCCGGTCCACTACGGCACGATCCCCCAGCTGAAAGGCACGCCTGAGGAATACAAGGCAGCGCTCGGCAGCACAAATACCCAGGTACTGTCGATTAACCCGGGCGAGAAAGTGGAGTTCTGATGAACCGGGCCGGCAGTGCATGCGGCCCGTGCAGTGAAGGTTGAAGGCTGCAAGTTGAAAGCGGCAAAGTCCTGCGCCGCTAGCCCATGGCTTCAAACTTGGAATGAAGAGTTGATCTAGATGCGATGCCCCGAGGTCTTAACGACTTTCGGGGCATTTTTTCATTCGTGCTGGTGACTTTAGTCTTGAGAACGTTGAGCCAGCGCTGGTGGCGCTTCGCGGCTCCCACAGTGCGCTCGAAACGGTTCCGTGTGTGCTACGCCAGCAATGCAAGGGCCTCATCCAGTCCGGGATGTTCGAAAGCTGGAGCAAAGTCTTCGAGTTCTGGAGCGCTCCCATGCGGCTGAAATTCGTTTATGAGCGCCTGCTGCTACGCGCGTAGACGGCGACCCTCCCCTCCACTGCCTCGACAGATTGCTGACATTTCCCTGAAATCCGATCAGTTATTGGGCCGAATCCGGCAGTTCGCCCCAATTGCAGTCTCTCTGCGGTTAACCACAATTGAGTCTCCCCTTGCACCTGCCTAGACTCGCTAAACTTTTTTACAAGGGGGAAACATGATTACGAAGGCTCTCGATCTGATCGAAGAGTGGATGATCACCTTTATGATGGGCGGCGCCACGCTGCTCATCTTTTTCTCGGTGCTCCACCGCTACGGTTCGGGTTTCAAGATTCCCTATGTGCAGGACTGGCTCATTGGACTGAACTTCAGCTGGGCACAGGAACTGTGCATCATCATGTTCGTGTGGATGGCAAAATTTGGCGCAGCCTACGGTGTTCGCATGGGCGTCCACGTTGGCGTCGACGTGCTGATCAACCGCCTGCCGGTCGAATGGCGCAAGGTGGCTGTCATTATTTCGCTGGCATGCGGCATCGCTTTCACCGCCATCATTGGCACGCTCGGTTTCCGCTTCATCTGGGAGATCGGCATGCACTACGCGGTCTTCAATTTTCTCGGCCTTTCCATCGAGGGCCTCACCTCCGGACCGACGACACCAGACCTGGACTGGCCAAGCTGGGTCATCTACTCGGCCGTACCCTACGGTTCCTACCTGATGTGTTTCCGCTTCGTCCAGGTCACGGTGACTTACCTTCGGACCGGCGAAATGCCGCGTCACGACGAGACGAAAATCGAGGGCATCCAGCCAGTTGAAGACGACCCTGAAGTCGCCATGCCGCATGGCGCCCTCGCCAGCACTCGCAGCGACCAGCTTGCTGTTGCCGGAGGTGTCAAATGAGTACCGCTACCCTTCCAGTCGATGCCGCATGGGGCCCCATGCCGAAAAAGAGGGCTGCCTACTGGCTCGCCGGGATTTCCGTAGCACTGATCACCGTCTGTCTGGTGGGGGGCAACGTTGGCATCGTGTTCGCGCTGCTGATTGCGCTCATGCTGACCGGCATTCCAGTGTCGATCGCGCTCGGGCTCACCGTCCTGATGTTCCTGTTCCTGCTGACAAGCGTGCCGATCGAAGCCGTAGCAATGAAGCTTTTCACCGGCATCGAGAAGTTCGAGATCATGTCGATTCCGTTCTTCATTTTGGCCGGCAATTTCTTGACGCATGGTGGCGTGGCCAAGCGCATGATCAACTTCGCTACCTCGCTCGTGGGTCACTGGCATGGCGGCCTCGCGCTGGCAGGCATTTTGTCCTGCGCGATGTTTGCGCTGGTCTGCGGCTCCAGCGTGGCGACGGTGGTGGCGATCGGGTCCATCATCCTGCCAGAGATGGTGAAGCAGGGCTATCCCAAGCGCTTCGGCGCCGGCGTCATCATTACCGCCGGTTCGCTCGGCATTCTGATGCTGCCTTCGATACCCAAAGTGATCTACGCGATCTCCACCAACACCTCGATCGGCGCACTGTTCGTTGCGGGCCTGTTTCCCGGCATGCTGCTGACATCGATGTTGTGCGGCACGACCTGGTTCATCGCCAAGAAGAATGGCTATCCGCGCATGCCGAAGGCGACGTGGAAGGAACGCTGGAACGCCTTCCGCCAAAGCGTGTGGGGACTGCTGCTGGTAGTCATCATCATTGGCGGTATCTACAGCGGCATCTTCACCGCGACGGAAGCAGCGGCGATGAGCGCGGTGTACGCCTTCATCATCTCGGTTTTTGTGTACAAGGACATGCCGGTTTCCTCCACACCGAAAGTGATGCGCACCTCGGCAAGCATGAGCGCCATGCTGCTTTACATCATCACGAACGCGGTTCTGTTTTCATTCCTCATGACCCACGAAAACATACCGCAACTGATGGCGGACTGGATGCTGTCAAAAGACCTGGGCAAGGTCGGCTTCCTGTTCCTCTCCAACATCCTGCTGCTGTTGGCTGGCAATGTGATGGAGCCGTCGTCGATCATCCTGGTGATGGCGCCGATCCTGCATCCGACAGCTATCCGGCTGGGCATTGATTCGGTCCACTTCGGCATCCTGATCGATGCCAACATGGAAATCGGACTGTGCCACCCACCGGTCGGCTTGAACCTGTATGTCGCCAGTGGCATTACGAAGATGAGCATCACCGAGCTGACCATAGCAGTGATGCCGTGGCTCGCGACGATGCTGGTATTCCTGGTGATTGTGACTTATTGGCCGGGGCTATCGCTATGGCTGCCGAGGGCGATGGGCATGATGTAGCGGACTGGTTGTGCAGCGCCGGTTCACGTTCGCGGCGCGGCGCAATCAGGCGATGTACGCTGAAGGGCGGGCAACGGGAACCGTCCCCGCCCTTATTTTTTGCGAGTCGCTTTGTTTTCGGTTGTCTCGGCCGCAGGCTTGATCCTTGAAGGCTTGGTGCCTTCAGGTTTGGTCCCTGCAGGTTTGTTCCCTGCAGGTTTGGTGCCTGCAGGCTTGGTCCCCGCAAGCTTGGTCCCTGCATGATTTTTCACCGCGGCGCTCTTCGCCGCCGGATTTTTGACCCCGTCGGGCTTTACCGTAGCCACATTCTTCCCAGGTTTCATCACGGGCCGAACCTTCTCGCCCGCCGCATCGTGCAACGGATCGGAGTGAGAAATCGTAAAGCTCACATCCTTCAAGTGCGAACGCATTGCGTCGGACGCCTTTGACGTCTTGCCTTCCGCGATGAAGTCGACGATCGCTTCATGATGCTCCGCCGCCGACGTGCTGAGCGCTTCATACTCGTTTGCTATATGGCGCGCGCGGAACACATGCCACATCAGCGTTTCATGGATTTTAGACAGGGTTACATTGCCCGAACCAACCACGATGGCACGATGGAAATCATCGTTGAGCCGATAGTAAAGCTGCGCATCCTTGCGCGCCGCCGCATCTTTCATTGCGGCGTGCAGCTTGCGCAGCTCGGCCACCACTCGGGGCGGACGGGTGCCAGCGACCAGGCCGGCGGCAAGCTGTTCGAGTGAGGACAGCACCTGCATTTTTTCTTCCAGGTCCGGCTGGCCAGGGCGCGTCACGACAGCACCCACATGGGGCTTCAGCTCCACCAGCCCTTCGGCTTCCAGCAACTTCAGCGCATCGCGCAGCGGCGTACGGGAGACATTGAATTCTTCACACAGCTGCGGCTCCGGCAGGCGTTCTCCCGGCGCCCAGCGATTGCGAATAATGTCGCGCCGCAGATGGGCAAGTATCTGTTCGTGGATAGGGGCGCGCGTTACGGCGCGGCCAGAAGCGTTTTTTGCGGGACCTGCGGACATCAGCGGACTTTCATTCAAGGACTTGGAGCAAACACGCATTCCGGCGGCAACCGGGCCCGTCGGATCAATACGGCATCCGGATTTTACGCTGCCCGCAAGCCGCGGCGGTGAATTGCGGCCACCATCTCGTCATAAAAACCGGTTCGACACATCGTATACGATATCGCGGCGCAGCCCAAATTGCCTGCTCGCCCTCGCCGCTTCGTTCAGCAGGTTGCGGCGGGCCGATATCACCCCTACAATCAGCCGACAATAATGAAACCCGCCCGAGCATCGGCGTTAAACGAGACCCAGAAAAGGAGCGCTGAAATGTCCGCCATTCCCCGCCTTGCCCGCTTCACCTCATCCCTGGCACTAGCCGCGGTAGCCGCCCTCGCCTTCACTCTTCCTGCTTTGTCAGGTGCTTCGGCCGCCCAAGCGCAAGCCTGCACAAACCACGGCGATCTGGACGCGATGTACTGCGATGCCAACAAGGACCTGGTGGCGGACTTCCCGACCGACCCGAAGAAATTCAAGGATCCCTCGACCCTGGTCTTCACCTACACCCCCGTAGAAGACCCAGCCGTGTACGCCAAGATCTTCGACCCCTTCACCAAATACCTGGCGCAATGCACTAGCAAGAAGGTCGTCTTCTATCAGGTGCAATCCAACGCGGCAGAAATTGAAGCGATGCGCTCCGGGCGCCTGCATGTGGGTGGATTCTCGACCGGCCCAACTGCCTTCGCGGTGAACGTGGCAGGGGCGATTCCCTTTGCCGTCAAGGGAACGGAAGCCGAGTTCCAGGGCTACAACCTGATCGTCATTGTGAAGAAGGACAGCGCTTTCCAGAAGCTGGCGGACCTCAAGGGCAAGAAGCTCGCCCACACATCGCCCTCTTCCAACTCGGGCCACATGGCGCCAATGGCGTTGTTCCCGGCTGAGGGCTTGAAGCCGGAAGCCGACTACAAGATCCTTTTCTCCGGCAAGCATGACCAGTCAATCCTCGGAGTGAAATCCGGTGACTACGATGCCGCCGCGGTCGCTTCCGACGTGTACCACCGCATGGCCTCCCGCGGCCAGATCAAGGAAGACGAATTTCGCATCATCTACCGTAGCGCAAAATTCCCAACGTCGTCCTTTGCGTATGCACACGACCTGGAGCCAAAACTGCGCGACAAGATGTTGAAGTGCTTCTACGACTTCCGCTTCCCGGCCGACATGCAAAAGGCCTTCGACGGCGCGGATCGCTTCTTCCCGGTGACGTACAAGAAGGACTGGGAAATCGTGCGCAAGGTGGCTGAAGCCGGTGGCGAATCGTTCTCCAAATCTGGCTATGACAAAGAGTCTGCGCGCGAAGCTGCCGCTGCACAGAAGAAGGCTGCTGAACCTAAAAAGCCATGATGGCATCAGGCACGGAAGCTGCACCGCCGCCAACGGCGGGCAGCCGCTTCGGTTCACTATCAATCCGCAATCTGGTAAAGGAATATTCACCCGGCAAGCCGGTGCTGAAAGACATTTCGCTCGAGTTCAACTGCAGCGATCTGGTCGCCATCATCGGGCCTTCCGGCACCGGCAAATCTACGTTGATCCGCTGCGTTAACCGGCTGGTGGAGCCCACCTCCGGCGCGATCCTGCTGGATGGCACTGACCTCGTGTCTCTGCGCGGCAAAGCGCTGCGCCATGCGCGCCGCAACATCGGCATGGTGTTCCAGGAATACAACCTGGTGGAGCGCCTGACCGTCATGGAAAACCTGCTGACCGGCCGGCTCGGCTATACCAGCGCCTTCAATGCCTGGCTGCGGCGATTCAGCAGCGACGACATCGCGCGCGCCTTCGACATGCTGGACGTGGTTGGCCTGCGTGACTTCGCCAACCAGCGCGCCGATGCGCTTTCCGGTGGCCAGCGGCAGCGCGTGGGCATAGCACGGGCTGTCATGCAGCAGCCGGCGCTGATCTTGGCCGATGAGCCGACCTCCTCGCTCGACCCGAAGACCTCTGTGGAAATCATGGAACTGCTGCAACGCATTGCGCAGGCCCAGAACATTCCTGTGATTGTGAACATGCACGATGTGGAACTGGCGAAACGTTTCGCGCGCCGGATCATTGGCATGGCGAACGGGTATGTCGTGTATGACGGTGCGCCCGATGGCTTGACCGACGCCATACTGCAGCAAGTCTATGGCGGCGAGTCATGGCTGCAGTGAAGGGGTCGACGCTCGTCTCTACTGCGGCTGCGGCCTCCGCCACGGCTGCTTCGGCTGAAGCCCTGGCGGCAACAGCGGTCCGCGCGGCACGGCCGTTTCGGCTTGGCTTGGGCGCGCGTGCCACGGCACTGGCCGTGGTTGTCTATAACTTCTACGCTGCCTCCACACTCGACTTTACTTTCGAGCGTTTTCACACTGGCCTAGGCAATGCGGCCCATTTCCTGGGACGCATGATTCCGCCCAATTTCGAGCGCTGGGACATTCTTTTGCAAGGACTGGTGGAATCGATGGAGATCGCCGTATTGGCGTCGGCGCTTGGCATCCTGATTTCACTCCCGATTGGCCTGTGCGCGGCGCGCAACCTGATGCCGGCATGGGCAACCTGGCCGGCGCGTGGGCTGATTGCGGTGTGCCGCTCACTGCATCCCGTCATCATGGCGATCCTGTTTGTGAAGGCAGTAGGCTTCGGCGCGCTGGCCGGCATCCTGGCGCTGGTCGTGGCCTCGGTCGGGTTCATCGGCAAGCTGTTTGCGGATGCCATCGAAGAGATATCGCTCAAGCAAGTGGAAGCGGTGCGCGCGACCGGCGCCTCCTTCGCCAACGTACTGACTTTCGGCGTACTGCCGCAGGTGTTGGCGCGCTTCGTCGGCTTCTCCACCTATCAGCTTGACTCCAACCTGCGCAATTCGACCATGGTTGGCATCGTGGGCGCGGGCGGCATCGGCGGCACCCTGTTCTCCGCGTTTCAGCGTTTTGACTATGACTTTGTCTGCGCCATCCTCATGACGATCATCGCGATGATCATGGTAGGCGAAGTGCTGTCCAACTACGTCAAGAAGGTGCTGCATGTTTAGCGGCCTGCGGCCTTCTGCGGCGCAGGCTACTGGCGTTGCGGTTAATGGCGGTGAACCGTTGACTGTTCGCCACTGGGTCCGCCACAGTCCCGCTCAGCGGGCCGCGCGCTTCCTGATCTGGTTTGTCATCGTGGCCGTGCTTGTCATGGCGGCGCGCTCGATCGAGGTGATTCCCGAGTTCATCGCCGACGCTCCCGAGCAGGTCGGCGACCTGCTGAAGCGCATGTGGCCCCCGGCAGTTGACTACTATCCCAAGGGCATCCACGCAGCGCTGGTGGAAACGCTGCACATCGCCTCGCTCGGCACCATTCTCGCTATCGTGATGGCGGTGCCGTTCGGCCTGCTGGCAGCGCGCAACCTCACGCCCAATCGCCTGGTCAATCTGCTCGCCAAGCTGGTGCTGGTCTCGAGCCGCTCGGTCAATTCGCTGGTGTGGGCGCTGCTGTTTGTGGGCATCTTCGGGCCCGGCGCGCTGGCTGGCACGCTCGCGATAGCATTTCGTTCGATCGGCTTTATCGGCAAGCTCATGGCCGAAGCGATTGAAGAAAGTCACAAGGGCTCAATTGAGGCGCTGCAGGCAGCGGGCGCATCTAAAGGCGCGGAGATCTGGTATGGCTATTGGCCGCAGATACGGCCGGCATTCTGGTCGCTGGTGCTGCTGCGCTGGGACATCAACGTGCGCGAGTCCGCTGTGCTGGGCCTGGTGGGCGCAGGCGGCATCGGTATGGTGATGGACTCCGCGCAAAACCTGTTTCAGTGGGATCGGGTGGCGATGGTGCTGATCGCGATTTTTGCGGTGGTGGTGATCGCGGAAGTCGTTATTACGCAGATTCGAAAGCGGATCCTCTAAGGCAATCGGGAACAGACCGCCGTTTCCCGCCGGGCAATCGGGGACAGACCACGGTTTTCCGTTGAACATTGATTTGGCAAGCCAGGGAAACCGTGGTCTGAGGTAACCCGGCTTTATTGGACATCCGAAATGATGGACACTAATGATGCCCGAGGAACCGATGAAACCGATGAAACCAACAAAGAAATCTACTACGTCCAAAGCGGCGCCGACAGCGA